>CAVSRN010000074.1:0-53901 GCA_963730195.1 uncultured Alphaproteobacteria bacterium
GCCCCATAGGATGGTTAACCAGCGTGGATCCATCGCGCCTTGACCGCGGTCAATCTACCCGAATACAGGCCCCCACGAGCCGTCCGCAGTAACTTCGTTGATCGACAGAAAAGGTGTCTCCTCCTAGCCCATCGTCTGGGGGAGGAACAGGACCAGCCGGGGGAAGGCGACCAGGAGCGCGAGGCGGAGAAGATCGATCAGGATGAACGGCATCACGCCGCGGAAGATCGCGCCCAGGCTGACGTCCGGGATGATCGAGTTGATCACGAACACGTTCATGCCGACCGGCGGCGTGATCAGGCCGAGCTCGACCGTCATGACCACGATCACGCCGAACCAGATCGGATCGAAGCCGAGGGTCTGGATCACCGGGAACACGATCGGCACCAAAAGGATGATCATCGCCATGGCGTCGAGCACGCAGCCCATCAGCAGAAAGAACGCCAGAATGAGCGCGAGCGTGCCGTAGCGACCGAGCTCGAGGGCGACCAGGAAACTCGTGATCTTCTGCGGCGTCTGGGTGATCGCGAGGAAATAGCCGAACAGCAGCGCCCCGATCAGGATCGTGAAGATCGCAACCGAGGTGCGCAGCGCCTCGACCAGACAGGCGATCAGCGCGCGGGCGTCGAGGCGGCGGCGGGCGAGGCCGATCAGGCCGGTCAGCACCGCGCCCGCGGCCGCGGCCTCGGTCGGGGTCACGATCCCAAGGTAGATGCCGCCGATGATCAGGACGAACAGCAGCATCACCGCCCAGATGCCGCGCAGCGAGCCGATCCGCTCCGGCCAGCCGGTCGGCACGCCCGCGGGCAAAGTACGACCGTAGGCGATCCGGACCATCAGCATGTAGAGGGCAAGCGCCAGAAGACCCGGCAGGATGCCGGCGATGAACAGGCGGCCGACGTCCTGCTCGGTGATGAAGGCGTAGACCGCGAGCACCACCGAGGGCGGGATCAGGATGCCGAGCGTGCCGCCGGCGGCGATCACCCCGGTCGCGATGTCGTCGCGGTAGCCGAAGCGGCGCATCTCGGGGAACGCGATGTTGCTCATGGTCGCCGCGGTCGCGACCGAGGAGCCGCAGATCGCGGCGAAGCCGCCGCAGGCGCCGATGGTGGCGAGCGCGAGCCCGCCCCGGAAGCGGCCGAGCCAGGCGTGGCCGGCCCGGAACAGCTCCTTCGACATGCCGGATGCGGTCGCGAGCACGCCCATCAGGACGAACATCGGGATCAGGCCGAGATTGTAGTCGGTGACCGTGCGCACGGGCGAGATCGCGAGCAGGTTGAGCGCAGGGCCCCAGCCCGCGATCGCGGCAAAACCTCCAACCCCGACCAGGGCCATCGCGATCCCGATCGGCACCCGCAGCAGCATCATCGCGAACAAGAGGATGAAGCCGCCGATCGCGATCAGGTCGGGCGAGGTCATCCGCGGCCCGCCTCGGCGCCCGGGCGCGACCGCAGCATGAGCAGGATGCGGGCCGCGATCGTGACCACCGAGGCGACCACGCCGAGCCAGATCATCCCCAGCCAGGGCCAGACCGGCAGGCGCAGGTCCATGGTCGCCTCGTGGCTGGCAAACGCGCTCTCGAGCCGGTCCCCGAGCTTCCAGGCGAGCAGGACCGTGAACAGCAGCAGGACCAGGGCGCCCAGCAGGTCGAGCCCGCGGCGGGCGCGCGCCGAAAGGAGCTCGGCGACCAGGTCGACCTTGATGTGGGCGCCCCGATAGCCGACGCTCGCGAAGCCCCAGAGGATCACGACCCCGAGCAGCAGCCGCGAGACGTCGAAGGCGTCCGGGATCGGGGCGGCGAACACGTAGCGGCCGAGCGCCGAGACGAACACCAAAAGCGTGATCGCGGCCAGGAACAGGCCGGCGATCGTCTCGACGATGGACGCGAGCCGGTCGAGCCGCTCCGCGATCCGCATGCGCGCGGCGCCGGGCTACTCGCCGTAGTAGGCGCCGTTGGCTTTCATGGTCTTGACGAACGCCTGCGTGGATCGCTTCGGCATCATAGCCGCGCGCGGCGACGTCCGCCTTCCAGGCGTCGAGCAGCGGGGCGGCGGCGTCGCGCCAGGCCTGCACGTCCGCGGGCGTCGGCTCGTAGACGATGTGCGCGGGGTCGGCCAGCATCTTGGTCCGGCCCGCGTCCTCCCAGTCGGCCCAGCCGCTCGCCATCTTCTCGGCCCAGTCGCTGGTGCAGTGGTCGTCGATCACCTTGCGATCGGCGTCGCTCGAGGCCCTCGTAGCGCGCCTTGTTCATCACCAGCACGAAGGTCGTGACGTAGAGCGGCATGTCCAGGTGGTGCTTGGTGATGCCGTCGATGCCGAAGATGTAGAGCGAGTTCCAGGGGAAGGTGATCGCATCCGCCGCCCCTTTGGCCAGCGCCTCGCGGGCTTCCGGCGCCGGCACCTGGACGCTCGCCCCGCCCAGGAGGTTGACGAAGCGGGCAATGGTCGCCTGCGCCGGGCGGATGTTCTTGCCCCGCACGTCCTCCGGCCGGGTCAGTTTTTCCTTGGAGTGGAAGGTGCCGGGCGAGTGGAGAAACGCCATGCAGAACTTGACGTCGCCCATCTCCTGTTCGGCGTAGGGCCGGTACCAGGCGTCGATCGCCTTGGAGCCGCCCTTGGCGTTGGTGATCTGGAACGGGATCTCGCCGTGGGCGATGATCGGGAACCGGCCGGCCTGGTAGCCCGGGTTGACGAAGGTGATGTCGGCGATACCGTCGCGCGCCATGTCGTAGTGATCGGGCGCGGCGCCGAGCTGTTGGGCCGGGAAGATGGTGATGTGGATCCGCCCGCCGGAAGCGTCGGCGATCGACTTGGCCCAGGGTTCGAGCCCGGTCGGCTGGAGGGGATGCTGGGCCGGGACCCAGTGCGACAGACGGAGCTCGACCTCGGCCGCCTTTGCGACCCCGAGCCCGACGACGATCGATGCGGCGCCGAGCGCGGCCGCAAATGCCGTGATCCTGATCGCTGCCACCGTTGCACCTCCCGATTTGCCACCGTCCGAAGACGGTCTGATCGCCATGCTTTGGCACGGTTATCCACGGAAGCCAGATCGGTGACAACCGATCTCATGCCGATCGCCGCCGGACGAGGGCGACGGCCTGCGGCGGCACCCGTCGCCAGCGCGCTCAGTCACTCAGGGAAACACGTTAGAATAAGTCAGAGCGGTACTAGTAAATCTTATTTGGAATTCTCTTGAATATCAGCAATTATTTTCTCTTTAACCTGTCGATAAGAATTTGCTCAATACTGTGAGCCTTCGCCATTGGCGTGACCGGGTGAGCGGCGGGGAGATCGGCCGCCACCATCATTGCTCAACCCTTGCCGCGAGAACGGACCATGGAAGATGTGTTTGCCTCCGTCGCCGGTACAGCGATCGTGATCGCCCTGGTGCTGTCGGGATCGATCAACGAGGCCTTGAGCGTCGGCCATGCCCTGGCCTCCTGGCTGAACGCGGTTCTCCCCGTATGAGTGACGCGAGTCGACCGGCATCAGGCGAGCGGCGCGCGCCAGGGCGCGGCGCTTGCTGATCATCTCATCCGTCTCATCTTGGTGATCGGAGGCGATACGCCTTATACGGTGGATCTCGGTGGGTGTGGCACATCTGCCGGTTCGAGCCGGAGGCAGCGATGCACGCGGTATGGTATGAGCGCAATGGTGAGGCGGCCGAGGTCCTGCAGTACGGCGAGCTGGAGATGCCCTCGCCCGGGCCGGGGGAGGTCCTGGTCCGCCTGGTGACCGCCGGCATCAACCCGATCGACGTCAAACGGCGGCGCGGCGCGCGCGGCCAGGTGATCCAGGAGCCGCTGGTGGTCCCGGGCTTCGATGGCGCGGGCGTGATCGAGGCGGTCGGCGATGGGGTCGAGCCCGGCCGGGTCGGCGAGCGGGTCTGGGTCTTTGAGGCGCAATGGCAGCGCGCCCGGGGCACCGCCGCCGAGTTCGTGACCGTGCCGGCCGAGCGCGCCGTGCGCCTGCCCGATCGGACCAGCTTCGTCGAGGGCGCCTGCCTCGGCATCCCGGCGCTGACCGCGCACCGGGCGGTGTTCGCGGACGGTCCGGTCACGGACCAGACCGTGCTGGTGACCGGTGGTGCTGGCGCGGTCGGGTCGTATGCGATCCAGTTCGCCAAGCTCGGCGGGGCGCGCGTCCTGACCACCGTCAGCAGCGATCAGAAGTCCGAGATCGCGGCCGACGCCGGCGCCGACTACGTGTTCAACTACAGGGCCGAGAACGTGGTGCAGCGGATCGCCGGTCTGCCGGAGGGCGGCGGCGTCGACCGGATCGTCGAGGTCGAGTTCGGCGGCAATCTGCCCCAAAGCCTCGAGATCCTGAAGCCGAACGGGGTGATCGCGAGCTACGCCTCGGACGCGGCACCGGAGCCGAAGGTGCCGTTCTACGGGCTCGCCTACAAGAGCGCCTGCGTTCGCTTCGTGTTGGTGTTCATGATGCCCGAGGCGGCCAAGCAGCAGGCGATCGGCGACCTCACGCGCTGGCTCGAGGCGGGCGAGCTGCGCCACTACATCGCCAAGCGCCTGCCGCTCGCGGAGACTGCCGCGGCCCACGAGGCGATGGAGCGGGGCGTGATCGGCAATCTGGTGCTCGACGTGGCCGGCGAGGCCGCGCCCGTCAGCGACGATCCAACAGGCTAGGGGGCCCGGGCTGGCGAATCCGGGCCGGCCGGTTCAGCCGGTCGAGCTGGCGCTCGAGCAGCGGGGTCGCGGCCGCGTTCGGGTGGACGGTCTTGAAGGTGCGCAGGCTCTGCTCGCTGGCGCCGAGGTCGCGCTGCAGCTGCTGCTGTTCGAGCGACCGCTCGGGACTACGCAGACGCTGCTCGCCGAGGTTGCCCGGCAGCTCCTCCTTGGCGAGCGGCCGCTCGGAGCGCCGGAGCACGCGGCTCTCGGCGGTGTCGAGCTGGTGCTCGATGATCCGTTCCTGCATCTGGATGTCCTCGGCCAGGCTGGCTGAGACCGGCAGGAGCAGGGCCCAGCCGGCAACCAGGGCGGTGCGCATGGGCGACATGGCGGTCCTCTCCGAAGCGCCTGTCCCGACTCATGGGGTTGCGACCGGCCGATTTCCAGCGCCCGCCCGGCGCGATCAGGAGTTGAGCGCCTGGTAGGTCAGATGGCCGAGCCGGAGCAGCTCGTCGCGCGGCAGCTCGCCGAGCAGCGCCCAGGCGATGCCCGTCTCGCGCCAGTAGAGGGCGGTGAGCTTGCCCTGATGGACGATCCGGAAGGCGGTCTCGCCGGCCTCGGTGCTGGCGCGGCAATAGAGCGTCAGGCGCCGGCCGCTGGCATCCTGGTACATGAACTGGGCGGCCGGCCCGGTGCTCGCCGGCAGCAGCCGGCCGCCGATCAGCTCGAAGCCCTGGGCGCCGAGGTCGGGGGCGGTCAACGACCGGCCGAGCCGGTGCGACAGCCAGGTCACCAGATGGGCCTCGTCGCCGGCGCCGACCTCGACCGGGTGGCGGACCTCGACCGCGTAGACCAGGTGCGCGCTCATGGCGTCGGCGACGAAGCCCTGCTCCTGCGCGCTGATCGGCCGCAGCCGGTCGTGCAGCCACCAGCCCGAGCCGGCGCCGCCGGCGACCAGGAGCACCGCCGCGGCCGCCACGGCCGCGAGCTGGCGCCAGCCGGCCCGGTGGCGCGGCCCTGGGGGGGCGGTCGCGACCGCGATCGGCGCCGGCACCGGTCGGTCGAGGAGCGGGCCGTAGACCCGGGCGATCAGGGTGGCATGACGCCGGTAGCTGCGGGCGCGCGCGGCCTCCTCGGGATGGGCGGCGAGGAAGGCCTCGACCGCGGCGCAGCGCTCGGCCTCGAGCTCGCCGTCGAGATGGGCGTGGAGCTCGGCCTCGTCGATCCAGTCGCCGGCGCCGGTCACCGGACTCTCCGCAGCATCTGATCGTCGCCGCCTTCGAGCGCGATCCGCAGGCGTTCGCGGGCGCGCGCGAGACGCGACATCACGGTGCCGATCGGCACTTCGAGCAGCGCCGCGATCTCGCGATAGGTCAGGCCCTCGAGGCTGACCAGCAGCAGGATCTGGCGATGATCGTCGGACAGGGACGCCATGGCGCGGGCGAAATCCCGGATCTGGTTGCGGTCCTCGGGCGGCGCGCTGAGCGCCAGATCGTCGGCCAGGCTGTCGAGCCCGATCGTGGTGCCCCGGCGCCGGGCGCGGCGCAGGTTGCTGAGATGGAGGTTGTGCAGGATCGCGAACAACCAGCCGCCCAGGCGCTCGGGATGCTGCAGGCTGGCCTGCTGGCGGAGCGCCCGCTCGACGCAGTCCTGGACCAGGTCGTCGGCGTCGGCGGCGTTGTGCAGCCAGGCCGTGGCATAGCGGCGCAGGCGCGGGATGTGCGCGATCACGCGCGCGCCAAAGCGCGGGTCCGGGCCCGACCCCGGCATCGCCCGAGCGCCGCGCGCGCGTCCGATCAGGCCGGCGCCCGGCCGGGGTCGGCGGGCCGGGTGGGCGGGACGAGGGCGGATGGCATCATGGTCCAAAGCTCCCCAAGGGTCGTCTCTGAGACTTCGACGCGCGCGGCCCGAGCTTATTCCGCGCCCGACCCTGGGGACCAGCCTGCACCCGGCTCCCCCTCAGCGATAGAAGATATGGTGGCCGATCTGGACCGTACGCTGGCGCGGCATCACCCAGGGGGTCGAGATCCGGGCGCTGTGGAAGAACAGCGCGCCCCGGGTCGGATCCGGCCCCGCCTGTTGGCGCGGCGCGCTCAGGAGGGCCCGGGCGAGACGCTGGGCCCGCTTCCAGGCCCGCATCTCGGTCGGCTGGTCGCTCTTGCCGTCGCACCACCAGGAGAACTGGCAGGGCGGTCGCTCGCCGCCCTGCTTGACGACGCCGCAGACGGTCCTCGGGAACTCCGGGTGCGCGACCCGATTGAGCACCACCGCCGCCACCGCGCGCATGCCTTCGGCGCCCTCCGCCTTGGCTTCCCAGTACATGGCGAGCGCCAGGCAGCCGATCGCCTGCTCGCGGGTCTCGGCGGCGGCCCTGGGGCCGCCCAGGCCGAGCCAGCAGAAGGCGATCAGCAGCACGGCGCTCGCGCGGGGCAGGGTCATGGGCGACTCGACCGGCCGTGGTGGGCAGCCCGGCAGAGGCCCTGCGTCCCCGACGCCGCCCCTGGACCGGTACGGCCAGGCTAGTCGTGCCGATGTAAAAGAACCGTTGCGCCCGTCGGGCACCCAAGTGCCGAAGACTCGAGAGCAAGTCTGATCTCGTTCCGGTCAGATCAGCGGTAGAAAAACCGGCATCTGCTCTCGCCGTAAGTCCAGACAGGGCGGCGGCCGGCGCACGGCAGCCCTTGCGCGGCCGTGGGCGGCCCGGCAGCTCGGCGATTCGCTCAAGGCCACCAAGAGGCCGACGGCGCCGCCAAGGCCGACGGCGCCGCCAAGACGGCGGCAACCGCGTTGGCCGCGCAGGGCGATCGGGCCTGCAACGGCCACGACTATGACGCCGGCATCGACCAGATCCGCCAGGCGTTGCAGCAGGTCGGGCTGAAGCCCGCCCGCTGAGCCCGCGCCCCGGCGGTTGAACTCTCGCCGCGGGCGGGCTAAGTCCGGCCGGCGTGCCTGGATGCGCACGACCTGCGATTGGCGGCGGCGGAGCCTGGACCTTGGCGGATTTCGACCTGTTCGTGATCGGTGGTGGCTCGGGCGGCGTCGCCTGCGCGCGCCGGGCCGCGGCCCATGGCGCCCGGGTCGCGATCTGCGAGGACAACCGGGTCGGTGGCACCTGCGTGATCCGCGGCTGCATCCCGAAGAAGCTGATGCGCTACGGCGCCGCGTTCGCCGAGCACTTCACGGCGTCCGAGGGCTATGGCTGGCGGCCGGGCACGCCGTCGCTCGACTGGCCCGCCCTGATCGCGGCGCGCGATCGCGAGATCGACCGGCTGAACGGCATCTACATCGAGATGCTGAAGAACGCCGGCGTCCTCTTGATCCGGGGCCGCGGCCGGGTGACCGGCGCCGATCGGGTCGAGGTCGACGGCGAGGTCCATCGCGCCGAGCGGATTCTGATCGCGGTCGGCGCCCGGCCGAGCCTGCCCGAGCTGCCGGGCATCGAGCACGCGATCACCTCCGATGACGTGCTCGAGCGCTTGGGCACCAAGCCCGGGCGTCTCGCGGTGATCGGCGCCGGCTACATCGGCCTCGAGCTCGCGAGCATCCTGCATGATCTCGGCGTCGCGACCACGCTCATCCTCCGCCGCGATCTGCCGCTGCGCGGCTTCGATCGGGACGTCCGCCAGGTGCTCGCGGAGCAGCTCCAGGCACGCGGGCTCGAGCTTCGGCCGGCGACCACGATCAGCGCCATCGGGCGGACCGCGAACGGCGTCTGCCTGCAGACCTCGGCGGGCCCGCTCGAGTTCGACGCCGTGCTCTACGCCACCGGGCGCGATCCGCTGCCCAACACCCGCGGCCTCGGCCTCGAGGCGCTGGGCGTGGCGATGGACGAGAGCGGCGCGGTCCAGGTCGACCGTAGCTATCAGAGCAACGTCGCCGGCATCTACGCGATCGGCGATTGCAGCGACCATGCCGGCTGCGGGCTCAACCCCGGCAGCTTCGATCTGACCCCGGTCGCGATCGCCGAAGGCCGGGCGATCGCCGAGACCCTGTTCAACGCCAACCCGCAGACGGTCCGCTACGACACCATCCCGACCGCCGTGTTCAGCCTGCCCGAGGCGGCCGCGGTCGGCCTGACCGAGGAGCTGGCGCGCGAGCAGGGCCACGATTTAAGGATCTTCAAGACCAGCTTCCGGCCGTTGTTGCACACTTTGACCGGCGCGCCGGCTCGGACCATGATGAAACTGGTGGTCGACCGGGCGAGCGATCGCGTGCTCGGCTGCCACATGGTCGGCGACGATGCCGCCGAGATCATCCAGGGTCTCGCGATCGCGCTGACCGCAGGCGCGACCAAGGCCGAGTTCGATGCGACCGTCGGCCTGCACCCGAGTGCGGCCGAAGAGTTCGTCACCATGTATCAGGCAACGGCGTGAGGCCACGCCCAACCACAAAGGGGGACGCCGTCATGGCGCAGACCTGGACGCCGTCGAGCTGGAGGGCCAAGCCCGCCCGGCAGCTGCCCGACTACCCGGATGCCGGGGCGCTCGCCAAGGTCGAGGCGCAGCTGTCGCGCTATCCGCCGCTGGTGTTCGCGGGCGAGGCGCGCAACCTCAAGAAGCAGCTGGCGGATGTCTGCGCCGGCCGGGCGTTCCTGCTCCAGGGCGGCGACTGCGCCGAATCCTTCGCCGAGTTCCATCCCGACAACATCCGCGACACGCTGCGCGTGTTCCTGCAGATGGCGGTCGTGCTGACCTATGGCGCCGCGATGCCGGTGGTCAAGGTCGGGCGCATGGCCGGCCAGTTCGCCAAGCCGCGCTCGGCGCCGATGGAGCGCCAGGGCGATCTCGAGCTGCCGAGCTACCGGGGCGACATCGTCAACGGGCTCGAGTTCGACGAGGCGACCCGGCTGCCCGACCCGGCGCGCCAGATCCAGGCCTACGCCCAGGCGGCCGCGACGCTCAACCTGTTGCGCGCCTTCACCGACGGCGGCTACGCGGCGCTGACCCGGGTCCACAGCTGGATGCTGGGCTTCGTCGACCGCTCGCCCGAGGGCCAGCGCTACCGCGACCTGGCCGACCGGATCACCGAGGCGCTGGCGTTCATGGAGGCCTGCGGGGTGACCGAAGCGACCGCGCCGGAGATCAGGCGGACCACGCTCTACACCTCGCACGAGGCGCTGCTGCTCGGCTTCGAGCAGGCGATGACCCGGATCGATTCGACCTCCGGCCTCTGGTACGACACCTCGGCCCATCTGGTCTGGGTCGGCGAGCGCACCCGCCAGCCGGACGGCGCCCATGTCGAGTTCTGCCGCGGCCTCGCCAATCCGATCGGCGTCAAGGCCGGGCCGAACATGAGCCCCGACGAGCTGCTGACGCTCTGCGATATCCTCGATCCGGCCAACGAGCCGGGGCGGCTGACGGTGATCGTGCGCATGGGCCACGAGCAGGTCGAGCATCGCCTGCCGGCGCTGGTGCGCGCGGTCCAGCGCGAGGGCCGCAACGTGGTCTGGACCTGCGATCCGATGCACGGCAACACGATCAAGTCGAGCAGCGGCTACAAGACCCGGCCGTTCGACCGCATCCTCGCCGAGGTCCGGCGCTTCTTCGCGGTCCACAAGGCCGAGGGCACGCACGCGGGCGGCGTCCACGTCGAGATGACCGGCCAGGAGGTGACCGAGTGCACCGGCGGCGCCCAGGCGATCACCGACGAGGCGCTCGCCGACCGCTACCACACCCACTGCGACCCGCGCCTCAACGCCTCCCAGAGCCTGGAGCTCGCCTTCCTGATCGCCGAAGCCCTCAAGGACGAACGCCAGGCGCTCCGGGTCGCGGCGCAGTAGCGGACGGATCGTGAGCCCGGCGATGCCTGAGGCGCATCGCGCGACGCCGTCTGGCAGGCTGCGGGCGCGCGGGCTGGGTTTGCCGTTCGAGGGTGAGCCGGGCCCGAACAACGCGATCACCGACGTCGCCGGCGTCAGCGTCGGCTATGCGACACTGATCGAGGGCGAGGGGCCGCTGGTGGTCGGGCAGGGGCCGGTGCGCACCGGCGTGACCGCGATCCTGCCCCGGCCGCAGGGGCAGCTGCACGTGCCGGCGTTCGCCGGCTGCTTCAGCCTCAATGGCAACGGCGAGCTGACCGGCACGCTCTGGCTCGATGAATGCGGTCAGCTCAGCTGGCCGATCACGATCACGAATACCCATTCCTGCGGCCTCGCGCGCGATGCCACCCTCAAGTGGGCGGTGGCCCGGCTGCCCGGGCGCCTCGACGACAGCTTCGGCCTGCCGGTCGCGGGCGAGACCTACGACGGCTGGCTGAACGACATCAACGGCTTCCACGTCCAGGAGCGGCACGTGTTCGCGGCCCTGGACGCCGCCGCCGGCGGGCCGCTCGAGGAGGGCAGCGTCGGCGGCGGCACGGGCATGATCTGCTACGGCTTCAAGGGCGGCTCGGGTACCGCGTCGCGCCGGATCGGCCACGCCGGTCGCGAGCTATGTGGTCGGCGCGTTCGTCCAGGCCAATTTCGGCCGGCGGCCCGAGCTGGTGATCGCCGGCCGGCCGGTCGGGCGGCAACTCGACGCACCGGCCCCGGCGCGGCCCGGCGACGGCTCGGTGATCGCCGTGGTCGCGACCGATGCGCCCTTGCTGCCGCACCAGCTCAAGCGCCTGGCGCGCCGCGTCGGTCTCGGCATCGGCCGCTCGGGGACCTTCGGCCATCACAGCTCGGGCGACATCTTCCTCGCGTTCTCGACCGCCAACGCGGCGGCCCTGGCGGCCGCGGGCGGCATCGCCGAACTGGCTTTCATCCCGGACCGCGACCTCGATCCCTGGTTCGAGGCGGTCGTGCAGGCGACCGACGAGGCGGTCCTCAACAGCCTGATCGCCAATGCCGACATGACCGGCCGGGACGGCCACTTCGTGCCGGCGCTGCCGCACGCGCCGCTCCTGGCCCTGCTGCGGGAGGGGGCAACCGGATAGCGCCGCGGCCGCGGGCGGCAGTCGGGTATGTCTCAAAGGTCGCCCCGCTTGCCTCGGCGCCGCCGAAGTGCCTAATTCGGAGCGGTCCGCGAGGCGAGGGAGATCCGGCGATGCAGCCCGGACGCAGACGAGCTGGCGAGCTTCACCGACAAGTACTTCCTCAAAACCCAGGAGGTGGTGCGCCGGTTCGGCGACAGCGAGGCGACCTACGCGGTGTTCATGCGCCGGCCGGTGATCTGCACGCCCAAGCTCGCGCTCGACTGGCTGCAGGCGATGGCGGCGGCGCGCGGGACCGAGTTCGCGGTCGAGCTCTGCTACGCCGAGGGCGACTGGGTCGGCGCCGGCGAGCCGCTCCTGTACATCACGGGCTCGCTCCAGCATCTGGTCGATCTCGAGACCGTGTTCCTGCAAAAGCTCGGTCCGCCCTGCGTCGCCGCCTTCAACGCCTTCCTGATGTGCACCGACCTGCCCTACGTCGGTTTCCTGGCCATGGACGCGCGCCACTGCGCCGGCGCCGAGATGGCCGAGATGATGGCCTACGCCGCGAGCGTCGGCTCGGCCAAGGCGCAGCGCGAGGCCAACGCGCGCGGCTTCATCGGCAACGCGACCGACGCCACCGCCCATTACTTCGGCAACCCGCGCGGCCTCGGCACCATGCCGCATGCCCTGATCGGCTACGCCGGCTCGACCCTGCGCGCGGCCGAGATGTTCCACGCGACCTTCCCCGACGACCCGCTCTACGTGCTGGTCGACTATTTCGGCCGCGAGATCACCGAGACCCTCGAGGTCTGCCGGGCCTTTCCGGAGCTCGCCGCCCAAGGCCGGCTCGGCATCCGCCTCGACACCCACGGCGGGCGCTTCGTCGAGGGCCTGGACACCGCCGCCTCCTACGCCGTGCTCGACCGCCACTGGCCGGATGCGATCCGCACCTACCGGACCGAGACCGAGCTCCGCTGGCTGGTCGGCACCGGGGTCACCGCGGCCGCGATCTACCACCTGCGCGAGACCCTCGACCAGGCGGGCTTCGAGAAGGTCAGGATCATCGCGAGCTCGGGCTTCAGCCCGCGCAAGTGCAAGCTGATGGCGAGCGTGCGGGCGCCGATCGACATCATCGGCACCGGCTCGTTCCTGCCCGAGCTCTGGAGCGAGACCTACGCGACCGCCGATGTGATCGCCTACAACGGCGAGCCGCGGGTCAAGGTCGGGCGCGAGTTCCTGTTCCCGGTCCGACCGAAGGCGGCCGAGTGAGCGGCGATCTGGAACCGGCGCGACTTTTTTGACGGCGCCCGCGCCGTCTTTTAGGATAGCTGCAAGCGCTCGCGGGCGGGCTTGGCGGCGGGCTCCGGCCGGATAGAGCGGGGAGACGAACCTTGGGCCTCCTGTTCCAGATCGTGGTGTTTCTGATCATCGCGGCGGCGCTCGGCTTTGCCGTCGGCTGGCTGGTCCGAGGCAGCCGGCTCCAGGCCGAAGGGGCGAGCCTGGAGGCGGACTGGCGAGCACGCCTCGCGCGCCTGGAAGGTGAGCGCGACCGGCTGCGCGCCGAGCTCGCCGCGGCCGGCGCTGCCGGTGCGGCCGCCGGGCAGCGGGCCAGCGCCGACCAGGCGGAGCGGGCGGCGCGGATCACCCGGCTCGAGAGCGAGCTCGCTCGGGCGCAAGCGGCCAATGCCCGGCATCAGGCGGAGGTCGGGCGGCTCGAGGCGCGGATCGCCGAGCTCGAGGCGAGCGCCGCCCAGGCCGCGCACAGCCGGCCGGCGGCCGAAGCCGCGGTCGCCGAGGCCACGGGGGCGCCGCCCGCGGCGCTCGGCCGGCCCGAGGGCCAGCCCGACGATCTCCAGCAGATCAACGGCATCGGCCCCGGCATCGAGCGCACCCTGCACCGGCTCGGCATCTTCCATTTCCGCCAGATCGCCGCGTTCACGCCCGAGAACGTCGCCTGGGTCAACCGGCGCCTGCGCTTCAAGGGCCGGATCGAGCGCGAGGATTGGATCGGGCAGGCCAGGCGGCTCACGTCCGGCGGCCCGCCGCTCCAGTGATCGAGGCCGCTCGACGGCGGCGGCGGCGCCGGGGGCAGAAACCTCTGGATCGGAAGGGTCCGGAAGCGCTATAATTCAGCGGCTTGATCATCCTCCGGGGGGAGACCGGCCGTGCGCGCACCCTGTGTCGCCAATCTGGATACCGCCAAGTCGCTGCTCGAGTTCGGCGTGACGGGCGAGGGGGCCAAGACGCTGGTCGATCTGCGCCGGTGCGCCCAGACGCCGGGCTGCGAGGACTGGCGGAACTGCAGCAGCACGGTCGAGGAGACCTGGCAGGCCGCGGCCGAGCCGCTGCCCGAGGCCAAGGCGCGGGACCAGGGTCCGGACCAGGATTGACGCCCGATCGTAGCGACCGGCGTCGGAGCTGAGATTCGGCGGCGCCCCCGGGAGCCGCACCGATGCCAGGGCGCGACTCGGTCGACTATGTGATCGTCGGCGCCGGGTCGGCGGGCTGCGTGCTCGCGAACCGCCTGTCCGAAGACCCCGCGGTCACCGTGCTGCTGCTCGAGGCCGGGCCGGTCGACCACGCCTGGGACTGGCGCCTGCACATGCCGGCAGCCCTCGCCTATCCGCTCAAAGGCAAGACCTACAACTGGCACTACGCGAGCGAGCCCGAGCCGTTCCTGGACGGCCGCCGGATCTACTGTCCGCGCGGCCGGGTGCTCGGCGGCTCGTCCTCGATCAACGGCATGGCCTACGTCCGCGGCCACGCCCGCGACTACGACCGCTGGGCGCAGGCGGGACTGAACGGCTGGGACTACGCCCACGTCCTGCCCTACTTCAAGCGCGCCGAGACCCGGGACAAGGGCGCCGATGCTTACCGCGGCGGTGACGGGCCGCTCCACGTCGCGACCGGCGCCGGCCGCAATCCGCTCTATCGGGCGTTCGTCGAGGCCGGCCGCCAGGCGGGCTATCCGGTCACCGCCGACATGAACGGCTGCCAGCAGGAAGGCTTCGGCGCGATGGACCGGACCACGCACCGGGGCCGGCGCTGGAGCGCCGCCAAGGCCTATCTGCGCCCGGCGCTCAGGCGCCCGAACCTGACGCTCCACACCCGGGCGCTGACCACGCGGATCCGCTTCGAGGGGCGACGGGCAAGCGGCGTCGACTACGCGCTCGGTGGCCAGATCCGGCACGCCCGGGCGACCCGCGAGGTGATCCTCTCGGGCGGCGCGATCAATTCGCCCCAGCTCCTGCTGCTCTCCGGCATCGGCCCGGCCGATCCGCTGAGCGCGCTCGGCATCGAGGTGGTCGCCGATCGCCAAGGCGTCGGCGAGAACCTGCAGGACCACATGGAGATCTACGTCCAGCACGCCTGCACCCAGCCGGTCTCGCTCTATGGCGCCGAAAAACCCTGGAACAAGCTCTGGATCGGCGCCAACTGGCTGTTCCTCAGACGCGGCATCGGCGCCTCCAACCAGTTCGAGGCGGGCGGCTTCATCCGCTCGGCGGCGGGCGTCGAGCACCCGGACCTGCAGTATCATTTCCTGCCGATCGCGATCAATTACGACGGCAGCAACCCCTACCCGGGCCACGGCTTCCAGGCCCACGTCGGGCCGATGCGCCCGACCTCGGCCGGCCGGGTGCAACTACGCTCCGCGGACCCGCGCGAGCCGCCCTCGATCCTCTTCAACTACATGGCAACCGAGGGCGACCGGCAGGAGATGCGCGCCGCGGTCCGCCTGACCCGCGAGGTCTTTTCCCAGAAGGCCTTCGACCCCTACCGCGGCCCCGAGCTCGCCCCCGGCCCCGACGTCCAGACCGACGCCGAGATCGACGCCTTCATCCGCGCCCACGCCGAGAGCGCCTACCACCCCTCCTGCACCTGCAAGATGGGCGCCGACAGCGACCCGATGGCGGTGGTCGATGCCGAATGCCGCGTCTACGGCGTCGAGGGCCTGCGCGTGGTCGACGCCTCGGTCATGCCGAGCATCCCCTCCTGCAACCTCAACGCGCCGACCATCATGCTCGCCGAAAAGGCCGCCGACCTGATCCGCGGCCGCCCACCGCTCCCGCCCCTCGACGCCCCGGTCTGGATCGCCCCCGACTGGGAGACGCGGCAGCGCTGAATGGCCGCAGACGGGCTGGAATTTTCGTGGTCGTGATCGTACATAAGTGTCCGATGGCATGACCGGTCGCGAGTTCATCAGGCGCGTGCGCCGGCTGGCGAGGAAGCGTGGCCTTCGGGTGGCGCTGGACGTCGCCGCCGGCAAGGGTGACCACGCGACGCTCTACCTCGATGGCCGCAGGACGCTGATTCCGGACATGACCGGAGATCTGAGACCCGGAACGTTCCGAACGATGTGCCGCAACTTGGGAATCTTCCCTCGCGACCTGTGAGCCTGGAGGTCAGGATGACCGCATACCCGGCAACGTTCGAGTCCGAGGACGATGGAGGCTTCGTGGTCACGTTCCGGGATCTCCCGGAGGCGGTGACGCAGGGCAACAACCTCGATGAAGCGCTCGTGGCCGCCATGTATGTCGTCGGGCGTGGCGTTGGAGTTTCGGATCAAGCGCGACGAGCCCTGGCCGGAGCCGTCGCCGGTTGCCGCGGGGGAGCGGCTGATCGAGCTGCCGGTGCTGATCGAGGCCAAGCTTGCCCTGATGCGGCGCATGCACGAGACCGGCACCAGCAAGGTCGAGCTCGCCCGTCTGCTGGGCGTCAGCGAAGGCGCGGTCCGCCGCCTGCTGCGTTTCGACCATCGCTCGCACATCGATAAGATCGAGGCGGCGCTCAAGCGCCTCGGCGGCCGGTTGGAGCTGCGCCTGCGCCCGGCCGCCTGAACCGGCGCCGTTAACCGAGTTTGTCAATAAAGTCCTAACGACGATGTTGTACGCTCCAGGCTTGAGGAAACGCCCGGGAGCGCATCGACCCCGCCATGCTGTTTCGCCCCGCCGGTGGCAAGCACAGCCCCTCCCTGCTGGTGAGGTACGGCGCCGAGCTGGCGCGGATCGTCGACCGCGGCCAGGCCGAGCTCGCGCTCCCCCATGGCCAGAAGCTGCAGAAGCTCGACGCCCTGATGCGCAACATCGTGCAGCAGAGCTTCGATGGCATCCTCTCGGTGCGCGCCGACGGCCGGATCGACACCGCCAACGAGTCGGCGTTGCGCATGTTCGGCTGCCGGCCGGCCGAGCTGGTCGGCCGCCACATCCTGCAGCTGTTCCCCGAGCTGCCCAACTACCGGCGCCTCGAGGCCGCCCGCGCCGGCCGCGGCGATCGCCTCGAGGGCCTGGCGCGCCGGCAGGACGGCGCCGCCTTCCCGGTCGAGCTGTCGCTGCGCCCGACCGTGGTCGAGGACGAGCGGCTGATGATCGCGATCGTGCGCGACATCACCGCCGCCAAGGCCCAGGAGACCCGGCTGCGCCACCAGGCGGTGCACGATTCCCTGACCGGCCTGCCCAACCGCATGCTGCTCAACGACCGTCTCGCCCAGGCGCTGCGCAGCGCCGCCCGCGGGCAGGCGCCGCTGGCGCTGCTGCTGCTCGACCTCGACCGCTTCAAGGAGATCAACGACACCCTTGGCCACCATCTGGGCGACCTGCTCCTGATCCATTTCGCCCGGCGCCTGCACGAGTGCATCCGCGACAGCGACACGATCGCGCGGCTCGGCGGCGACGAGTTCGCGATCCTGCTGCCGGCGGCCTCCGACCGCGAGCGCGCCTGGGCGGTCTCCGAGCGGATCGTGGAGGCGGTCCAGCAGCCGTTCGAGGTGACCGATGGCCTGCAGCTCGAGGTCGGGGTCAGCATCGGCATCGCCCTGTTCCCCGAGCACGCCGACGACCCTTCGCGCCTCCTGCAATGCGCCGACGTCGCGATGTACGCGGCCAAGAAGGGCGCTGGCCCGATCCAGCTCTACGACCGCGACCAGGATCGCAACACGATCCGGCACCTGACCTTGTCCGGCGCGCTGCGCCAGGCGATCGAAGGCGGCGAGCTGTCGTTCGAGTTCCAGCCCAAGCTCGACCTCCTGGCCGGCACGATCCGGAGCGTCGAGGCGCTCGCCCGCTGGTGCCATCCGGCCCAGGGCGCGATCCTGCCCGACGAGTTCATCCCGCACGCCGAGAAGACCGGCCTGATCCAGCCGTTCACCCGCTGGAGCCTCGATGCCGCGCTCGCCCAGCTGGCGCGCTGGCAGGATGCCGGGCTCGACATCAGCATCGCGGTCAACCTCTCGACCCGCAGCCTGCACGACGAGAAGCTGCCCGAGGTCATCGCCACCCTCTTGGGTAAATGGCGGGTCGATCCCCGTCTCCTCACCCTCGAGCTGACCGAGACCGCGGTCATGCACGATCCCGACCGGGTGCGGCGGAACCTGTTCCGGCTGCACGATCTCGGGGTCCGCCTGTCGATCGACGACTTCGGCACCGGCTACTCCTCGCTCTCGCATCTGCAGCGCCTGCCGCTGCACGAGATCAAGATCGACAAGTCCTTCGTGCTCCAGATGACCGCCAACGACAGCGACCTGGTGATCGTGCGCTCGACCATCGATCTCGCCCACAATCTCGGCCTGAGCGTGGTCGCAGAAGGCATCGAGACCGCGCAGCATCTGGCGATCCTGCAGGAGCTCGGCTGCGATCTCGGCCAGGGGTTCTTCGTCTCTCACCCCCTGCCGATCGATCGTCTGACGAGCTGGTTCGACCAGATGCCCTGGGCCGAGCGCGCCCTGCGCGCGCAGGCGGCGGCCGGCCGGCCATCGGATGACGTGGCCGCCCGGCCGCGCCTCGTGGTGCCGCGCTAGGGCCGGCGCCGGTCAGCGCTGCTGACGACGCCAGCGCTCGACCACCTCGGCGACGAAGCTCTCGTCCTGGCTGTCGGATTGCCAGGAGCTCGAGAAGCGCGCGGTGCCGCTGTGCGGCTGCTGCTCGGGCGGCAGCTGGTCGAAGCGGACGCGCAGCGGCAGGGCGACGCCTTCGCCGGCGACGATCGCCTCGGCATCGCCCAGCGAGGGCAGGAAATCGAGCAGCCCGTAGGCGGTGTCGGTGGTGATGCCGCGCACGATCTCCTGATCGCGCAGGCCGGTCAGACGGAAGGCGAAGGTGGTGTTGCATTGCGACAGGATGCTCGGCGCCAGCTCCGAGGGCCGCTGGCTGACGATCCCGAGCGAGAGGCCGTATTTGCGGCCTTCCTTGGCGATCCGGGCGAGCGCCTCCTTGGTCGGCTCGAAGCCGAGCGCCGGATTGGCCGGCGCATAACGATGCGCCTCCTCGCAGACCAGCAGCATCGGCTGGGCGCCGCGGCTCCAGAGCGCGAAGTCGAAGGTCATGCGGCAGAGCACCGACACGACCACGTTCAGGACCTCGGACGGCACCCCCGAGAGGTCGATGATCGTGACCGGCTTGCCGTTGACCGGGATCCGCAACAGCCGGGACAGGATCTTGACCATGTTGTCCTGGACCGAGATGCCGCCGAACATGAAGGCAAAGCGCGAGTCGGCGGACAGCACCTCGAGCCGGCTCTTCAGCCAGCGGTAAGGCGCCAGGCTGTCGGGCTTGTCGAGGCGCCCCATGGCGTCGTCGAGCAGCTGGTGGATGTCGGTCAGCCGGTAGGGCACCGGCGTGTCGACCGTGATCTGCAGGCCGCTGTAGCGGTCGCGCTGCAGCGCCGCCTTGGCGATCGGGATCAGCTCGTTGAGGATCGCGATCACCGCGGCGCCGTCGTGCGACTGCGGCCGGCTGCCCAGGATGACCGAGGCGATCTCCTCGGAGTTGAGCAGCCAGTAGGGCAGCTGCAGGCTGTCCGGGCCCAGGACTTCGGCGAGGTCGGCGAAGGCTGGCGGATACTCGTTGTGGGGATCGAGCAGCAGCACGTGGGCGTTGGCGTGGCTCTCGAGGATCCGGCGCAGGATCAGGGTCACCGCGCAGGACTTGCCGCAGCCGGTGGTGCCGAGGATCGCGAAATGCTTGCCGAGCAGATCGTCGGGCGAGATCAGCACCGGCTGGGACTGGTTCAGATGGACCGCGCCGATCCTGACGGTCGAGCTGGCGCTCGGCGCATAGACGCAGGCGAGATCGTCCTGGGTGACCGCGAGCACCGCATCGCCGAGCGCCGGGAAGGCGGAGATGCCGCGCCGGAAGCGCGCCGGCCGGGCCTCATCGCTGGGCCTCGCCTCGCCGATCAGCTCGAGCTCGGCGAGGCGGACCTCGCTGTCGGCCGAGGCCTGCGCCGGCACCGGGATGCTGAGGCCGCTGACCAGGCCATAGATCGTGATCTCGGGCATCCGCATCTTGACCAGGCTGCCCTTGTGCAGGCGCACGCCCGCGCCCTCCGGGGCGTTCGGCCCGATCACCGCCACCACCTGGGAGCCGGACACGCAGACCACGCGGCCGATCTGATGTTGCTCCGCGTCGCTCAAGGCGCTTCTCCGCAGGCTGGGCATGAACCCGGGCGTGGCCGGCGCCCGCCCTTGGCCGAGCCGGGATTGTCGCCTACGGCGCGTTAACGATCCGCTGCGCGCCGACCGCGGCAGCAGGCACCATCAGGATTTGGGCGGCTCGAGGCCGGGCAGCTTCGGCAGGGCGAGCTTGCCCTCGCGCTCGAACGGCACCTTGCTGAAGAACAGGCTGTCGAGCTCGGCCTCGCCGGTCAGGCGGTAGTCGAGCCGGCGCTGGGTGCCGAGCTCCATCACCCGCTCGATCAGATCGTTGGTCGGGATGCTCACGGTCACCGGCACCACGGTCTCGCCGAGGGCGGGCAGATCGAGCCCCTCGGTGGCCCGGCCGTGGGCGAACGGCTTGTCGTTGACCTCGAGGTTGAACGTCACCCGGTCGATCGCGACCTCGAAATTGTTGGGGTTGCGCAGGCGGAGGTCGACCCGGAGCTCCTGCTCGAACAGCCCGGGCTCGCCGAAGCCGAGGCCGGCGAGGCTGACCTCGGGCGGCAGGATGTCGGACGTCAGCAGGCTGCCGCAGCCCCCCAGGACCAGGCTGACCACCAGGCTCAGCAACAGTCCGAGCAACCGCCCCAGGTCGCGCATGCGTCCGAACATCGACCCCTCCGCCTGGA
This sequence comes from uncultured Alphaproteobacteria bacterium, assembly GCA_963730195.1. Taxonomy (GTDB): domain Bacteria; phylum Pseudomonadota; class Alphaproteobacteria; order Geminicoccales; family Geminicoccaceae; genus DATAOG01. The sequence goes on from CAVSRN010000074.1 coordinate 20,580, forward strand.
CTGGACCGGTGGAGCTTAGCCGGAAGCGGTAAATTGTTCACCTTCGCGTCCGTGCCCACGCCCGCGCCGCCGCCGCCGCGGAGCTAATCCCAGCCGTGGGCCTCGAAGAAGCCGGCGCGGTCGAGCACGTCGTTCGCGTAGTCGCGGCCGACCGTGTAGAAGTCGAGGTCGAGGCCGTGCTGGACCGCCCGCATGACGTTGCCGGTGCCGCAGCTGTAGGCGGCGAGCGCGGCGCGCAGCAGCGCCTGGCCGTGCAGCACGGTCCGCCGGCGCAGCTGGGCCTTGGCCTCCTGGACGAGGCCGCAGGCGTAGCGGAGGTTGGCATCCGGGCTCTGCCAGTCGCCGCTCCGGGCGAACTCGTGGGCGTCGTAGTCGATCCGCATCAGGCCGCGCTTGAAGCCGCGGCCATCGGGCGGCAGCGGCTCGGTCCGGTGCGGCCGGACGAACGGCCGCGGCAAGAGGTCGCTGGTGCCGCGCGGCCCCTTGGGCGTCAGCGCCAGGCCCCAGCGCGACTCGCGCGAGCCGAGTGCTGTGATGATCGCCGGCGGCAGGCCGAAGTCGGCGGCGGCGGCGATGATCGAGGCGCCGTAGCGGGCGGCGGCGTGCAACTCGTCGAGAAGCGCCGGGTGATCGAGCGGATAGGTGGTCGTGAAGTGGTCCGGCGGCGTCACCAGCTGGGGCTCGATCAGCGCCCGCCAGGTCGCCGGCCCGACCACGCCGTCGGCGGGCAGACCCTGCGCCCGCTGGAACGAGCGCACCGCCTGCTCGGTGCCGAGGTCGAACAGGCCATCGATCGTCATCCGGCGATCGTAACGCCGCAGCACGGCCTGGAGCTCGCGCACCGTGCCGCGCAGGCCCGGCGAGGTATGCGCGAAGCCGTCGTACAGACGAAGCAGAGGTGCGGACATGGTGACTCCCGAGGCGGTCGACAGGTTTATTTTCCTATACCAATCCTGGGCCGACGTCAATCTAAACCGTCGATTGATCCAGGCCGCCGACGCGCACGCGGCTTGCTCTTTGCTCCGGGGCTGACCAAGATACCCGGCCGGGATCGCGCCGGGCCGCGAGACTGTCAGCCGCGCATCTTCTGGTTCTCGGAGCTTGGTCCTTTGTCGCCCGCCGCGCACGCCCCAAAGCCCCCCGCCGCCGGCCGGAGCGGTCGCTGATGCAGCCGTCCCGGCTGCTGGCGCGGACCGTGTGGCTGGCGCTGCCGGCCAGCCTGGCGCTGCTCGGCCTGGTCCTGCTCGGCCAGCTCGCCTGGCTGCCGGCGGGGCTCGCCTGGTCGCTCGGTCTCGCGTTGAGCGGCATGCTCGCCTGGCTGCGCGAGCGCCGGCTGCGGGCGACCGGGCGCTACCTCGAGGCCCTGGCCGAGGGGCGCGAGGCCGCGCCGCTGCCCGAGTTCGGCCCGCTCGGCGGCGACGAGCTGGCGACCGCTCTGCATCGCCTCGACCGCGCCCTGGCCGAGCAGCGCGAGCGCCGCGCCGAGACCGACCGCCTGCTCGCGACCCTCTTGGATGCGCTGCCGGATCCTTTGCTCCTGGTCGGCCGCGGCCGCCAGGTGGTCGGCGCCAACAAGGCGGCCGCGGCGCTGTTCGGGCAGCCGCCGGTCGCCCGGCCGATCGAGGCGAGCCTGCGCGATCCGGGGCTGCTGGCGGCGGTCGACGAGGCGCTGGACGGCCACGGCGAGACCCAGCTCACCCTGCAGCTGCCCGGGCCCCCGTCGCGCGCCTTCGGGGTCCTGATCGTGCCGGTCCGGCTGCGTCGCCAGGCCGCCGCCCTGGTCGGCCTGCGCGAGCTCACCGAGCAGCTGATGATCGAGCGCATGCGCCAGGACTTCGTCGCCAACGCCAGCCACGAGCTGAGAACGCCTCTGACCGCGCTGCGCGGCTTCATCGACACGCTTGCCGGGCCGGCGCGCGACGATCCCGAGGCGCGCGCACGCTTCCTCCCGACCATGGCCGCCGAGGCCGCCCGGATGTCCCGCCTGGTCGACGATCTGCTGTCGCTGTCGCGGATCGAGCAGAGCGAGCATCAGGCGCCGGCCGACCAGGTCGACCCGGTCGACTGCCTGAAGAGCGTGGTCCACGGCCTCCGGCCCTATGCCGCGGAGCGCAAGGCGCGCCTCGAGCTCGAGCTGGCCGAGCCCTTGCCCGCGGTCACCGCCGATCGCGATCAGCTGGTCCAGCTGCTGACCAACCTGATCGACAACGCGATCAAATACGGCGGCCCCGCGGGCGCGGTCACGATCGGCGCCGCGCACGTCGCCGCGGCGCCGCCGGGCGCCGGCCCGCTGACCGGGCGGGCGGCACTCCGGATCGTGGTCAGCGACCACGGCCCGGGCATCGCGCGCGAGCATCTGCCGCGGGTGACCGAGCGCTTCTTCCGGGTCGACCCGGCGCGCTCGCGCCAGCTCGGGGGCACCGGCCTCGGGCTCGCGATCGTCAAGCACATCCTCAGGCGCCACCGCGGCCATCTGGCGATCGAGAGCGAGCTCGGCCGCGGCACCACGGTCACGGTCTATCTGCCGGTGGGTGCGACATAACGTCGGGCGCCGACCGCGGCCAAAACCGGCCGGGCTCCGCGCTCATGGCGGTTCCGCGACCAGGCCCGCTGAACTTGCTACCGGCGGTTGTCACGAAATTGTCACGGAAACGTCATCAAACCCCCACTCGGCCAGCCGACTGTCTGCCGCATCGCACAAGCACATGGAGACGCGGCCATGAAGCGCACGACGCCGTCAGCCGTCCGGAGCGACCGTCCGGGCACCCGGAACCTTCGAACCATCACCCGCGCCGCCCTGGTCGGCGGTGCCGCGGTCGTGATGGCATCGGCCGCGTGGGCCGCCGAGATCTCGGGCGCCGGCGCGACCTTCCCCTATCCGATCTACGCCAAATGGGCGGAAGCCTACGCCCAGAAGACCGGCAACCAGCTCAACTACCAGTCGATCGGCTCCGGCGGCGGCATCCGCCAGATCAAGTCCAAGACCGTCACCTTCGGCGCCTCCGACAAGCCGCTCTCGCCCGACGAGCTGAAGGCAAGCGGCCTGGTCCAGTTCCCGATGATCATGGGCGGTGTGGTTCCGGCCCTGAACGTCCAAGGCATCGAGTCCGGCAAGCTCAAGCTCGACGGCAACACCCTCGCCGACATCTTCATGGGCGAGATCGCGAGCTGGAACGACGACCGGATCGCCGCGCTCAACCCGGGCCTCGAGCTGCCCGACGAGGCGATCGCGGTCGTGCATCGATCCGACGGTTCCGGCACCACCTTCCTGTTCACCAACTACCTCTCCAAGGCGAGCCCGAGCTGGAAGGACCAGGTCGGCGCCGAGACCTCGGTCCAGTGGCCGGTCGGGATCGGCGCCAAGGGCAACGAGGGGGTCGCCAACAACGTCCAGCGCACCGAGGGCTCGATCGGCTATGTCGAGTACGCCTACGCGCTCCAGAACCACCTGCCCTACGCCCTGATGGTCAACCAGGCCGGCAAGGCGGTCGAGCCGACCAGCGAGACCTTCCAGGCGGCGGCCGCTCATGCCGACTGGGTCCATGCCGATCGCTTTTACGTCATCCTGACCGACCAGCCGGGCGACGACAGCTGGCCGATCACCGGCGCGAGCTTCATCTTGATGTACGAGCAGCCGGACCATCCGGAGGCGGCGCAGGAGGCGCTCAAGTTCTTCGCCTGGAGCTACGCCAACGGCGACGCCATGGCCGAGGACCTGCACTACGTTCCGATGCCCGACAAGGTCGTCGGTCTGGTCGAGCAGATGTGGCAGAAGCGGATCAAGGGGGCCGGCGGCCAGGCCGTCTGGACCGAGGCCTCCGCCCAGTAGGCCGAGAGCTGCAACCCAGGGCGGGGGGCCGGCGAACGGCTGGCCCCCGTCCGCAGCCTCGCGGTCGGGAGACATGGCGATTGCAATCAGGACCATCCCGCTAGCCCAGGCAGCCCGGCACGTGCGCCGCCAGCGGCGGCTCGACGACGCCTTCCGCTATCTGACGCTCGGCTTCGCGCTGGTCGTCCTCTTGGTGCTCGGCGGCGTGATCGTGGCGCTCGCCCGGGGCGCCTGGCCGGCGCTCTCGACCTTCGGCTTCGGCTTCCTGACCACCGAGGTCTGGAACCCGGTGACCGAGAAGTTCGGCGCCGTGGCGCCGATCTACGGCACGCTGATCACCTCCCTGATCGCCATGCTGATCGGCATCCCGATCAGCTTTGGGATCGCGGTCTTCCTGACCGAGCTCGCCCCGCTCTGGCTGCGGCGGCCGGTCGGCATCGCGGTCGAGCTGCTCGCCGGCATCCCGAGCATCATCTACGGCATCTGGGGCTTCTTCGTGCTCGCCCCGATCCTGCAGACCACGATCCAGCCGTTCCTGATCGCGACCTTCGGCCATCTGCCCCTGATCGGCGTCCTGTTCCGCGGCCCGCCCTACGGCATCGGCATGCTGACCGCCGGCCTGATCCTCGCGATCATGGTGCTGCCGTTCATCACCGCGATCATGCGCGAGGTGTTCGAATCGGTGCCGCCGATGCTCAAGGAATCCGCCTACGGCCTCGGCGCCACGACCTCCGAGGTGGTCTGGCGGGTGGTGCTGCCCTCGACCCGGGTCGGCGTCGTCGGCGGCATCATCCTCGGGCTCGGGCGCGCGCTCGGCGAGACCATGGCGGTGACCTTCGTGATCGGCAACGCCCACCGGGTCTCGGCCTCGCTGCTGGCGCCCGGGACCACGATCTCGGCCTCGATCGCCAACGAGTTCACCGAGGCGGTCGGCGACCTCTATCTGTCGTCGCTGATCGCGCTCGGCCTGATCCTGTTCGTGATCACCTTCTTCGTGCTGGCGGTCGCCAAGATCCTGCTGATGCGCATGCAGCGCCGCCTCGGAAGCTGAGACGATGACCCTCTATGCCCGCCGCCGCCTGGTCAACACGACCGCCCTCAGCCTGGCGGTCGGCGCCGCCGCGATCGGCCTGTTCTGGCTGATCGCGATCCTGTGGACGCTGGTCTACAACGGCATTGACGGGCTCAGCCTCGAGGTCTTCACCAAGTCGACGCCGCCGCCCGGCAGTGCCGGCGGCCTGGCCAACGCGATCTACGGCAGCGTGGTCATGACCCTGGTGGCGACCCTGATCGGCACCCCGATCGGTATCCTCGCCGGGACCTACCTCGCCGAGTACGGCAAGACCCGGCCGCTGGCCGAGGTCATCCGGTTCATCAACGACATCCTCTTGAGCGCGCCCTCGATCGTGGTCGGCCTGTTCATCTACGAGATCATCGTCGTCCAGGTCGGCCACTTCTCGGCCTGGGCCGGCGCCATGGCGCTCGCGATCATCGTTCTGCCGGTGGTCGTGCGCACCACCGAGGACATGCTCAACCTGGTGCCCGCCTCGATCCGCGAGGCGGCCGCAGCCCTCGGCGCGGCGCAATGGAAGGTGATCAGCGGGGTCGCCTATCGCGCCGCCCGCAACGGCATGATCACCGGCGCCCTGCTCGCGGTCGCCCGCATCACCGGCGAGACCGCGCCCCTGCTGTTCACCGCCCTCAACAACCAGTTCTGGACCAGCAACATGAACGGCCCGATGGCCAACCTGCCGGTGGTCATCTTCCAGTTCGCCCTCAGCCCCTACGAGGACTGGCAAAAACTGGCCTGGGCGGGTGCTCTGCTGATCACGGTGTTCATCCTGGTGCTCAGCATCTGCGCCCGCGTGCTGGCCGCCCTGAGCACCAAGGGAGCATCGCGATGACCCTCGTCGAGACCCGAGCGGGCGCGCCGCCCTCGGTCAGCGCAGCCCAGGCGGGCCGGCCGCCGGCCACGGCAACCCGGCCGGCGGACAAGATCAGCATTCGCGAGCTGTCGTTCTACTACAACGACTTCAAGGCGTTGCACGAGATCAGCCTGCCGATCTCCGACGGCCTGGTCACCGCCTTGATCGGGCCGTCGGGTTGCGGCAAGTCGACCCTGCTGCGCGTGCTCAACCGCATGTACAGCCTCTACCCCGGCCAGCGCGCCACCGGCGAGGTCCTGCTCGACGGCGAGGACATCCTGTCGCCCAAGCAGGACCTGAATCTTCTGCGCGGCCGGATCGGCATGGTGTTCCAGAAGCCGACGCCGTTCCCGATGTCGATCTTCGACAACATCGCCTTCGGCATCCGCCTGTACGAGAGCCTGCCCGCCTCGGAGATGCAGGACCGGGTCGAGGCGGCCCTGCGCCGCGCCGCCCTCTGGGACGAGGTCAGCGACAAGCTGGGCCAGAGCGGCCTCGGCCTCTCGGGCGGGCAGCAGCAACGCTTGTGCATCGCCCGCGCGATCGCCGTCAGCCCCGAGGTCATCCTCATGGACGAGCCCTGCTCGGCGCTCGATCCGATCGCGACCGCCCGGATCGAGGAGCTGATCGACGAATTGCGCCACAACTTCACGATCGTGATCGTCACCCACAACATGCAGCAGGCCGCCCGGGTCTCGCAGTACACGGCGTTCCTTCACCTCGGCAAGCTGATCGAGCACGACGAGACCGAGCAGATCTTCACCAACCCGAAGCAGTCGATGACCCAGGACTACATTACCGGCCGCTTCGGCTAACCCCCTTCGTGGACCCGTGTTCATGGCCAATGACCATACCGTCAAGTCCTACGATCAGCAGCTCAACCTGTTGACCCGCAAGATCATCGAGATGGGCGGGCTGGTCGAGCAGGAGCTCGCCTCGGCGATCGACGCGCTCGCCAGCCGCGACATCGAGCTCGCGGCCAGGGTGATCGAGCACGACGACCGGGTCGACGACCTCGAGGAGGAGATCGACACGCTGGCGATCCGCCTGCTCGCCACCCGCCAGCCGATGGCGATTGACCTCCGGCTGATCGCCATGGCGATGAAGATCTCCAACGACCTCGAGCAAATCGCCGACTACGCGGTCAACATCGCCAAGCGCATCGAGCGTCTGGCCAAGGTGCCGCCGGTGCAGTCGCAGTACGTGATCCCGCGCATGGCCCAGATCACCCAGGCGATGATCAAGGAGGTGCTCGACGCCTACGTCGAGCGCGACGCCCCGCGCGCGGTCGCCGCCTGGCACCGCGACGACGAGGTCGATGCCATGTACAATAGCCTGTTCCGCGAGCTCTCGACCTATATGATCGAGGACCCGCGCAACATCACGGCCTGCATCGATCTCCTGTTCATCGCCAAGAACCTGGAGCGGGTCGGCGACCACGCCACCAACATCGCCGAGAAGATCCACTACATGGTGCACGGCCAGCGGATCAATCGCATGCCCCAGCCGGCAGCCGCCATGCACCCCGCGCCCACGTCGTGAGGCCCATAGCACCATGAAGCCCCTGGTCCTGGTGGTCGAGGACGAGGCCGCGCTGCAGCAGCTGCTCGCCTACAATCTCCAGCGCGCCGGCTTCGCGGTCGAGCAGGCGTTCGACAGCGACGAGGCGCTGACGCTCATCGCCGAGCGCCCGCCCGACCTCGTGCTGCTCGACTGGATGCTGCCCTGGATGTCGGGGCTCGAGCTCTGCCGCCAGCTCCGGCGCAAGAAAGAGACCGCCAATCTGCCGATCATCATGCTGACCGCGCGCACCGAGGAGCCGGACCGCCTCCAGGGCCTCGATACCGGCGCCGACGACTACATCACCAAGCCGTTCTCGATCGAGGAGCTGATCGCCCGCGTGCGCGCCGTGCTGCGCCGCGTCCGCCCGGCCTTCGCGGCCGAGATCCTCCGGTTCGCCGACCTCTCGATGGACCTGGTCGCGCACCGGGTCGCGCGCGGCGAGCGCGAGGTCCACCTCAGCCCGACCGAGTTCCGCCTGCTCCGCCAGCTCTTGCAGAGCCCCGGCCGCGTCTTCTCGCGCGACCAGCTCCTGGACCTGGTCTGGGGCCAGAACCAGGACGTCGAGCTGCGCACGGTCGACGCCACCATCCGCCGCCTGCGCCGCGCGCTCAACGCCGGCGGCGAAGCCCGACATCCTGCGCACCGTCCGCGCCACCGGCTACGCCCTCGACCACGCCCACGCGCTCCCCGGCAGCCGGCAGCGCCGCTTGATCCTCCCAGACCCACCTCGCAAAGCGCGAGGGACGCCGAAAAGGTTCCTGACACCTTTTCTCACCTCGACCACGCCCACGCCCTCCCGGGCACCGGCAGCGCCGCCTGAGCCCCCTGACCTTCCGCGCAAAGGGCGAGGGAAGCCGAAAAAGTTCCTGACACCTTTTTCTCGGTTGCGCCGAACCCCGAAGCATGCTACCATTATCCCCGCGGCGCACGCTTCCGTCACCCTCAAGAAGGGTCCATTACGATGCTCGCTCTCTCTCTCTCTCGGCAGTAGCTGGATTCCTATGTACGTCCATTGCGCTCCTTTTCGCAAAGACGTTACGCTTGCGGCGCAGCTACGGCTTCTGGGAGTGGGTCTTCAGTGCAGCTCAACTCCTCTTGGGTGCCTTGTTACTCGCGCAGGTGATTACACCAGGCGCAATAACAATCATCGATACATCGTCCGCCACAACTCTCAGAGAGATACTCGGCTTCTTGGTCGGCGTCCTGGCCCGCGTCAGCTTAACTTTTTCCGCTGGTAAAGTCCTGAAGCCTTCAAGTATCCTGCTACCAAATGGGACTCCCGCCCAACTCTCTGTTGACGCTCCCCCGCAACACTACGCTCACTATGTAGGTCCCCTTTTCGTAATCTTGGCACTTCTTTGCGCTGGAGCCTTCGCGCCGTATTTCGATAGCTGGCTAAAACGTCTTCGATCACTAGACACTCCATGGGCAAGTCTTACCTTCGCTGGATCGGGACCAAACGACCGCTTCGACATTGAAGCCGATGCTCTGACAACCACACCCGTAAACCTCCAACTCCTTCTCACTGCGATCCAGCCACTACGCCGGGACGCTTACATTTCGAAGACTTTTCCTGAAAGCCAAGAAGCTCAGTTTGCCGAGACGTGGGCCCCAACACTCCTCTTCTTTGATCGTTATCTACTCCCCCTTTCCGCCTGTGTCTCGCTCCTGCACCAGCAGGACCGAAGTGACCAGCAAGTGCAAGAGATTCTTTGGCGCGTCCCATCGTCCTTGGAACGCATTATGGTAGATTTTAACACGCTACAGGAACATGTGAATGCTAAGGATATCAGCGAATATGTTAGGTACTACAATCTTTCCTGGAGGTATTTTACGTCGAATCTCGATAGTGCTGTTAAACAGGCGCGCGAACTCTCTCTCGCCGGGGTTTAATAGGCTGCGGCTGGAGGTTAAAGGCGATGATACTGCGCCCTGTATACAATACAGCAGTTAGCAGCGTTCGGCCGTCCGACCACAGGACGAGTTGCTTCCGCAACAACATTCCATGAACTATGAAGATTTTGCCAAGGTCACTCATAATCCGTATTTTTCAATGGCATTGGCCGTACTTTACGCGTCCCTGGGCAATATGAAGGAGGCTTTGAATGCACTGAAGACTGGATCAGGGATGGCGAATCTCAATTCCCCCAGCCTTTTGCTTTCATTTTTAGATGTGCAAAAGTCAAATGGAGCGGAGTTTTACGATTATGCAGAGACCCAACGTCAAGCGATTCGATCGCTTGACACACGGATCGCTCGTGTTCAAAGCGGTCAAGTCTTCAGTCTACCTGGCTCCGTATGCGGAATGAGCCAGGCGGCTCTTTCGTACTATGGCGGAGCGTTATATCATGTTATCGCACAGACGAACGACTTTGTATTTGAAGTGGCACGATTGTTAAATGCGGATTACAAGATATCAATGCCGATCTTGGATGAAGCCGATGGTTATTCCGAAAGAATTCGGAAGTCTGCAGATGAAGAGATCCTGGCGGACGGATGCGTTATTGAGCCAGAGTTAAGTCAGTCGAAAGAATACATCGCGCTATTTAGAGCAAATTTGTGGGATACATATGCGGTATATAAGATGACCCGCGGTCAAGATGAGAGTAAAGGGGTTGAGGAATACAAGAAAATACCGAAAAAGGCGTTGGAATACGGGAGAAAGAGTAAGAGTGAATATAAGGAAAGAACAACGCGACTAATAGAACGACATTTGAAGTCAGGCTGAGAGATTTTTTTAGTTGATGCAGAAGGCGGGGGGGGGGTCCGGGGTCCTACGCGCAGTCGAGGTTGCGGTGGGCGGTGCAACCTCGATGCGGCGAGCCCTATCGCGACAGCCCCACCCTAACCAAGACAGGAGGAGGGCACCTCGAAAAATGGCATGGCGCGATCTCGCCAGGGTAGAATGAAGGCGAGGTGAGGCGGGCAACGGGGTGCAGCGGCATGGGTCAGATGGGCTTTTTCGACGTCGCGCGGCGCTATGCCGGCCTGGATGCCAAGACGGATCCGCTGGTGCGGATCGATGCGCTGGTTCCTTGGGAGGGCTTCCGCGGGCGGTTGGAAGCGGTCTGGCGCCAGCCGGCGGCGGCGCGGAAGTCGAAGGCGGGGCGCAAGCCCTGGGATGCGATCGTGATGTTCAAGGCGATCGTGCTGTGCGAGCTGTACAACCTGTCGGACGACCAGGTGGAGTATCAGCTGCGCGACCGGCTCTCCTTCGTTCGTTTCTTGGGTCTCGGGCTCGAGGACACGGTGCCCGACGCCAAGACGGTGTGGCTCTACCGGGAGCAGCTGGCGCAGGCGGGCGTGATCGAGCGCTTGTTCGACGAGTTCGACGGCCATCTGAAGAGCCAGGGCTACCTGGCGATGGGCGGCCAGATCATCGACGCCTCGATCGTGCCGGTGCCCAAGCAGCGCAACAGCCGTGACGACAACGCCAAGATCAAGGCGGGCGAGGTCCCCGAGGGCTGGGCGAAGCAGCCGGTCAAGCGCGCCCAGAAGGATACCGACGCGCGCTGGACCAAGAAGCACGGCAGGAGCCATTTCGGCTACCAGAACCACATCGACGTGGACCGGCGGCACAAGCTGGTGCGGCGTTACCAGGTGACGCCCGCCTCGGTGCACGACAGCCAGGTGGTGGCGGACATTCTCGACCCGGACAACACCGCCTCGGGGGTGTGGGCGGACAGCGCCTACCGCTCGGCCGAGATCGAGGCGAAGCTGGCTGAGAACGGCTTGAAGAGCCGGATCCACCGCAAGGGCCGGCGTGGCAAGCCGCTCAGCGAGCGCGAGCACCAGGGCAACCAGACCCGTTCGAAGGTTCGAGCACGGGTCGAGCACGTGTTCGGCGCCCAGAGCAACGACATGGGCGGGACGCTGGTGCGCAGCATCGGCCTGGTGCGGGCCAAGGCGCGGATCGGGCTGAAGAATCTCGCCTACAACATGCGCCGCCTGGTGCACTTGGAGCGTCTCACAGTGGCGGTAGCGACGTGACGGGATTCAGAGGACCCATCTGCCTGGATTGGGCGCTTGGAGGAAAAAATCGGCCCCCTGGGGCAAGAATTCCTCGGAAACCAAGCCGTCGAACCCGATGGTGGCCCGCGAAGATCGCCCAGCACGCCGAGCTTCACGCCAAAACCCTCATTCTTCGAGGTGCCCAGGAGCCATTTGCGAACTGCCCAGCGCGGTCGCGCTCGGGGATCGCTAAGCGATCGCGTCCAGCGCCCGGCGCTGCTCGTGCATGGCGAGGAAGATGCGATAGTCGCGAGAGAAAAGGTGTCAGAGAGAAAAGGTGTCAGAGAGAAAAGGTGTCAGAGAGAAAAGGTGTCAGGAACGTCAGGAACCAATTGCAGCGCGGCCGCGCTCGTCAGAGAGAAAAGGTGTCAGAGAGAAAAGGTGTCAGGAACCAATTGCAGCGCGGCCGCGCTCGGGAGCTCGCTAAACGATGGCGTCCAGGGCCCGGCGCTGTTCGTGCATCGCGAGGAAGATCCGGTAGTCGCGATCGTATGTCGCCCGCCACGCGGGGTCGGGCGTGATCACCGCGCCGGCGTTCGCCATCGCGGCGGCGGCGGCCGCAAGAGCGGGGAAAAGCCCGGCCGCGGTCGCTGCGACCATGGCGGTGCCGAGCAGGACCGCATCCTCCTCCGCCCACGCTAACACCCGAACCGCTTCGATAAAGACCCTCGCGACTTCAAGCCCAATATGCCGCTCACTAGCCACTTCGGGGCTCCTTCGGCGCGTTCCGACGGATCGTGATAATGCTGACGAACCGCCCAGCCAATGACATGATAGCAATTCAGTTGGCAGAGTTCAGGCTTTTGCAGCAGCGAAAGCCGAGGTGGTAGTTGGCGTGGCTCTTGGGGTCCATGACCCGGCTGCCGTGCCAGAAGGGGGCGCGCCAGCGGCACCAGTCCTCGTGGGCCCGGTAAGTGTCGAAAATAAACCAGCTGCCCTTCATCTCGGTGTAGCCGAGCTCGGTGCTGCCGCGGCTCGCCATCTGGTCTTCCGAGAGCGGCAGGTTCATGTGCTCGGCGGCGTTGCCGTTCAGGTCGTAGACCTGAAGCGGGCTGTGGCAGCCGGGAAAATCGCCGGTCGGATAGGTGTTCGAGCCGCATTTCGACCAGCCGCCGCCGTCGCAGGTCGGGCTTTTGTGACTCGCCGCGGCGCAGACGCCTTTCTCGTAGGCGGGACCGTAGCTCCAGGTCTTGGTCGGGGCGTCGGCCTGGTTGTGGATCTTGCGCAGGCGCTCGACCGCGGCGTTCGGGCTCAGGCCCTTGGCCAGATCGAAGCGGTAGTCGGGCGGCTCGAGCGCGCCGGCGCAGGCACCTTCCCATTCGTGGGCGTCGCACAGCCGCTTGCCGATCGCCTGGCAGATCTCGGCCGCCTCGCGCGCCCGCACCCAGACCACGGGATAGGTGCAGGGGATGTCCGGGAACTCGAACTGATCGATGCAGGCCTTGGCGTCCTCGGGGCGCTGGTGCGCCGGGTCGTAGAGCGGCGCCATGTACTTGCCGCCGCAGATTCTTTCGAACATTGGGTTGGCGTAGGTCACCGACTGCCCGGCGAGCTTGGCCCGGCACTGCTCGGGCGTGACCGGGTGCTGGGCGATCGCCGGGTTGCCCTGGCCGATCACGCCGGAGCGGTCGAAGATCGCGCGCAGGTCGGCCATCTGCCGCTCGCTCAGGCCGTGGACCGCCTGCAGCTCCTGGAACAGCAGCTGGTTGCGCTGCGCGAGCTCGCTCGCCGCGCCCGCGCCGGCGGCAGGCAGCGCCAGCCCGGCGAGCATCATCAGCGCCGGCCATCGGCTCATGAGCGATCCTCACGCCGGACCAGATAGAAAAAATCGCGGTTGTCGGGGAAGCCGATGAACCGGGGGATCAGCTCGCCGTCGGCATCCTTGTCGACCTCCTCCATGCCCTGGATCAGGTGCTCCACGACCACCTTGTCGCCCTGGCGCGGGTAGAGCGCGAGATAGGTGTGCTCGAGCGCGTTGATGTCGAGCTGCATGGCGTAGCGGCAGCCGTAGGCCTGGAAGACGCGGGCCATCGCCGAGGGCGTGGCGGTCGAGAAATAGCCGTAGATCAGGAAGCGGCGGCCGGCCGCTTGCCGGAGGCAGGCGCCGGCGCGCAGCGTGCGGAACTTGCCCTCGGCGGAGCCGGACCAGTTGCCGGCGCCCCAGCTCGTGACCAGGGCACCGGGTTCGGCAACCCCGGTCGCCGGGTCGGGCGCGAGCAAAGGGACGCCGTTCTGGCGGGCGTAGCGGATCCCGGCGAGCGAGCGGTCGTCGGCGGCCGACCAGGTCCGCATCTCGACCGCGCCGTCATCCTTGACCAGCAGGGTCGCGAGCCCCGGCTGCAGCTTGCTGAAGACCACGCCCTCCTCGATGAAGCCGTAGTGGCTGCCATGGTTGCGGGTCGCGAGATCGCCGTATTTGAAGGCGCCGTGGTCGCGCTTGAAGCCGCCGGTGAAGGTCGCGACGGTCCGGCCGACCAGCTCCGGGCGGACCATGCCGGTGGTGACCAGGGGTGCGGCGGTGTCGATACCGTCGGGCCCGGGCAGGGCGTCGTTGCGGACCGCCTCGGGCGGGCGCGGCGACCAGCCGAGCCGGGGATGGTCCGTGCCCAGCGCGAAGCCGAGATCGAACGCCCCGAGGTCGAAGGCCACCAGATAGTCGAGGGCGCCCGCCTCGACCCGATCGAGGGGGCTCGCCCGGCCCGGGTCGCCGGCCAGGATGGCCGGGCTGACCGCCTGGGGCTCGATGACGCTGAGGTAGATGTCGGGCAGACCGCTCGCCGGGTACCAGCGCCCGAGCGCGAGCCTGCCCGAGGCCGGCCCGGCGACCGTGATGCCGAGATCGGGCGGCGCGAGCGCGCGCTCGGCGTAAGCGGCGCCGACCGCCGCGGCGCCGGGGGCACCGGCGGGCGCCGGTCCGCCATCGACGGCCGCGCCCGCCGTGCCCCGCTCGAGAAAGGCGTCGGCGAACAGCTCCTCGCGGACGAAGCCGACGATCGCCTCGCCGCCCCAGACGTGGTCGCGCAGAAAGTCGGTCACCCGCTCGAGGTCGCTGCGCCGGCCGGCGACCCGGTTGCGGAGATCGAGGCGGCCGGCGCACAGCGGCGCGTAGGGCAGGCCGGAGGCGGCCGCCCGCTCGAGCGGGGCCGGATCGCCGGCCCAGAGCGCGCAGTCGAACTCCCGGCCGCCCGCGCTGACCACCAGACCGTCGTCCGCGAGGCGGACCTGCTGCCCCTCTGGATCCGGGTTCTGCAGGTGATAGCTCCTGGGCTCGCCACCCGCGCCGCCCTCGAGGGTGAGCAGGAACCAGGCGTTGGCGTCGGGATTGAGATCGACCAGGGTCGCCGCCCCGGGCCGGCCGGCCGGGCCGCGGATGGTCACCCGCTGCGTGCGCCGGAACGGTTGCAGCTCGACGATCGTCCTGGGTGCGCCGGCCGTGGGCGGCGCCGCCGGGTCCGCAGACGGCACCGGGTCGGCGCGCGCGACCGCGCCCAGGGCGAGCCCGCAGAGCGCGGCTGTGAGCAGGGACCCGGCGCGCGTCATGTCGCGGCCAGCAGGATCGCCGCCATCAGGGCGATCACGACCTGGCTGACGCGGTCGTGCAGCGCGAACACCAGGGGGTCGTCGTGCATCCGGCCGCGATGCGCCATCAGCCACATGTAGCTGATCCAATAGAGCAGCAGCCCGCACACCAGCCAGATCAGCTGATAGCGGAGATGGAAGACGTGGGCGCCGTCGCTGGTGATGTAGAGCGCGAGCACGAGCACCGACAGATAGCCACTGGCGCCGCCGAGGGCCGCCAGCAGCTCGCGGTCCTCGAGCAGATAGGCGCGGGCATGGGCCTGCGCCCCGTCGACCGCGGTCATCGCCACCAGCTCGGCATAGCGTTTGAGCATGGCGAGGCTGAAGAACAGGAAGCCGCACAAGGCCAGCAGCCAGGCCGAGGGCGGGATGTCGAAGGCGACCGAGCCGGCCATGACCCGGAGCGTGTAGAGCCCGGCGAGCGCCAGCAGGTCGAGGATCGCCAGATCCTTGAGCCGGAGCGAGTAGGCGAGCGTCAGAGCGTAGTAGAGCGCCAGCACCCCGAGCAGCAGCGGACCCCGGAGCGCACCGAGGGCGAGCCCCGCCCCGAGCAGCAGCGGTGCCAGCGCGAGGCCGTGGGCGACCGGCAGCCGCCCCGAGGCGAACGGGCGCAACCGCTTGCGCGGGTGGTGCCGGTCGCTCGGCAGGTCGAGCAAATCGTTGAGCAGGTAAGCGCTCGAGGCGCACAGGCTGAACGCCATCAGCACGAGCAGCGCCTGCCACAGCAGTTCGAGATCGTAGATCCGATGGGTCGCCAGCAGCGGCATGAGCACCAGCGCGTTCTTGAGCCACTGGTGCGGGCGGAGGGCGGTCAGGTAGACGCCGGGACCGGGACCAGGATCGGCGAACACGCGCGCCACCGGCGCCTGCTCGGCGATCCGGCCCGGCGCCCCGACCACGACCGCCTGACGCGCCGCGCTCCAGATCGCGCTCGCGCTGTGCCCGCTGCCGACATAGTCGAAGCCATGGCCGCCGAACTCGGCGACCAGCCGGTCGCGTCGGCGCTCGCCGGTCAGGATCGTGGCGCCGCCGCTCGCCAGCACGAGGTCGAACAGCCCGAGATGCCGGGCGATCGCCTCGGCGAGCGCGCGATCGGCGGCGGTCACCAGCACCAGCCGGGTGCCCCGGCGCTTCTCGGCCTCGAGCCAGGCGAGCAGGTCGGCGCGGTAGGGCAGGGTGCTGACGTCGGGGATGGCCGCGCGCGCGAGCTGCCGCTCCAGATAGCGCCGGCCCCTGGCCAGCCAGACCGGCACCAGCAGCAGGCGCCAGAGGCTCCGCTTGGCGAGCACGAACAGCGATTCGATCAGAAGGTTGGTCGGCACCAGCGTGCCCTGGAGCTCGACCACCAGCGGCACCGTTGGTGCGCTCGCCCCGGTCGTGGCGATCCGCGCCGCCGGGTCGGAGGAGAGGTCGCTCGTCATCCGTCCCGCCGTCAGAAAAACAGCTTGGCGAGCCGCAGCGCGCCCTGCTTCCACGGCACCCGGTGCGAGATGCCCGACGTGCTGCGGATCTGGTCGCGATGGGCGAGATACCACTCGAAGTTGCGGATCAGCGCCTCCCGGTTGGAATAGCTGGGCCGGAAGCCGAGCCGGGCCTCGATCCGCTCGACGGCGACGAAGCTGTCGGTCGCCGCGGTCTCGTAGACCCACTGGTAGAGCGGCGACCAACCGAAAAACTCGAGGATCTTCAACAGCTGGATGACCGGCTGGGCGGGCAGGCCGATGATCCGCTTGCCGAAGCCGGCGTGGTCGAGCACAGCCTGGAAGTCGGTGCCCAGCGTGCCGAATTCCCGGGCGCCGACATTGAACGTCGTGTCGACGTGTTCCCGGTCCAGCGTCGCGGCGAGATAAATCGCCGCGCACAGATCCTCGACGTCGAGCAGCTGATAGCGGTTGCCGCCGCTGCCGAGGACCGGGAAATTGCGGCCGTCGGCCGCCCAGTCGAACAGCAGCTCGAAGACCCCGAGCCGCTCCGGCCCGACGAACGACTTGGGCCGCAGGATGGGGACGGAGAGGCCCTTGGCACGGAACTCCAGGCACGCCTGCTCGGCCGCGATCTTGGCCTCACCGTAGGGGCCGACGCCCTGCAGGGGATCGTCTTCCTGGATCGGATGATGATCCGGGATGCCGTAGACCGCGGTCGACGAGATGTGGACGAAGCGCGCGATGCCGTGGCGCAGGGCGCTCGCGAGCAGGATGCGGGTGCCCTCGACGTCGGTCGAGAAGATCTCGTCCGGGCGGTAGAGCGGCAGCGCCGCGGCGGCGTGGACGACGATGCCGGCGCCGGCCATGGCGCGCTCGACCGTCTCGGGGTCGCGGATGTCGCCGCGGAGCTCGTCGATTGCGGTCCGCTCCGGATAGTCGAACGGTGCGATGTCGAGCGAGCGCACCCGCTGGCCGCGGGCGAGCAGATGGCGCACCAGGTTGATGCCGAGGAAGCCGGCGCCGCCGGTGATCAGGTAGAGCTCGCCGGTCATGCGAACGCCCGCTGGCCGACCAGGCCGATGCCGATCACGAGCAGCGCCAGACCGATCATCTGGGCGACCGTCAACGTCTCGCGCAAGATCAGGACCGAGGCCGAGACGACGATGATCAGCCCGCCCGCGACCATGATCGGATAGGCGAGCGAGAGGTTCAGGCGGGCGAGCGCCGCAATGTAGAACACGACGTTGAGCGCGAACAGGAGCACGCCCGCCAGAAGATAGCCGTCGGTCGCCGCCCGCGCGATCAGGCCCGGCGCGTCGAGCCCGCCGAGGCGGGCAGCGCCGATCTTCAGGAGCACGTTGGCGCCGGCGTTGAGCGTCAAAGCAAGGAGCAGAAACAGGTATCCCATGGCAGCCACGATCAGGAGAGGTCCGATGGACCGGGCGCGGAGCCGGCGCTCGTGACCCGGCGGCCAGAGCCTAACCAACTGCGGCCACGCAAACAATGAGCACCAGGCTCGAGCGCGGCCCGACGGCCTGCCGCTCGGCGCGGATGCCTTCAGCCACGGTGACAGCGCCGGCGAAAAGGCTCAATCTGTCGGCGTTGCAACGCTCGGGGACTGCCCGCCGTGGCCGGCACCGTCGTCCGCCAACCGACCACCATCCTCGCCGCCGACGTCGAGGGCTGCAGCTGCCTGATGGCGGCCGACGAGCGGCATGGGGAGGCTTTTTGATGCTCGAGTTCACCTATGAGACGCTGCCCGGGCGCGTGGTGTTCGGCGCGGGCAGCCTCGAGCGGCTGGCGGACGAGGTGGCGCGCCTCGGCGTGGAGCGGGCGCTGGTGCTCTCGACGCCCGGCAAGCGGGCGCTCGCCGAGGCTGCGGCGCGGCGGCTCGGAGCGCGCGCGGCCGGCGTCTACGATCAGGCGGTGATGCACACCCCGATCGAGGTCGCCAAAGCGGGCCGGGCCGCGGCCGAGCGGCTCGGCGCCGACGGCTATGTCGCGATCGGCGGCGGCACGACCATCGGTCTCGCCAAGGCGATCGCGCTCGAGACCGGCCGGCCGATCGTCGCCGTGCCGACCACCTATTCGGGCTCCGAGATGACCCCGATCCAGGGGATCACCGCGGATGGCGTCAAGCGCACCCGACGGGACCCGAGGATGCTGCCCAAGGTCGTGATCTACGACCCGGAGCTGACGCTCGGCCTGCCGGCCAGGGTCTCCGGGCCCTCGGGCATGAACGCGATCGCGCATTGCGTCGAGGCGCTCTACGCCGCCAACGCCAACCCGATCACCTCGCTGATGGCCGAGGAGGGGGTGCGGGCGCTCGGCGCGAGCCTGCCGGTGGTGGTCCGCGCGCCCGCCGATCTCGAGGCGCGCTCGGAGGCGCTCTACGGCGCCTGGCTGGCCGGGGCGGCGCTCGGCACGGTCGGCATGGCCCTGCACCACAAGCTCGCGCATGTGCTGGGCGGCAGCTTCAGCCTGCCGCACGCCGAGACCCATACCCTGATCCTGCCGCAGGCGGCCGCCTACAACCGGCAGGCGGCGCCCGAGGCGATGGCGCGGATCGCGCGCGCGCTCGGCGCCGAGGATGCGCCGGCGGCGCTGTTCGATCTGGCGACGGCGCTCGGTGCCGAGATGCGGCTCGCGGCCTTCGGCCTCGATGAAGCCGATCTCGACCGGGCCGCCGAACTCGCGACCCAGGACCCGTACGACAATCCGCGCCCGGTGAGCCGCGAAGCCGTCCGGGCGCTGCTCCAGGATGCTTATGAGGGCCGCCGGCCGGCGGCCTGAGGGAGCGGATATGGCCGAGGCCTTCATCTGCGCCGCGCTGCGCACGCCGATCGGGCGCTATGGCGGCGCGCTCGCGGCGGTGCGGACCGACGATCTGGCGGCCCTGCCGATCAAGGCGCTGCTCGCCCGCCAGCCGGGGCTCGACCCGGCGGCGATCGACGACGTCATCCTGGGCTGCGCCAACCAGGCGGGCGAGGACAACCGGAACGTCGCGCGCATGGCGGCGCTGCTGGCCGGTCTGCCGAGCAGCGTGCCGGGCGCCACGGTCAACCGCCTGTGCGGCTCGGGCATGGAGGCGGTCGGCATGGCCGCGCGGGCGATCCGGGCGGGCGAGGCGGAGCTCGTGATCGCCGGCGGGGTCGAGAGCATGAGCCGGGCGCCCTTCGTCCTCGGCAAGGCGGAAAGCGCCTTTTCGCGCGCCGCCGAGCTCCATGACACGACGCTCGGCTGGCGCTTCGTCAACCCGTTGATCGAGGCGCAGTACGGGATCCACTCGATGCCCGAGACTGCCGAAAACGTCGCCGCCGACCACCGGATCGGGCGCGCCGATCAAGACGCCTTCGCGCTCCGCTCGCAACGGCGGGCCGCCGCCGCGATCGAGGCCGGGCGCCTGGCGGCGGAGATCGTTTCGGTCGCGGTGCCGCAGAAGCGGGGCGAGGTGCTTGTGGTCGAGCACGACGAGCATCCGCGCCCCGAGACGACGCTCGAGCGGCTCGCGGCCCTGCCGACGCCGTTTCGCCAGGGCGGCACGGTGACCGCGGGCAACGCCTCGGGCATCAACGACGGCGCCGCGGCGCTGATCGTCGCCTCGCCGGCGGCGGCGCGGGCGCAGAGCCTCGAGCCGATGGCGCGGATCGTCGGCATGGCGAGCGCCGGCGTCCCGCCCCGGGTGATGGGCATCGGCCCGGTGCCCGCGACCCGCAAGCTGCTCGAGCGGACCGGGCTCGCGGCTCGCAGGACATGGCGGTGATCGAGCTCAACGAGGCGTTCGCGAGCCAGGCGCTGGCGGTGCTGCGCGAGCTTGGCCTGCCCGACGATGCCGACCATGTCAATCCGAACGGCGGCGCGATCGCGCTCGGCCATCCGCTCGGCATGAGCGGCGCCCGCCTGGTGATCACGGCAACCCACGAGCTCGGCCGCCGCAAGGCTCGCTACGGGCTGTGCACGATGTGCATCGGCGTCGGCCAGGGCATCGCGATGGTGATCGAGCGGGTGTGAGCGCAGGAACCGGCAGCGAGGAGACAAGGGCTATGGCGCCGACCATCAACGGCCTCCACCACATCACCGCGATCAGCGGTCCGGCCCAGCGTAATCTCGACTTTTACGCCGGGGTGCTCGGTCTCCGGTTCGTCAAGAAAACCGTCAACTTCGACGATCCGGGCACCTATCACCTGTATTACGGCAACGAGATCGGCACGCCCGGGACGGTGATGACCTTCTTCCCCTGGGAGGGCGTGCCGCGCGGGCGGCGGGGGGTCGGCGAGGCCTCGCTGACCCAGTTCGCGGTGCCGCCCGGCAGCCTGCCGTTCTGGCGCCAGCGCCTCGAGGCGAGCGGCGCCTCCGCCAGCGGCGCCGCGCACGCGCTTCGGCGAGGAGCTGCTGCTCGGCCGCGACCCGGACGGCCTCGAGTTCGCGCTCGTGGTCCCGGCCGATGACGATGAGCGCACCCCCTGGACCACCGCCGGGATCGACAGCGAGGTCGCGATCCGCGGCTTCCACGGCGTCACGCTGACGCTCGCCGAGACGGCGCCGACCGCGGTGCTGCTCGGTCTGCTCGGGTATCAGCCGATCGCGCAGGAGGACGGCATGGAGCGCTATGCGACCCCGCACGCCCGCGAGGCGCGGTTCGTCGACATCGATCTGCGGCCGAACGGCGGGCGCGCGTTCCAGGGCGCCGGCAGCGTCCATCACATCGCCTTCGCGGTCGCCGATCGGGCGGCGCAGATGGCGGTCCGCGAGCGCCTGGTGGCGGCCGGCCATGCGGTCACGCCGCAGATCGACCGCAACTACTTCTACTCGATCTACTTCCGCTCGCCGGGCGGCGTGCTGTTCGAGGTCGCGACCGGGGAGCCGGGCTTCGCGGTCGACGAGCCGACCGCCGAGCTCGGCCGCCATCTGAAGCTGCCGGGCCAGCACGAGCACCTGCGCGCCGAGCTCGAACGCCGCCTGCCGCCGTTGTCGCTCCAGAGTTAGGAAAAAACGCTTCAGGCGTCCGCCTTGCCCGGCCGGACATGGAGCAGACAGCAGCCCTCGTCACCCGGCCGCCAGGTCTCGGCCGAAAAGGTGAAGCCCGCTGCCTCGAAGGTGCCGTTGTCGACCACGCCGGCGATCCGGCAGAGCGTGGCGACCCGCTCGTCCGGCAGCCCGGCCGCCTGCCAGGCCTCCTTGAGCGGGCAGGTATGGAACTTGATGTCGAGCGCCTGGGGGTCGGCGCGCCGGACCTCGGGTGCGAACAGCCGGCCCTGGTCCGGGACGAAGGCGAGGAAAGCGGTGCAGAGGCCTTCGAGGTCGGCCGGACCATAGCCGGCGAAGCGCCTGCCGATCTCGCGACCGCGCCGGTAGATCGCCCGCTTCATGACCTCCTCGGCGGTCTCGGGATCGAAGCGCTCCGCGAGCGCCTCATAGAAAGCGGCATAGACGAGCGCGCGGCTCATGTGCGCTTCCTTGAGCTCGCGCCGTAGATTCGCTTCCTCGCCCGCCATGCGATCGTCCTTCCAGCACTCTTGCCAACACTCTTGCAGATCCCATGCCGCGATGCCATCCCGGTGACAAGCGCGAAGGGGGGACCATGCGGCTCGGGATCATCGGCCATGGCGCGATCGGCCGCGCGCTGGCGGCGGCGGCCGGGCGGGGCGAGCTCGGACCCGGGGTCGAGGTCGTGGCCGTGCTCGTGCGCCGGCCGCGCGCGGCCGGGGATGGCGGGCTTCTGACCCACGAGCCTGCGCGCTTCTTCGGCGCCCGCCCCGAGGTGGTGCTGGAATGCGCCGGCCACGAGGCGGTGCGCGACGCATGGCCTGCGCTGCCTGGAGAGGGGCGCGGACCTGGTGCTGACCTCGATCGGCGCGCTGGTCGACGACGGTCTGCGTGAGCGGCTCGAGGCCGCGGCGGCCGCCAACCGGCGTCGCCTGATCCTCGCCTCCGCCGGGATCGGCGCGCTCGACATCCTGGCCGGCGCCGCGGTCGGCGGCCTGGATCGGGTCGCCATGACCGTGCGCAAGGACCCATCCGCCTGGTACGGCACCGAGGCCGAGCGGCTCTGCGATCTCGCCACGCTCGCCGCCCCCTTCACCCTGTTCGAGGGCAGCGTCCGCGAGGGCGCCGCGCGCTATCCCCAGAACGTCAACATCAGCGCGGCGGTCGCCCTCGCCGGCATCGGCCTCGACCGCACCGAGCTCACCATCGTCGCCGACCCGACCCTCCACCGCCACGTCGTCGAGATCGAGGCGACCGGCGCCTTCGGCCGTTTTTCTTTCACCGAGGAAGTCGAGCCGACGCCTGAGAACCCCAAGACCGGCAGGCTGGTCGCCATGGCCCTGATCAAGACCATCCGCCAGCTCGCATCGCCGCTCGTGATCGGCGGCTGACCCGGGTCAGGCGCCGGCGAAGCCCGCGGTCAGGCCGCCGCAGACGAACAGGGTCTGGCCGGTCACGAAGGACGCCTCCTCGGACAGGAAGAAGTCGACCGCGTGGGCGACATCGGCCGGCCGGCCCATGCGGCCGAGCGGGATGCCTTCCCGAATCGCGCGCGTGCGCGGGCTGTCCGGCGGGTTCGCCGACCGGAACAAGGCCGTCTCGATCGGCCCCGGGCCGACCGCGTTGACGGTCACGCCGGCCGGCGCCAGCTCCAGCGCCCAGCTGCGGGTGAGGCCGATCACGCCGGCCTTGGCGGCCGCATAGGCGGTGCGCAGCTCCTTGCCGAGAGCCGCCCGGCTGGTGATGTTGACGATCCGGCCGCGCCCGGCCGCGCGCATCGCCGGCAGCACCGCCTGGGTGCAGAGGATGGTCGCCCGCAGGTTCACCGCGATGACCTGATCGAGGTCGGCCAATGTCGTGTCCTCGACCGTGGCCGGCAGCGCGATCCCGGCATTGTTGACCAGCCACAGGATCGGCCGCGCGCCGGTGATCGCGTGCAACGCCCGCCGGGTCGCATCGGCGTCGGTGAGATCGGCCTCGACGAAGGTCGCCGCCTGCCCGCTCCGGGGCGGTGCCCGGTCGAGGTTGACGACCGGCAGGCCGCGCGCCGCCAGCCGCTCGACGATCGCGTTGCCGATCTCGCCGCTGCCACCGGTGACCAGCGCGGCGGGCGACGGCGAGGGATGATCGGGCATGCGCAGGTCCTCCAGTCAGGCACGGTCGCTGCGGCCACTCTAGCCGATCGCCGGCCGCCGGACCTAGAGCCGGCCCGGCCTTGACAGCTCCGGAGGCATCCGGGACAGTTCCCGGCAACCATTCGAGAACCGCGGGCAACCACCGCAGGAGGCTGACATCATGGGTTGGACATCGAGCTTGCGCGCGACCGGGATCTTGCGCGCGACCGGGATCTTGCGCGCGACCGCGCTCGCCGTGGCAGCGGCCGGACTTCTGGGCGGCCCGGCGCTGGCGCAGGACAAGGAGATCAAGATCGGCGTCATCTACGACTTCACCGGCCCGTTCGCGGCCGGCGGCTCGGAGGCGGCGGCGCGTCGGCACCCAGATCGCGATCGACATGGTCAACGAGCAGGGCGGGGTCGAGGGCTACAAGATCGTGCCGGTGGTCGCCGACGCCCAGTCCAAGGCCGAGGTCGCGATCAGCGAGGCCGAGCGCCTGCTCAATCAGGAGCATGTCGATCTGATCATGGGCGTCTATTCGAGCGCCCATTGCGTGCCGCTCGCCCAGAAGGTCGACGCCGAGAAGAAGTTCATGTGGGCAGACGTCTGCACCGCCTCGGCGGTCTTCAAGGACAAGAACCTCAAATACGTGTTCCGGCCGCAGGTCCACACCGATCAGTACGGCTGGGTGTCCTGCTCTTTCCTCAACGACTACAGCGAGAAGAAGCTCGGGATCGCGCCCGCCGACCTCAAGGTCGCGATCATCAACGAGGACGGCCCCTACGGCTCCGGCGTGGCCGCCGCCAACGACGAGAACTGCAAGAAGTTCGGCATGCAGGTCGTCCTCAAGGAGGCCTATTCGGCCTCGACCCCCGACCTCTCGAGCCTGGTCACCAAGCTGCGCCGGGCGCGGCCCGACGTGATCCTGCACACCGGCTACAACCCCGACATCACGCTGTTCCTGCGCCAGGCCAAGGAGCAGGGCCTGAAGTTCAAGGCGCTGATCGGCCATGGCGCCGGCTACGGCCAGATCGACAAGCTGATCGACACCTTCGGCGACGACGTCAACTACTTCTACAACGTCGATCCGGTCGCGGCCCAGCTGCTCGACCCGAAGACGCTGGCGCCGGGCCTGGGCGACCTGATCGCCGAGATGGTCAAGCGCTACAAGGAGCAGACCGGGGTCAGCGAATTGCCGCCGCACGTCAGCATGGGCTTCAACAACACCTGGATTTTCCTCACCGACGTGCTGCCGCGCGCGATCAAGGACCACGGCGGCTTCGACCCGGAGGCGCTGCGTCAGGCGGCGCTCGAGACCGACATCCCGCCCGGCGGCACGATCCAGGGCTACGGCGTCAAGTTCTTCGGCCCCGGCACGCCGATGTCGGGCCAGAACGAGCGCTCCTCGCCGGTCGTGATGCAGTACATCGACGGCGTGACCAAGATCGCCTGGCCGGTCCTGATCCAGACCGTCGACCCGGTGCTGCCGCTGCCCGAGGGCCACACCTTCGCGCCCTGAGGCCCGTGGACGAAGGCCGGGGCTCGAGGGCGGGGCGTGCTCGAGGTCACGGGGCTGACCAAGCGGTTCGGGGGCTTCACGGCGGTCAAGGACGTCGGCGTTCACGGTCGGCGAAGGCGAGCTGCTCGGCCTGATCGGCCCGAACGGCTCGGGTAAGAGCACGATCTTCAACCTGATCGCCGGCGCGCTCCGGCCGAACGGGGGCTCGATCCGCTTTCGCGGCCGCGAGATCGCGGGCCTGGCGCCGGCCCGGGTCTGCCATCTCGGGATCGCCCGGACCTTCCAGATCCCGCGCCCGTTCCGCCGGCTCTCGATCTTCGACAATGTGATGGTCGCCGCCTACTTCGGCCATGGCGGCGACCTCTCGCGCGAGGACGCGCGCCGGCTCGCGGGCGAAGCGCTGGCGACCGTACAGCTGCCGACCGAGCCCGGCGTGCCGGTCGAAGGTCTGGGCGCGGCCGGGCTCAAGAAGCTCGAGCTCGCGCGCGCGCTCGCCACCCGGCCCAAGCTCCTGCTCGCCGACGAGAGCCTGGGCGGCCTCGACGACAGTGAGATCGAGCAGGCGGCCGACATGCTGAGCCGGGTGCGCCGCGACCAGGGCATCTCGATCATCTGGGTCGAGCACATCATGGGCGTCCTGATGCGCGTGGTCGACCGCTGCATCGTGCTCGACCATGGGGAAAAAATCGCCGAGGGCGAGCCGCATGAGGTCGCCCACGACCCGCGCGTGATCGAAGTCTACCTCGGCACCGACGCCGCCGCCGTCCAGGAGCGGATCGCCGCCCGTGCCTGAGCCGGGCGCGGGGCCGGGCAGCGGAGCCATGCTGAGCCTTGCCGGCGTCGGCGCCGGCTACGGCAGCTTTCAGGCGCTGTTCGAGGTCTCGCTCGAGGTCGCGGCCGGCGAGGCGGTCGCGGTGATCGGGCCGAACGGCGCCGGCAAGACCACGCTGCTGCGCGTCATCTCCAAGCTGATCGAGGTCAGCCGGGGCGAGATCCGGATGAATGGCCAGCTCCTGAACGAGGTGCCGGCGCACCGGGTGATCGAGCTCGGGATCGCGCATGTGCCGGAGAACCGGCGCCTGTTCCCGCGGCTCACGGTCGAGGAAAACCTCAAGATCGGCGCCTTCCTGCCGGCGGCGCGCGCCCGCTTCGCACGAGCGCCTGGGCTTCGTCTACGAGCTTTTTCCCCGGCTCGAGGAGCGGCGCGGCCAGCTCGCGGGCACGCTCTCGGGCGGCGAGCAGCAGATGTGCGCGATCGGCCGCGGCCTGATGTCCGGCCCCAAGCTCCTGCTGCTCGACGAGCCCTCGGCGGGTCTCGCCCCGGTGATCGTGCAGCAGGTGTTCGATCTGGTGCGCCGGCTGCGTGCCGAGGGTTTCACCGTGCTGATCGTCGAGCAGAACGTGCAGCAGGTCCTGAAGGTGGTCGACCGCGCCTACCTGCTCGAGACCGGCCGGATCAAGTCCTCCGGCGCCGCCGCCGACCTGCTCGCGAGCGACGCCATCCGCCGCGCCTACATCGGGCTATGAGCACAGGGGGTCGTAGTTTCCCACGCCCGCGCCATGCGGCCAGACCGCTAGGCCGCTTTGCGGGCGACCACCTCGAGCCGGACGCCGAGCTTGGCGAGTGCCGCCTCGACCTGACCGATGTGGGAGCGATGGTCGAGGTCGAGGAGCTTGCGCACGACGTTCTCGGTGACCCCGAGTCGACGCGCCAGCTCGACATTGCTGATTCGGGCGTCGCGCATCGCCCCATACAGCGCGAGCTTAGCCGCCGCCAGCGAGGGCAGCGCGACGGCCGGCCGGCCGCACGGGGCGCTTGGCGTAGGGATCGGCTTACCGAGCTTCATGTAGCCCCGAAGCGCCGCGATCAGGCAGTCCTCGGCCAAGGCCAGCGCCTCGGCCTCGTCGTCGCCAAACGTCAGCGCGCCCGGCACGTCCGGGAACGACAGGTTGACCGCCGACCCGTCCGACTCCGGATCGAGTTCTATCGGATAGATGTAGCGCATGGTCCCGCCTCTTGGTGTCACAGCTCATGTGGGTCGACGCCGATCTGCGCCAGCATGACGCGCAGAGTTCCAGACGGGATCTCTTTTGGCCGCGACGAGCGCAACGTGGTGATGGCATCACCGAACCGGATCTCACCATGTCCGCCCCGACGCGGACGAGGATCGAACGCGAAGACCACGCCCTTGCGCCGTGCCAGCCGCCTGAGCTTGCGCAGAAGCTCGTTTCCGGTCACGGTTCGAACATCGCACTTATCGGTGCGAGGCTCAAGCCTCGCGTCCGACACCGAGCTCCGCAACGGCGGCGACCAGAGCTGAGTGATTGGTCATGGGTATCTTCGACAGCTTCCTGCTCGAGGCGATCCTGAACGGGCTGTTGTTCGGCGGCGTGCTGGCGTTGCTGGCGCTCGGGCTCAACCTGGTGTTCGGGGTGATCGACGTCGTCTGGATCTGCTACGCCGAGCTGATCATGATCGGCATGTACACGGTCTATTTTCTGTATTCGGTGTACGGGGTGCCGCTGTTCCTGGCCTTCGCCGCCTGCATCCTTTTGGTGGCCCTCCTTGGCGCCCTGTTGCACTACCTCGTGATCCGGCCGATCCTGGGCAGTCCGAGCCGATCAACCAGCTGCTGGTCACCGGCGGCGTCCTGTTCTTCCTGCAGGCGTTCGCGACGCTCGTGTTCGGCATCGACTTCCGCAATCTCGGCCTGTCGCTGCCGAGCCTGATGCTGGGCGACATCTTCCTGCCGACTTCCCGGATCTACGCCTGCGGCACCGCCCTGGTCGCGATGCTGGCCGTGTGGCTGTTCCTCAAGAAGACCTATCTCGGCACCGCGATCCGGGCGATCAGCCAGGACCGCACGATCATGCCGCTGATGGGGGTCGACGCCAATCGGATCTACCTGATCACGTCCGCGATCGGCGGCGGGCTCGCCGGGCTCGGCGCCTGCCTCCTGGTCCTGCAGTACGACGTCCACCCCGCGGTCGGGCTCACCTTCGGCCCGATCACCTTCATGGTCTGCGTCATGGGCGGGCTCGGCAATCTGATCGGCGGCTTCATCGCCGCCTTCATCTTCGCCCAGTTCATCTCGGTCGGCGGCTACTTCTTCGCGCTCGAATGGGGCTACGTCATGGCCTTCGTGTTCTTCATCGGGATGATGTTCCTGCGCCCCCAGGGCCTGCTCGGCGCCCGCGGCTGAGCGGGCCGGAACGATGACCCGCGCGCTCGCCGTCCTCGGCATCGGCCTCTTGGCGCTGATCCCGCTCGCGGGCCTCGGCGATTATTACCTGCACGTCCTGATCCTGATCCTGATCTGGGCCTTCATCTACACCGGCTGGTCGATCATGGGCCGCTTCGGCCTGGTCTCGCTCGGCCACGGCGCCTTCCTCGGGATCGGCGCCTATACCGTGACCATGCTCTGGAACCATTTCGGCATCACGCCCTGGCTCGGCATCCCGGCCGGCCTCCTGCTCGCCGGCCTGACCGCGCTGGTGATCGGCTATCCGTGCTTCCGCTTCAAGATCACCGGCCACTATTTCGCGCTCGTGACCCTCGCGCTGTCCGAGGTGGTCCGCCTGCTGATCATAGCACTCCGCGACTACACCGGCGGCTCGCTCGGCGTGACGCCGAGGACCGCGCTCGCCGACAGCTCGTTCTCGCTGACCGCGCTCCAGTTCGCGGACAAGGAGGTCTGGTTCTACGTCATGCTCGGGTTCTGGCTTTTGGGACTTTGGATCTGGCGGCTGGTCGACCGGAGCATGGCCCGCTACGCCATGCAGGCGATCAGCCAGGAGGAGGACGCCGCCGCCTCGGTCGGCATCGACGTCACCCGGACCAAGCTCAAGGTCACCCTGATCAGCGCCGCGATGACCGCGATGGGCGGGGCGCTCTACGGCCAGTACCAGGTCTACATCAACCCCGAGACCGTGTCCGGGATCGCGATCTCGCTCCAGATCGTGTTCGCGGTGATCGCGGGCGGCATGTTCGTCCAGCTCGGGCCCACGGTCGGCGCCCTGTTCACGATCCTGCTCGCCGAGAGCCTGCGGATCGCGGTCGGCAACGAGGTCCACGGCCTCGACGGCACGATCTACGGCCTCTTGCTGGTGATCTTCATCATCTACATGCCCAAGGGCATCCTCGGTAAGCTCCTGGAGCTCCGCGAGCGCGGCTTCGGCGCGCCGCCGCCCGATCGCCTCCAGCCGGCCCGCGAGCTGGCAAAATAGGACCGGGTCGGGCGACCGGGGCCATGAGGCCCGGCCGCGCCGACCCGGGATCCGTCCGCAAGCGTCATTGCACCTGGATCGGCAGCCGGGCCTCGACCACGCCGGTGCTGTCGAGGCGGCGGTAGGCGGCCACGACCTCGTCGAGCGAATGGACCGGCATCGCCTGCAGGTCCGGCGTCTTGAGGCTCGGCGGCAGGCGCAGGCCGAGCTCCGCCTCCGAGGCCAGGCAGGCGACCGCCTCGCGGGCCTGCGGGCGATCGAACACGATGTCGAAGCGCGCCTCGCCCGGGACCTTGAGCAGGTGGCCGGCGCTCACGTGGGCATCGGGCTGGAACTGGTTCGGGAAGATCCGGGTCACCGTGCCGCCGCCGTCCTGGTAGTAGCAGTAGACGTAGCTGTCCTGACTGACGATCGCGGTCAGATCGAGCGACTGGTTGACCTGGTAGACCGGATGGGCGCCATTGGGGGTCGCCAGCGACAGGGTCAGCGGGTTCGGTCGCACCCGGACCGCCGCCTGCTGCGCCGACTGGCCGAACAGCGGGTCGGGCTGGCGGCCGAGCGCCAGGTCCTGGTGGATCAGGCTGGCATAGAGGTCGAAATTGATCCGGCCGTCGGCGATCAGGCCGTGGTCGGCCTGATAGCGCGCGACCGCGTCCTTGGTCGTGGGGTCGCGCTCGCCGGTGATCGGCGCGTCGTAGAGGCCCTCGCTCGCCAGCGCCCGCTGGATGAAGACCACCTGCTCGCGCGCCGACATGTCGTCGAACCAGTTGCGCGCCTGCGCCTCGACGGCGGGATTGGTCTGGTCGATCTGCAGGCAGCGCCAGTACGGCACCTGGGCGAGCTTGCCCAGGACCTCGATCGTGCTGAGCTCGACCAGGCTGCGGACCGCGGCATGCATGCCTTCGGACCGATTGAGCGAGATGTTGAAGAACAGACCGTTGCTGTTGATCTCGCCGCCGGCATCGCCCGCCTTGCCGGTGCGCGTGACCGAGATCGAGTTGTGCGCCGACAGGCCGGGCTGAATCTGGCGCGAGACCAGATCGCCGATGTTCATGTCGAGGGAAACCACCGAGACGACCTGGTCGGCGCTATAGCCGAGGCTGAACGAGCTGCCGGCGACCGAGGCGCCGGCGTTGTCGGCGACCACGCCCTGGTCGAGCTGGGTGACCGCGCCGCGGATGTAGTAGTTGGGCACCCGGAACGCGTCGGTGAAACCGACCAGGCTCTGCAGGCTCTGGACGTCGGTCTCGGTGGCGTCGAAGTCGACGAACCGGAACGCGCCGCTGCGGACCGACATCGTCGAGATCGCCGAGATCAGCATGTCCTTGGTGCCGGTCTTGATCTCGCCGGTGGCGTCCGGCAGGCCGGCGCTGGTGATCACGATGTCGTGGACGCCGAACCGCGCCAGCAGGTTGTCCATGCACTGCAGCGCGGGGCTGAAGCTGGTGAAGTTGCGCACCGGCAGGGTCTTCGGCCGGGCGATCACCGGGGCGTCGGCGGGGTTGGCGCAGCCGGCGAGCAGCAGAAGGACCCCCGCCAGCGATCGGCGCGCGGCGCTCATGTTCACGTTCATCCCTCCGGCCACGGCCCTCTGGTCAGGCCCCGGCCCATTGAATAGCATGGAAATCCCTGATCCGGCCAAGGCTAACGGCAGCTCGCGTTGAGATCCAGCTGGCCGCCGAGATTGACGATGTCCTTGGTCGCGATGATGACCTCGCGCCGCGGGTTGCTGCGATCGACGAACACGCCGTCGGGGCACGCGGGCTTGCCCGCGTCCGCGGCGTCCTTGCTCTTCTTCTCGATCTCGTGCTGGACCACGAACAACTTGGCCCGGGCATTGTTGACCTTGACCTGGCCGCTCGGCGGCAGATACGGCCGCTGGGTATTGTATTGTTTGGCCGGCGCGGGCGACCCCGAGCCGAGGACGAGGCCGAGGACGAGGCCGAGCGTGGCGATTGGCTTGATCATGGTGAACTCCGAGGCTTGCGGCCGACAGGTCGGCGCGGTTTGGCATCTTGCTGATGGGCTTCGGGATAGAGGTCGGCAGGTCCGGCCAGCGCCGCTGCCAAGATCGTCGGTCGCCGAAACGAAAACGCCCGCCACTCGGGGTCGAGGGCGGGCGTTCACTTGGCAAGATCGCCCACGACAGGGTCGGGCGAGGCCATGGCATCAATCGCTGCTCGTGCTCGAATGCCTCCTCGACCTGGCCTGGGCGAACCCTTGCTCGGCGGGAACTACTTGTCGCAGGCGTCGTCGACCGGGCCGATCACGCCGAAGGCCTGGCAGGCTTGCGAACCGTTGCCCTGCGCGGTGTTGATGTTGTCGTTGGCGGTGACCGTCTGATTCACAGTCCCGGAGACGTCCGCGTTGATGACGCCGAACGCCTGGTGAGCGACACTGTCATTGCCGGTCGCGGTGTTGACGTTGCGCTCGGCGGTGACGGTCTGGACCACGGTGCCGTCGATCTTGGGGCCGGTCGCGAAGGCGCTCGTGGCGCCCACGAGGGCGAAGGCGGCGACGGCGAGAGCAATCGGGAAACGCTTCATGGGTGGTTCCTCATCGGTGCTGATGCCGGGGCATCGGTTGGTTGGGTTCGGGGTCCTTCGACCCTCGCAGCAATGGAGTTCGGGATAGCTGCGGCGGCGCCGCAATTCTTTTTTCGGTTTTTTCTCGGGTGGGTCGCGCGGTCCGCTCGAAGCGCTCGCCGACCGGTCAGCCCGCGGCCGGGACAGCAGCCGGGCGGTACATCACCGGACCGGGTGCATCGCCGCCGGGTCCGAGCGCCGGCTTTCGCTCGTCGCGCCGCTCGCGCGCACACACACGCGCGCGCGCTCAATTCGGATGCGGCTGTGGTGGTGGGGCCGTCCAGCGGCATCAGGCGGCCAGAAGCTGATCATGGTCGAGCGGGCCGCCGGCGGCTCGATAGCGGGCGAGGCAGCGCGGACCGTGGAAGACAGCGAGGGTGCCGTTCGGGTAGTCGTGGACGCGAACCCGCGCCCTGACGAAGTGCGGCCGGATCGGGCTCGACGGGATTCCCAGGCTCAGGCCCGGTGGCGCCCGGTGTCGTCATTGCCGACCACGCGCTCCTCCCATCGTCGACCTCGGTGATCGACGCGGAGCGCTGCGCGGCCTCGATCCTGGTGCTGCCGGCGAGCGCCAGCTGTTCGAGCAGGCGATCTTGGAGAGTGCCGAAGACGCACTCGGAACCGCCACGAGCCTCAGGCGCGGGCGCTCTAGGGCGACCACCGGAGCGCCCTTGGGAGCCAACCGCGGGCTGGGATGTGCGCGCTGCCGAGCTGGGCGAGCGCCCGGCCGACCCGGGTCAGCCGATCCTTGATGACCTTCTCCCCCGCCTTGTTTAGAGTGCAAAGCCGCGGTGCTGGCGCAGCTTGTCGTAGAAGTGCCGGGCGGCGAACCGACCGTCGTGTGCTCCCGACCTCAATTCGGGTTCGGCTTGACGGTTTCGGAGGGGAGCAGAAAATTGGCGCGATGGCCGCCCCTATCCTGCGCGGCTATCCCGAAGTGAGGTCATGTGATCGACATACCAAGCTGGAGAGCCCAAATGACCCGCACCACCAAGGCGTTCGTTTCGAGCTTGTTCGGCGCTGGCCTGGCGTTTGCGCTGCTCGCGCCGCCGGTGGCTGCGCAGGACGCCGCCTACTGGCTCAACGAGGCCAGCGATTGCGACATCTTCCGGGCGCTCAACGACGTCGTCCCGGCCAGCTGCGCCCAGCCCGGCGACACCATGCTGACCCGCGGCTGGGGCGGCAAGACCCGGGGCATCGTCCCGCGCGGCATCCGGCTTTTGGACGGTCCCGCGACCACCGTGACGCCGGTCAACGCCCGCCCGGCGCCCGCCGCCGGCGAGCAGCAGCAGGCGGCCGCCGTGGTCCAGCAGGCCCACCCGCCGGCGACCAAATCGATCAACGCCCGGGTCCAGTTCGAGTTCGACTCCTTCCGCCTGACCGACGATGCCAAGGCGGTGCTCAACCGGCTGGCCGGCGTCCTCAAGGACGAGCTGATGCAGGACAAGACGGTCGAGATCGAGGGCTACGCCGACGCGTCCGGTGCCGCGGACTACAACCTGACGCTCTCGCAGCTGCGCGCCCGTGCCGTGCGCGCCTATCTGATCCAGGAGCACGGG
>CAVSRN010000075.1:0-34120 GCA_963730195.1 uncultured Alphaproteobacteria bacterium
TCATCCCGGCCATGAGCGCCGCTCAGTTATTACGACCGTGGCAGCAGCTCGATGGAAACACCGATCGCGAGTCCGGCCCACGCTCGATCCGCGGTCAGCGCGGTCACAGCCAGCCGACGTGCGAGGGCCACGCACACCCGATCGCCAAGTGACAGCCCAAGCCGCCGAGTGGCGGGCCGGAGCAGGCCGGCGGCGTAGGCCAGGTCCTCGTCGACCGGGACCACGCCAACGTCCAACTGCCGGATCCGTTGGCGGATCGCTCCGCCCGGGAGGCCGCGCTCGGCCAGCCGGCCGATCACCTCCGCGAGGTTGATGGCGCTGATGACCGCCCGATCCAGAACGTCGGCGACCCGCTCGGCGCCGGGCTCCGACTGGATCAGCGCCAGCAGAGCGGAGGCATCGAGCACGAAGTCACTCAAGCTCCGCCTCGCGCCGGCGGTCCGCGATCAGCTCGTCGACCAGGCTGACGCCTTCCGGCACGTACTGGCGCACCAGGGCCTGGATCTCGGCGATGGCGCGTCGGAGCGAGCGCAACCGCAACTCGTCACCATCCGCCTCCAGGATCACCGGATCGCCGACCTTGAGGTCGAGCGCGCGCAGCAGCGCCTCGGGTATCACGACCCGGCCACCCGGCTCGATCCGGAGGTGATGGCCGTGCCGGCGCGGCTCGATGGTCATCTTCGGCGCGCCTCGGAAATCGGACAGGGCGTTGGGGTCCAGATCGAAAGCTTCCGCCTTGGCCTTTTGCAGGATCGGCAGATGCCAGCGGCCCGGCACCTTGCCGCGCGCGCGCCACTTGCGCCGGGCATCGGGACGCACCCCCAGGCCCGCCGCGATCCGATCGATCGCACCCCAGCTTTCGGCTCAACTCAACATGCCCCAATTCTGGACATCCTGTCCGGCCATGTCAAGCGCCGGACATGTTGTCCGCTAGGTTGGTCAAACCCGAGAGCCCGGCGATCAGGAACGACGCGAGCACGTAGCCCATCAGCTTGTGGAAATAGAAATAATACCGGGCGAAGCCTTTGAGGTCGATGTCGTAGTGCGCCTTCCGCAGCTCGACGACCGGCAGCAGCGTGTCGAAGCTGTACCAGATGCCAATCTTCTACGCCATCATCGCGCCGAGTTCTGTCCCGTGATGCGGAGCACGAGGGTGCCGGTCAGGACCAGACCGACGACCCAGAACAGGGCCCAGAAATAGAGCGATGACCGATGCCATAGCCGATTGTCCAGTTGAGCATCGACAAGCCGAACCAGCGCAGTTTGTCGCCGCCCTCCCAGGCCTCCTTGCGCTCGCGCTCGCGCCCGGCGTAGAGCACATCGTCCGCCATCTCGGGCTGGCCCATTGCGCGCAACACCTTCGAAGCCTGCTGGTAGGGCTGTGGCGTGTACGGCTTGTCTCTCGCGAGCCAATCCACGAACCACTTGGAGCCACGCTGCGCGACCGCGGCCTTCGAACTTGCGTCGACTCCACCCAGGCGCTCGTAGGTGAAGCCATTCAAATCCATCTGCTGCGGCCAGACTTGGCCTCAGGCTCGTCCTGCAACGTGCCCGCCCGCGCGTTGTACAGGCTCAGCGTTGCGCTATCGCGCCAGGTCGGCGCCAGCGAGTCCGAAGCCAGACGTAGTCCGCCGTCAATTCGCACCTCCGTCAGGTTGAGCCCGGCCAGCGTGGCGCCCCGCAGGTCCAAACTCCCCCCGACCTTGGCGAAGATCGGGTTGATCGGCGTCGAGAACTGCCCGTCGCTCATGAGCAGATCCCCGCCGATGTTGACCGAATCCATGTTCAGCGTGCCGGTGACCTTGGCGCCGGCCAGGTCGAGCCGGCCCCCGACGTGCGCGCCGCCCAGGTTCACGTCCTTGAACTCGGCGCCGTCGCGCATGGACAGTGGGCCGCCGATGTTGGCTCCATCCATGTTCAGCGTGCCGGTGATCACTGAGCCATCGAGCGACAGGATGGATTTCGCCCGAACGCGCTTGAAGTCGACGTCCGAGGTGAAGCGCGACTTGTCCAGCCAGAACTCGTGAGCGATCTCGGCCTCGATCGAGATCGACCGTTTCGTCGAACCACGCGCCTCCGATGCGCACGCCCCGGCGGGGGGTGGCGCTGCGCCAGGGGTCGTGGAGGAGGATGGTCTCGAGGAACGCGGAGCTGAGCTTGCGTTCGTCGGTCCAGCCGTCGGGCGAGTGGGGGTCGAGCGGCGGCCCGTCGGGATCGAAATGCTCGTTCAGGTCCGCGATCTCGCCGATGCAGATCTGGTTCCAGACCCACGTCTCCGTGTCGGACCAGCTCGGTCTCGGCGCAGCCTCGGTCGGGCAGGGCTCGCCTGGTAGTGCCGGCGCCGCATCGGCGTCGGTCGGTCGAAGAACGACGCAGGTGGCAAGCGCGGCCGAGAGCGTAAGGATGCATGTTAAATAGGACAGCGGCCGGAGGGTCTTCAATGGCATGGGGGTGGCAATCTGTGGTCGACGCTGGTTCCTCGAGTGGCAACCGGAGCGTAGGGCAGCCGCGGCCGTGCGGCAAGCCGCCGGCGTTGATGGTTCGACGCTTGACCCCAGTGCCAACGATGCCTACGTTGTCGCTCATGGCGACACTGAACATCAGAAACCTGCCGGACGAGGTTCATCGGCGGTTGCGCGTGCGGGCGGCCGAGCACGGCCGGAGCATGGAGGCCGAGGCGCGCGCAATCCTGGCGGACGCTTGTAACTCCCGCGAGCAACCGCGGTTGACCCGCGAGGAGATCCTGGCCAAGGCAAAGGACCTGCAAGCCTTCATCGACAAGCTCTATGGCGGCAACAAGCCCAAGAACGTGGTCGACGAGTTCATCGCCGAGCGCCGGCGGGAGGCGGCGCGCGAGGAGCTGGAGTAGCTCGCCGCCGACATGGTCGTGCTCGATGCCTCGGCGCTGCTTGCCTTCCTGTTCGACGAGCCGGGCCAGGACCGGGTGCTGGACTCGCTGCCCGATGCCTGCATGTCGACGGTCAACCTCGCGGAGGTCCTGCTCCGGTTGACGCGCAACCATCGTCCCGTCGACGAGCTGCCGGCGCGTCTCGAGCCGTTCGCGATCGAGTGGGTGGCATTCGAGCGCGTGCATGCCTTTCAGCTGGCAGCGCTCTGGTCGAGCACCCGAAGCGCCGGCCTGTCGCTAGGTGACCGGGCGTGCCTCGCGCTCGCGATCGACCGCGATCTGCCGGTGCTGACCGCGGATCGCGTCTGGGCGAGCCTTGGGCTCCACGTCTCTGTGCGGCTCATCCGGTGACCCGAGGATTTCCGTCATGACCAGCGCAGCAGGCGCCGAGATCGCGGACGCTGGTCCTGATCTGGTGCCGGTCGCGAGCGCCGATCTGACCGTGCTCGAGGGGCTGGTGCGCGCCTACTACGCCGAGGATGGCCTGACCTTCCATGAGCAGCGGCAGCCGGACGCGCTGGCCCGGCTGGTCGAGGGCGAGGCGCTCGGGCGCGCCTGGCTGGTGAGGCAGGGCGCGCGGGTGGTCGGTTATGTCGTTCTGACCTGGAGCTTCAGCGTCGAATCCGGCGGCCTGGATGGCTACGTCGACGAGCTTTTCCTGGCCCCCGAGGTGCGCGGACGCGGCCTTGGGGCGCGGGTGCTGGCGCTGGCGGAGCTGGAGGCGCGCCGGCTCGGGCTGCTGCGGCTCTACCTCGAGGTCGAGCACGGCAACCGCGCGCTCAACCTCTATCGCCGCGCCGGCTTCGTCGATCACCACCGCCATCTGATGTCGAAGCGGCTGGCGCCCTAAGCGCGTGACGCCGACCAGCGCGGGCTGCTAGAACAGGCCCGCCGTCTCCACCCAGCAGGCAGACCCCGCGATGGACAGGCCGACCGAGCGGATCATCCTGACGCCTGGTCCGGTCGCCACGACCGCAGCGACCAAGCAGGCGATGGTCCGCGACTTCACCCCGAACGAGCCGGACCTGCTCGCGCTGACCGCCGAGTTCCGGCAGACCCTGGTCGAGCTGGTTAACGGCGGCGACGCCTATGTCACCGTGCCGATCCAGGGCACCGGTAATACCGCGAACGAAGCGACCCTCGGTACGCTCGTCCCGCGCGACCGGAAGCTCCTGATCGTCAACAACGGCTTCTATGGCGAACGGCTCAAGCAGATCGCGGGCGCGATCGGCGTGCCGAATACCGCGCTCGATCTGCCGATCACCGAGCCGGTCGGCGCCGGCCAGCTGGAGGCGGCGCTCGCCGCCGATCCGGCGATCAGCCATCTGGTGGTCTGCCACATCGATACCGGCACCGGCCTGCTCAACCGGGTCGAGCCGATCGCCGCGCTTTGCCGGCAGCGCGGCATCGGCCTGATCATCGATGCGATCGCGTCCTTCGGCGGGCTGCCGCTCGATGCCAGCGTGCTGGCGCCCGAGGCGATCGTCTTGTCGCCGAACAAATGGCTCGAAGGCCTGCCCGGGATCGGGCTCGTGCTGGTCAGGCGGCGAGCCCTCGAGGCGGCGGCCGGCCGCTGCCACTCCTTCTGCCTCGATCTGCACCGGCAGTGGCGGAGC
This sequence comes from uncultured Alphaproteobacteria bacterium, assembly GCA_963730195.1. Lineage (GTDB taxonomy): Bacteria > Pseudomonadota > Alphaproteobacteria > Geminicoccales > Geminicoccaceae > DATAOG01. Next base: position 4,525 of record CAVSRN010000075.1, read on the forward strand.
TTCGAGGACGGCGGCGTCTGGCGCTTCACCCCGCCCGGGCAGGCGATCGCAGCCCTGGTCGCAGCGCTTCGCCAATACGCCAGCGAGGGGCGGGCCGCGCGCCTCGAGCGGGTGCGCCGCAACTGGCGTTGCCTGGTCGACGGCCTCCGCGCCCAGGGCTTCCAGACCGTGCTCCCCGACGAGGTCGCCGCGCCGGTGATCGCGACCTTCCATCAGCCGGCCGACCCCAACTACGACCGGCAGCGCTTCTTCGAGGCGATGTGGCGCCAGGGCTTCGTCATGTTCCGCGGCTCGCTGACGCCGTTTCCGAGCTTTCGGATCGGCTGCATGGGCGCGTTCGATCAGGAGGTCATGGGCGAGGTCGTGCGGGCGGTCCGGCGGTCGATGGCCGAGATCGGGGTCGCCGATGGCCGGCCGGCGCCGGCCCAGGTCGCCGCCGAATAGCGGGGCTCTGCGGCCAAACCGCGTTTGCCGATTGCCAGCCATGCCCGCGCCCGGGTAACGTCGGCGTCTGAATTCATCACGGCCGGAACCTGCTCGCGGTTCGGTTGACCATGATTGCGACACCGCCTTGCCCGGTGCGCGAGCCGCGACGCCCCGGGGTCGGCAGCAACGCAAGCTGAAGGTTTGGACTCAATCACGATGGCGCAACCAACGTCACCGGAACCGCCGGCCGTACCCTCTGACCGGCCGGAGACGCCCGAGATCGCCGTCGAGCAGCCGGTTGGCGCGGCGGCGCCGGATCTGGCGCAGCAGCTGGCAGAGCGGACCGCCGAGCTGGCGGCTGCGCAGCAGCGCCTGCAAGCCGAGATCGAAGAGCGCGCCCGGGTCGAGCGCGCGCTTCGAGAGAGCGAGGCCGTGGCGCAGCGCGCCCAGGCTCAGCTGCGCCAGGCGCTCGAGAGCGTCTCGGACGGCTTCGTGCTCTGGGATGCGGACGATCGCCTGGTCCTCTGCAATCAACGCTATCGTGATCTCTATCCCGCGATCGCCGAACACATCCAAGCGGGGGTCGGCTTCGCCGAGCTGATGCTGCAGCTCGCCCGGTGCGGCTATATCTCCAAGGCGATCGGCCGCGAAGCGGACTGGGTCGCAGAGCGGGTCCAGCAACGCCGGACTCGGGCGGTCGAGCGGTTCGAACGCCGGCACGCCGACGGCCGCTGGCTGCGCATCTCCGGCCACCGGACCGCCGAAGGCGGGATGGTCGTGGTCCACACCGACATCACCGAGCTCAAGCGCCAAGCCGAGGAGCTGCGGGCGCGCGAGGCGCAGCTGCGCGGCATCGTCGACAACATCCCAGGCGTCGTCTATCGGCGCGTCCGTCAGCTCGATGGCCGGATCAGCTACCCCTATCACAGTCCGCAGTTCGGGCTCTGCCACGGGATCGATCCGGCGGCGGTGGCCAAGGACGCGTCGCTGCTCCATGACGCCGTCCACCCGGAGGATCGCCCCGCCTGGCTCGCTGCCATCGAGGACTTGGCCAAGCGGCTCAGCCCGTTCGGTGGTGATTGCCGGATCCAGGTTCGCGGCGGCGACTTCCGCTGGTTTCGGACGCTCGCGACCCCGACCCGACAGGCGGACGGCAGCGTCGTCTGGGATGGGGTCAGCATCGACATCACCGAGCTCAAAGCGACCGAGCAGGCCTTGCGCGACAGCGAAGTGCGCTATCGGCGTCTGGTCGAGGCCGGCCCGATCGCGCTCCTCAGCCACCGCGACGGGCGGGTCGTATTTGCCAACGCCAAGGCGCTCGAGCTGTTCGGCACCGCGAGCGCGGCCGATCTGGTCGACCACCTGCTCATTTTTCTGGTCCATCCCGACCACCGGTCGCAGGTGCAGGCCCGGCCCGGCCACCAGCCGACGTTGCAGGCAGCCGCCGAGCCGTGCGAGATCCGCATCCTGCGTTTCGACGGCCAGTCCCTGGACGTCGAGGCGGTGTCGGTACCGATCATCGAGGCCGACGGCGAGCCTGCGACCCAGGTCGTGCTGCTCGACATCACCGAGCGCAAGCGGGCCGAGCAGCGCGTGCGTCACCTCGCGCATCACGATCCGCTGACCGGCCTGCCGAACCGCGCCCTGCTGCTCGACCGGCTGCGCCAGGCCCTGCTCGAGGCGAAGCGCGAGCGCGGCCGGATCGCGGTCCTGATGCTCGACCTCGATCACTTCAAGACCGTCAACGACAGCTTCGGCCACACGGTTGGCGATCGCCTGCTGTGCGCGGTCGCCGACCGGCTGCGGAGCGTGGTCCGCGAGAGCGACACGCTCGCCCGCTTCGGCGGCGACGAGTTCACCCTGGTGCAGACCCGGCTGAGCGAGCCGCGCGGCGCCGAGGTGCTGGCGCAGAAGATCGTCGAGGCGGTGACCGAGCCGTTCCTGATCGACGGTCAGGAGGTTCGGGCCACGACCAGCGTCGGGGTCGCGATCCATCCCGAGCAGGGCGACGAGCCCGGATCGCTGATCGAGCATGCCGACATCGCCCTCTACCAGGCCAAGGCGCTCGGTCGCAACCGGGCCGAGGTGTTCGTCGATGCCATGAGGGCCGACCTGCAGGCTCGCCGGGCCCTGACCGGCCGGCCGGATCAGACGCCCGGAGCCCCGGTCGGGGCCGATCAAGGCCCGTCGCCGGCACGCCGGAAGATGTCAGGGACTGACCGCTAGCCTGGATGATCGCCGCGGGCGCCGCGCCCGGCGCGCTCGATCACCAGCGCCAGGCGCGCGACCGCCGGTGCCACCGCCGGCGCGGGCACCCCGGCATAGCCGAGCAGCAGGCCGCGCGCCGCGGCCGGGCCGTGATAGTAGCTCGACAGCGCCGGCGCCTCGACGCCCGCCTCGCCCGCGGCCTCCGCGATCGCGCGATCGTCGACACCGGCCGCCAGGCGCCCGACCAGATGCATGCCGGCGGCCGACGGCGCGACCGCCAGACGCTCGCCCAGACGCTCGCGCAGGGTCGTGATCAGGAGCCCCTGGCGCTCGGCGTAGAGCGCGCGCATGCGCCGGATGTGGGCCGCCAGATGGCCCTCGCCGATGAAGTCGACCAAGGCCGCCTGGGCGATCGAGGACGGGTGCGCGTCGACCAGCGCCCGGACCGCGAGGAAGGCGTCGATCAGCTGCTCGGGCACCACCATGTAGCCGACCCTGAGGCCCGGAAACATGACCTTGCTCATGGTGCCGACGTAGATCACCCGGCCATCGCGATCGAGACCCTGGAGGGCCGCCAGCGGCCGCCCGGCGTAGCGGTACTCGCTGTCGTAGTCGTCCTCGAGCACGAAGCCGCCGGCGGCGCGCGCCCACTCCAGGAGCTCGAGGCGGCGCTGCAGGCTCATCGTGATCCCGAGCGGAAACTGATGCGAGGGCGAGACCGAGATCAGCCGCGCGCGCCGGCTCGAGGCTGCGGCCCCGGACCACGCTCAGGCCCTCGTCGTCGACCGGCACCGGCACCGGCCGGGCCCCGGCCGCGAGCAGCACCGCCCGGGTCGGCGGATAGCCCGGCTCCTCGATCCAGACCGGATCGCCCGGATCGATCAGCACCCGGGCGGCGAGGTCGAGCGCCTGCTGGGTGCCCGAGATCACGATCACCTGCTCGGGCCGGCAGGCGACCGCCCGGGCGCTCGCCAGATAGTCGGCGATCGCCTGGCAGAGCGGCCGGTAGCCGGCCGGATCGCCGCCGACCAGGAAGGCCCGCCGCGGCCGGCGCCAGCGGCGCGCGAGCAGCCGCGCCCAGTCGTCGAACGGGAACTGCTCGAGCTCGGGCACGCCGGGCGAGAAGGCGCGCGCCCGCGAGCGGCCGCGGTCGAGCCCGGCGAGGCGGGCGCCGCGGCTCGACGGGCCGGGCCGCTCGGGACGCTGGGCCGAGCGTTGCCCGGCCTGGGCGCGCGCCCCGGGCACGACCGCCGGCAGGCGGTGCGAGACGAACGAGCCGGCGCCGACCCGGCCGTCGACGTAGCCCTCGGCGTGCAGCTGCTCGAACGCCGCCATCACCGTGTTGCGCGAGACCGCGAGCTGGCGCGCCAGGCCCCGGGTCGCCGGCAGGCGCACGCCCGGCCGCAGCGAGCCGCCCAGGATCGCGTGGCGGATCGCGAAATAGATCTGGCGATGCAGCGGCTCGGCGACGTCGCGGTCGATCTGGAGCGCCGGGGCGAGGGCGCTGGCGGCACGTTTGGGCATCAAGACCTCGCAACGAGGGCGCAACTTCGTGTAAATGGCACCATCATATAATCCGAAATGGCTCTTTTCTCCAAGCCATTTGCTGGTACCGTCCGCATCGAGGAGGATCCGACCCCATGGCCCAGCCGATCGAGACCAAGCTCAGCGTCAACCTCAACAAGGTGGCGCTGCTGCGCAATCAGCGCGACGTCGGCTATCCGAGCGTGCTCGAGGCGGCGCGCCTGGTGGTGGCGGCCGGCGCCCATGGCGTCACGGTTCACCCGCGCCCCGACCAGCGGCACATCCGGCGCAGCGACGTGCGCGAGCTGGCCGCCCTGATCGCCGACGAGTTCGGCCCGGCGATCGAGTACAACATCGAGGGCAACCCGACCCCCGAGTTCGTCGCCCTGGTCCGCGAGGTCCGGCCCGACCAGGTGACGCTGGTCCCGGATGCGCCCGACCAGCCCACCTCCGATCACGGCTGGGACGTCGGCGCCAGCTTCCGCGAGCTCAGCGCCGTGATCCCCGAGCTCAAGGCCGCGGGCGCCCGGGTCAGCCTGTTCATGGATGCCGATCCGGGCGCGATCGCCCCGGCCGCGACGGTCGGCGCCGACCGCGTCGAGCTCTACACCGGCCCCTACGCCCACGCCTTCGCGAGCGGCGCGGCGCAGCCGCTGCTCCGGCGCTATGTGGCGGCGGCGGAGGCGGCGGCCGAGGCGGGCCTCGGCGTCAACGCCGGCCACGACCTCAACCTCGACAACCTGCCGGCCTTCTGTCAGGCGGTGCCGCAGCTCGCCGAGGTCAGCATCGGCCACGCGATCACCGCCGATGCGCTCCGCCTCGGCTTCCCGGCCGCGGTCGAGGCCTATCTGCGGGCGATCCGGCGGATCGCGCTCGCCGCCTGAGGCCCAAGCGCGCCATCACCCGTCAGCGTCGGGCCGCGCCGGAACTCGCGGGCGATGGTGCCGGTCACGCTGGCCGAACGGCAACCAAAGCGGCCTCGACCAACGCTGGCGTTGCAGTACCCGCGGCGCCATGATTTACTGATCATGCCCGGCGGCGGTCGTTGCCGGACGCTGCTTTGACGCATTTGAGCGGAGGGGCAATCATATATGTGCCACGTCAGGACAGCGTCAGCCTTCGCTCCCGACACCGCCAGGAACGCCGGGCTGGTCTTGGCTTTGGCCCTGCTCGGGATGGTCGGGACCCAGAGCGTGGGCGCCGCCTCAATGCCGGCCGACCAGCAGAATCGGCCGGCGACGGTCGCCGGCGAAGCGGGGGCGGAGCAACCGCGCCCCGACGCCGCCACCGTCGCGGCGCTTCTCAGCAAGAGTTCGGAGCGCGCCGGTCCGGGTCATCGTCCAGTTCGAGATCACCAGCGCCCTGGGTCGGGCGCACCGGCCCGAGGCCGGCCTCAGCACCGCCCAGGTGAACGCGCAACGCCAGGCGATCCGCCAGGCCGGCGACGGCATCATGGCGCAGCTCAGCAGCACCGACCACGGCAACGTCAAGACTTACCGCACGCTGCCGCTGATCGCGCTCGAGGTCGGTCCGGAGGCGCTGCGTCGTCTGGCCAGCGATCCGAATGTGGTGCGTATCCAGGAGGACGTGGCGGCGCGCGCGCATCTGGCGCAGAGCGTGCCGCTGATCGGCGCCGACGTCGCCTGGGCTCAGGGTCATGCGGGCGCCGGCTGGTCGATCGCGATCCTCGACAGCGGGGTCGCCCGCAACCACCGGTTCCTGGTCGGCAAGGTCGTCTCGGAGGCCTGCTATTCGAGCACCGGCACCGGCTTCAGGTCGCTCTGTCCGGGCGGCGTCGACGCATCGACGGCGCCCGGGTCCGGGCGGAACTGCGCGGCCGGGATCGCGGGCTGCGATCATGGCACCCATGTGGCCGGCATCGCCGCCGGTCGGGGGCCTGGCTTCAGCGGCGTCGCGCGCGCCGCCCAGCTGATCTCGATCCAGGTGTTCTCGCGCTTCACGGGCGACGACTGTTTCAACGCCGACCTTGCCAGCCCCTGCGCCCTGACCTTCACCTCCGACCAGATCCGTGGCCTCGAGCGGGTGCTCGAGCTGAGCTCGAGCCTCGAGATCGCCGCGGTCAACATGAGCCTGGGTGGCCCGGATGCCTTCCCCGGCCATTGCGACGACGATCTGCGCAAGCTCGCGATCGACGAGCTGCGGAGCGCCGGCATCGCGACCGTCGCGGCGGCCGGCAACGAGGGCTATGACGGCCGTGTCGACGCCCCCGCCTGCATCTCCTCGGCGATTGCGGTCGGCAGCACGACCAAGCACGACCGCATCTCGACGTTCTCCAACCACGGCGACATCGTCGACCTGCTGGCGCCTGGCAGTCAGATCCGATCCTCGGTTCCGGGCGGCAGGTTCGCTATCTTCGATGGCACCTCCATGGCCACGGCGCACGTCGCGGGCGCGTTCGCGATCCTGCGCGGCGCCGATCCCCTGGCGAGCGTGGACGAGATCGAGACCGCGCTCACGATCACCGGCCGCCCGATCGGCCGCGCCGGCATCGCCAAACCGAGGCTCCGGGTTGATGCCGCGCTGGCGGCGCTGCTCGGGACCTTCAGCCGGCCGTTCAACGACAACTTCGGCCGTGCGCTGGCCCTGACCGATGCCAGCGGCGCGGCGTTCTCCTGGAATGTCGATGCGACCGCGCAGACCGGCGAGCCAACTCACGGGCAGGTCGGTGGCGGCCACTCGGTCTGGTGGCGCTGGCGGGCGCCGCAAAGCGGCAGCGTCATGATCTCGACCTTCGGCTCGGACTTCGATACCGTGCTCGCGGTCTACCGAGGTTCGGGACTCCGAAGGCTGACCGAGGTCGCGAGCAACGATGACAGCGGCGGCTCGCTGCAAAGCCAGGTCCAGTTCCAGGCAGCCGCCGGGAGGGTCTACCGGATCGGGGTCGACGGCGACGGCAACGCCGAGGGCAACATCGTGCTCGGCTATGCCCTCCCGGGGACCGTCGCCCGGCAGCCCCTGGCGCTGGCCCGGACCATGATCTCGCCGAACTAGGCTCACTGCGGGCGGGAGACCGTTTGTGTCTCGGCCTACGAGCACGCCGGCTCTGGCCTCCGCCGGCCGGGCCGGGCTACAACCGATCGGACGAGCTTGAAAGAGGGGCGGAGCATGGATGGGGTTGGGGATCTGGTCGAGCGGCTGGCCAAGACCTACACGGGCGTGGTCCACGACGTGATGCGGGCAAGGGGGCTCAAGGACTTCACCCTGCCGCCTACGATCCGGCCGCTGGACCCGGACCAGGTGCTGGCAGGCGTGGTCGCGACCGTGAGCGGCAAGGTCGACCCTTCGGCCGACCCGCACGCGACCCTGCTGGGGTGGACCGGCCTTCTCTCCAAGGCCAGGGCCGGTACCGTCCTGATCTGCCAGCCGAACAATTCGACCGTCGCCCACATGGGCGAGCTGTCCGCCGAGACGCTCAAGCTCAAAGGCGTGCGTGGCTACGTCGTCGACGGCGGCTGCCGCGATGTCGACTTCATCCTGAAGCAGGGCTTCCCGGTCTGGTGCCGCTACCTCACGCCGCGCGACATCGTCGGCTACTGGCTGCCCGACCGGTTCGACGTCCCGATCCGGATCGGCGAGGTCACGATCCACCCGGGCGATCTCGTGCTCGGCGACCGCGACGGCATGGTGATCCTGCCCAAGGCGCAGGCCGAAGCGATCGTCACCGCCGCCGAGACCGCGATCACCACCGAGAACCTGGTGCGCAAGGCGATCCTCGCGGGCGCCGACCCGCAGCAGGCCTATCTGGAATACGGCAAGTTCTGATCCGGCCCGCAGCCGCGCGCGCTCACGCGGCCGCGGCGATCGCCTCGATCTCGATCAGGAAGTCCGGGCGCGCGAGGCCGGCGACATAGATCAGGGTGCTGGCCGGCGTGGCGCCCCCGAGCATGCGCTCGCGGACCTCGCGGGCGAGCGCGGTGTCGCCGTGCACGGTCAGGAAGACGGTGGTCTTGACCAGGTCCTGCCTGGTCATACCGGCCGCCTCGAGGATCGCGAAGATGTTGCGCCAGGCCTGCTCCATCTGCGCCTCGGCACCGTCCGCGAGCGTGCCGTCGGGCTTGACCCCGATCTGACCCGAGATGTGCAGCCAGCGGGCGCCCGCGGCAACCTCGACCCCATGGCTGTAGCTCGAGAACGGTGGTGCTACGGTCGGCGGGTTGTGGTGCCTGATCATGATTTCCTCGCTCCCCAGCTGGCGATGGCGCCGCGAGGATGCCCGATCCGCAGCGCGCCTCCCAGCCGATTCTCGCCGGAGGTGGCGAACCATCGTGGCCCTGGCGCCAGGTCTGTCCGGCCACTCGAGGCCGGGCGGCTCGCGTGATGGCGGGCTACGGCGAAGCCGGAGCGACGCCGGCCGCGCTCGCCTGGTCGGGCGCGGTTGCGGCCGGGTTGAGCAGCAGCACCTCGATCCGCCGGTTGGCGAAGCGGCCCTCGCGGTGGTCGTTGGACGCGATCGGGTCGTCCTCGCCCTGGCCCTCGATCGTCAGCCGGGCGGCGGCGATCTTGAACCGGTCGACCAGGAAGTCGCGCACCGCGCCCGCCCGCCGCTCCGACAGCGCCCGGTTGTAATCGGCCTCGCCGATCGAGTCCGTGTAACCGATGATCAGGGCGTGGCGCTCGGGCACCCGCGCCAGCACCTCACCGAGCTGGTTGAGCAGGCCATAGGCCGCGGGACGAATCCGATAGCTCTCGGTCTCGAACAGATGATCGCCGGGCACGGTCATCAGCAGACCCCGGGGCCGCGGCTGCGGATGAAGGTCGGCGGCCAACGCCGACAGCTGCCCGAGCTCGCCGCCCGCGTCCGCGACCGGTCGCGCCGCCGGGGACTCGACAACCGCCGGCGGTTCAGCAGCGGGCTGTGCGGCGACCACCGCCGGCTCGACAGGGACCGGCGGCTTGGCGGCCGGCGGTCCGATGATGGTCGGCGGCTCGACGGCGGCTGGCGGCTCAACGGGGACCGCCGACGTGGCGGCGGGCGATCCGACAACGGCCGCCGATTCGACAACGGCCGGTGGTTCACTCGCGGGCGGTCCGGCAACGGCCGCGGGCTCGACAGGGACCGGCGGCTTGGCGGCCGGCGATCGGACAATCGTCATCGGCTCGACCGCGGCCGCCGCTTCGCCAGGTGCCGACGACGCGGCGGTGGGCGATCCGGCAGCGGCCACCCCGGCGCCGTCGGCCGCGGGCCCGGCGGCGACCGCGGGCCCGACATCGACCGGCTCGGCCGCCGCCTGCTGTTCGGACGGCTGTTCGGGCACCGGTGCGGCCGGCGGCAGCCGGCCCGCAAGCTCGCCGACCACCCGGTCGAGCTCATCGACGCTGCCTTTCAGCTTCTGGAGATCGGACCGCAGGCCCTCGAGGGATTCCCGCGTATGGCGCAGCCGGGCCGCGATCACGTCCTCGGCATCGGCGGGCATCTCGGAGGGCGGCGCGATCGCTTCGGACTGCGAGGCGGTCGCCGTGGTCGCTGCGATCCCACCGCCGGTCGCCGCCCTCCCACCGCCGGCTGCCGCTGTCCCACCGCCGGCCGGGCCGGTCGCGCTCGCGCCGCCGTCCGGCGCGGCGATCGCCGGCGGCGGGCTCGGAGCGCCGGCGTCCGGCTGAGGGACCGGGGTGCCGGCGTCCGGCTGAGGGACCGGGGTGCCGTCGTCCGGCGCCGGCCCCGGGGCGTCGTCGGCCAGCGGCAGGGTCAGTTCGGGGCCGCGGGTCGCGTCGCTGGCGACCACGGTCGCCGCCGCGGGAGCGGCTCCGGCCGCGGCGGCGATGCCCGCGTCCGGCGGCGGTCCCGGCCGGGTCTCGGCGACCTCACGCAGGATGTGGCTCGCCGGGATCACCACCGCCGCCCCCCGGAGCACGTCGTAATAGAATGCGAAGCCGCCCGCCGACCCCAACCGGACCAGATCGCCGGTCGGCGCGGTCGGCGCCAGGGTGTGGAGCGCGACCAGCTGATAGCGCGCCGCTGAGACCTGCTGCAGGTAGCGCGGGTCGGCGTCGGCACGCTGGACCAGCCTGGCGAAGCTGCGCAGATCGTGAGCCGCGATCGCGGCGCTGACCTCGATCGCCGGGATCGCGGCGACCACGAGGGCTGGCCCCAGCCAGAGCGCGCGGGTCAGCACGGTCCGCAAGTGCGAGCCGAAGGTCTCGGGGATATGGAACGGCACCACGAACGGCAGCACGTCGACGCGCACCGCCGGCGGCGGTCGCCGACGCGCCTGCAGCGCCGTCAGCGCGTGGCGCAGACCCGCGAGGACGATCAGCAGCGCGGTGGCCGTGAGCACGAAGGTGATCACGAAGCCCGGGTCGACCAGCAGTCGCGGCAAGGCCAGCGGCGCGCGCAGGTAGTCGCCGGGCCCGGCGTAGCTCAGATAATCGACGCCGAAGCGCGCCAGATAGCTCCGCTCGGCGTCGAGCCCGAGCGCCGCCGCAGCGAGATACAGCGTAAGCGCCATCAGGACATGGCGCGGACGCAAAGCCAAGCGCTCGAGCACCGCCAAGTGGCGGTGCAGGTCGGTCAGCCCATGCGGTCTCCGCCGACGCCGCGAGCCTCGCACACGCACGGTTGCACCCCTCCTGGAGACAGAAGGAGCGCAGGTAGAGTTAGGGTGCAAGAGTATTTTCGCGAAAATAAGCTCAAAAGCGTACCGAGGGGCGCGCCGGCCCCGGCCGCCGTGCGGCCGCCGGGACCCGGTGCGGCTACCGCCGCGCGTACTGCTGCTGGCCGAACATGACCTCCCAGGCCGCCTTGTCGGTCTTCAGATCGCGCCGACGGTCGGCCAGCACCTGGACGCCGCGCTCCACTGCCGGGCGCTCCGCGATCTGATCGAACCAGCGGACGAAATTCGGGTAGTCGGTGCGCTCGACCCCCTGGCGCTCCGGGAAGCGGGTCCAGGGCCAGATCGCGATGTCGGCGATCGTGTAGTCGGCGCCCGCGATGTACGGGCTCTCGCCGAGCCGCCGGTCGAGCACGCCATAGAGGCGGTTGGCCTCGTTCTTGTAGCGGTTGCGCGCGTACTCGATGTCGTCGGGCGCATATTGCAGGAAGTGGTGCGCCTGGCCGAGCATCGGGCCGATGCTGCCCATCTGGAACATCAGCCATTGCAGGGTCGCGTAGCGCTGCCGCGGCGCCTTCGCGAGGAATTTGCCGGTCTTCTCGGCCAGATAGATCAGGATCGCGCCCGACTCGAAGACCGAGATCGGCGCGCCGTCCGGGCCGTCCAGGTCGACCATCGCCGGCATCTTGTTGTTGGGCGAGATCTTGAGGAACTCGGGCTTGAACTGGTCGCCGGCACCGATGTCGATCGGGATCACGTTGTAGGCGAGCCCGCACTCCTCGAGCATGATGTGGATCTTGTGGCCGTTCGGGGTCGGCCAGGTGTAGAGGTCGATCATCAGGGGGCTCCTTCCGGTTCGAGCGTGTTTGCGCGGCAGCATAACGGGCGCCGGCGGGCTGCATAGCCCCGATCCGGTCCCGACCGCGTGAGGCTCTTCCCAGCCGACGGCAGAGCCGATCCGAAGCGCGACCGCCCTTAAGTCCGGACCGGCTTCGGTCTATGCTGCCCACCATGACGCAGCATGATCCCGACCCGCCACCGCCGGCCGAAGCGAGCGAGCGCGTCCGGCTGACCCGCGAGAGCATCCAGAGCGGTCAGGTGCACCGGCTGATCGCCGCGCACGGCGTCCAGATGCGCCTGCTCTCGGCGCCCGAGCTCGAGGCCTCGCGCCGGGCCACGCTCGCGGGCGTCGATCTGTCGGCCGGGGTCTGGCTGTTCGGCTACGGCTCGCTGATCTGGAACCCGGCGTTCCATTTCACCGACCGCCTGACCGGCCGGATCTGGGGCTATCACCGCCGCTTTTGCCTCTGGACCCACCTCGGGCGCGGCCGGCCCGAGCGGCCGGGCCTGGTGCTCGGCCTCGAGCACGGCGGCTCGTGTCAGGGCGTGGTCTTCCACATCGCGCCCGCGAGCGTCGAGGAAGAGATCGAGATCGTCTGGCGGCGCGAGATGCTGAGCGGTGCCTACCGGCCGCGCTGGGTCGAGGTCCAGACCCCCGCCGGCCGGGTACGGGCGATCGCCTTCGTGATCAACCGGGCGCACGAGCGCTACGCGCGCTTCCTGCCCGACGACCAGATCGCCGACGTGATCGCGACCGCCGAGGGCTGGCTCGGCCCCTGCGCCGACTATCTGGTCAACACGGTCGACCACCTGGCCACCCTCGGCATCCACGACCGCCCCCTCGAACGCCTGCGCGCCCGCGTGCTGGCGTTGCGTGAAGCCCACGCACGCGGCACAGAAACAGATCGAGACACCTCACTTGGATAGACGATGGATCCTTCGGTAGCCGGATCGGAGCGTTCGCTCACTCGGCGAGTTCACGTTCGGCTGCTTCTGCGAGCATCTCGGCCACCCAACTGTTCATGCTCATCCCGGCGGCCGCCGCGGCCGCTGCAATCTGAGCGTGCTCGGCTGGGGAGAGACGGACGTTGAACTTCCCGCTATACGGCCGGCTTGGCTCGACCCCTTTGCGCCGACAGGCGTCGAGATGGGCTTCGATCGAGAGCGCCATCTCCCGCCGGAGCTCCTCCGTCGAGCAGCCATAGAACGTGATGACGTCGCTCGTATTGACCACCTCGCCGAAGAGACGATCGATCGTCTCGTCATAGGTGACCCGAGCGACATAGTCACCGTGTCGCATCAAGCTCATGGGGCCTCCGCTCGCTGACTATCCCTCTGGTCGCACACCCGCCTGGATCAGGAAGCGGCGAACCGCTCGCACCGCCCCTTTGTCCGTTTCGGGGCGAGGATGAGGTCGATGGAAGGTCGCCTTGGCGCGGCCCAGGAAGACGGTAACCCGCGAGCCGCGGCCCTCCACGAGTTCAGCGTCGAGCGCCACAAACAGGGCTTCGATATCACGCCACTTGAGGTTGGCCCGTATGGGATCGGTGAAGACTGCTTCCAGCGTCTTGTTCCGCTTCCTGGCCATCCTGGGCTGAGCCTTTCACACCTACCCGGTCCTGAGCGAGCGAGGGCCACGAGGACGGGGATGGCGGGCATCTTTTGCCCCTCCTTGCCGGGCCTAAGGCTGTCCATGCGGAAGCCTGATGGTACCAGATTATAGCACCACGGTCAAGATTTCGCCGGACCTTCGTTGCGTATCAGAATCCTGCCGGGCAAGGTCTGCTATAGGACATCAGATTGGACCTCCTGAACCCATGGGCGAGCCGCAATGACAGATCTCGATCTGACGATCCGCAACGGCACCGTGGTGACCGCGGCCGACCACATGAGGTGCGACGTCGGCATCAGGGACGGGCGGATCGTGGCGCTCGCCGAGGATCTGCCGCGGCCGGGCGTGAGCTCGATGCCGCAGGCCTGCTCGTGCTGCCGGGCGGGGTCGACAGCCATTGCCACATCGAGCAGCTCTCGGGCATGGGCGTCTGGAACGCCGACGACTTCGAGAGCGGCACGGTCTCGGCGGCGTTCGGCGGCACCACCACGGTGATCCCGTTCGCGGCCCAGCACCACGGCCAGGCGATGCGCGAGGTGGTCGCCGACTATCGCGAGCGGGCAGGGAAGGCGGTGATCGATCACGCCTTCCACATGATCGTCTCCGATCCGTCCGCGGCCGTCCTCGAGGAGCTGCCCGAGCTGATCCGGGAGGGTTACAGCTCGCTCAAGCTGTTCATGACCTATCCCTTGCTGCGCCTCGACGACACCCAGATGCTGGAGCTCCTGACGCTCGCCCGGGCCGAGGGCGCCATGGTCTCGGTCCACGCCGAGAACGACGCCATGCTCGCCTGGACCGCGCGCCGCCTGCTCGAGCGCGGCCATCGGGCACCCCGCTACCACGCCGTCAGCCATCCCCGGATCGCCGAGGCCGAGGCCGTCAACCGCCTGATCGCCATGGCCGCGCTGGTCGACCAGCCGGTGGTCGTGTTCCACGTCACGACCGAGGGCTCGATGGCCGCGATCCGGGACGCCCAGACCCGAGGCCAGAAGGTGTTCGCCGAGACCTGCCCGCAATATCTGCTGCTGAGTGCGGCCGACCTCGACAAGCCCGGCCTCGAAGGCGCCAAGTGGATGTTCAGCCCGCCCGCGCGCGATCACGGCGGACCAGGAAGCGATCTGGCGGGGGGTCCAAAACGGCACCTTCCAGATGGTCACCTCCGACCACGCCCCCTACCGGTTCGATGAGACGGGGAAGCTCGCGAACGGGAAAAACCCCGACTTCAAGCAGATCGCCAACGGCATCCCCGGCATCGAGCTCCGCCTGCCGCTCCTGTTCTCGGAGGGGGTGGGGAAGGGGAGGATCGAGCTCGAGCGCTTGGTCGAGCTCGCCTGCACCAACCCCGCGAAGATCTATGGCCTGCATCCGAAGAAGGGCACGATCGCGATCGGGTCGGATGCGGACATCGCGATCTGGGACCCGGAGAAGACGGTCGAGATCACCGATGCCACCACCCACGACCGGACCGGCTATTGCCCCTATGCCGGCCTGAGGGTCACCGGCTGGCCGGTCACCGTGCTCTCGCGCGGCGAGGTGATCGTCGACCGGGGCGAGCTCCTGGCCGAGCGCGGCCGCGGCCGCTTCCTGCCGCGTGCCGCCGGACCCGCCGCCAAGCCCTTGGGCCAGCGGGTGCCCGAGCTCGATCCGGAGCGCAACTTCGACGCCCTGCTCCTCGAATGAGCGCCGGTCCCGGCCACGGATTGCCCGCATGACGCCCGCGCGGCGCCGATCGATGATTTTACAAAGCCCGGCTTTCGGACCAGGATCGAGGTCGGACGCTGAGGTCGGTGACCCGCTGCCGAGACGCTGGAGGAACGGATGGCAAGAACGATCAAGATCGCGGCGGCCCAGCTCGGGCCGATCCATCTCGCCGACGACCGCGCGAGCGTGGTCCGGCGGCTGTGCACCATGCTGCGCGAGGCCCATGGCATGGGCGCCAGGCTCGTGGTCTTTCCCGAGCTCGCGCTGACCACCTTCTTCCCGCGCTACTGGTACGACGACATCCGGGAGATCGACGCCTGGTTCGAGCGCGAGATGCCGAACGCCGCCACGGCGCCGCTGTTCGATCTCGCCCGCGACTTGGGCGTCGGCTTTTATCTCGGCTACGCGGAGCTCGCCCACGAAGGCGGTGCCAGCCACCGATACAATACCGCCGTCCTGGTCGGCCCGGATGGCAGCATCCTCGGCAAATACCGGAAGGTGCACCTGCCCGGTCATGCCGACCACCGCGAGGGCATCCCGTTCCAGCATCTCGAGAAGCGCTATTTCGAGGTCGGCAACCTCGGCTTCCCGGTCTGGCGGGCGTTCGATGCGATCGTCGGCATGCTGATCTGCAACGACCGCCGCTGGCCCGAGGCCTACCGCGTCATGGGCCTGCAAGGGGTCGAGCTGGTGCTGCTCGGCTACAACACGCCGACCCACAACATCTACCACCCCGAGCCCTGGCATCTGCGGATGTTCCACAACCGCCTCGTGGTCCAGGCGGGCGCCTATCAGAACGGCACCTGGGTGATCGCGGTCGCCAAGGCGGGCGAGGAGGACGGCCACGGCCTGATCGGCGGCTCCTGCATCGTCGCCCCGACCGGCGAGATCATGGCCCAGGCGCTGACCGAGGACGACGAGGTGATCCTGTTCAACTGCGACCTCGACCTCTGCAACCACTACAAGAACACCATCTTCGCCTTCGACCAGCACCGCCGGACCGAGCACTACGGCCTGATCACCGAACGCACCGGCGCCATCCCCCCGCCGGAGTGACGATGCCGGTGCGCGCTGCCGGATGGCTAGCCGCGCTCCAACGCGGCGAGCGCACTCGAGGCCAGGAGGAACAGCCGGTTCGGCTGCAGAGGGAACGGCTGGAACCCGAACCGGCGATAGAAAAGGGCGGCCCGCTCGTCCTTGGCGTCGACCACGATCGCGAACACCGCGACCGAGTCGGCGACTCCGAGAATGCGACGCACGGCATCGGCCAACAGCAGTCTGCCGATCCCTTGGCCGCCGGTGCGCTCGGCGCGCGCGAGCCGCCCGATCCGCGCCGCCGGGATGGCATCGTAATGCGGCAGCTTCCGGGCCATCAGCTCGGGCAGATCATCAAGGGCGAGTGTGAAGGCGCTCAGGCTGTAGAATCCGAGGATGCCGAGCTGGTCGTCGACGGCGACGAAAACGCGGGCGACGTTGCGTCTCTGGTCCTGGCCGGCGCGATGGCGGAACCAGTCATCGAGGTCGGGCTGCCCGGACGAGAACGCGCTTCGGTCGTGTTGTCGCCCGAGCGGCTCGATCCTGACGATCAAGACCCGTCATCCGAACAGCTTGCGGTGATCCTTCAGCGCCGCGACCAGCTCATCCGTCGGCTCCGGCGGGTTCAGGACCGCCGCGAGAAAGGCATCCCGATCGGCACCGCTGAGAACCATGCGCTCATGCTCCGCCAGCACGCGCCGCGCACCCTCGTAGGCGAGATCGCCGGCGGCGAGGCCCGTGACCGAGATCGCCTGCTGGATCAGCTCCTTGGCCGAGGCGGTCAGCCTCAGCTCCATGCGCTCGGTCTTCAATTCGCGACCAGGCGGCTTGCTCCGGACTCGAGTCGAAGTTGCCATCAGCTCCTCCATGAGCGAGCAACTTACGGCAAAACGCCGTACAGAACAAGCGGAGGCGCGGCGTGGAGCTAGACGTCGACCGGGTCATCCACTTCTATGAGACCCATCCGATCAACGAGCAGCAGATCCTGCATGACCTGGCGCGCGATGGGGTGGCGTTCGAGGGTCTGAGCGAGGCTGTCCTCCAGAACTACGATCAGGACCACTTCGGCGGGCTCAAGGCGGTCGACGTCCTGGCCCAAAAAGCCGGGATCGGGCCGGACACGCAGGTCCTCGACGTTTGCAGCGGCATGGGTGGACCGGCGCGCTATCTGGCCTACCACCGCGGCTGCCGGGTGACCGGGCTCGACATCACCGAGAGCCGCTACCAGGGTGCGGTCCGGCTGACCCGGCTGGTCGGGCTCGAGGACCGGGTCGAGTTCCGGCTCGGCAACGCGCTCGAAATGCCATTCGCGGACGCGAGTTTCGAGGTCGTGCTCGGCCAGGAGGCGTTCTGTCATGTCCCGGACAAGCCCCGCCTGATCGCCGAATGCGCGCGCGTGGTGCGCCCGGGCGGGGTGGTCGCGTTCACCGACATCCTGAGGCGCCCGGCCCTGACCCCGGCCGCCGAGGCCCGCCTCGAGCGCGAGATGACCTTCCTCTCGCTCGAGAGCCTGGAGGGCTACGCCCGGCTGCTCGCGGAGAACGGCTGCCGCCTGCTCGCGCAGGACGACCTCAGCGCCTGGTGGACCGAGGTCCTGCAGCAGCGCCTCGCGATGTACCGCGGCCTGCGGGCGACCACCGTGGCAAAGTTCGGCGCCGAGCACTTCCGGAGGTGGGATGACACCTATGCCTTCTTCGTCGGCCTGTTCGCTGAAGGCCAGCTCGGCGGCGGCCGCCTGGTCGCCCGGCGCGCTGCCTGAGCGGTCCGCCTGATGCGCTTCGACTTCAAGCAGATCGGCCCGGCGGAGCGCTACAAGCTCTTGGGCGGCCTGGTCGTGCCGCGGCCGATCGCGCTGGTCACCACCCGCGACCGGGACGGCCGGGACAATGCGGCGCCGTTCAGCTTCTTCAACGTGCTCGCCGAGGAGCCGCCCCTGGTCGTCCTCGGCCTCGGGATCAGCCCCACGGGCCGCGCCAAGGACACGACCAACAACATCCGCGACGGCGGCGAGTTCGTGGTCAACCTGGTCGACGAGCCGATCGCCGAGGCGATGAACCTCTGCGCCATCGACCTGCCGGCCGAGGTCAGCGAGGTCGAGCTCGCGGGTTTCTCCCTGTTGCCCTCGGAGCTCGTGGCGCCGGGCCGGATCGCCGAGGCGCCGGTCAGCCTGGAGTGCCGGCGCTACATCACCCTCCAGCCCGGCCGGGAGCGCTACATCGTGCTCGGCGAGGTCCTGATCCTGCACGTCCGGGACGGCATCGTCGATCCCGAGCGGCTGCGGGTCGACCGCGACGCCTACGCGCCGATCGGCCGCCTGTTCGGCGGCGGCTACGTGCGCACCCGCGATCGCTTCGAGATGCCGCGGATCAGCTACGCCGAGTGGCTCGCGAGGTCGCGGAACGTCGGCTAAGGCGTGAGCGCGACCTTGCGGCGGGGGCGACGGGGGACGATCCGCTGGGTCGCCCAGAAGCGCAGCGCCAGACGCTCGCGCGCCTCGCGCCCGGCCTCGAGGTCGAAGCCGTTGATGATCGCGAGCCGGAAACCGCCGGGCGGCATGGAGTGGGCCTTGGCCGGCTTGTCCTCGTGGAAGGTGATCTGGATGCTGGTGAGCGCCGGGTGCTTCAGGAGCTCGGCGACCAGCTCCGGGTCCGGGTGCCAGTATTGCAGACCGTGCGGGCCGAACAGCACGACGCTGTAGCCGTCCCGGCGGTCGTCGTCCCGGTAGTCCCAGACGCCTTCGGCGTAGAGCCGGACCATCGCCTCGGTCCAGCCGGCGCCGTAGAGGTCCGGCCACTGGTCGGAGAAGCGCAGGTGGACCTCGATGATGCGCGCGTCGATGGTCTCGAAGTTGACCATGCCGGTGTAGCCGCGGAGGTTGGCGCGCAGCCAGTCGCCGCCGTAGCTCTCGATCTCGGGGCGCGCCTCGGCGAGCACGGTCCAGTAGTCGAACATGCCCTCGTCGATCGCTTTTCCGGTCACGTGGCGCCACCATCTGGGCACGCCGTCGACCACCGCGACATCCGTGCTGACGTGCTCGCCCTTGAGCAGCTCCATCCACATGTGGCCGGGCCGCTGGTTGAGCTGATAGTCGCGCAGGGTCTTGAAGATCCGGCTACCGGCGCCCATGCCGCGCATGTTGTAGACCGGCTTGGAGAACACCGGGAAAGCATCCGGCGCCAGGCCGTGCAGGCCGCAGGCCAGGCCCTGGGATTCGGCGATCAGGAGCTTGTTGTAGATCCAGCGGTACTTCGGGAAGAGTCGGTAGGCGTCGCCGTCCTCGGTCGGGACGAACACGCTCTCGGGACAGGCGACGCCCTCGAAGTACTGCTCTCGCCAGGGGTCGCGTTCGACGATCGGCATGGCTTCCCTTCGCGGCTGGGTCCTGCGGCCGAGTCCAGGGAGCCCAGTCTAGGGAGCAAGACCCGGCGACGGAAGCCCTCCGAGCCCGAAGCTGCGGCGACGGCTGGCTGGCGCTCAGGCCGATGCGGTGACGGGATCGCTCGCCCCGGCGACCAGGCGGGTCAGCTCAGCCGCCGGAACCGGGTCGGCGAAATAACTGCCTTGCAGCTCGTGGCAGCCCTGCCGACACAGCCAGGCGGCCTGCTCGGCGGTCTCGATCCCGGCGACGCAGGTCTGGATGCCGAGGCTTTGGCCGAGCCCGATCAGGGCGCGCAGCAGCACCTCGGCCTGGGGCGTGCCGTCGACGCCGTAGAGGAACGGCCGGTCGGTCTCGGCAAGCGGCACGAATGCATCCGGCGCCAGCAGCCCGCGGGTCGGGTGGCGCCAGCGGACCAGGGCTTCGACGCCGACCCGGCGCCGGCTCGCGGCCTCGAGACGCGGCTGGTAGTGCAGCTCGAACTGGTCGTCCAGGAGCGCCGCGCACAGATCGTCGTCGGTGAGCTGCGCCGCGGCAGCGCCGGCGTCCGGCTCCGGCTCGAACCACCGCCAGGTCGCCCGGCCCTCGCTCTTCGCCTGACAGAGGGCGATCCTGGCGTGTCTCAGGGTCTGCTCGGGATGATGCTCGCCGGGCGGCATCAAGGCGACGCCGATGCTGGCGGTGACCACGACCTCGCGACCGTCGAGATCGTAGGGCGCCGCGAGGGTCGCGAGCAGGCGCTGGCACAGCGTGTCGACCTGCTGCGGCGGCTGGCCGACGAGCTGGAGGACCGCGAACTCGTTGCCGTCCAGCCGGGCGAGCACGTCCTGCTCGCCCAGGCTCGCGCGCAGGCGCCGGGCGCAGGCCTCGATCAGTCGGTCGGCGGCGGCCCCGAATCGTCGGTTGACGTCCTCGAAGCGGTCGAGATCGACGCACAGCACCGCGACCATCGCCCGGCCCTGCCGCACCAGCAACGCGGCATCCTCCAGACGCTTTTGGAACAGGACCTGGTTGGGCAGGTTGGTCAGCGAGTCGTAGAGCTGGCAGCCGCCGTTGGCGATCGCCTTGCAGATGTCGACCTCGGCGCAGACCGGCCGCTCGGAGCTCGGGCAGGAACACCCGATCGCGAGCTCAGTCCAACCGATGCGCCAACGCTGCTCCATGCCTGAGCGACCCCTTGATGCCTGAGCGACCTCTTGATGACGCCCCCGGTGCCGGGCGGGGCGCGCGCGTCACCGCCGCATGCCGGTGGTTGGAGCCAGAGACTACCGCTCGAGCTTTAACCGCCGCTGAATCAGCTGCCGGCCGCCGGCCCCTGG
This sequence comes from uncultured Alphaproteobacteria bacterium, assembly GCA_963730195.1. GTDB lineage: Bacteria > Pseudomonadota > Alphaproteobacteria > Geminicoccales > Geminicoccaceae > DATAOG01. Next base: position 25,135 of record CAVSRN010000075.1, read on the forward strand.
GCGGTCAGATCGAGCCGGTAGGCGGCGCCCGGCGCACCGACCTTGGGCGCGACCGCATCGCCGGCGAGAAAATCGACCCCGGCTTTCAGAAGGGCCAGAGCCGTGCTCCGCTCGCCGATGCCGAGCGCGCAGGTCGCAAGCTTATGGCGCGAGGCGTCGCGCACGAAGCCCTCGATCTGCTGGCGCTGGGCGTCGTCGAAGGCGCCGCCCCACATGGCGTCGAAGGCCAGCGCGTCGACCCCGATGTCGGCAAGGTTGCGAATCTGCGCCGGCTCGGGCGGGGCGCAGACGAAAAAGAAGCGCGCGAACGGCTTGAGGGGAAACAGGCGATCGCGGATCAGATCGCGCCAGGCGCCCGCGGCCATGTCCGAGATCGAGAAGCCGAGCTGCCGGTTGAGCTGGCGCGGCACCTGCCGGCAGAGATCGAGATAGATCTGGCGACGCTGGAGCTGGACCAGGGTGTCCCAGTGGATCGGCGCCACCACCAGGGCCGCGTAGCCATGGCGCTCCATGTCCGGCAAGGTCGCCAGCACCGTCCGCAGCGCCAGGCAGTCGAGCTCGTAGGTGTCCTGGTCCTCGCTCTCGGTGTCCTGCCGGCGGCTGCAGGCATAGCCGACGACCGCTTTGCCGCGCCGGCTCCAGATCGGCAGATAGTCGAACTGGACCGGACTACGGTCACCGAAATGCGGTGCGCCCGGCCCGCCGTCGGGCTCGGTCTTCCCGGACTCGCGGGCGGCGACGTCGTCCATCTTGGCGACCAGGCTTTCCAGGCTCGACTTGCCGCTCAATTCGGCGGGGTCGATCTCGTGGACGGTGACCTGGATCGGCGCCTCGTCGACCTCGGGCAGCTCGCCGATCAACAGGGCCGTGATCTCGCGGGCGATCGCCTGCGCCTTGAAGGTCGCCTCGACGCTGGTCAGCTTGGCGAACAGGATCATGTAGCGGTCGCCGACCTGGACGTAGACGTCCTCGTCGGTCAGCCGCCGCTCCAGGATCTGCTGAGTCAGGCGATGGACCTTGGTCGACAATTTCGACCAGTCGTCGCCGAGCCGCTCCTTGACCCGCGAGAGCGCGATCATCTGCAGCCGGCCGGCGACCAAAGGCTCGGACGGGCTGCTGGCCTGGGTCAGCGTCCGCAGGCGGCCTTCGAAATGCTTGAGGCGCGCCTTCTCGGACCGGCTCGGCCGGCCGCTCGCCGGGGGCGGAGCCGCGGCCCTCGCCGCCGCCGGCTGCTCGAGCAGGAGCGCGGACTCGTCTCCCCGCTTGAACAGGCCACGGATGGCTTGCGGCAGTCTCATAGGCACGATTCCGACCGGCTGTGCGGCACTGGCCATCTATGCCCGACCTGGGTTAATGAGGGCTTGTCAAACCAGCACGCCGGCCGACCCTTTCAAGGGACCCGCGATGAGCGAGCGGATCGTCGTCGTCAATCCGAACTCGACCACGGCGGTGACCGCGGCGATCGACCGGGCGCTGGCGCCGCTGCGCCTGGCGGGCGGCCCCTCGATCGAGTGCGCCACGCTCGCCGAGGGGCCACCCGGGATCGAGACCCAGGCCCACGTCGAGCAGGTGGTGCCGCCGCTTTGCCGGCTGGTCCGGGCGCGCGCCGACGCCAGCGCCTTCGTGATCGCCTGCTTCAGCGATCCCGGCCTGCACGCCTGCCGCGAGGCGACCGGCCGACCGGTGCTCGGGATCGCCGAATGCGGCCTCCTGACGGCGCTGACCCGGGGCGAGCGCTTCGGCATCCTGGCGATCCTCAAGACCTCGCTCGGGCGCCATCTCCGCTACGTCCGCCAGCTGGGCCTGGCCGCCCGCTTCGCCGGCGACCTGCCGCTCGGCCTGGGCGTGGTCGAGCTCAGCGACCAGGACCGCACCTTCGCGCGCATGGGCGAGGTCGGGGCGCGCCTGCGCGACCAGCACGGCGCCGACGTCCTGGTGCTGGGCTGCGCCGGCATGGCCCAATATCGCCCCGACCTCGAGGCGGCCCTCGGCATCCCCGTGATCGACCCGACCCAGGCCGCGGTCACCATGGCGATCGGCGCCGTCCGGCTCGGGCGTGACCAGGCTCGGGCCGCGGGCTGACCGCTGCCGGGCCATGGCACAGGATGGCTCGATCAGAGCCATGCATCTGAGCTATAGAGGAGGGCGGCAACCCGACCGGAGGGACCCCGACGGTGCCCGGCCCCGACGAGCCCTATCTGCTGACCCCCGGCCCGCTGACCACATCGATGACGGTCAAGCGGGCGATGCTGCGCGACTGGGGCTCGCGCGATCGCGACTTCATCGAGCTCAACGCGCGGGTGCGGGCGCGTCTGGTCGCGCTCGCCGGCGCCGAGGGCAGCCACGCCGCGGTGCCGCTCCAGGGCAGCGGCACCTTCGTGGTCGAGGCGATGCTCGGGACCCTGGTCCCGCGGGACGCCAAGCTGCTGGTGCTGGTCAACGGCGCCTACGGCCAGCGCATGGTCAGGATGGCGGGCTATCACCGCCGGGCCGTGGTGACCCTGACGACGCCCGAGGACCAGCCGAACGATCCCGCGGCGCTCGACCGGGCGCTCGCCGCCGACCCCGCGATCAGCCACGTCGCCGCGGTCCACTGCGAGACCACCTCGGGCATCCTGAACCCGATCGAGCAGGTCGCGGACGTCACCGCGCGCCATCGCCGGCGGCTCCTGATCGATGCCATGAGCGCGTTCGGGGCGCTGCCGCTGGACGCCACCCAGGTGCCGTTCGACGGGCTCGCGGCCTCGGCCAACAAGTGCCTGGAGGGCGTGCCCGGGCTCGGCTTCGCGATCATCCGGACGGCCGCGCTGCAAGCGGCCGAGGGTAACGCGCCCAGCCTCTCGCTCGATCTCCACGACCAGTGGCTGAGCATGGAGCGCACCGGCCAGTGGCGCTTCACGCCGCCGACCCATGTGCTCGCGGCCCTCGATCAGGCGCTCGCCGAGCATGCGGCCGAAGGGGGGACGGCCGGCCGTGGCGCCCGCTACCGCGAGAACTGCCGGCTCCTGGTCGCGGGCATGCGCGAATTGGGGTTCCGGACTCTGCTCCCGGATCACCTGCAGGCGCCGATCATCGTCACCTTCGAGATGCCGGCCGATCCGCGCTTCGTCTTCGAGGACTTCTATGACCGCCTGCGCGCCCGCGGCTACGTCATCTATCCGGGCAAGCTGACCGTGGCGCCGTCCTTCAGGATCGGCTGCATCGGGCGGATCGGTCCGGCCGAGATGCAAGGCGCGCTCGAGGCGATCCGGCAGACCCTGGCCGAGCTGGGGGTCGCCGACGGCCGGCCGGCGGCCGCGTAACCCACCAGGGCCCCGTCAAGTCAGGAAAACGCCATGAGCCAGATCTACGACTTCTCCTATGCGCGCAGCTACCGCGGGCCGGTGCAGGCGGTCCTGCTCGACTGGGCCGGCACGACCATGGATTTCGGCTGCGTGGCGCCGGCCGTGGTGTTCGTCGAGGTGTTCCGCCGGCAAGGCGTGCCGATCAGCACGGCCGAGGCGCGCGTCCCGATGGGCGCCCACAAGCGGGTGCACATCCAAAAGCTCACCGAGCTCGACGCGGTCCGCCGGCGCTGGCAGGAGACCCACGGCCGGCTGCCGACCGACGACGACGTCGAGGCCATGTTCGAAGCCTTCGTGCCCTTGCAGCTGGAATGCCTCTCGACCTACTCGGACCTGATCCCGGGCACGCTCGAGACGATCGCGGCGCTGCGCCAGCGGGGCATCCGGATCGGCTCGACCACCGGCTATACGACCGAGATGACGGCGATCAACCGGCGCGATGCCGCCCGCCAGGGCTATGAGCCGGACTCGACCGTGTCCGCGTCCGAGATGCCGGCCGGGCGGCCCTATCCCTTCATGTGCCTGCAGAACGCGATCAACCTCGGGATCGACTGCGTCCAGGCCTGCGTCAAGGTCGACGACACCATCCCGGGCGTCGAGGAAGGGCTGAACGCCGGCATGTGGTCGATCGGGCTCGCGGTCAGCGGCAACGAGGTCGGCCTGTCGCTCGCCGACTGGCAGGCGCTGCCGGCGACGGAGCAGGCGGCGCTCCGCGAGCGCGCCTACCGGCGCCTGCTGCAGTCGGGTGCCCACTACGTGGTCGACACGATCGCCGACCTGATGCCCTGCATCGATGCCATCGAGCTTCGGCTGCGCCGCGGCGAGCGGCCGTGAGCCCCGATCCCGGACCTCAATGGGCGAGGAACAGGGTCAGGTAAGGCAACAGGTGCAGGAGGTGGCGCCGTCGGCTGAGGAAGGCCCGGGCCAGCCGCCGGACCGCCCCGCGCTCGGAAATCAAGCCGCTGAGATTCTTGATCGCCTGACGTTGGCCGCCCTCGCGCGCCTCGATCTGGCTCCAGAACGCCGAGAGCCACCAGCCGACCTGCGAGCCGAGGTAGGCGAACGTGGTCGAGCGCGCCTGCAGCGCGATCCGGCGCCCCTGCAGGGCGGCCAGCGGGTCGGGCCCGTCCGCGATCGCCACGGCGCACCAGGCGCCGTCACGCAATGCCAGCAGGTAGGCCAGCAGCGGTCGGCGATAGCCGGCGGCGCACGAAGCGGGCCAGAACCGCCTGCCAATCGATGGCTTCGCGCCCCCAATGCACCAAGGCTGCCGCTTCCAGCCGGTCGCGCAGGGCGATCCGCCCGAACGCATGGCCGAGGTGACGGATCTGGCCGTGGCCGATCAGGTGGGTCAGCTGGTGCCCTGCCGAGGGCAGCCGGACCCTGCCATCGCCGAACGCGACCGGTCGGCCCCCGGCCAGGATCTCCGCCGCCGGCAGAAGTCGGACCTGTCTCGGCGTCGAGAACAGCTCGGTATGCAGATCGATCTGGCAGGCGCCCCCGCCCCGCCGGATCTCGCCGCCCGAGCCACAGGCCGTGTAGCCCGCTGCTTCGAACGCCCGGACGGCGTCCGCCAGCGACGCCTCCGGCAGCAGCAGGTCGAGGTCGCGCAACATGCGCCAGCCGGCGTCGGGATAGAGCCCGTCCGCCAGCCGGATCGCGCCCTTCAGCAGCACCGGCTCGATGCCGGCCCGGTTCAGGATGCCGACCGCCGCCGCCAGCTCATCCCGAAGCTCGCGGTTGCGCTCCAGATTGGCGGCGTGCACGGCGTCGAGAAACCCCGCCAGCTCCTCGTCCAGGGCCTCTTTCAGACCGAGATCCCGAAGTGCTGCGGCCAATGCCGGCAGGACGTACTGGCTGCTCGCATGGCCCACCACCCGCTCCCAGTCGATGGCCGGGGAGCGCACCAGGGTCCGAAGCTCGTCCGAAGGCTCGCAGCCCCGCAACCGCTCCACCAGGACGCGCGCAATCACATCGAACGGATGTCGGCCTGCGGTCATCCCGTCCTCAACAGCGACCGGCCCCACTCGATCGCACGGTCGAGGTCGCCGTAGACGAGCCGGTAGGCCGGCACCGACTCGACCCAGCGCAGGGTCTCGGCGAACACATCGGGCGCCCGGTCGAGCAGCGACCTGGCGTGGCAGAGCCCGGTCAGGGCCTCGGCGGCCGTGATCGGCTGCGGCTCCAGCCCGGCGCCGGCCTGGTAGCGGGGAAACACCAGCGCTGCGACCGGCAGGCCGCGATCGAGCGGCGCCCGGCGCGCGGCGTCGAGCTCCAGATAGCGGATCTGCAGGCCGGCCAGCCGATGCACCGGCTGGCCTGGCAGGTCGGCGTAGTGGCGGCGCAGCGGCCGCCAGGAGCCGCGCTTGATGCCGGGCGCATAAGGCACCGGCCAGACCAGCCAGCTGGCCCGCTCGAGCGGGGCGTAGTCGTCGGTGACGAAATCGGCGCCGGCGGCGACCAGAGCGGCCGCGAGCGTGCTCTTGCCGGACCCTCTCGCCCCGCAGAAGACCGCGCAGCGCCCGTCCAGGGCCACCGCCGAGGCATGGAGGATGCCAAGCCACTGCCGCGGCCGGCGCGAGACCTCGAGCAGCGCCGTGAGACAGCGGTGACGCGCCAGGGCGCGATTGTCGCTCAGCTCGTCGGCGCGGGCATGCACCGCGTCGTCGGCGCGGACGGCGAACCAGCCATCCGCCTCGATCACGTCGACGGTGGCGAGCCTGCCGACCGGGTCCTCGACGCGACACGACCGGCAGGCGGCCTCGATCACGCCGGCGAGCACCGGGTCGTCGCAACGCACCCGTACCGGGTGATCCCCGGGCCGGTAGACCGCATCGAGCGCCGGCGTGCGCCCCGCTGGCCGGGCCACGACCGGCGCGGGGTCGGCTTCACGAGCGTGCGACCCGAGGATGCCCAGCGCCCGCCACGACGCCAAGGCGCTCGCGATGTTGGCGCGCGCTACATCTTCCGGGACGTCGCCTTCGCGGACGCTCGCCTCGACCAGGTCGTCCACGGTGCAGCCGGCCTGGAGGGCTTCCCAAAGGCAGCGACCACTCGGGTTGAGCACGGCGACCGTACCGTCCGGAGCGACCACCACCAGCTGATCCGCAAGCGGCAGAGCCGCGGCATCGAGGCCGAGGCCAGGCGCGAGCGAGCCCGGCCCCGCATCCGGCGGGACCGGGCCCTGCGAACCGATCATGACTTTGCGAGCGATCAGTAGTGGCTACCGCCTCCTTTGCCCCTTCCGCGGGCTTGGTTCCATCCGCGGCCGAAGCCCCATCCGCGGCCCGAGTCCCCTCCGCGGCCGGAGCCCACCCCGCGGCCCGGGCCCCTTCCGGCGTGACTCGCGCGCGGCTCGAGCAAAACCATCGCGGCTGGCGCGGCAGCGGCGTAACGGCCGAACCTCTTGAGCGCTTCTCGTCGGCTCTGCTTGGTCGTGCCGACGGAAACCTCATCCACCTTCATCGAGGCCATCGCAGGCGCTTTCTTGTTTGAATGAGAACACTCTAGCAACTATTGATACCATGGCCCGCTTCAGCCCCAAACCGCTCACTCGGAGTACCTCTTGCGGCCAGCCCTCGCGAGATCGCTGGTGAACGTGGATTTTCTCCGGAGTTTGGCCAATTCCGGCCGTCCTCCTCGGCCGGCAAAGCTGCACTCGGCCAGAAGCTGCGCTCGGCCAGAAGCTGCGCGAGAACCGGCGATTGCACGCGCCGCCCTGCCGAGCCGTCTCTTTGCCGTGGCGCGCCGCCCCGAGGCCGTCAGCGGGGCCGGGCGAGACAGAAGATCGACAGCCCGGCCAGCCGGTTGAACCGGAACAGCGTCGCCCGCTCGACGTCGTGGATCAGGGTCAGCAAGCGGTTGACCGGCGCCGGACAGGGCCGCAGCGCGCTCCTGGCCTCGAGCCGGCCGGCGGTCAGCCGATACCGGTCGGCAAGGCGCATGGCCGCGACCGCCGGCAACAGCAGGCCGAAGAAGTAGCGGCTGCGCACGACCTGCAGCCCGGCCGCCCGGACCGTCGCCTCGAGGTGCTCGCGGGTGTAGCGGCGCCGGTGCTCGAGGAACACGTCGTGGCCGGACCAGAGGCACGCAAAGGCCGGCACCGTGATCAGGACCCGGCCGTCGCCCGGCATCCGCGCGGCGTAGCTGCGCAGCAGGCCGACGTCGTCGTCGACGTGCTCGAGCACATCCATCATCAGGAGCAGGCCCTGAGAGAAGCGCTCGACCGAACGCCGGAATTCGATCGCATGGCCCCGGTGGCGTTCGGTGCGCTCGCAGGCGTAGCCCGGATCGACGCACACCGCGCTTCCGCAGACCCCGGCATCCAGCAACTGGCGCGAGAACACCCCCGAGCCCGCGCCGACGTCGAGGACCTCGGGCACGCGCACCCCGCCGAGCATGGCGCGGAGCGCCCGGCCCTTGGCGACGTAATACCAGTGCGATCCGATCGCCGCGCCGAGGATCGCCTCTTCCTTCAGGTCCATCGCGGTCCTGCTCCCGGCGCCCGGATGCGCGCCGGAGGGCAGATTGCGCCGCCCTGCTCAAAAAAGCGTGACCCGGCCAAGCCCGTCAGGCCCGGCCGGCTCGCGCCGGGCGGCAGGCGTGCGGCCGGGCTCACTCGACCTTGTAGGCGACCACGGCGTTGTCGAGCATCATTGGGATGATCGCCAGCTGCTCGCTCGGGACATAATGGAGATCGGCGCTGCCCTGGTTGAGGTCCATCAGCATCTCGGCCTTGCCGCTGGCATCGATCCGCAAGAGGGCGCCCTTGACCCAGTCGGTCGCCAGATAGCCGCCCTTGCCGTCCGGCTCCAGGCCGTCGAGATTGCCGATCGGCTGGTCGCCGAGATCGGTGATCGCCTTGGTCCGGTAGTCGACCGCCTTGAGATGGCCCGGGACCTTGGTCAAGAAGTCCGCGGGGTTCATATCCTTGCCCCAGGCGGCGACCAGCAGGCGGTCCGGCTCGGCAAGCAGGCCGTTCGGGCTCTCGAGCGCCGGATTGTCGAGCCAGAGCTCGAACAGATCGCCGTCCAGGACCCAGATCTGGCTCTTGACCATGTCGGAGACGAAGACCCGGCCGTCGGCGGCGGCGGTGACGTCATTGAGGAACTTGGCGCCCGGGGCATTGTCGGTAGCCACGATCTTGCCGCTCGCGGTGTCGACCACGACCAGCTGGTCGATGTCCGCGGCGTACAGCAGGCCCTCGTGGAGCGCGAGGCCCGTGGGCGCGTTCAGGCCGGTCACCCACTGCTGGTCGAGGATCTTGCCGTCCGTCGACAGCTTGGCGATGTAGCCGTTGCCGTCGGCGTCCATCGGGTTGCCGTTGACGTTGGAGACGTAAATCACGCCTGCGCCCGGGTCGGAGAGAGCGAATTCGGCGCGTCCAGGCCGTTGGCCTGCCACACCGGCTGAGGCTCGGCGGCGCGCGCGCCGGTCGCCAGCAGCAGACCCCCTGCAAGCATCGTCGATATCACCAATGCCGAGCGAATCATCACTGTTCCCTCCTTGTTTGAACTTTGAAAACTCCATCCCGAAATCTGGACGCGAAATCGGAGCGTGGCAAGGCGGTTCGAGTGACCGCCGGGCGAGGATGGCGCCGGGCAGGTTTTCGACTTGGCCGTCGAGTTGCAAAAAATTAGTCT
>CAVSRN010000076.1:0-102645 GCA_963730195.1 uncultured Alphaproteobacteria bacterium
GCGTAGAGCTCGAACAGCTGGTCCTGGACGCGGCGCACCCAGGCCGGGTCGCGCTCGCGATAATCGCTCCACTGCAGGCCGCTCGCGGAGATGTTCTTGACCAGCAGATAGTTCGCCCGGATCTCGGGAATCCGGCCGGCCGCGAAGCCAATCACGACGATCCGGCCGCGCCAGGCGAGCGCCCGGAGGCCGGCTTCGAACACGTCGCCGCCGACCGGATCGAGCACCACGTCGGCACCCTGTCCGCCGGTCGCGGCGTGGACCTGCGCGCGCAGCGCATCCCGAAGATTGGGGGCGCCGAGATCGATGATCGCATCGGCGCCGGCGGCCCGGATCGCATCCGCCTCTGCCGGCTGGCGGGTGCCAGCGAGCGCGATGCCGCCGAGCGCCTTGACCAGCTGGATCGCCGCGAGCCCGAGCGCGCCGCCAGCACCAGTCACCAGCACGGTCTCGCCGGCGCGGAACCGGCCGCGGTCGATGAGGGCGAAATGCGCGCTCTGGTAGACCAGGCCCATGGCCGCGGCCTCGGTGAAGCTCATGGCCACGGGCATGACGTAGGCGTGCTCGTCGGCCGCCAGGATCTGCTCGGCGTAGGCGCCATGCTCGACCTGGACCAGCACCCGGTCGCCGACCCGGCAATGACGAACGCCCTCTGCGACCGCGGAAACCACGCCGGCTGCGGCCTTGCCCGGCACGAACGGCAGCGGCGGCAGGTTCTGGTACTTGCCGCCGATCACCAGGAGGTCCGGATAGTTGACGTCGATCGCCCGCACGTCGACCCGGATCTGGCCCGGACCGGGCTCGGGCGTCGGCCAGTCCTCGATCGTCATCGCAGACGGCGGCCCGAATTCTCGCACCACGATCGCGCGCATCGTTCTCCCTAGACTTCGTCCGGGTCGGCCTCGCCGAGCGCCGGATAGCCGGCGGGCGCGGCGTTCCGGAACCCGGGCACGACCGGCACCGGCACCGCCGGGATGCTGCGCCCGACCGCGCGCAGCTCGTGATCGAACAGGCCGCGCGCCCGGAAATGCGGGTCGGAGACCGCCTCCTTGAGGGTCCGCACGATCGCGCAGCAGACGTCCTCGTCCGCGAACAACGCCTGCCAGTGCGCCGCCAATTCGGAGCGGACGATCTCGGCCACGCGTCCGATCGTGGCCGCCGGCTGGCGGCGATCGTCGCGAAAACGCTCCTCGAGGCCGATCAGCCGGCAGAAGCGGTCCCAGAACCGCTGCTCGAGCGGCGCCGCGGCCAGAAACCGATCGTCCGCGGTCCGGTAGATCTGGTAGCGGGGCGAGCCGCCGGTCACCAGCTCGCCGCCCGGCAGCGGCCAGCGGCCGGCGGCGAAGCCGTTGCCGAGCGCCCAGTACATCAGCGGGAACAGCTGATCGGTCATGGCGATGTCGAGATGGCAGCCCTCGCCGGTGCCGGCCCGCTGCTGGAGCGCGAGCAGGATGTTGATCACCGCCGGATAGGCGCCGCCAGCGATGTCGGCGATCAGTGCGGGCGGGATCACCGGTGCGCCATCGCTGCCGGCCGAGAGGCTGAGGAGCCCGGTCTCGGCGATGTAGTTCAGATCGTGGGCCGCGACCCCTGCCTTGGGCCCGCTCTGGCCGTAGCCGGTGATCGAGCAGTAGATCAGTCCCGGATGTTCCGACCGCAGGGCGTCGTAGCCGAGGCCGAGGCGGTCCATGACGCCCGGCCGGAACTGCTCGATCAGGACGTCCGCCTCGCGGATCAGCGGCAGCAGGCGATCGCGGGCGCCTTGCGCCTTGAGGTCGAGCGCGATCGAGCGCTTGCCGCGGTTGAGGAGCGCGAAGTTGACGCTGTCTTCTCCGATCTTGGGGTCATACGCGCGCATCTCGTCGCCCTGGCCCGGGCGCTCGATCTTGATCACGGCGGCACCCGCCTCGGCCAGGATCAGGCCGGCGAGCGGCCCCGGCAGCAGCGTCGAGAAGTCGACGACCTTGATCCCGGCGAGCGGCTGGCTCACCCGCCCCGCCTTTCGCGCTGCTTCGCGACCAGGGCGCGGCGCGCGGGCGCGAATCCCTGGGTCCCGTAAGCCTCGAACAGCGCCTTGCTGACGTCGTGGTGGTGGACGAGGCCGCCGCGCATCACCCGCTCGATCGGCCCGTCGGGATAGCCGAGCCCGAGCCGGCAGGTGGCATCGATCGCGTCCGCGCTCGCCAGGCCCTCATCGAGCATACGGAGCGCTGCGTTGTAGACCGGGCGCAGCAGGCGATCGAGGATGCGCCCGGGCTGATCAGCGGACACGACCACCTCGAGGCCGGCCTGTTCGAAAACCGCGCGCGCGGCCTCGATCGCGGCGGGATCGCTGTTCGGCTGGACCACCAGCTCGACCAGCTTCGAGGGCGGGTCGTCACCGTTGCGGTAGCGGGCGAAGCCCAGCACGTTGGAGCCCTCGTCGCCGTAGCCCTCGCCGGTATGCGCGCCCAGGCATTCGCTGCCGAGCTCGACCAGGATCGATTTTTTCGAACTGTCCGGCGCATGGGCAGCACCGAGATAGAGCACAACCTCGCCGTCGTCCGCAGCACCTTCGAGGAACGGGTCGCCCGTCGGGAAAGACCGGCTCTCGCCCCGCTGCACGATCCGGTAGCGCATGCGCCTCAGCCCCCGAACATCGCGTTGCCCTGGTAGCGGAAAAAGCCGCGGCCGGATTTGCGGCCGAGGTGGCCGGCGGCGACCATGCGCCGGAGCAGGGGTGGGGCGGCGGCGCGCGGATCGTGGGTGACCGGGAAAAACGCCTCGCAGAGGCGGAGCTGGGTGTCGAGCCCGATCAGGTCGAGCAGCTCCAGGGGCCCCATCTTGTAGCCGAGGCCGGTCTTGATCGCCTTGTCGATGTCCGCGGGCGTCGCGACGCCGGCCTCGACCGCCCGGATGACGTCGTTGTTGAACGGCACCAGGAGCGCATTGAGGATGAAGCCCGGCCGGTCCGCGGTCTTGACCGGCGTCTGGCCGGCCGCCTCGCACCACGCCCGCGCGGTCTCGAACGTCGCTTCGCTGGTGTTGAGGCCGGGCGAGAGCTCGATCAGCTTCATCAGCTGCGCCGGCAGGCAGAAATGCATGCCGACCACCCGGTCCTCGCGGCCGCAGCCCGATGCAATCTCGGTGATCGACAGCGTCGAGGTGTTGGAGGCGAAGATCGTCCCTTCCGGGCAGACCTCGTGCAGCGTCTTGAACAGCGCCTGCTTGGTCGCGAGGTCCTCGAACACCGCCTCGATCACCAGATCGCACGTCCCGAGGTCGGCAAGCTCGGTGGTCTGGACGAAGGTTTCGAGGATGCGGTCGAGCTGTTCACGGGTGAGCTTGCCGCGCTCGATCGATTTCCGCAGAAAAGCCTCGGTCTGGCGGCGCGCGCGCTCGAGCGCCACGGCCTCGACGTCGTAGGCGATCGTGGCAAAGCCCGCGCGCGCCGCCACGATCGCGATGCCCGCACCCATGGTGCCGCCGGCGCCGGCGATCCCGACCGTTTTGATCGCCGTGCTCATCTCAGGGTGAAGCTCCGTCCGATCAGCTGGCGATGGATCTGGTTGGTGCCCTCCCAGATCTGGGTGATCTTGGCGTCCCGCATCAGCCGCTCGGCCCGCTGGTCCTTGCAGTAGCCGTAGCCGCCGAACAGCTGCACGACCTCGGTGGTCATGCGCATCGCGAGGTCGGAGGCGCGCAGCTTCAGGATCGAGGCTTCGATGCCGATGTCGCTCGCGCCGGCGTCGATCAGGGCGCCCACGTGCCAGAGGAAGCGCTCGGTGAGCGCGAGCTCGCTCGCGAGATCGGCGAGCAGGAACTGGATGCCCTGGAACTCGACGATCCGGCGGCCCGACTGGCGGCGCTGGTTGATGTAGGCGATGCCGTCCTCGAAGGCGGCGCGCGCGATCCCGAGCGCGTGCGCCGCGATCGAGGGGCGCGACTTGTTGAGGGCGGCAAGCAGGATACGAAGACCGTCGCCCGGTTCGCAAAGGAGGTTCGCGCGCGGCACGCGACAGTCCTCGAAGGCGAGCGTCGCGGTCGAGGATGCCCGGATGCCCATCTTGTCCTCGGTGCGGATCACCGAAAGCCCGGGCGTGCCGGCCTCGACCACCAGGACCGAGATCGCCTGGCGCGGGTCCGGGATCCCGCTCCATTTGCCGAACAGGAGCAAACGGTCGGCGACGTTGCCGTTGGTGATGAAGGTCTTGCCGCCGTCGATCCGGATCTGGTCGCCATCTGGGGAAAACCGGGTGCGCATGCCGGTGGCGTCCGAGCCGGCATCGGGCTCGGTGATGCACAAGGCTCCGAGCCCGCCGGCGGCGATCTTGGGCAGCAGGCGACGTTTCTGGTCCTCGGTGCCGAAGTCGATCAGGGGCTTCATGGCGTGGAAGTTGGTCGACCAGACGCTGCCGGTCGCCGCGCAGGCCTTGCTCAGCTCGCGCACGCAGGCGAGGTAGGCGCAGTACGAGACCGGCTGCGCCGCCATAGGCCTCGGGCACGAACATGGCGTTCAGGCCGAGCGCGTTGATCGCCTTCACGTTGTCCCACGGGAACTCGGCGGTGCGGTCGTGGTGCGCGGCGCGCGGCGCGATCACGTCGGTCGCGAGCGCGCGCACCGTGCGCACCAGCATCGCCTCCTCGTCCGCGAGGCCGGGCGGCAGGTCGAGACGATCGAGCAGGCTGGTCATGATCGGTCCCGACCCTCGAAGCGGCAGGGCTCGGGCGCGATCCTGCCATCTCGCGTCCAGACCACGAGCTCGCGCTTGAGGATCTTGCCGCTCGCGGTCAGCGGGAACTCGTCCAAGAGGACGAAGTATTCCGGCATGTCGTGGATCGAGAGCCCGGCGGCAAAGAGCTCCTGCAGCAGCGCGTCCACCTGGGGCGGCTGGTCGCCTGCCCAGCCGACCGCAAGACACAGCCGCTCGCCGAGCCGCTCGTCCGGCACGCCGAAGGCAGCCGCCCGCGTGATCAGCGGGTGGCGCAGCGCCAGCTCCTCGACCTTGGCCGGGTGGATGTTGTGGCCGCCCCGGATCACGATGTCCTTGAGCCGGCCGACGATCTGCAGGTTGCCGCGCGGGTCGAGCCGGCCGAGGTCGCCCGAGAGGAACCAGCCGGCCTTGTTGAACGACTGCTCGGTTGCCGCCTGATTGCCGAAATAGCCGAGCATCAAGGCGCCGCCGCGGCCGCCGATCTGGCCGATCTCGCCGGCCGGGACTTCGCGGTCCGGGTCGGCCTGATCGAAGATCCGGACCTCGTACCCCTGCCCGCCGCGACCGCAGGTGGCGCAGATGGTCTCCGCGTCGTCGTCGGGGTGGGTGTAGTGGTGCGAGGAGTTCTCGGTCATGCCGTAGATGTTCTGCGGCTGGATTCCCTGTTCCAGAAAACGCTCGGCGACCGGGCGCGGGATCGGCGCGCCCGCCATGTAGAAGAGGCGGACCGCGCCCAGGCGCTCGAGCCCGTGCCGCTGCTGCTCGGCCAGGATGTCCATGGCGTGGGTCGGCACCCCCATGACGTAGGTGGCGCCGGTCAGGGCCAGCCAGTCGAGCCGGCCCATGCCTGCGGGCGGGTCGTCGACCACCAGCTCCATGCCGGCGCTCAGCGCCTGGCCGAGGGCGACCCAGGCGATGTGGTGCGAGAGCGGCGAGAGCGTCAGCAGCACGGTCGTGTGGTCGTGGCGCCAGTCGCGCACCAGATCGCGGCAGTTGGCGAGCAGCGTGTTGTCGGAATGCATGACCGCCTTGGGCATGCCCGTGGTCCCCGAGGTGAAGGCCAGATACGCGACCTTGTCGGGGTTGTCGTCGACCGGGGCGAGGCCGCGCCCGGTGGTCTCGGGCCCGGGCAGCTCCGGGCCCGGTGTGCGCGCCTGCGGCAGCCGGTAGAGCCTGCGCAGGCCCGGCAGGGTCACGAGCAGGCCCTGATGACCGGCATCGGCGCCCCAGCCGTCCTCGACCAGGATCGCGCGGGCGCCGATGTGGCGGAGCAGCGCGCCGACCTCCTCGACCCGGTAGTTGCGGTGCAGCGACGGGTTGCAGACGTAGCCGTTGCGCGCGCAGGCGAGGAAGGCTGTCAGCGCCTCCAACCTGTTCGAGAGCCAGAGGCTGACGCGCTCGCCGGGCATGATCCCGGCCTCGGCGAAGGCATCGGCCATCGCATCGACCCAACCCTGCAGCTCGGCAAAGGTCAGCCGCCGGGCGCCATCCCGGGCGGCGAAATCCTGGGGTCGCTCGCGCCGCATGGCCCGCGAGCAGGGTGTAGAAGGTGTCGGCGCGCCAGATGCCCGCCTCGTAGTAGCGCCTGGCGGTGCGCGGATCGTGGAGGGTCAGGAGGTGGCCCATGGCGGTGCCGCGGTTCAGTGGCCGAACGTCTCGGGATCGGGCGGGCGGCGCCCGGCGAAGGCGGCCCCCAGCTCCTTCGAACTCCTCGCTCTCCAGATATTGGCGCAGCAGCAGGTCGTGGGCCATCCGCGCGAGCCCTGCGACCCCGCCGTGGCGGGCGTGGAAGGCGGCTTTGATCGAGGCCAGCGCGAAGGCGCCGCGCGAGGCGATCTCCAGCGCCCAGGCGCGAGTCTCGGCGCGGAGCTGATCGTCCGGCACGACCCGGTTGATCAGGCCGATCTCGAGCGCCTCTTTGGCCGTGATCTTGGGGTTCAGGTACCAGAGCTCCTTCGCCTTCTTCTTGCCGACCAGGTCCTCGAGGTACCAGGTGCCGTAGCCGGCATCGAAGCTGCCCATCATCGGCCCGACCTGGCGGAAGATCGCGCTCTCCTTGGCGATCGTGAGGTCGCAGACGACCTGGAGCACGTTGCCGCCGCCGACCGCGAAGCCGTTGACGCTGGCGATAACCGGCTTCTGCAGCCTGATCGATGCTCTCGTACATCTCGAGCGTCGGCAGGACGCCGGCATAGAGCCGGGTCGCCTCCATGCCCTCCTTACGCCCGCCGAGACAGAAGAACTTGTCACCCGCCCCGGTGATCACCAGCACCCGCGTGCGCGTCTCGCGCCGGATCGCGTTGATGCACTCACGGACCTCGTGACACATCGTGGCCGTAAACATGTTGCCGTCCTCGGGACGGTTGAGGGTCAACCACCCGACCGGGCCGTCTTCCTCGTAGAGGATCGTCTCGAAGTCCAACGCCTGCCTCCTGGTGTTTTGCCTAGGCGCCCGGCCGGATGGATGCAAGCACCTCAGCTCGAACTTGGGGGCCAGCGGGCGAGCGTGTTGGCGAGGACGCTCGCGAGCTGCGGCTCGATGCCGAACAGACGAACATTGTACTCGAGCTTCACCTCGTCGGCCGGGTTCCGCTCGGCCGCGGCCATCCAGTCGCAGACCATCTCCACCAGATCGAAGAGGTCCATGCCGTCCACGCCGGCCGGGCCGTGGTGCTCGGGGTGGTGGGAGTTGCGCCGGTAGTGATGCTCGAGCGCCGGCCGCGCGCGCTCGACGACCGCTTCGTACTCCGGGGTGCCGTAGGCCACCCCGTCAAGCAGCGGAATGATCTGATCGAAGGCGGACTTCTCCGGCTCGTCGAGCTTGCTGGCGTCGTGGACGCGCCCGCGCGCCAGCATCTCGGCGACGAACCCGTCGATGTGGTCGCGCACCCGATGGATGTGCGCCAGGCTGTCCGCCCGGCTGTCGTAGGCGCCTTCGTGGTCCAATTTCCGCACTCCCGATCGCCTGGCCTCTGGCCATGGCATTTGACAGGCTGCTGGTCTGACCCTTGAATGCCTCACCCGTCCGCGGCCGTGGAGGAAAGAAGCCATGAAGCTCAAGCTGCACCACATCAACCTTTGCTCGACCAACGTGCCGGCCATGGACGAGTTCTATCGCGGCGTGCTCGACCTGGACCCGGAGCCGACGATGAACGCCAGCCGGGTGGTGAGCGCGCAGGGCTACGCGGGCGATGTCGCCTTTGTCACCGACGGCACCACCCAGATGCATCTCGCGGAAAAAGACCTCGAGTGCGGCTTTCGGATGGGCAAGCCGGTCAACCCCCTGGAGCGGGGCCACATCGCCTTTCGCACCGACGACATCGACGCCTTCAAGCGCCGGCTCGAGGCCAAGGGCATCCCTTATGCCGACTACGGCGGCTTTGCGATGAGCGGCTGGCAGCAGGTCTTCTTCTATGATCCCGAGGGCAACGTCATCGAGGTCCATCAGGCCCCGTCCTGATCGGGCAGCGTCGTCCCCAGGACGCCCGCAGCCCGGAGGCGCGCGATCTCCTCGTCGCTCTTGCCGAGCAACGCGCGCAGGATGTCGTCGCCGTGCTCGGCCAGGCGCGGCGGGGCCGAGCGCGGGGCGTTGGCCTCGCCATCGATCCGGATGCCGGTGTTGACCTGCGGCAGCTCGCGGCCGTCGGCAGCGGTCATGCGATAGAACAGGCCGCGGGCGCGCAGGCCGGGATCGGCCGCCACCTCGTCGAGGCGATGGATCGGGCCGGCCGGGATCGAATGGCACGCGAACAGCTCGAGCCAGTGATCGCGGCCGCGGGTCCTGAGGATCGCCGCGATCCGCGCCACCAGCTCGGCGCGCACCGCCCGCCGCCCGGCGTTGGTCGCCAGCCGCACGTCCTCGGCCAGGGCCGGCTCGCCGAGCGCGCGGCACAAGCGCTGCCAGATGGCGTCGTTGCCGATGCCGAGCGTGAGCGGCTCATCCGCGGTCTCGAACGCCTGATAGATCGCGAGCACGCTGTCGCGGGCGCCCGAGCGCCGGGGCAGCTCGCCCGAGCCGAGGTAGGTCGTGAGCCGCGGGCTCATGAAGCGGGTCATGCTCTCGACCAGGGCGATGTCGATCTGGTGTCCGCGCCCGGTGCGCTGGCGGTCGAGGAGAGCGGCGACGGTGGCGAGCGCGGCGTCGCTGCCGGCGAGCAGGTCGGCGGCCGGGGTGCCGATCTTCTGCGGCGCCGACCCGGCCTCGCCGGTCAGGTCCATGACCCCTGAGAGCCCTTGCGCGATCAGGTCGTAGCAGGGGCGCTCAGCGCGTGCATCGGTCAGCCCGAAGCCGGTGAGCGACACGTGGATCAGATCCTCGCGCGCCCGCTTGAGGGTCGCGTGGTCGGTGCCGAGCTTGGCCTGCAGGCGCGGCAGCTGGTTCAGGACCACGACGTCCACCTTGGCGACCAGCTCCAGGAGCAGCGCGTGGCCCTCGGGCCGGCTGTAGTCGAGCGCCAGGCTCTGCTTGTTGCGGTTGACCGAGAGGAACCAGAGGGATTCGCCATCGAGGAACGGCGGCCCCCAGTGGCGGGCATCGTCGCCCAGCCCCGGCCGCTCGACCTTGATCACCTCGGCGCCGAGATCGCCGAGCAGCAGGGTCGCATAGGGCCCGGCGATCGAGGTCGTGAGGTCGAGCACGCGCACGCCCGCGAGCAGCGCGAAGCTCGCGCCCGTCGGCGCGCCCGGCAGATCGTCCATGGGCGGCATCGGCATCTCCCGCATCCGCCTACCATCGGGCATCGAGGGCGGGGCGGGCAACCCCGCTCGAAGCGGCGGAGGTAAGGGTTTGCCAGAACGCGCCCGACGGTGCATCGTGACGTCAGGCACAACCAAAAGCCTCGGAGGCCATGATGATCTGGCGTATGCCCAACCCGATCGGCAAGGCGCTCGCGGGCGGTGCGCTCGCGGTGGCATTGGTCGCGAGCGGAGCACCGGCCATGGCGCAGGACGGCACCCTCAAGGTCGGCATCGTCGTGTTCCTGTCCGGCCCGGCCGCCGGCCCGTTCGGGGTCCCGGCGCGCAACGCCGCCGAGCTGATGATCGAGAACATCAACGCCGGCACCCTGCCCCCGCCCTACGACAGCAAGGGCGTCGGCGGGCTCAAGCTCCAGCCGGTCTACATCGACGAGGCCGGCGGCACGACCACCCAGGTCACCGAGCTGCGCAACCTGGTCCAGCGCGAGCACGTCGATGCGATCGTGGGCTACATCTCCTCGGGCAGCTGCCTTGCGGTCGCCCCGGTCGCCGAGGAGCTCAAGGTCCTGACCGTTCTGTTCGACTGCGGCACGCCCAGAATCTTCGAGGAGAGCTCCTACAAGCACGTGTTCCGCACGGCGCCGCACGCGACCATGGACAGCGTCGGCGCGGCCCTTTACGTCAAGGAGAAGCTCGGCGACGTCTCGAGCTATGCCGGGATCAACCAGAATTACGCCTGGGGCCAGGATTCCTGGCACGACTTCGTGCTCGCGATGAAGGCGATCGAGCCCAAGGCGACGGTCAACAAGGAGCTGTTCCCGAAGCTGTTCGCGGGCGAGTACGGCTCCGAGATTTCGGCGCTGCTGGTCAGCAACGCCGCCGTCCTGCACTCGAGCCTCTGGGGCGGCGACCTCGAGAGCTTCGTCTTCCAGAGCCTGGCGCGCGGCCTGCCGCAGCGCATGCCGATGGTGCTGACCACGGCCGAGACCGCGATGTTCCGGCTCAAGTCCAAGCTGCCCGACGGCGTGATCGTCGGCGCCCGCGGGCCGAACGGCGTGCTCGCCCACGACACCGAGCTGAACCGCTGGCTGCAGAGCACCTTTGCCGATCGCTACGGCACGCCGCCGATCTACTCGGCCTATCACATGGCGCAGGCAATGCTCGGGCTGAAGTCGGCCTACGACAAGGCGGCCAAGGCCAAGGGCGGCAAGCCCGCGACCGATGACGTGATCGCCGCGTTCGAGAACCTGAGCTTCGAATTGATGGACGGGCCGGTCGAGATGAAGCTCGGCAACGGCCACCAGGCGGTCAGCGAGACCGCCTACGGCACCTACAAGTTCGACAAGGAGACCGGCACGCCCACCATCGTCGACGTGGTCCGCTACCCGGCCGACTGCGTCAACCCGCCCGCGGACACGACCAGCACCAAGTGGCTCGAGGCGGGCATGCCCGGCGCCAAATGCGGCTGAGCGGCCGGCCTGCAGCCGATCGCAAGCGGGGGCGGTGCCGCGGGCATCGCCCCCGCTCACGTTGACCGGCGGGCACGCGGGGCGCGGCCGTGCTGATCGCGTTCGCGATCCTGACCGATGGCCTGGTCTACGCGTCCTGGCTGTTCATCGTCGCGGTCGGCCTGTCGCTGATCTTCGGCGTGATGAAGATCCTGAACGTCGCCCACGGCTCCTTCTACGCCTTCGGCGCCTACGGCGCGGCGACCCTGGTCGGCCTCTATTTCGACGCCGGGCTGCCGGTCGCCGGCGGCTTCGCGGCCATGCTGCTGGCGGCGCTCGGGATCGGGATCGTGCTCGGCACCATCCTCGAGCGCGGTCTGCTGCGTTGGGTCTACGGCCGCGACGAGGTGATCGTCGTGCTGGTCACCTATGCCGTGTTCCTGATCCTCGAGGACGTGCTGCGCCTGATCTGGGGCAACGATCCCTATTTCGCCTATCAGCCCTACATGGCGCTCGGCAACGTGATCGTCGGCGACCTGATCATCTCGAACTACGACCTCGGCCTGATCGGGCTCGCCGCGCTGATCGCGCTCGCCGCCTGGTGGGGCCTGAACCGCACCCGGTGGGGCAAGCTCCTGGTCACGGTGATTTACGATCGCGAGATGGCGACCGCGCTCGGCATCAACGTCACCAGGGTGTTCGCGATCACCTTCCTGATCGGCGCGGTGCTCGGCGCCTTCGGCGGCGCGTTCACGGCGCCCAAGATCTCGGTCACGCCCGGGCTTGGCGTCGAGGTCATCGTGATCGCGTTCGCGGTGGTCGCGATCGGCGGCATGGGCAGCATCCCGGGCGCGCTGATCGGCTCGCTGATCGTCGGCCTCGGGCGGGCCGCGGCCGTGCATCTGTTCCCGCAGGTCGAGCTGTTCGTGGTCTATGCGGTCATGGCGCTGGTGCTCGCGGTCCGGCCCGAGGGGCTGTTCAGCCGGGTCCAAGCGAGAAAGATCTGATGCTCAACCGGACCATTCTGACGCTCGCCCTGGTGTTCGTGGTCGCCGCCGTCGGCGGCTTCGTGCTGCCGCAATGGGCGCTGTTCCTGACCACGGTCGCGGTCGCCAAGGCGCTGGTCGTGCTCGGCCTGATGATCCTCTGGCGCGCGGGCCTGGTGTCGTTCGGCCAGGCGCTCTATTTCGGCGCCGGCGGCTATGCGGCCGGGCTCGCCGGCCGATGGCTCGGGCTCTCGGACGCGATCCTGATGCTGCTGCTGGGCGGTGCGGTCGCGGCGGTGGTCGCCTGGGTGGTCGGCCTCCTGCTGGCGCGTTACCGCGAGATCTTCTTCGCCATGCTGAGCCTCGCGTTCTCGATGATCCTCTACGGTCTGCTGGTCAACACCGAGGCGTTGGGCTCCACCGACGGCGTCAACATCACCCCGCCCTCCTTCCTCGGCTATGCCCCGAGCGGGGCCGCGGTCGTCCAGACCATCTATCTCTTGACCATCGTCGCCGCGCTGATCACCGCCAGCCTGGTCCACAGCTTCCTGCAGTCGACCATCGGCCAGCTCGCCGCGCCGATCCGCGACAACGAGATCCGGGTCGAGTATCTGGGCGTCTCGGTGCGCAACGTCATCCACCTCAAGGTCGTGATCGCCGGCGCGCTCGCCGGCTTCGGCGGCGTGCTGACCGCGCTCGCGGTCGGCCACATCGACCCCGAGATGGCCTACTGGACGACCTCGGGCGGCTTCGTGTTCGTGACCATCCTGGCCGGCACCGGCAGCGTGATCGCGCCGTTCCTGGGCTCGCTGCTGTTCGAGCTGGTGCAGAGCTTCGCCATGGCCTACACGCCCGAGATCTGGCAGCTGATGCTCGGTGCCGCCCTGCTGCTGACGATCCTGTTCTTCCCGGGCGGCCTGTGGTCGCTGTTCGAGCGGCGCGCGGGCGCCTGACCGTGGTGGCGACCCCGATCCTCGAGGTCCAGGACCTCGGCAAGACCTTCGGCTCCATCACCGCCGCGCGCGACATCACGGTCGCGGTGCCCGCGCGCCAGACGGTCGGCATCATCGGCGCCAACGGCGCCGGCAAGACCACCTTCGTCAACCTGATCACCGGCTACCTGAAGCCGAGCTCCGGCCGGATCCGCTTCGAGGGCAAGGACATCACCGACCTCACGCCGCGCGAGGTCACGCGGCTCGGCGTCTGCCGCTCGTTCCAGGTGGCGCAGGTGTTCGCGACCATGACCGTGCTCGACAACATGGCGATCGCGCTCGGGATCGCGCGCCGGGGTGCGGGCGCGGTCTGGCGGCCGCTGCGCACCCCCCGCCTGCTCCGGGATGCCGAGGCGCTGCTCGACCGCTACAAGATCGCCGACTATCGCCATGCGCCCGCGAGCACGTTGCCCCAGGGCGTGCGCAAGCTGCTCGACATCGCGATGGCGGTCGCCGCCGAGCCGCGGCTCGTGCTGCTCGACGAGCCGACCAGCGGCATCAGCGTCGAGGAGAAGTACGAGATCATGGAAGTCGTGGTCGGGGCGCTGACCGCGGCCGGGCTGACCGTGCTGTTCGTCGAGCACGACATGGAGATCGTCGAGCGCTACGCCGACCGGGTGCTGGCCTTCTACGACGGCACCGTGATCGCCGACGGGCCGCCGGCGCAGGCCCTCCACGACGAGCAGGTCAAGCGGTTCGTGGTCGGCGAGACCCTGCACCGCTCGACCCGGCCGGGCGGGGCGGCAGCCCGTGCTTAGGGTCAGCGGCATCGACGCCCGGATCGGGCCGGTGCAGGTTCTCGACGGCGTCGGTCTGGCGCTCGACGAGGGCGAGATGGGCGGCCTGATCGGCCGCAACGGTGCCGGCAAGACGACCTTCATGCGGGCGCTGATGGGGCTGGTGCCGGCGACCGGGACGGTCGCGCTCGGCGAGGTCGACCTGATGGCTCTGCCGCCGCACCGGCGGCCGCATTTCGGGCTCGGCTACATGCCCGAGGACCGGCGCCTGGTGCCCGAGTTCACGGTCGAGGAGAACCTCATGCTGCCGGCCTGGTCGATCGGGCTCGACGGCGCGGACCGCCGCCTGGAGTGGATCTTCGGCCTGATGCCGGAGATCGAGAGGTTCCGGGCAAGCCGCGCGATCCAGCTCTCGGGCGGCCAGCAGAAGATGGTGGCGCTCGGGCGCGCGCTGATGGCCGGGACCCGGCTCTTGCTGCTCGACGAGCCGTTCGAGGGGCTGGCGCCGGCGCTCGCCCGCCGGCTCGCCGAGGTGCTCTCCAACCTCAAGCAGGAGGGCGTCTCGGTGCTGCTCGCCGAGTCCAACGAGACCCACGTCGCCGACCTGCTCGACCGCATCTTCCACATCGAGCGCGGGCGGATCCTGGCACCCGCCGCCGAGCCCGCCTAGGTCGAACGCGGGCGGGTCGCTCTCGGGGTTGCGTTCGGCTGGCGGGAATCGGAGCGGCCGCGCCGGCTCTGGAAATGCGCCCGCCGGCACTCCGACGAGCAGTACCGGGCGTCCGGCCGGTCGGTCGAGAAATGCCGGTTGCATTCGGTACAGATCCGCTTGAACGGCGTCTTGCTGAGCATCAGCGTCCCCAATCTTGCCTGGCCAAGACCTATCACCGCCGGAGGGCCGGGGATAGTCGATAACGGCGGTGCGGCGCGCCGGTTCCGCGGCGGGCCCGCGGAGCCCTATCGGATCTCGCCGGCAGCGGCTATGCAGGACGGCGGGCCGCAACGTGACGTCGAGGGGGGCAACCATGGCATGGCATGGCAGGCGGATCGGTGACATCTCGATCGGGCGCGCGCTCGAGATCGTCTCGCCGTTCGATCCGCTGGTGTTCTTTCCGGAGACCACGCCGGCCGATTGGGCGGCGCACGCGAGCTGGCTCAAGCCCAGAGCGATGGACCCGGAGAGCGGCGCGCTGCTGTTCCCGGTCCAGAGCTACCTTTTGCGCACGGCCCACCACACGATCCTGATCAACTCCTGCGTCGGCAACCACAAGGAGCGGCCCAACCGGCCCTTCTGGCATCAGAAGACCGACGATCGCTACCTCCAGGCGCTGGCCGCCCTGGAGGTCGCGCCCGAGGCCATCGACTATGTCATGTGCACCCACCTGCACGTCGATCACGTCGGCTGGAACACCAGGCTCGTGGACGGTCGCTGGGTCCCGACCTTCCCGAACGCCCGCTACGTGTTCGCCCGGACCGAGCTCGACTCCTGGGAGCAGGGCCACCCGAAGTTTTCGCGCGCGGCGCTCGAGGACAGCGTGCTGCCGGTGATCGCGGCCGGCCAGGCCGAGGTCGTGAGCGACGACTTCAGCCTCGACGACCAGGTCTGGCTCGAGCCGACCCCCGGCCACACCCTGGGCCACGTCGCCATCTGCCTGGCCTCGAAGGGCGAGCGGGCGGTCTTGTGCGGCGACGTGATGCACTCGCCGATCCAATGCCTGCACTCCGAGTGGACCGCCTGGCCGGACTGGGACCCGGAGCTCGCCAAGCGCACCCGGCGGGCCTTTCTCGAGCGCTATGCCGACACCGATACCCTGGTCTGCACCGCCCATTTCCCGCTGCCCTCGACCGGCCACATCCGCTCGGCCGGCGACGCCTTCCGCTTCGACGACGACGCGGACTGGTGATCCGGACCCGCTCGAGGAGCCTCTGACTTCCCGACGGGTCGCCGTCGGCGGCGCAGCGGCCGTGCTGAGTGTCCTTGGCCTGGTCGCCGAGGCCGCCGACAGCGTCTACACGTCGATCCGGCGGGCCGACTGCAACGCACCTTCAGCGGAAGTCGCACGCGAGTTCGCCGAACGTGACCTGGGGGTGCAGGCGTGCCCGGCGCCCGACGACTGGCACCTGCTGTTCGTGGCCTCGAACGCCAACTCGTGGCTGGAGCTGCGCCGCGGCCAGCTGGCCTGGTCGACCGAGGACGCCCTGGTCTACCAGCGGCCGATCGGGATGTTTGCCAACGTCGGCGGCTCGCCCGTCGTCGAGTGGCGGCGCGATGCGCAAGGCCAGCCCCGGGCGCTGATCTTCCGGGTGGTGGCTCAGGACCCGACCGATCCGGTCAAGCGGGTGGCGCGCCTGTTCGTGGTTCGCCTGGACCCGGATGGCCCCTGCGTGATCGGCCGCGTGACCACCAACCAGGCCGCGCGGGCGCTGGCTGACGGTCCGGCGGCCTGCCCTGGACCAGGCTGAGCTCAGGCGACCGGGACTGACGCGGCGGCTGACAACGCCACGCCTTCAGGCGGTTGTCGACGCCTGCCCCGCCTGGTGCCGGAAGCAGTCGACCAGGTGGTCGTCGACCATGCCGGTCGCCTGCATGAAGGCGTAGCAGATGGTCGGACCGACGAACTTGAAGCCGCGCGCCTTGAGCGCTTTCGAGAGGGCGCGGGCTTCCGCGGTCTCGGTCGGGATCTCGCTCATCGAGCGCCGCTGGTTGACGATCGGGGCGCCGTCCACGAACTGCCAGAGGAAACCGGAAAAGCCGCCGGGCTCCTGCATCAGCTCCAGATAGCCGCGCGCCGACAGGATCGCGCCCTCGACCTTGGCGCGGTTGCGCACGATGCCGGGATCGGCGAGCAGGGCCGCGATCTTGTCCGGGCCGTAGGCAGCGATCGTCTCCGGATGGAATTGATCGAACGCTTTCCGGAAGTTATCTCGCTTTCTTAGAATCGTGATCCAGGAGAGACCGGCCTGGAAGCCCTCGAGCACCAGCATCTCGAACAGGCGCCGGTCGTCCTTGAGCGGCACGCCCCATTCCTGGTCGTGATAGGCGAGATAGAGCGGGTCGCTTCCCGCCCAAGCGCAGCGGAGCCTGCCGTCGTCCGCCATCGCCGTCAGCCGCGGCCCGCAAGCCTGACCAGATCGTCGCGACCGCGCCGCATGTCCTCGATCGAGCCGAACGCCAGCATGTAGTGCTTGCGGTAGCCCGCGCCCTCGATCTGATCGAACATTGCCTTGAAGTCGATCGTACCGTGGCCCGGATAGAGGTGCTCCTCCTTGTCGCCCCGGTTGTCGGCGAGCCGGACCTCGCCGCAGCGGCCGAGATCGAACCGCTGCGTGAAGCCCGCGATGCCCTCGGGCAGCATGTGGGCGTGATTGACGGTGTAGGCCCAACCCAGATTGGGCGAGGTCAGCTGGTCGAAGAAGAAGCGGCATTCGGCGACGTCGTGGCCGAGGTAGTGGACCTCGGCATCGTCGGGCTCCCGGTTCATGTTCTCGAGCAGCAGCTGGACGCCCAGCTGCTCGGCCGCGGCCGCGGCGCGCTTCAGCCGGTCCAGGGCCGCCTCCTTGCGCCGATCAAGATCGCTGGTGAAGTGATAGCCGGCGTGGACCACGATCCAGCCGGCACCGAGACGCACCGCGAGGTCCATGTAGGCCGAGAGATAAGCGTCGACCGCGTCGGCGAGGAAGGGCGAGGTCTCCGCGACGTTGACCGCCGAGAGCGTGTGCAGACCGAGGCGGATGTCGTACCGGTCGAGCGCCGCGCGCGCCGCGCGCACCCGCGCCTGATCGAACGAGCCGAGCTCGTTCGGCGGGTTGTCGACACAGACGTCGGCGTAGCGAACCTGGTTGGCCGCGGCCCAGTCGAGGGCCTCCTCGAGGCGGAGCCGGCCACCGAAGTCGATCCCGATCCGCTCGCGCAGGCCCATCCCGTGCTCTTCCCTCCGGTCCGAACCTCACCCTAGCCGGATCGGCGGCGCCAGGCGAGCGATCAGCGGTTGTGGTCGACCGGAAACCGGGGAATGGTCACCTCGCGGTGAACGTCGACGCTCAGCATCAGGCCGAAGCCGATCAGCACGGTCATCATCGCGGTGCCGCCGTAGGAGATCAGCGGCAGCGGCACGCCGACCACCGGGATCAGGCCGGTGACCATGGCGATGTTGATCACGACGTAGAGCGAGAAGGTGACCGTGATGCCCATCGCCAGCAGGCGGCCGAACTGGTTGCGGGCGCGCAGCGCGAACGCGAAGCCGTAGGCGACCAGGACCAGGAACAGGCAGAGCAGGCCGAGCGCGCCGACCAGGCCGGCCTCCTCGGCCAGCATCGTGAACACGAAGTCGGTCTGCTTCTCGGGCAGGAAGCTCAGCTGGCTCTGGGTGCCATGGAGGATGCCCTTGCCCCAGATGCCGCCCGAGCCGAGCGCGATCTTGGACTGGATGATGTGATAGCCGGCGCCCAACGGGTCGCGCTCGGGGTTGAGGAAGGTCATCACCCGCTGCTTCTGATAGCCGTGCAGCTGGTGCCAGAGAATCGGCAGCGCGCCGAGCGTGCCGCCGATCACCACGGCGAACTTCCACCAGCGGACGCCGGCCAGGAACAAGAGCGCGCCGCCGCCCGCGAGCAGCATGACCGAGGTGCCGAGATCGGGCTGCTTGAGGACCAGCGCGGTCGGCACCAGGATGATCGCAAGCGGCACGATCAGCTGGCTCGGCCGCGCCACGTCCTCCAGATAGGTGCCGTGGAAATAGCGCGCGAGCGCCAGCACCAGCGCGATCTTCATGACCTCGGACGGCTGCAGCTGGAACAGGCCGAGGTTGATCCAGCGCTGCGCGCCCATGCTGATGTTGCCGACGATCTCGACCGCGATCAGGCCGAGCAGCGCGGCGCCGTAGATCGCATAGGCCCAGCGGAACCAGATCCGGATGTCGGTCAGCGCGATCGCCAGCATCAGGACCAGGCCGATCGCGAAGCGCACGCTGTGACGCCAGGCCCAGGGCTCGGGCGAGCCGCCGGCGGCCGAATACAGCATGCCGTAGCCGACCAGGGCGATCAGGATCACGACCGCGACGAAGAGCCAGTTCAAGAGCCTGAGCTTCTCGAGCAGCGACAGCTCGATCGCCTTGAAGCGGGCCGCGACCGCCATCGAGGTCACGCCGGCTCGCCGGTCGGGCGCGAGTTCGGGCGGCCCGCGGTCACCGGCGGCCGCGCCCGGGTCGGATCGAGCTCGAGCGCCTTGGCCATGATGTCGCGGGCGATCGGCGCCGCGGTCGCGGCACCGCTGCCGCCGTGCTCGACGACCACCGCGAGCGCGTAGCGCGGCTCCCGGTAGGGCGCGAACGCGACGAACAGGGCGTGATCGCGCTCCTCCCAGGGCTTGTCTTCGTTCTTGCGCACCTCGGTCGCGCGCTCGGCGTGGCTGATCCGGCGCACCTGCGAGGTCCCGGTCTTGCCGGCGAGCGCGACCTCGGGGTTGCCGAGGCTGGCCTGGCGGGCGGTGCCGTGCTCGCCGTTGACGACCTCGTACATGCCCTGGCGGACGAACCGGAACGACCAGTCCGAGATCCCGAGCGCGGCCGGCGGCACGGGCGCCTGGGCATCGTCGACGCCGGCTTCGCCGTGCACCAGGCGCGGCAACACCGCGCGGCCGCCGTTGGCGATGCGCGCGGTCATGACCGCGAGCTGGAGCGGCGTCGCCTGCATGTAGCCCTGGCCGATGCCGGTGATCAGGGTCTCGCCGAGCTGCCAGGGCACGCCGCGGGTCGCCCGCTTCCACGCCCGATCCGGCACCAGCCCGGAGCGCTCGCCGGGCAGATCGATGCCAAGGGCCTGCCCGAGCCCGAACCGGCGCGCCATCTCGGCGATCGCGTCGACGCCCAGGCGCCGGGCGAGCTCGTAAAAGTAGACGTCGCAGGACTGGGCGATCGCGTCGACCAGCTTGAGCTTGCCGTGACCCCAGCGCTTCCAGCAGTGGAACTGGTGATCGCCGAGCCGGATGAAGCCCGGGCAGAAGACCTCGGTATCGGGGCCGGCGGCCCCCGCCTCGAGCGCCGCCAGGGCGACGATCATCTTGAAGGTCGAGCCCGGCGGGTACTGGCCGCCGATCGCCTTGTTGACCAGCGGCGTGTTGGGGTTGGTGGTGAGATCGCGCCAGCTATCGCGGCTCAGGCCGTCGACGAACGCGCGCGGGTCGAAGGTCGGCACCGAGGCGAGCGCCAGGACGTCACCGGTGTGGACGTCGAGGACCACCACCGCGGCGCTCTGCTCGTCGCTCAGGCGCTCGTGGACGTAGCGCTGGAGATCGAGGTCGAGGGTCAGGGTCAAATCGCGGCCGGGCTCGCCGTCGTGGCGGTACAGCTCCTTGATCTCGCGGCCGAGCGCGTTGACCTCGAACCGGCTGATGCCGGCGCGCCCGCGCAGGACCTGGTCGTAGACCTTCTCGATGCCGTTCTTGCCGGTCCGGAACTCGGGCAGCTCGAGGAGCGGATCGCCGTTCAGCTCGCTCTCCGAGACCGGCCCGACGTAGCCCAGGACATGGGCCATGATCGGCCCCATCGGATAATCGCGCAGCAGGCCGGCGTCCAGGCTCACCCCCGGCAGGTCGGGCGCGTTGACCGCGACCCGCGAGAGCTCGCTCCAGGTCAGATCTTCCTGGACCGTGATCGGGACGAAGCGGCGGCGCCGGGCGGCTTCGGCGATCACCTCCTCGATCTGCGCCCCCGACACCGGGATCAGGCGCGCCAGCGCGCCGAGGGTGGCGCGCAGGTCCGCGGTCTGCTCCCGGGTCACCAGCACGCGATAGGTCGGGCTGTTGCGCGCCAGCGCCACCCCGTGGCGATCGAAGATCCGGCCGCGCGCCGGCGGCAGGAGGCGATGGTTGATCCGGTTCTCGTCGGCGAGCAGCGCGTATTCGTCGGCGGTCACGACCTGCAGGTAGTACAACCGGCCGGCGAGCACGCCGAACAGCCCCAGCTGGCCGGCGCCGAGGATCAGCGCGCGGCGCGAGAAGCTGCGCAGGCGATCGCTCTCACGATGCATGGACCAGCCTCGGGATCTGGTTGTGGAGGCGGCTCAACAGCCAGCTGGCCGCGGGATAGAGAGCCATGGTGACCAGCAGCTCGAGCAGCATCGGCTGGAGCGCGAACAGATGGCCCCACCAGAGGCAGGACAGCAGCCAGCGAGCCGCCTCGACGGCCGGTGCCAGGAGCAAAAAGCAGCTCCAGATGACCAGGAACGAGCGGGTCACGAAGAACCGCTGCTGCCGGATCATCAGATTGCGCACCAGCAACAGGGCGAGCGAGGTCAGGCCGAGCGGCAGCCCCGCCAGGCCGTCATAGACCAGACCGATGAGGAACGCCGCGGTCGGCGTGAACAGGTCGGGCCGGTAGAGGCTCCAGAAGTAGACCGCGCAAAGGGTCGAGAACGAGGTCAGGCCGGCCGGTCCGGCGCCGACCACAGGCGTGACGTCGATCAGCACCGCGATCAGGGCGGTCGCGAACGGCAGCAGGGCCCGCAGCTGGGCGTCCAGGTGGCGGAGCCAGAGCCAGGTCACTCCGAGGTCTCCGCCGGCGGCGCCGGCCCGGACGGCGGGCGGGCGGCGGAGCCTGCGGCCGGCGGCGCGGGCGGCCCGTAGATCTCCTGCTGCAGATCCTCGAGCTGCTCCGGCGGCAGCACCGGCGCGTAGTCCAGGAGCCGCAGATAGGCCAGCCGGTCCCAGTCGATCATCGGCGCGACCGTGACCTTGTGCCTGCCGATCGCGCTGACCACACCGACCGCCAGGCCCGGCGGCAGGACACCCCCGCGCCCGGAGGTGACCACGCGATCGCCGACCGACAGGCGCGGATTGAGCGGCAGGAACACGAGGCCCGGCTCGCGGCTGTTGTCGCCGGCCAGGATCGCCTGATCGCGCGACGGCTCGACCATCACCGGGATGCGGGAGTTAAAGTCGGTCAACAGCAGGACCCGGGCGCTCCGCTGCCCGACCTCGATCACCCGGCCGACCAGGCCGCGCTCGTTGACCGCCGCCATGCCCTTGGCGACCCCCTGCTCGGTACCGGCGTTGACCAGCACCGTCTGGACGAAGGGGCCGCCGGCATCCGCCACCACCCGGGCCGTGACCACGGTCGGATGCTGGTCCTCGCGGACGCCGTGCAGCAGTTGGCGCAGGCCGGCGTTCTCGACCGCCAGCTGGCGCGCCGTGCTCTGCCATTCGAGCAGGCGCCGGTTCTGCTCGCGCAGCTCGGCGTTCTCGGCCCGGAGCGCCACCAGCTCGCCGATGTTCCGGGCCAGGCGGCGCGAGGCCTCGATCGGGCGCACCGCGACGTCGAGCGCCGGCGTCAGGAGATCGCCGATGCGGCTGTCGACCGCCTCGAGCAGCCGGATGTCCGCCTTGCTGACGACCAGCAGGACCACCGAGACGACGATCAGGGTGCCGAAGGCGAAGCGATCGACCAGCGCCTTCAGCGGCACCGCCAGCCGTGACAGCGAGCGACGCTCGAGCTTCACGCGCAGCCTCCGTCACGCTCGATCAGGCGCCGGGGAGGGTACCGGCGGGCCCGAGGCCGGGGGGCGTCCGCGAAACCGACCGGCGCGCCCTGGGCCCATGCCATGATCTGGGTCGCCAGCGCAGGCGTACCAGGACCGACGGCAAGGGGCAGCGTCTAGCGTGTACCTTAATACGCGGTGTGCAGGACGTGGCGCAACGTCTTCATCTCCTCGAGGCAGCGGCCGGTGCCGAGCGCCACGCAGGTGAGCGGCTCGTCGGCGAGGCTGACCGGCAGCCCGGTGGCGTGGCGGAGGACGAAATCGAGGTTGCCGAGCAGCGCGCCGCCGCCGGTCAAGACGATCCCCTTGTCGACGATGTCGGCCGACAGCTCGGGCGCGGTGTGCTCGAGCGCCACCTTGACCGCCTCGATGATCGCGCTCACCGGCTCGGCCAGGGATTCGGCGATCTGGCGCTGGCTGATCACGATCTCCTTGGGCACGCCGTTCATCAGATCGCGGCCCTTGATCTCGAGCACCCGGCCATTGCCGTCCTCGGGCAGGCAGGCCGAGCCGATCTCCTTCTTGATCCGCTCGGCGGTCGATTCGCCGATCAAGAGATTGTGGTTGCGCCGGATGTAGCTGATGATCGCCTCGTCCATCTTGTTGCCGCCGACCCGGATCGAGCGGGCATAGACGATGCCGCCGAGCGAGAGCACCGCGACCTCGGTGGTCCCGCCGCCGATGTCGACCACCATCGAGCCGGTGGGCTCGGTCACCGGCAGGCCGGCGCCGATCGCGGCCGCCATCGGCTCCTCGATCAGGAACACCCGCCTGGCACCGGCGCTCTCGGCGGATTCCTGGATCGCGCGGCGTTCGACCGCGGTCGAGCCCGAGGGCACGCAGACGATCACCCGCGGGCTCGCGAAGCCGCGCCGGTTGTGAACCTTGCGGATGAAGTGCTTGATCATCTCCTCGGCGACCTCGAAGTCGGCGATCACGCCGTCGCGCAAGGGTCGGATCGCCTCGATGTTGCCGGGCGTGCGGCCGACCATCTGCTTGGCTTCCTCGCCGACCGCCAGGACCTGCTTGCGCCCGCGAATGTTGGTGATCGCGACCACCGAGGGCTCGTCGAGGACGATGCCCTTACCTTTGACGTAGACGAGCGTGTTGGCCGTGCCGAGGTCGATCGCCATGTCGGCGGACAACAGGCCCAGAATTCTCGAGAACATGCGGACGCGTTCCCTGGCTGAAGATCCGGGCCCAGGTCCGCTGGAGCGGCGATCGGCACGGCCAAGTCGGCCATGACCGGTCCGCCGCTCCTAAACTCAACCCCCTCGGTTCGGGCGTACCCAAGCCTAGGCGGTCACGCGGACAGGGCAGCTGGTGCTGTTCTTTCCCGTTTCACTAAAAGTTTGTTTAACGCCATCACATAAGCGCGCGCCGAGGCGAGAATTGTGTCGGTTTCGGCCGCCTGGCCGTTAACCGTCTTGCCATTCTCCTCCAGCCGGACCGTGACCTCGGCCTGGGCATCGGTGCCCTCGGTGACCGCATGGATCTGGAACAGGGAGAGGATCGCGGTGTGCGGCACGAGCTTTTGGATCGCGTTGAAGGTGGCATCGACCGGCCCGCTGCCCTCGGCCTCGGCGGCGCGCTCGGCGCCATCGATCTCGAGCACCACCCGGGCCAGCGACTTCGGCCGGGCGCCGCAGTGGACGTCCAGGTCGACCACCCTGATCCGCTGATCGATGGTCTGGATCTCGTCGTCGACCAGCGCGATCAGGTCCTCGTCGAAGATCTCCTTCTTCTTGTCGGCCAGCGCCTTGAAGCGGGCGAACGCCTCGGCGAGCGCGTTGTCGCCGAGCTCGTAGCCGAGCTCCGCCAGCTTCTTGCGGAAGGCATGGCGGCCGGAATGCTTGCCCATCACCAGGCTGGAGCGGACCAGGCCGACGTCCTCGGGGCGCATGATCTCGTAAGTGCCGGCGTCCTTGAGCATGCCGTCCTGGTGGATGCCCGCCTCGTGGGCGAACGCGTTGGCGCCGACGATCGCCTTGTTGTTCTGGACCGCGAAGCCGGTCACCGCGCTGACCAGGCGCGAGGCGCGGGTGATGTGCTGGGTGACGATCCGGGTGGCGTAGGGCAGGAGATCATGGCGGGTGCGGATCGCCATCACGATCTCTTCCATGGCGGCGTTGCCGGCGCGCTCGCCGATGCCGTTGATCGTGCACTCGACCTGCCGCGCCCCGGCCTCGATCGCGCGCAGCGAGTTGGCGACCGCGAGGCCCAGATCGTTGTGGCAATGGACCGAGAGGATCGCCTGATCGATGTTCGGCACCCGGTTCCTGATCATCCGGATCAGGTCGGCGAACTCCTCGGGGTAGGCGTAGCCGACCGTGTCCGGGATGTTGATGGTGCGAGCACCGGCCGCGATCGCGCTCTCGATGCACCGGCACAGGAAGTCGTGCTCGGAGCGCGAGCCGTCCTCGCAGGACCACTCGACGTCGTCGCAATAGCGGCGCGCATGGGTCACGCTGTCGATCACCGCGTCCAGCACCTGCTCGGGCGTCTTCTGCAGCTTGACCGCCATGTGCAGCGGGCTGGTCGCGATGAAGGTGTGGATGCGCTTTTGCGCCGCCGGCTCGAGCGCCTCGGCGGCGCGCTCGATGTCGGCCCGGCTGGCGCGCGCCAGCGAGCAGACGACGCTGTCCTTGACCTTCCTGGCGATCGCCTGGACCGCCTGAAAGTCGCCCTCGGAGGCGATCGCGAAGCCCGCCTCGATGACGTCGACGCCCATCTCCTCGAGCAGGAGCGCGATCCGGATCTTCTCGGGCACGGTCATCGAGGCGCCCGGCGACTGCTCGCCGTCGCGGAGCGTGGTGTCGAAGATGATGATGCGGTTGTCTGTGGCAGTCTGATTGACTGGTTCGGCCGACATGGCCCGATTCCCTTCTGGCGGAGGGTTGATGCTTCGAGGTTGCACGACTGTCCCCTGAACGCGCGCAGATCGGCAGCGGCTCAGGGGCAGCTAAGTCGAAGCTCCGCCGGAAGGAGAACCCCATGGGCACGGTCGCCGCGACCGTTGGTCGTGTTTCCGTCGCGGCCCAGCATCACCGTCGTCCCACGTCCCCGTTCAGGTTCGCCCAAAGGGTCACCGGCCCAACCCGGCGATCACCCATCGCGGCATGATACAAGACCAACGCCCCGGCTTTGTAAAGCCCGATGCCTTCAATTCAGTGAGTGCGGCGATTAGTGTGGCGTGCCCGAGACAGGACGAGGATCTCGTGATGCCCGTGTTCGACCGCCAAAGCGCCCTCGGCAGCGACCGGATCAGCGTTCGAGGCCCGGGATCTGATCATGGCCGGCTGGACCGGGCGCGACCGCGCCGCGGTCGAGCATCACGTCGCCGAGCTCGCCGCCCTCGGCGTCCCGGGCCCCTCGCGCGTGCCGCTGTTCTACCGCCTCGACCCGGCGCTGCTCGCCGGCCCGGTCGCCGAGATCCAGGTGCTGGGCGAGGCGACCTCGGGCGAGGTCGAGGCGGTGCTGGTGGCGCTCGCCGACGGGCTCTGGGTCGGCCTCGGCTCGGACCACACCGACCGGGCCATGGAGGCCCGCGGCGTCGCGCTCTCGAAGCAACTCTGCCGCAAGCCGATGGCGGCCGCGCTCTGGCGCTTCGACGAGGTGATCCCCCACTGGGACCGGCTCGTGCTGCGCGCCCACATCGTCGAGGCCGGCGAGCGCAAGCTCTACATGGACAGCGCGCTCGCCGCGGTCCGCCGCCCGGAGGAGCTGATCGCCGCCTACGCCGAGGACCGCGACTTCGTCGCCGACGCGCCGCCGCCGGCCGGCACGGTCATGTTCCTGGGCGCGATCCCCGCGCTGGGCGGTATTCGCCCCGCCCCCCGTTTCGAGATGGAGCTCGCCGACCCGGTCCTCGGCCGTTCGCTGCGCCACTCCTACGACATCCACGCGTTACCGATCCTGCGCTGAGTCGCGCCCTCCGGCGCATCCGGTCGCGGCAGCGGTGCCAGGAGCACAGGTTGATGATCAAGAAAGCGCTGCAAAACGTTGGCCTGACCATCGCGTCGTTGTTGGTCGCGCTGCTGATTGCCGAGGGCGGGTACGCTTTGGTCCGCGGCGACCGACTGGATACCAGCTTGTCCTTCAAGGCTCTCGATTTCGTCAGGCAACGGCTGCCAGGACTGACGTCAGACCAGGATCTCGAGATCTACGCGCCAGTGATCACGCGGCCGGAAGCATTCGACGAACTCCTGGAGGCATTCAAGGTCGATGGAGTAGCTTTAGGCAATTCCCAATATGATCAGCTTAGGACCGATCGGGCAGAACTAAATACCGTGATCGATGGTTGCACAGTGCAGAAGCCAAATCTTGATAAGGAGATGGTCTTTTTGCGCGCCGGTCTCTATGAACCATTCAGTTTGGTTGCAGCGTTTTACGACTATGGTAAACCACAGCGCCCGGAAGTCCGGGCCTTCATCGATCGGTACGGCATCCGCAAGATTCGCCATCGGACCAATGACCGGGGTGAGCGCCTGACGCTGCCCGCCGTCGCCGCAGAGGCCAAAGTGATCGTGGCCGGCGATAGTATCGCCAACGGCGCCATGCTCAACGACGACGAGACCCTCGAATCACGTCTGCAGCAACTCGATCCCGCGCGTCAGTATGTCAACATCGGGATCGGCGGCGCCGACGCCGCTGAGATCAGATGCGCGCTCGAGCGCGCCGGGCAGCGTTATCACGGCCAGATCAGGGAGTTGATCTACATCTACTGCGAGAACGATTTCAAAGATGACAAGCCGATGGGCCAGCCTGAAGACGTGATCTCTTGGCTGCAGCAGTATGTGACGGCTCAAGGAATCGACAAGGTGACGATCCTGTACGCACCCTACATTTACAATATCGTGCCATATTTGACTAGATTCCGAGGCTATCGGGGGGGCAACTTCAATAGTCACAAGAGCGAGCGCGAGCGATTGGTTCACTTGGCAAGGAAAGCCAGTTTCGACTTTGTCGATATGGCAGAGCTCGCCCTGCACGAAATCGAGATCATGAGCACCCAGTTCGCGGCCCTGACGCTGTTCGTGGACCACGTGCACTGGTCCCCGATCGGAACGATGAAGATGGC
Source organism: uncultured Alphaproteobacteria bacterium (assembly GCA_963730195.1). Lineage (GTDB taxonomy): Bacteria > Pseudomonadota > Alphaproteobacteria > Geminicoccales > Geminicoccaceae > DATAOG01. Next base: position 27,165 of record CAVSRN010000076.1, read on the forward strand.
CGAGTTTCTCACCGCCAGGCGGAATGCTGAGCCGCCGAGCGCCGCGGTCTCGGCGCCGCAGCGCTCGAGCCGTCTGCTCGGGCCACCCGCGGCAGCCGCGGTCGCCGAAAGCGGGCGATAGGGACTGCTCGAGCTTGCTGAGATTGTCGACGGCTGCCGACGCGACGCCTCAACGCATCTCGACCACGGGAAACCCGGGCCGACGGAAGCGTTGGGCCGGGCTCGGGCGGCGCTTGAGGGCGAAGGTGAACTCGATCTCGACCGGCGCGTTGCGCGGCAGCTCGGCGACCCCGATCGCCGAGCGCGCGTGCTGGCCGGCGTGGCCGAACACCTTGACCAGGACCTCGGACGCGGCGTCGATCACCTTGGGCTGCTGGTCGAAGCCCGGAGCCGAGGCGACGTAGCCGGTCAGGCGCAGCGCCCGCTCGACCTCGTCGAGGCCGCCGGTCAGCGTCTGGTTCAGCCAGGCGAGCGCCTGGAGCACGCAGCGGCGCGCCGAGTCCTGCGCCTGCTCGAGCGCGACCTCGCGGCCGACCTTGCCGAGCGGCCCGAGCTCCTCGCCCTGCCAGGGCAGCTGGCCGCTGACGTAGGCGACCCCGCCATGCACGACCACGGGCACATATTGGAAGGCGGGCGGCTTGACCTCGGGCAGATGCAGGCCGAGCAGCGCCAGGCGCCGGCGCATGGTCGGCTGCTCGATCATCGGTGCGCTCGGCGGCTTGGCCGGCGCCGGGGACTTGCCGCGCGGGCCGGGGCGCTGACCGGAGCGGCCCGCCGGGGGCTTCTTGTCGCCTCGAGCCACGTTCGTCCGTCCTAGTTTTTGGTGGTGTCGACCAGGCGTTTGGCCGTGATCCAGGGCATCATGCCGCGCAGCTGCTTGCCGACCGCCTCGCTGCCGTGGGCCGCGTGCTTCGCGCGCAAAGCTTTGAAGCTGACCTGCCCGGCCTTGTTCTCGAGCACCCATTCCTTGGCGAAGGCGCCGCTCTGGATGTCGGCCAGGATGCGCTTCATCTCGGCCCGGACCGCCTCGGTCACGACCCGCGGCCCGCGCGTGTAGTCGCCGAACTCGGCGGTATTCGAGATCGAGTAGCGCATGTTGGCAAGCCCGCCCTCGTAGATCAGGTCGACGATCAGCTTGACCTCGTGCAGGCACTCGAAATAGGCCATCTCGGGCGCGTAGCCGGCCTCGACCAGGGTGTCGTAGCCGGCCTGGATCAGCGCGCACATGCCGCCGCACAGGACCACCTGCTCGCCGAACAGATCGGTCTCGCACTCCTCGCGGAAACTGGTCTCGATGATCCCGGCCCGGCCGCCGCCGATCGCCGCCCCATAGGACAGCGCCACATCGAGCGCCCCGCCCGAGGCGTCCTGCTGGATCGCGACCAGACAGGGCACCCCTGCCCCGCGCTCATATTCGGCGCGCACCAGATGGCCCGGCCCTTTGGGGGCGATCATGAACACGTCGAGATCGGGCCGGGGCTCGATCAGGCGGAAATGGATGTTGAAGCCGTGGGCGAAGGCGAGCGCCGCGCCCTCCTTCAGATTGGGCTTCAGCTCCTGCTGATAGAGGTCAGCCTGGAGCTCGTCCGGCACCAGGACCATGACCACATCCGCCCAGGCCGCGGCCTTGGCCGCGCTCATCACCTGGAAGCCGGCCCCTTCGGCCTTGGCGGCGGTCGCCGAGCCCGGCCGCAGGGCGACCACGACCTCGGGCACGCCGCTGTCCTTGAGGTTGTTGGCATGGCCGAAGCCCTGGCTGCCATAGCCGATCACGGCCACGCGCTTGCTCTTGATCAGGTTCAGATCGGCATCGGTATCATAGTAGACGCGCATGGTGCCCCTCCGGCCTCGGCTCGCTTTCTTGACGACGCTATCGGACCCGGCCTCCCGGACGAGCCGCCACGGTTGTAGGCAACCGCCGGCCCTTGATCAAGCGGAGCTGCGTCGATGAGGGCGCGAGGCGACGATTGGCGCGACGAATAGCGCTGGCCGGACCGCCCGCCTGCGCTCCTTCGTCGAGCCTTGCGTGGCCAATCGCGATGGATTATATCTACCTGTGGTTGATTACTGGGTCCTATCCGATGCAACAGAATCACTTCATCTTGGGCTTGAGTAGCGAGGAGCCCAAGTTGGCGCTTAGCCAGGTGTTGCTCTGGGACGGGATGACCGTCGGCACCGGGCTGCAGCGCGCTCTGCTCCGTCACGTCCCGCGACTGCGCCGTCACCTGCAAGAAAGCTCGTCGCCGCGGGGGTTGCAAGACGGATTCCAGAAAGCACCTGAGGAGCTTCGACGCCAGCTTCAGGACGTGATCGAGAAGCTGCAAGGGCACCTGGAGGGCGCGCTAAAAAGGGCGGCCGCGTGGACCCGTGAGTTTACGGACCCACTCGATCCGCAGGCGATGAAGCTTTGCCGTCTCCTCGCCCACTATGAGATACCGATCACCGCAGTTCCCGATATCGGTTGGCTTGATCTCGCTGGCCGGAAGATCGAAGAGAGCGCGATTGACGACGTTCGCAGGACGCTGCGGCGGCGCGCCTCGGGAGACAGCAGCCAGAACTCCCGTAGTCGAGACCGTCCACGATCTTGCCCGTTATGTCCTATGTCAGCTGTTCACGGTTCTGAACGACTGGCTGCCCAAGGCATCGCCCGAGGAGCGCAAGCGGGTTGCCGAGCAGATCGCCGAAGCTCTCAAGCGACTGGGCCCCGACGTACAGGAAGAGATAAGACGGCTTGCCCGGCTCAACGATCTTACGGCGAACACTTTGGCTCATGCCGGGAGTTTCGCAGCTTTGGCTGCTGCGTTGGCAACTACGGTCGGTGTCGGCGGGTTCCCGGTCTATGCAATGCTCAGCGCCACGATCGCCGGGGCGGCTGGCATCATCGGCCTGACGTTACCCTTTTCGGTCTACCTCACAATGACCTCGTTGTTGGCCTGCATCGCAAATCCGGTGGTGCTTTCGCTGATCGCCGTCGGCGGCGGCGCGGTCTGTGCAAGGTCGGCAAATCGAAGGATGCGGGGCACCCTGGTCCCTCTCCTGGTCGCGTTCGCTGCCATGAATTCGGCCGATCCCGAGGCACGTGGCCGGTCTCGGGCCCTGGCCGCGCACTTGGCCGATCGCTATCGGGAATTTCTGTATGGCGACCGCGACCGGCGGGCGCAGTTGCGGCAAGCTTTTCCGGCTTTTCCGGTAACCTTGGGAGAGCGAGCGTGCGAACTGATCATTCGAGCGCCTTCGACGCCCGGCGTCTCCGCGGTCTTCCGATCGACAAAGCGCTGGGCACAGCGATCGACCCCCGCGGGCGACCCGGGCTGTTCGAGCCCCCGGAAATCCGAACCTACGCCGCACTGACCTTTGGTGACTTGCTGTACGACTGGGTGCGCATCGACCCGCAGGTCGTCGACGCGCTGGATTTCGTCCATGTCGCTGACCTCGGCGACATCTTCAGCTTCGCGCGGTACGCGGACAGCCTCAGCGACGCGGCATGGCTCGGCAACGTCACTCAGTTGCAAGGCTATGTCGCCGAGCAGATGGTCGCCGGAATGCTGAGGGCACAAGGCGCGGAAGTTGCGTTCCCAGACAGCCCGCATCAGCCTGGTTACGATCTGATCGTGAATGGCAAGTGCTTCCAGGTGAAGTGCCTGGATGATCCGAGCGGCGTGTCCGAGCACCTCGGCCGCTATCCCAACATCCCCGCTCTGGTCAATGAAGAGCTCGCCAAGGACTTTCCTGATGATGTCCGGGTCACGGCACTCCCGGGCTTGAACCATGCCGAGGTGCACCAGGTTACCGAGAGTTCGTTGCAGGCGGGGGCCGACCTTCTCGATCTTCAGATCCCGCTCTTCTCCCTGACGCTGCAGGGCGCGCGTAATGCGATCGCCATTGCGGGCGGACATACCGACTGGCGGACGTCGCTAGAAAACATCGGCATCGACAGCTTTGTCCGGATGGCCGGAGGGAAAGTCGGCGCTGTGGCTGCGGCCGCGACCCTTGGCCTCATCGGGATAACGGGGGGTTCGCTTGCGCTCTTGGCGCCTGTGTTCGGCGCCGTTGGCGGTTACGCCGGTGGCAAGCGCACGGCAGAGACGGTCAAGAAACTGCTCTGCCGACCGGAAGCCGACAACCTGGCTGCCGCTCTGTCCGAGTACGTTGCCGCGGCGATCAACGTTCTGCGGGCCATGATCGCGCGGGCTGAAGAGCAATCCCGTCGATTCGGCGCTGTGGGTGTGGCGCCGAGCTCCGCCGGGCTGGCGTTGATCCAGGATTGGCGGCAGCGCATCAACGAAGAGAACAGCTTCCGGATGGCAATGATCAGTGAGTTCGAGAGCTGTGCTTCGCGGCTCGATCATGGCTGGCTGGTCGGCCTGGATTTGATCGCGCTACATGTCGAGGTATGCCTGAACGCAGCCAAAGCCGGTCTCCTGCCAGCGAACCTAGCAAGGGAGACGCGTCGGCTCACCAAGACGAGCGCAGTCTACCGAGACGCCCTCCGCAGAAGGCTGATTCCGTCCATGCCTCAGCGGCCGCTGTTGCGGTAGATCTCGTCCATGGAAAGGCGGGCACCGAGGTCGCGCAGGGGCACCGCATCGGCTGGCGGCTCGATCACCTCCAGCTCCCAGCCGGTGTCGGTGCGCGACCACACCTCGATGCGCCGCTCCTTCTGCTCGACCAGGACGAAGTGCCGGAGCGAGGCGATTCTCTGATACTCGCGCCACTTCTCGATCCGGTCATGGCGCTCGGTGGTGGGCGAGAGCACCTCGACCACGGCCGCAGGCTCTTGCACGCGATCGTCATCCGGCGCGACCGGCGTGCAGGTCACGACCACATCCGGATACATGATCGCGGCATCCGTTACGACCTTCAGCTCATCGACGACCGCCAAGCAGGGACCATCGCCCAACGCCGCATTGAGGCCGTTCGCCACGTTGGTCTTGATCACGCTGTGCGCGAACGAGCCGCCGGTCATCATGCGTACGACGCCGTCCACGAACTCGTAACGCTCCGGCTCTCGGGCCTCGAAGGCGAGGAACTCCTCGACAGTCCAGAGATGAGGACGTGCCCTGGCCATCAGCTCTCTCCCGCAAGGGCAGACGGTACCGCCGCTGCCCCGCAACGAACCATCATGAGCCTATCACAAGGTCCGGGTGCCATGCGCGATTGCGACCACGCCCGCCCGGCTGACCTCGGCGAGGCCGAGCGGCTCCATGAAGTCGATGAAGGCGTCGATCTCCTCCGACGAGCCGGTGATCTCGAACACGAAGCTGTCGCGCGTGCTGTCGACCAGGCGGGCGTGCATGAAATCGGCGATCCGGAGCGCCTGCACGCGTTTCTCGCGCTCGCCGGTGACCTTGACCAGCGCCAGCTCGCGCTCGAGGCAGGGGCCCTCGACCGTGAGGTCGGCGACCTTGTGGACCGGCACCAGCTTGTCGAGCAGCGCCTTGATCTGCTCGATCACCTGGGCGGTGCCGGTGGTCACGATGTTGATCCGCGAGCGGCCGTGGGCGCGGTCGACCTCGGCTACCGTCAGGCTCTCGATGTTGTAGCCCCGGCCCGAGAACAGGCCGATCACCCGCGCGAGCACGCCCGGCTCGTTGTCGACCAGCACCGCGATCGTGTGTCGCTGCTCTGCTTCGCTCATGACTCGCTACCCTGCTACGCAACCCTTGGCCCGGGCGCCGCCTGGGGCGGCATCCGGACCGCAGGCGGCAGCGCGGGCGCGGTCAGACGAGGACCATGCCCTCCTCGGAGCGCTCTACGGTCCCGGCGCCGTCGTCCTCGGGACAGAGCTTGATCTCGTTGTGCGCCGCTCCGCCCGGGATCATCGGGTACACGTTCTCGGCCCGGTCGACCACGACGTCGCAGATCACCGGCCGCGGCGTCCCGATCATCTCCTTGATCACGTCGTCGACCTGGTCCGGGGTCTCGGCGCGCAGGCCGACCGCGCCGAACGCCTCGGCCAGCTTCACGAAGTCCGGCAGGCTGTCCATATAGCTCTCGCTGTAGCGGTTGCCGTGGAAGAACTCCTGCCACTGGCGGACCATGCCCATGTAGGAGTTGTTGAGGATGAACGACTTCACCGGCAGGCGGTACTGCACGATGGTCGACATCTCCTGCATGTTCATGACCCAGGAGGCCTCGCCCGCGATGTCGATCACGAGGGCCTCGGGATGCGCGACCTGCACGCCCATGGCGGACGGCAGGCCGTAGCCCATGGTGCCGAGCCCGCCCGAGGTCATCCAATGCCGCGGTTTTTCGAACTTGTAGTGCTGAGCGGCCCACATCTGATGCTGGCCGACCTCGGTCGTGATGAAGGTCTCGCGGTCCTTGGTCAGCTCGTACAGGCGCGAGATTGCGTATTGCGGCTTGATGAGCTTGCCGCTCTGGCGATAGCGGAGGCTGTCCTTGGCCTGCCACTCGCGGATCTTGCCCCACCAGGGCTCGAGCCGGGCGGGGTCGGCCTGGTTGCCCTTGGCCCGCCAGCCTTCGAGCAGGGCCCGGAGCGCCCGGGTGGCGTCGCCGACGATCGCCACGTCGACCGGCACGTTCTTGTTGATCGAGCTGGGATCGATGTCGATCTGGATCTTCTGCGAGCCCGGCGAGAACTTGTCCAGGCGGCCGGTCACCCGGTCGTCGAAGCGCGCGCCGATCGCGATCATCAGGTCGCAGCCGTGCATCGCGAGGTTGGCCTCGTAGGTGCCGTGCATCCCGAGCATGCCGATGAACTGCGGGTCCGAGGCCGGATAGCCGCCGAGGCCCATCAGGGTCAGCGTGATCGGGAAGCCGGTCGCGCGCACCAGCTCGGTGACCAGCGCCGAGGCCTCGAGGCCCGAGTTGATGACGCCGCCGCCGACATAGAAGACCGGCCGCTGCGCCTTGGCCATCAGCTCGACCGCCTGCGCGATCGGCTCGGGCTGCGGCTCGACCCTGGGATTGTAGGTCCGATGCCGGGCCTGATCGGCGCTGCATATAGGTCGCGGGCCCCATCAGGATGTCCTTGGGCAGGTCGATCACGACCGGGCCCGGGCGGCCGCTGCGCGCGACGTGGAACGCCTCGTGGACCGTGCGCGCGACGGCGTCGCCCGACTTGACCAGGTAGTTGTGCTTGGTGCAGGGCCGAGTGATGCCGACGGTATCCGCCTCCTGGAAGGCGTCGTTGCCGATCATGTGGGTCGGCACCTGGCCGGTCATGCAGACCACCGGCACGCTGTCCATGAGCGCGTCGGTCAGGCCGGTCACGGTGTTGGTGGCGCCGGGCCCCGAGGTCACCAGGACGACGCCGACCCGGCCGGTGCTGCGCGCGTAGCCCTCGGCGGCGTGGACCGCGCCCTGCTCGTGGCGGACCAGGATGTGGCGGATCTTGTTCTGCTTGAAGATCGCGTCATAAATCGGCAGGACCGCACCGCCCGGATAGCCGAATACCACCTCGACCCCCTGCTCGACCAGCGCCTGGAGCACGACCTCGGAGCCGGTCATCGGCTGGGTGGTCGCATGAATCTGGGCGTCGGTTCGGGGCAGAGTGGTGGCATCTGGCATGATTTTGGCTCCTCGATCGATGCCTCGGCGGTCGGTTGGGGTTGGCTACCCTTCGTGCGCCGGTTTTGTTGGCCCGCTTAGGGGCTGGATCGAAAACTATGCGGCAACGCGGCATCGGTCAACAAGAGGCGCCTTGGCAGCCCGGTCAGGATGAGGGGGTCGTCGCCGAATCCCTCCAGCGGCTCCAGCTCGGGCAGCTGATGGCGCAGCCAGGTCACCTGGCGCTTGGCGTACTGGCGGGTGCGGACCACGGCGCCGGCGAGCGCGCGCGCGAGATCCAGGCGACCGTCCAGATGCTCGCACAGCTCGGGCACCGCGACCGCCTTGAGGAGCGGCAGATCGGCGCCGGGATAGGCGCGCCGCAGCGCCTCGAGCTCGGCGAGCGCGCCCGCCTCGAGCATCGCCCGCAGCCGGCGCTCGATCCTTTGGTGCAGCAAGGGCCGCGGCGGCAGCAGGGCGAAGCCGGCGACCGGCTGGGGCAGCCGCACCCGGAAACGGGGCCGGGCCTGCCAGTCGGCGAGCGAGCGGCCGGTCGCGGTCAGCACCTCGAAGGCGCGGATCAGCCGCTGCCGGTCGCTCGGCCGCAGGCGCGCCGCCATGACCGGGTCGCGTCCTGCGAGCTCGGCGTGCAGGCCCGGGCCGCCCAGCCGCTCGAACAGCGCCTCGGCAGCCGCCCGGGCCGCCGCCGGCACGGGCGGCACCGGCGCCAGGCCCCGCAACAGGGCGCTCAGATACAGGCCGCTGCCGCCGACCACGATCGGCAGCCGTCCGGCCTCGACAGCGCCCGCGATCGCCGGCTCCGCGAGCTCGAGCCAGCGCCCGACCGAGGCGGCGTCGGCGGCCCCGAGCACGCCGAACAGGCGGTGCGGCACCCGGGCCTCGTCGGCCGGACCCGGCCGCGCGGTCAAGAGCGGCAGCTCGCGGTAGAGCTGCATGCTGTCGGCGTTGATGAGCACGCCATCCAGGGCCTCGGCCAGGTGCAGCGCCAGCGCCGACTTGCCGCTCGCGGTCGGGCCGCCGATCACCACCAGGCCGGTCATCGCCGGGCGCCCGTGGCTCGAGGTGACGGGGGCGGGCGCCGGTGAGCCAGATCCTCTGCCTGATCGCCGATCCCGCGCGGGCGCCGCTCCGGCCCGAGCTGGTCACCGAGGTCGGCCGGGCGGTCGGCCGCAGGCCCCGTTGGCTGGCCGCGGGCGAAGCCTGCGAGTTCGCGCTCGAGGATGCCGACGTGGGGGCGCGCGCCGGGTCGCTCCGGCCAACCCTCGAGGACGCCGGGGTCGACGTCGCGCTGGTGCCGGCGGCGGCGCGGGTCAAGCGGCTCCTGGTCAGCGACATGGATTCGACCGTGATCACGGTCGAGTGCATCGACGAGCTGGCGGGCGCGCTCGGCATCCAGGCCGAGGTCGCGGCGATCACCCGGCGGGCCATGAACGGCGAGCTCGACTTTCGCACCGCGCTCGCGGCCCGGGTCGCCCTGCTCGCGGGCCTGCCGGTCACGGTCCTCGAGGAGGTCTATCGGGAGCGGGTGCGCCTGATGCCGGGGGCCCAGATCCTGGTCCGGACGATGCGCGCGCGGGGGGCCGCCACCGCGCTCGTCTCGGGCGGCTTCGCGCCGTTCACGGAGCGGGTGCGCCGAGCGGTCGGCTTCGATCTGGTTCAGGCCAATCGCCTGGAGGCCAGGGCCGGCCACCTGACCGGCCGGGTGCTCGAGCCGGTGCGCGGTCCGGACAGCAAGCTCGCCCTGCTCAGGCGTCTGGCCCGGGCGCGCAAGCTCGCGCCGGCCGAGACGCTCGCGGTCGGCGACGGCGCCAACGATCTGCCGATGCTCAAGGCGGCCGGCCTCGGGGTCGCCTACCGGGCCCATCCGGTGGTCAGGGCAGCCATCCCGGTCGGCATCAGCCATGGCGACCTGACCGCCCTGCTCTATCTGCAGGGCATCGCCCGGCAGGACTTCGTGGTCGCCTGAGCGCGCCCGGCGAGCGATGGCCCGCCCGGCGCGCCCGCCGGCGCCGAAGCTATTGCGGCGCCGGTGCCGGTGCCGGTGTCGGTGCCGGTGCCGGTGCCGGCGGCGTCGCCGCATCGGCCAGCCGGAGCGCCACGAAGCGCAGGTCACCCTGACGATCGATCAGGAGCAGGACCGACTTCTTCTCGTCCTGGCGGGCCTGGCTGACCTTGGCCGCGACCTCGGGCGGCGAATGGACCTCCTCCTGGCCGACCTCGACGATGACGTCGCCGGCCCGCAGGCTCTCGTGGCTGGCCGCGCCGCCATCGGCGACGCTCATGATCACCACGCCCTTGATGTCCTCGGCGAGCTGGAAGCGGGTCTTGAGCTCGTCGGTGATGGTCGCGACCGTGACGCCAAGGGCCTCGATGTCGGCCGAGCTCGGGGTGTTGGCCTCGCTCTCGGTGAGCGCCGCCAGCTCCGCCTCCTCGGGCAATTCGCCCAGGGTGACATCGAAGGTCTTGCGCTCGCCGTGGCGCCAGACCACGACCTTGGCCGCCTCGCCGATCGGGGTCTCGGCAACGATCCGGGGCAGACCACGCATCCGGTCGATCTTCTTGCCGTCGAACTCGAGGATCACGTCGCCGGCCTCGATCTTGGCCTGCTCGGCCGGCCCGCCCGGTGTCACGCTCGCCACCAGCGCCCCGGCCGCGCCGTCCAGGCCCAGGCTGTCGGCGATTTCTTCGGTCACGGTCTGGATCCGGACCCCGAGCCAGCCGCGCTTGACCTTGCCGTCGGCCTTGAGCGACCGGATCACCGGTAGCGCGAGGTTGGACGGGATCGCGAAGCCGATCCCGACGTTGCCGCCGCTCGGCGAGAAGATCGCGGTGTTGATCCCGATCACCTCACCGTTCAGATTGAAGGTCGGGCCGCCGGAGTTGCCCTTGTTGATCGGTGCGTCGACCTGCAGGAAGTCATCGTAGGGCCCGGCGTGGATGTCGCGCTTGCGAGCCGAGACGATGCCGGCGGTCACGGTACTGCCGAGGCCGAAGGGGTTGCCGATCGCGATGATCCAGTCGCCGACCCGGATGTGGTCGCTGTCGCCGAAGGTGACCGCGGGGAACGGCTTGTCGCCATCGATCTTGAGCAGCGCCAGATCGGTCTTCTGGTCGCGGCCGACCAGCTTGGCCGAATAGGTCGTATCGTCGCCGAAGATCACCGAGATCTCGTCGGCCTCGGCGATCACGTGATTGTTGGTGACCACGTAGCCCGCGGGGTCGACCACGAAGCCCGAGCCCAGCGACGCCTGGCGCTGCGGGGTCTGCTCGGGTGGCCGGTTGCGGTCGAAGAACTCGCGGAAGAAGTCCTCGAACGGCGAGCCGGGCGGCGGCTCGGGGAACGGGAACGCCGGGTTCTGACCGCGGGGGACCGCCTTGGTGGTCGCGATGTTGACCACCGCCGGGCCGACCCGGTCGACGATGTCGGCGAAGCTGATCTGCGGCGGCCCGGCGCGCGTCGGCTGGGGTCCGGCCAGCATCCCCACGAGGACCGCGGTCAGCAGCAGCGTGCGACCAGCCCCGCGCACGCCGCCGCGCGGTGCCGTCGGCAGGGTCGGGAGGAAGGCTGACACCAGGCTCATGTACGGTTCTCCGCAAGATCCGCCGCTGGCTATCCGAGCGGCTGACCTCGCTCTACGGAAGGGCGACCAAATTGCCGCGCCACGTTGCGCATGATTGGCTTGGTAGCTTGTTAAGCATACGCTTGAAATCGATCTGGCGCCATCATCTCCGCAAAAACCTGCGCCGCGGACCGGCCGCTAGCCGCGCACCAGCCAGACCAGGACGACGCCGAGCGCGACCGCGACCAGGCCGCCCATCCGGAGCTGCTCGTTGGCGAGGCCAAGCGCCATCGCGGCCGCCCGCTTCATGGCCTCCGGCGACAGGGCCCAAAGCAGCCCTTCCAGCACCAGAACCAAGGCCAAAGCCGTCGCCAGATCGGTCATCGGGTCGCCGCCCCCGCTCCTGCCCGCCGGCGGCGCGTCGGTCCGCGGGTCCGGGTCGCGCCCGCCAGCACGTGCGGCTCGCCGGCGACGACCGCTGACCCTTCCCACCACCGCAAGGGCCACGCCCCGGGCGCCACCGAGCCCGGCGCTCCGATCGGGACTCCGACCGGGGCGGCGGGCGGCCCCGATGCCGGCCGCAGCGCCGAGCCGGCACCGCGCGCCCCTACTCGACCGCGCTCGTCGCCGGCGGCTGGTCGACCCCAGCCGTGGCGGGCGGCGGCGTCTTCGGGGGCGCGGTCTGCGCGCTCGCCGCCGGGGCACCGGGCGCGGCCGGCACGCTCGCCGCCGCGGGGGGCGCGGTCCGCAGCACCCCGTCCGGGTTGTCGAAGTAGCGGAAGAACTGGCTGTCCGGCGACAGCACGACGCTCGTGGAGTCGTCCCCGAGCGCGGTCTTGTAGGCCTGCATCGAGCGGTAGAAGGTGAAGAAGTCGACGTCGCGGCCGAACGCATCGGCGAAGATCTTGATCGCCTTGGCGTCGCCCTCGCCGCGGATGATCTGGCCTTCCTTGTCGGCTTCGGCGATGATCACGCGGCGCTCGCGGTCGGCGCGGGCGCGGATCCGCTGCGCCAGCTCGGCGCCCTGCGCCCGCAGCTCCTTGGCCTCGCGCTGACGCTCGGTCTGCATCCGATGGTAGATCGCCTGGCTGTTCTCGGCCGGCAGGTCCGCCCGCTTGATCCGGACGTCGACGATGTCGATGCCGAACTGCTTGGCCTCGGTGTTCGCCTGGTCGCGGATCTTGTTCATCAGCTCGGCCCGATCGGCCGACAGCACCGTGAACAGCGGCACCTCGCCCAGGACCTTGCGCAAGGACGCGTCGAGAATGGTGTTGATCCGGCCGCGCAGCACCGCCTCGCTGCCGACCGACTGATAGAAGAGCAAGGGGTTGACGATCCGATAGCGGGCGAAGGCGTCGACCACCAGCCGCTTCTGATCGCCGAGGATCACCTCCTGCGCCTCGGCGTCGAAATCGAGCACCCGGCGGTCGATGTAGACGGCGTTCTGGATGAACGGCAGCTTGACGTGCAGGCCGGGCTCGGTGACCACCCGCTTGGGGTCGCCGAACTGCAGGACCAGCGCCTGCTGGGTCTGATGCACGGTGAACAGGGCGCTCATCGCGAACACCAGCACGACCGCCGCCAGCGCACCCGCGCCGATCAGGAGATTGCGGTTCATCACTGCTGCTCCCCGTCGCTGCTCGAGCTCGAGCTCGAGCTCGAGCTTGGGCTCGAACTCGAGCTCGGGGCGGCGGCGCGCTCGCGCGCCCGGCGCTGGAGCTCCGGCAGCGGCAGATAGGGCACCACACCCGTGCCCTTGCCGGACTCATCGATCAGGACCTTGTTCATGCCGCGCAGCACGTCTTCCATGGTCTCGAGGTAGATGCGCTTGACGGTGACGTCGCGCGCCTTGCTGAACTCGCCGTAGACCGCCAGGAAACGCTGCGCGTCGCCCTCCGACCTGGCGACCACCTCCTGGCGGTAGGCCTGGGCCTCCTGCGAGATCCGCTCGGCCTCGCCGCGCGCCCGGGGCAGGATGTCGTTGGCGAACGACTCGGCCTCGTTCTGGGCCCGCTCGCGATCCGCCTGCGCCCGCTGGACGTCGCGGAACGCCTCGATCACCTCGCTCGGCGGGTCGACCTTCTGGAGCTGCACCTGGGTGACCAGGATGCCGGCGCCGTAGCTGTCGAGAATCGCCTGGGCCTGCTCGCGCGCGCTGACCTCGATCCGGCCGCGGGCTTCGGTGGTCGCCTCGGCGATCGGGGTCTTGCCGATGATCTCGCGCATCACGCTCTCGGCGACCGCCTTCACGGTCGCTTCCGGATCCCGGATGTTGAACAGGTACTGGCCTGCGTCCTTGATCATCCAGAGCAGCACGAAATTGATGTCGACGATGTTCTCGTCGCCGGTCAGCATCAGGCTCTCGTTGGGGACCTCGCGCGCCGAGCCGCCACGCCCGATCTCGGCAGCCGAGCGAAAGCCGATCTCGACCCGGTTGGAGTGGGTCACCGCGGGCATGAACACGGTCTCGATCGGCGCCGGGATATGCCAGTTGAGGCCGGGTTGGGTGGTCTTGATCCACTTGCCGAAGCGCAGCACGACCCCCTGCTCGTCCGGCTGCACGCGATAGAAACCGCTTGCCAGCCAGACCGCGATCAGGATCAGGGGGATCGCCACCAGCGCCTTGCGGTTGCCGCCAAAGCCGCCGCCGGCACCGCCCGGAAAGATTTTTCTGACCTTCTCCTGGCTGCGGCGCAGCAGCTCCTCCAGGTCGGGTGGCTGCTGGCCGCCGCCCGGACGACCGCCCCAAGGCCCCTGACCGCCGCCACCCTGCCAGCCGCCTCCTTGGTTGCTCCACGGCATCAATCGCTACCTCTTCGCTGTCGCGGCGGCACCCCGGGGGGCTATGCCCGCGCTACGGCGTCCTCTATATCAGCAGGACCGGAAGCGCCAGGGCGAGCTTCATGCCCATCGCACTGCTGCCGAGAATATCGTGCGGCAACCGAGAGTGTTCAACCATGACGCAGGTCGACCGCGACCAGGTCCTCGAAGCCCTCGCCCGAGTTGTCGATCCGGCGCGCCGCCAGAACGTCGTCGCCCTCAACATGGTCTCCGGCGTCGTGGTCAAGGGCAGCAACGTCGGCTTCGCGCTCGAGGTCGAGCCGAGCGAGGCCGAGGCCAAGGAGCCGCTACGCCAGGCCTGCGAGCGGGCGGTGCTGGCGTTGCCGGGCGTGACCTCGGTGACCGCGGTCCTGACCGCCGAGCGCGCCCCCGGCGGCGCGCGCGCGCCCCGCCCGACCGGCAGCCCGATGGCCCGTGGCGGACCGTCCGAGGGCGGGCAGCCGGCGCCGGCCAAGCCCGGGCTGCCGGGCATCCGCTCGGTGATCGCGGTCGCCTCCGGCAAGGGCGGGGTCGGCAAGTCGACCACCTCGGTCAATCTGGCGCTCGGGCTCGCAAGGCTCGGCCAGCGGGTCGGCCTGCTCGACGCCGACATCTACGGCCCCTCCCAGCCGCGCATGCTCGGCATCACCGGCAAGCCCTCGAGCCCCGACGGCAAGAAGCTGCGGCCGATGGCCAATTACGGCGTCCGGGTGATGTCGATGGGCTTTCTGGTCGACGAGGACGCGCCGATGATCTGGCGCGGGCCGATGGTCCAGAGCGCGATCCAGCAGATGCTGAGCGACGTCGAGTGGGGCGAGCTCGACGTGCTGGTGGTCGACCTGCCACCCGGCACCGGCGACGCCCAGCTGACCATGGCCCAGCGGGTGCCGCTGGCCGGGGCGGTGATCGTCTCGACGCCGCAGGACATCGCGCTTCTGGACGCGCGCAAGGCGCTCAACATGTTCCGCAAGGTCGACGTGCCGGTGCTCGGCATCGTCGAGAACATGAGCTACTTCCTCTGCCCCCATTGCGGCGGCCGCTCGGAGATCTTCAGCCACGGCGGCGCGCGCGCGACCGCGGCCAAGTTCGGGGTCGATTTCCTGGGCGAGATCCCGCTCGACCTCGCGATCCGCGAGCAGACCGACGCCGGCCGGCCGCCGGTGGTGGCCGAGCCCGACGGCCCCCAGGCGCAGGCCTATCTCGAGCTCGCCCGGCTGGTCCTGGCCAAGCTCGACCAGCCGGCGGCCGCCGAGCGCCGACCGTTCCCGAAGATCGTCTACGAGAATTGACGACCACCCGGACCTGCCGGAGCCTGCGAGGTCTCGGAACTTCCACGGGCCAGGGGTGTTGATCAGCCGATGCCCGGCCAGATCATAGAAGCGTCAGCCGAGTCCGAGCGCGAGCCGGGGGGGTCCGAGCCCGCGCCTCCGACCGCTGCCGAGCGACCGCCAGCCCCGGTCGAGGCGGGCAAGGGGATGCGTCTCGACCGGGAGACCGAGCGTGTCATCGCGGTGGCCGAGGGACGGCTGCGCGTGCGCTCGCGCGTGCTCACCGGCCTGTTCACGCTCGCGATCCTCTACACCTGCTATTTCGCCCAGGCGGTGCTGATCCCGATCGCGCTCGCCCTGCTGCTCAACCTGCTCCTCGCACCCCTGGTGCGCGTCCTGAAGAAGTATCTCCGGCTGCCGGAAGGCGTCGGTGCGGGCCTCGTGCTGGCCCTGCTGGTGGTCAGCGTGACGCTCGCGATCTACGGCTTGTCCGGCCCCGCCACGCGCTGGTTCAAGGAGCTGCCGATGGCGATGAGCGAGGTTCGGGACAAGGTCGAGTCGCTGCGCCAACCGGTCAAGGATGTCCAGGAGGCGGCCCAGAAGGTCGAGGCCATGGCCCAGGGCCAGCCGGCGCCGGGTCAGCAGCAACCCGTGCAGGTGATGGTCCAGGGGCCGGGACTGGCGCAGGTGTTCCTTGGCGGCGCGGTCACGTTCGTGGCCGGACTGGTGGTCATGATCGCCCTCCTCTACTTCCTGCTCGCCTCTGGCGACACCCTGCTGCGCCAGGCGGTGACCATCGCGCCCAAGCTCGGCGACAAGCGGCGGCTGGTCGAGATCGCGCGCGATACCGAGGACGATATCTCCTACTATCTGGTCACGATCAGCCTGATCAACGGCGGCCTCGGGGTCGCCGTCGGCACCGCCATGTATCTTCTCGGCATGCCCAACGCCATCCTCTGGGCCGTGATGGCGGCGCTGTTCAACTACGTGCCGTTCCTCGGCGCCGTCACCGGCATCGGCATCGTCGCGCTGGTGGCGCTGATCACCTTCGACACCCCGCTCGCGATTCTGGCACCGCCGCTCATTTACCTCGGCTTCACCGGCCTCGAGGCCCAGTTCGTCACGCCCGTGCTGCTCGCCCGCCACCTGACCCTGAACCCGGTCGCGGTGTTCCTGGCGCTGATCGTCTGGACCTGGATGTGGGGGATCGCGGGCTCGCTGCTGGCGGTGCCCCTGCTCGCGACCTTCAAGATCTGCTGCGACCATCTCGAGCCCTTGCGGCCGATCGGCACCATGCTCGGCCGCTGAGGGGCCCCCGACCGCAAGAACCGGGTTGTGGCGGGCACGCGGAACGCCGAATCTCGGGCCGACATCACCGAGGAGCCGAGCCATGGCCGCCAATCTGGCACTGATCGACGGGACCGCGCCTGCGCGCGCCCTGCCCTACAACGCCCGGATCGCCGCGGCGCTCCGCTACGTGGTCGAGCACGGCCAGGACCAGCCCTCGCTCGAGACCATGGCGGAGCAGGCCGGCCTGTCGCCGTTCCACTTCCAGCGTATCTTCAAGCGCTGGGCCGGGATCAGCCCGAAGCGTTTTCTCCAGTATGTCACGCTCGCCCACGCCAAGCTGGCGCTCGCTGCCGACGCGAGCGTGCTGGATGCGGCGCTCGATGCCGGCCTGTCCGGCCCGTCGCGCCTGCACGACCTGTTCGTCGCCTGCGATGCCATGACGCCCGGCGAGTTCAAGGCGCTGGGCGACAAGCTCGTGATCCGCTTTGGCCTGCACGACGCGCCGCTCGGCCGGGTGCTGGTCGGGACCACCGAGCGGGGCGTCTGCTGGCTCGCGTTCGTCGAAGACGACGACCAGCCGGTGATCGCCGAGTTCGAGCGCGAATGGCGGGGCGCCCGCCTCGTGCGCGACGATGCCGGCACGGCCGCGATCGCCGCCCGCGCCTTCGAGCTCGGAGCACCCTCGGCCGAGCCGTTGCCGCTGCTGGTGCGCGGCACCAACTTCCAGATCAAGGTCTGGGAGGCGCTGCTCCGGATCCCGTTCGGGCGCCTGGTCAGCTACCAGACGATCGCGCGCGCGATCGGCCAGCCGAAGGCGGTGCGCGCGGTCGGGCGCGCCGTCGGCGCCAACAACATCTCCTGGCTGATCCCCTGCCACCGGGTGATCCTGGCGACCGGAATCATCCACAACTACCGCTGGGGCGTGCGCCAGAAGCAGATCCTGACCGCCTTCGAGGCGGCCGTCGCCCACCCCGGCGCGTGACCGGCGGCCGACGCGCGGCCAGCCTGTGCTATGCTACGCTGCGCAGAGTGAGCGAGGATCGCCATGGCCATCAACCCTCCTACGGATCGCCCGGCCCAGGCGCTGATCGTCCGCGACCCGGACATTCTGGGTGGACGGCCGGTATTTCGCGGCACACGGGTGCCGGTCGACGTGCTGTTCGACAACCTGGCCGATGGCCTGACCCTGGCCGAGATCTTGGAGGCTTACCCGACGCTCGATCGTGAGGATGTGGTCAGCGCGCTTGAGCTTGCACGCAAGCGGCTGCTCGACGACGCGGCCTGATCCGCCGCGTCCTCGTCGACGAATGCCTGCCCGTCCAGCTGCATCGATGGCTCGACCGATTTGACGTCCGCACCGTCGCGTTCATGGGCTGGAAAGGCCAGCGTAACGGCGAGCTGCTGGCTGCGGTCCGGGGCAAGTTCGATGTACTGCTCACCAACGACCGGTTCTTGCCGCGGGAGCACGATCCGGGACGCTACGGGATCGGCATCGTGGTCCTGACCACGAACCGGCTTCGGGAGGTGGAGCGGCTCGTACCGGAGATCGTGGAGGCGGTCACCCAGGTATCGTCGGGCGAGGTACTCCGGGTGCCGGCGACGCGACCCTGAGCACGTCGCCTCATTGCTCGCCGGGCAGTAGCGCGGGATCGGCCAGCGCCGTGTCGATATAAAGGTCGGCAAGCGCGAGCGCGATCCCCGGCGGGTCCAAGGTGATGCTGCCCTGGCGCAGGATGCGCGGCTCGAGGCCGCCGCTCTGCCCGCGACCATGATAGACCACGCGTCGCTGGTCCTGTTCGACCACCAGATAGTGACGGATCGAATCGATCCCAGAATAGAACTCGACCTTGTCGTTGACGTCCGCGAGCCGGGTCGACCTTGAGGCCACCTCGACCACAATCACCGGCTCGGGTACCAGATAGGCGCTCTCGTCGATCGCATCGGCGCAGGTCACGACCACGTCCGGGATCCGGCATTCGTCGCCACGTTTACCGACCGCCACGCCAGGGCCGGCGTCATATACGCGACAAGGAAGGGCCTTGGCAGAGATGGCCTGCCTGAGCGCCTGAGCGGTATTCTGCTGGATCTGCGCATGCCGGAGGTTGGTCGGCGACATGAGCCGGACCGGCTGGCCGCCCACCAGCTCGTAGCGCGCGTCGTCACTCAGGTCTGCGCGCCAGACCAGGAAGTCGCCGACGGTGAGGCGCGGTTCGATGCGTGCCGAGGCGGTGGTCATGACCCGATCCTCCGCAGGCACCATAGCACGTCCCACGGGTGCTTCGAAGACGGGTTAGCGACGGCTGTCGGAGCCGAAAGCAGCCGATTACCGGAACCTGACCGAGACCTGGCCGAGGCTGCCGAAGTCGCCGATCGCGGTCTGGCCGGGCTCGAGGATCACGAGGCCGGTCGTGGTGCCGGTGCTGACGATATGGCCGGCCTGCAGGGTCCGCCCGCTCGCCGTGTAGCGGTTGACGAACCAGGCGAGCACGTTGAGCGGATGGCCGAGGACCAGGGCACCGGTGCCCGTAGCCTTCACATCGCCGTCGATCTCGAGCCGCACCTCGTGGGTCGCGAGGTCGAGGCTCTGCCAGTCGAAGGTCGGCGTCCCGAGCACCAGGGCACCGTTGACCCCGCAGTCGGCGACCGCGGACGGCGCGCCGTGCTTGATCGGGTGGTCGAGGCGCGCGCTCACGACCTCGATCGCCGGGATCGGCGCGCTCACCCGCTCGGCCGCCTCGTCGGGCTCGTAGGGCTGCTCGCGCGGCTCGAAATCGGCCGCCAGCTGGAACGCGAACTCGCACTCGATGCCGCGCATCGGGAAGTCGGCGGCGGCCAGCTCGGCCGGCGAGGCGAACACGACCGGAGAGAAGACCGGCCCGTAGAACGGCTCCTCGATGCCGAACAGGCGCTGGCTCGCCTCGGCAGTCGCGCCGACCTTCCAGCCGGCGACCGGCTGGCCGAAGCTCGCCACGAACGCGTCCTGGATGGCGTAGCCGTCGGCCATCGTCGCCGGCCGGCAGGCCTCCGGCAGCCCCGCCAGCGCCGTCCGGCCGCGCCGCGCCGCGATCAGCCGATCGACCGCGTCCTCAATCTGGCTTGGCGTCATCCCGCCCCCCTCCCTGCACCGTCAGATCGTCTCGATGGACGGGATGCCATACTCCCGCGCGTCGGACCAGCCCGGACCGATGCGGCGCAAGAAATTCCCGGGAAATGGAAGAGGCCCGTGTTGACACCAGTGAGATCCCGGATCGTTTGAGGTGGCGCAAGATCGCACCTTCCTTGCCCGAGGCGATGCCGACCGCTACATGACCGGATGCGGTTCGAGTGGGACGAGGACAAGCGGCGGGCCAATCTCGTGAAGCACGGCCTGGATTTTCTGGATGCCGATCTGATCTTTCGCGGGAAGCACTACAGCTATCCATCCGGGCGTCGCGGCGAGGAGAGGTGGGTAACCGTGGGCCTGATCGAGCAACGGGAGGTAGCGCTGGTTTGGACGGCCCGCGACGATGCGATCCGGCTGATCCCTTTCGGAGGGCGCGCCATGAAGAAAGACGGCAATATCGTGACCTATACGGTCGAAGAGCTTGAGGAGATGCGCGCGCGTGGCGAGAGCGAGACCGATTGGGCGCGCATCGACGCCATGACCGAGGCGGAGCTCGAGGCGGCGATCGCCGGCGATCCCGACTGGGCCGACCTCCCCCACGACTGGTACAAGCACGCCAAACTCAGCGATCCCGGCGGTCTGAAGGCCCAGATTCGCCTGCGCATCGACGCCGACATCCTCGCCTGGTTCAAGCGTCAGGGGCCCGGCTACCAGGCGCGGATCAACGGCGTGCTCCGCGCCTTCGTCGAGGCGCGTGAGCGCAAACACGCATCGTGACTTCGCGAGCGCTGGCCGCTGCCTCAGCCGCCGGCAGCCTGGATCTGCGCCTGGGCGATCGGGATCTCGCGCTCGGCGCGGGCGCGCTCGGCGTCGTCCTTGGCCTCGCCGAGGTCGTCCTCGGCATCCCGCAGCCGCTGGCGCGCCCGCTCGAGGTCGATCTCCTCGACCGGCATCGCCTCCTCGGCGAGCACCGTGCAACCGCGCTCGTTGACCTCGGCGAAGCCGCCGGCGACGAAGATCCGCCGGGTCACCTGGTTGCCCTCGAAGATCTCGATCACGCCTGGGCGTAGCAGCGACATAAAGAGGCTGTGGCCCGGCAGGACCCCGAAATCACCCTCGGCGCCGGGTGCCACGACCATGTCGACCTCGGCGCTCGCCAGCAGCCGCTCCGGCGCCACCAGCTCGAACTCGACCTTGTCCGGATCGGCCACGCGCCGCCTCCTCAGTCCTCGGCGGCCATGCGCTTGGCCTTCTCGACCGCCTCCTCGATGCCGCCGACCATGTAGAACGCGGCCTCGGGCAGATCGTCGTAGTCGCCGGCGCAGATCGCCTTGAAGCCCGCGATCGTGTCCGCGATCGCGACCAGCTTGCCGGGCGAGCCGGTGAACACCTCGGCGACGTGGAACGGCTGTGACAGGAAGCGCTGCAGCTTGCGCGCCCGGGC
This sequence comes from uncultured Alphaproteobacteria bacterium, assembly GCA_963730195.1. Classification (GTDB taxonomy): domain Bacteria; phylum Pseudomonadota; class Alphaproteobacteria; order Geminicoccales; family Geminicoccaceae; genus DATAOG01. The sequence continues at coordinate 48,183 of CAVSRN010000076.1, forward strand.
GACCACGAGCTTGTCGTCTTCCGAGAGCTCGTCCATGCCCAGGATCGCGATGATGTCCTGGAGCGCCTTGTAGCGCTGCAGCGTCTCCTGCACCTCGCGCGCGACCGCATAGTGCTCGTCGCCGACCACCGAGGGCGTCAGGATGCGCGAGGTCGAGTCCAAGGGGTCCACGGCCGGATAGATGCCGAGCTCGGCGATCTGGCGGGACAAAACCGTGGTCGCATCCAGATGCGAGAACGCGGCCGCCGGCGCCGGGTCGGTGAGATCGTCGGCCGGCACGTAGATCGCCTGGACCGAGGTGATCGAGCCCTTGGTGGTCGAGGTGATCCGCTCCTGGAGCGCGCCCATGTCGGTGCCCAGCGTCGGCTGATAGCCGACCGCGGACGGGATCCGGCCGAGCAGCGCCGAGACCTCGGAGCCGGCCTGGGTGAAGCGGAAGATGTTGTCGATGAACAGCAGCACGTCCTGGCCTTCGGTGTCGCGGAAATGCTCGGCGACGGTCAGGCCCGAGAGGCCCACGCGCGCACGCGCGCCGGGCGGCTCGTTCATCTGGCCATAGATCAGCGCGACCTTGGACTTCGACAGATCGTCCAGGTCGATGACCCCGGACTCGATCATCTCATGATAGAGGTCGTTGCCCTCGCGGGTGCGCTCGCCGACGCCCGCGAACACCGAGAAGCCGCCGTGCGCCTTGGCGATGTTGTTGATCAGCTCCATGATGATCACGGTCTTGCCGACCCCCGCCCCGCCGAACAGGCCGATCTTGCCGCCCTTGGGATAGGGCGTCAGCAGGTCGACCACCTTGATCCCGGTGGTCAGGATCTCGGTCTCGGTCGACTGGTCGATCAGCAGCGGCGCCGGTTGGTGGATCGGCACCCGGATCTTGGCATCGATCGGCCCGCGCTCGTCGACCGGCTCGCCGATCACGTTGAGGATCCGGCCGAGCGTCTCGCGGCCGACCGGCATCGCGATCGGCTCGCCGGTGTCGATCACCTCCTGACCGCGGGTGAGACCGTCGGTGCCGTCCATGGCGATCGTGCGCACGGTCGCCTCACCCAGATGCTGCGCGACCTCGAGGACCAACTTGTTGCCGTGATTGTCGGTGTGCAGGGCGTTCAGAATCGCCGGCAGAGCGCCCTCGAACTGGACGTCGACGACCGCGCCCATCACCTGCGTGACCCGGCCGGCCTGGATGTTGTCGCGACTGACATCGTTCATCGTGGTTCCTCGGCTCGCAGCAGTCCTGCAGGGCGCACGTCAGAGGGCTTCGGCGCCCGAGACGATCTCGATCAGCTCGCGCGTGATCTGCGCCTGTCGGGTCCGGTTGTAGAACAGGGTGAGACGATCGATCATCTCGCCGGCGTTGCGGGTCGCGTTGTCCATCGCGGTCATGCGCGCGCCCTGCTCGCTGGCGGCGTTCTCGACCAGGGCACCATAGATCTGGACCGCGAGGTTGCGCGGCAGGAGCTCTTTCAGGATCGCCGCCTCGTCGGGCTCGAACTCGTAGACCGCCCGCACCTGGCCCGGATCGTCCGCGCCCGAATCGCCGACCGCGGCCGGCTCGACCGGGACCAGCTGCTGCCGGGTCAGGATCTGGGTGATCGCCGACCGGAAGCGGTTGAACACGATCGTGCAGACGTCGAACTCGCCGGCCGTGTACATCGCGTGGATCCGTTCGGCGACCTGGACCGCCTCGGCGTACTCCAGGCGCCGCCGGCCGACGCCCTCGATCGTGCCGACGACCGCGTCGCCGAGCTCGCGCCGGAGCATGTCGCGGCCCTTGCGGCCGATGCACAGGACCTTGACCTGCTTGCCGCGCTCGCGCAGCTCCCGGATGCGCGCCCGGGCGCCGCGCACGATCGAGCTGTTGAAGCCGCCGCACAGGCCCCGGTCGGCGGTCGCGACCACCACCAGGTGGACGTCGTCACGGCCGCTGCCCGCGAGCAGCGGCGGCGCGCCCTCGCGGTCGGCGACGCTGGCCGCGAGATTCGAGAGCATCAGCGCCATGCGCTCGGCGAACGGCCGCGCCGCCTCGGCCTGCTCCTGCGCCCGCTTGAGCTTGGAGGCGGCGACCAGCTTCATCGCGCTGGTGATCTTCTGCGTCTGCTTGACGCTGCCGATCCGGGTGCGCAGGTCCTTGAGGCTGGGCATCGCTCAGAGCTCGAGCCGGACTCAGGCGAACGCCTGGGTGTAGCCGTCGAGCAGACGCTTGAGCTGGGTCTCGGTCGCCTCGCTGAGCGCGCCCTCGTCGCGGATCGCGGTCAGGATCGCCTGGCCGCTCGCGTCCAGCTCGCTGATCAGGCCGTGCTCGTAACGGGTCACCTCGGCGACCGGGATCCGGTCGAGGTAGCCGTTGACGCCGGCGTAGACCACGCAGACCTGGAGCTCGACCGGCATCGGCACGTACTGACCCTGCTTCAGGACCTCGGTCAGCCTCGCGCCGCGGTTGAGCAGGCGCTGGGTGGCGGCGTCGAGGTCGGAGGCGAACTGGGAGAACGCCGCCATCTCGCGATACTGCGCCAGCTCGAGCTTGATCCGGCCGGCGACCTGCTTCATCGCCTTGACCTGGGCGGCCGAGCCGACCCGCGACACCGACAGGCCGACGTTCACCGCCGGCCGGATGCCCTGATAGAACAGGTCGGTCTCGAGGAAGATCTGGCCGTCGGTGATCGAGATCACGTTGGTCGGGATGTAGGCCGAGACGTCGTTGGCCTGGGTCTCGACCACCGGTAGTGCGGTCAGCGAGCCCGAGCCATGCTCGTCGCTCATCTTGGCGGCGCGCTCGAGCAGGCGCGAGTGCAGATAGAACACGTCGCCCGGGAACGCCTCGCGGCCCGGCGGGCGGCGCAGCAGCAGCGACATCTGGCGATAGGCGGTCGCCTGCTTGGACAGATCGTCGTAGACGATCAGCGCGTGCATGCCGTTGTCGCGGAAGTACTCGCCCATCGAGCAGGCGCTGTAGGGTGCCAGGAACTGCAGCGGCGCCGGATCGGACGCGGTGGCGGCCACGATGATGCAGTAGTCCATGGCGCCGTAGTCCTCGAGGGTCTTGGCGACCCTGGCGACCGAGGAGCGCTTCTGGCCGATCGCGACGTAAATGCAGTAGAGCTTCTTGCTCTCGTCGCCGCTCTGGTTGACGCCCTTCTGGTTGATGAAGGCGTCGATCGCGATCGCGGTCTTGCCGGTCTGGCGGTCGCCGATGATCAGCTCGCGCTGGCCGCGGCCGATCGGGATCAGGCTGTCGATCGCCTTGAGGCCGGTCTGCATCGGCTCGTGGACCGAGCGGCGCGGGATGATGCCCGGCGCCTTGACCTCGGCGAGCCGGCGCTCGGTCGCCTCGATCGGCCCCTTGCCGTCGAGCGGGTTGCCGAGCGGGTCGACCACGCGGCCGAGCAGGCCCTTGCCGACCGGCACGTCGACGATCGACTGGGTGCGCTTGACGATGTCGCCTTCGCCGATATGGCGGTCGTCGCCGAAGATCACCACGCCGACGTTGTCGGTCTCGAGATTGAGCGCCATGCCGCGGGTGCCGTCCTCGAACTCGACCAGCTCGCCGGACTGGACCTGATCGAGCCCGTAGACCCGGGCGATGCCGTCGCCGACCGAGAGCACGCGCCCGACCTCGGCGATCTCGGCCTCGGTGCCGAAATTGGCGATCTGCTCCTTCAGCAGCGCCGAGATCTCGGCGGCACGGATATCCATCAGGCAGCCCCCTTCATGACCAGCTCGAGGCGCTGGAGTTGGGTCCGGAGCGAGGCGTCGATCATGCGCGAGCCGAGCCGCACCACCAGCCCGCCGAGCAGGCCGGGATCGACCGCGCTCGAGAGCGTCACGGTCTGACCCATGGCGGTCGCCAGCTGCTGCTTGACCGCCTCGATCTGCGCCTCCGAGAGCGCCACCGCCGAGACCAGCTCGGCGCTGACCTCGCCCCGGTGGTGGGCGAGCATGACGCGATAGACCGCGATGATCTCCGGCAGCACGAACAGCCGCCGCTTGTGCGCCAGCAGGCCCAGGAACTGCACGGTCAGCCGGTCGAACTTGGCGCGCTCGGCAAGGGCGACGATCGCCCCGCCCTGGTCATCGCGGGACAGCACGGGGCTGCGGATCAGCCGGCGCAGATCCGCGCTCTCGCCGAGCATCGCCTGACAGTCGCGCAGGTCACCCGCGACCGCGTCGAGCGCGTCCCGGTCCTCGGCCAGCTCGAACAGGGCCGCGGCGTAGCGCCCCGCCAAGCCTGACGCGTCGGCTGAAGATGCAGGCAATCCGACGTTTCCTTGGTTGTCACAAAACCCGACGACGGGCCGAAAAAGGCCCCGGAACCCTCGCTTCCCCGTGCAGCGCGGCCCGAATAACACAGCCCCCCTGCCCGTGCAAGCCGCCAGCGCAGCGCAACCTCGGCGGGCACCTGTCGCCGGACCCGCTCAGGAACCCGCGCCTGAAACGCCGCCCAACCAACTCGCTGATCTCGCTGTGTCCAGAAGATGTGCGGGGCCGTTCACACGTCGATGACGCGGCCGCGCGAGCGGTCCCGGTCGAAGCTCAGGCTCTCACCGAGGAGCGGTGAGCTGCGGAAGAACGAGAGCAGCTCGTCGCCGGTTCGCGCCGGCTGGAAGCCCGCCGCAGGATCGACGCTCGCACGCAGACGCTTCGCGGCATCGCGGGCGCCGTGCTTTTTGGCACGGCGCTGGATCAGGTCTTCGGCCCGCTTCACTCGGCGCAGCGCCCGCCGGTGCCGGCGGCTGGCCGTCGGGGAGTGAGGTGCTTGCTCCATGCCGGCGGATCCTCGCGGACCAGCGCTGATCCCGCCATTGGACGCGTCACAGAAAACTGTAGGGGTCGACGTCGACCTGGAGGCGGAGGTCGCCCGGCGGCCTGTGGTTCTTGACCCAGGGTCGGAGCACCGCCGGCAGGTCGGTCTCGGGGGCGGCGATCACCAGCAGGCGCTGGCGATAGCGGCCGCGCAGCAGGGCGAGCGGGGCGGGCGCCGGGCCGAGCACCCGCAGTCCCGGCGCCGCCGGCGCCGCGCGCGCCAGGAGGGCGGCGAACCGGCGCACCGCCGGCAGGTCACGCCCGGAGACGATCAGCGCCGCGAGGCGCCCGAACGGCGGCATGCCGGCGTCCCGCCGCTCGGCCAGCTCCTCGGCGTAGAAGCGCTCCTTGTCGCCGGCCGCGAGCGCCTGCATCACCGGGTGATCCGGCAGATGGGTCTGGATCAGCACCCGGCCCGGGCGCGCCCGCCCGGCCCGGCCGGCGACCTGGTAGAGGAGCTGGAACTGGCGCTCGCCGGCGCGCAGATCGCCGCCCGCGAGGCCGAGATCGGCGTCGATCACGCCGACCAGGGTCAGGTCGGGGAAGTGGTGGCCCTTGGCGATGATCTGGGTGCCGATCAGGAGGTCGAGCTCATGGTCGCGCATGGCGCCGAGCAGGGCCGCCACCGCGCCCGGCCCGGCCGGCTGATCGCTGGTCAGGATCGCGACCCGCGCGGCCGGGAGCAGCGCCCGTACCTCCTCCGCCAGGCGCTCGACCCCAGGGCCGCAGGCGACCAGACTGTCGACCGTGCCGCAGCTCGGGCAGTGGTCGAGCTCGGCGCGGCCGTAGCCGCAGTGATGGCAGACCAGGCGATGGCGCAGGCGATGGCTCACCAGCCAGGCGCTGCAGTTCGGGCAACGCAGCCGGTGGCCGCAGGCCCGGCAAAGGGTGAGCGGCGCGAAGCCGCGCCGGTTCAGGAACAACAGCGCCTGCTCGCCGGCCGCGAGCGTCGCCTCGAGGGCCGCGCGCAGGCTCGGCGCCAGCCAGCCGCCGGGCGGCGGCCGGTCGCGCCGGAGGTCGATCAGCCGAATGTCGGGCAGCGCGCTGCCGCCGTGCCGGCCCGGCAGCAGGAGGGCGCGGCGCTCGGCGCCAACTTCCGGGGTGCCCTCGATCCGGCCCATGCGCCAGGCGGTCTCGAGCGCCGGGGTCGCCGACACCAGGATCGCCGGGCAATCCTCCAGGCGGGCGCGCGCGAGCGCGAGGTCGCGGCCGTGGTAGGGGACGCCGTCTTCCTGCTTGAAGCTGGTGTCGTGCTCCTCGTCGACCACGATCAGGCCGAGCTCGGGCAACGGCAGGAACAGCGCCGAGCGGGCGCCGATCACGATCGGCTCCAGGCCCTCGGCCACCCGCCGCCAGGTCCGCCGGCGCGCGGCGGCGCCGAGCTCGGAATGCCAGGCCGCGGGCGGCCGCCCGAAATGGCGCCCGAAGCGCTCGAGCAGCTGCGCGGTGAGCGCGATCTCGGGCAGCAGGATCAGCGCCTGCCGGCCGCGCGCGAGGGTCGCCGCGACCGCCTCGAGATAGACCTCGGTCTTGCCGGCGCCCGGCACGCCCTCGAGCAGCGTGACCCCATGGCCGCCCGCCAGGCGGTCGCAGAGCGCTCGCGCGGCGGCCGCCTGCGGTTTCGACAGCTCGACGGGCGCGCGACCCGGCGTGAGCGGCTCCTCGGCAGCTTCCGCCAGCGGCGCCGCGACCAGGAGACCGGCCCGGGCCATCGCCTGCACGACCCCGGCGCCGACCCCGGCCAGGCGGGCGATCTCGGCCGGCCGCCGCGGCTGCCGATCGCCGAGCGCCGCCAGCACCCGCGCGCGCGCCGCGCTCAGCCCTCCGGCCGCGCCGGCCGCGGCCGCCGGCACCAGGCCGAGCTTGGGCGGCGGCGGCTCGAGCGCGGCCGGCACGCTCAGCACCAGCTTCAAGGCGGCGCCGAGCGGGGCCAGCGTGACCGCGGCGACATGCTCGATCAGCCGGCGCAGCGGCGGCCGCAGCGGCGGCGCGTCGAGGCGGCGCAGGACCGGCTTGAGACGGGCCGCCGGCACCGGCGCGCCCTCGGGTGGCCGGCCGTCCCAGACCGCGCCGATCACCTGGCGCGGCCCGAACGGCACCTCGACCAGGTCGCCGGGCGCGAGCCGCAGGCCCGCCGGCAGCGCGTAGTCGAACGGTGCCTCCAAGGGCAGCGGAACCAGGACCGGGACCGAGTTGACCATCGAGCGACCGCAGGCCCCGGCTATTCCAGCTTGCGCGACACCGGCCGCCCGCGGCACTGTCGCAGAGGAGAAGGCATCGGAGATCGACGTGACGCTGCTCGTCCCGGGCGCCCCGGTTCCGGACGACCCCCTCCCGGGCTTCCAGGCGGAGGTCCGCGAGGTGGCCGCGGCGTGGTGCGACTGGCTCGCCCATGAGAAGCGCCAGGCCGCCCTGACCGTCAAGGCCTACCAGACCGACCTGCTCGGTTTTCTGGGGTTCTGCTGCGACCACCTGGGCGGGCCGCCCGGGCTCGATCAGCTGGCCGGGCTCGCGGCCGCCGACTTTCGCGCCTGGCTCGCCTGGCGCCACCGCCGGGGTCTGGCCCGGACCTCGACCGCCCGCGCGCTGGCCGCGCTGCGCAACTTCTATCGCTACCTCGATCGCCAGCACGGGCGGCACAATGCCGCGCTCAAGGCGCTGCGCACCCCCAGGCTCGCCAAGCGCCTGCCGCGGCCCTTGTCGGCCGGCCAGGCGCGCGAGCTGCTCGAGGAGGTGGCCGAGGTCGCGAGCCCCGACTGGGTCGCGAGCCGCGATCTGGCGCTGCTCCTCCTGCTTTACGGCGCCGGCCTCAGGATCGGCGAGGCGCTCGCCCTGGAGCGCCGGGCGCTCGGGCGCGCGCCGGCCCGGCAGCAGGACCTGACGGTCACCGGCAAGGGCCAGAAGCAGCGGCTGGTGCCGCTCCTGCCGGTGGTCGCCCGGGCGCTCGCGGCCTATCTCGATGACTGTCCGTACGCCCTCGGCCCGGATGCGCCGCTGTTCGTCGGCCTGCGCGGCCGGCGTCTGCAGCCGGCGCTGGTCCGCCGTCGGATGCAGGCGCTGCGCCGGCGCCTGGGGCTGCCCGAAAGCGCCACGCCGCATGCGCTCCGCCACAGCTTCGCGACCCACCTCCTGGCCGGCGGCGCCGATCTGCGGGTGATCCAGGAGCTGCTCGGCCATGCCAGCCTGTCGACCACCCAGGGCTATACCGGGGTCGAGGGCGAGCGTCTGATGCGGCTGTACCATCATGCCCATCCGCGCGCCTGAGCCGGACCGACGCGGCCACCGCCGCCGGCGGCGGTGACGCGGGCCGGCGGGTTGCACCGGTCGTGCGCATTCTGGTCGTCATCGCGGTCTTTGTGGCTGGCGCGCTGATCGGCGGGCTGGCCCTGCTGCCGCGCCTGGTGACCTGGAACGACTATCGTGCCGAGCTGACCCGGCAGGCCGAGGCGATCACCGGTCAGACGGTCGCGATCGCCGGCCGGATCGACCTCGAGCTCCTGCCCCGGCCGATCCTGACCCTGGGGCGGGCGACCTTGTCGAGCCCGTCGGATGCCCCGGCCGGGCGCTCGCTCGCGGTCGACCGGCTCGATCTGCGCCTGAAGCCGCTGCCGCTGCTGCGCGGCCAGCTCGAGGTCAACTCGGTGCGGCTGGTCCGGCCGGTGCTCCGGATCGAGGCGCCGCACGCCACCCGGACGAGCGCCCTGCTGCTCGCCGGCGGCGGCCTGTTGCTGCCGCTCGGCACCAACGGCCCGAGCCGGCTCACCGTGGTCGACGGCCGGGCGCTCGTGGGCAACGGCGATCACGCCGCCGAGCACGCGATCGAGGCGATCAACTTCGAGGTCGGGTCGGCGGGGCCGAACGGACCCTACACGCTGGATGGCGAGTTCGTGATCGCGGCGCAGACGTTCGGGGTCACCGGCCGGCTCGGCCAGGTCCACCCGGACAGCTGGAGCACGCTGCAGCTGGTGGTGACCGCGCCCGAGGCCGGCAGCGATCCGACCATTCTCAGCTTCCGCGGCCTGACCTGGTCGGATCTGGCGGCCCCGCGCCTGCGCGGCGATTTGTCCCTGACCGGGAGCAATGCCGAGGCCGGGCTCGACGCGCTCGGCCGCGCGTTCGGCGGCGGCGGGCTGCCGGCGCTGCCGGGCTGGCTCGCGGCCCCGTTCCGCCTGGCCGGCCACGTCGACCTCGTGAACCACGCGGCCCAACTCGATCGGCTGCGCGTGGCGCTCGCCGGCACCGAGGCCGAGGGCAGTCTGCGGCTCGGGCTCGGCGGGCCGCGACCGGAGTTCGATCTCGAGCTCGCCCTGCCCCGGCTCGCGATCGCCGACGGATGGCCGCAGGACGCCGCCGGCCTCGCGCCGCTGGCGGCGCTGGCGGCGCTCAAGGGGCGGATCGACCTCTCGGTCGAGGCGCTCGACTGGCGGGGCGGCACCATCCGGCGGCTGCGCACCACGCTGGCGCTGACCGGCGGCGGCCAGATGACCGTCGAGCAGGCGCGCGCGACCCTGCCCGGCCAGACCAGCGTCGACTTCACCGGCGCGCTCGCCGGGCAGGGTCCCGACGCCCTGCTCGAGGGCAACCTGACGGTCGTGTCCGACGACCTCGGCGGCCTGCTCGTCTGGTCGGGCCTGGGGCCGGGTTTCGGGCCGGCCCGGGTCGCCGCCGGCCGGCTGCGCACCCTGAGCCTGGACAGCCGGCTGGCGCTCGACGGCAGCACGGTGCGCTTCACCGAGGCCGAGCTCCGGGTCGACGCGTCGCGCCTGTCCGGCTCGCTGGCGCTGAGCCTGGGCGGCCGGCCGCAGATCGCGGGCGCGCTCACCCTCGACCGGCTGGACCTGGACGCCTATCTGCCCAACGGCCATCCGGCCCGGTTGGTCGAGCATGGGCTGCAGCTGTTCGCCGGCCTCGATCTCGCCCTCGAGGCCCGGATCGAGCGCCTGACCTGGCTGGGTCTCCGCTTCCAGGACATCACCCTCGACGGCCGCTCGGTCGCCGGCCAGCTGACCCTCAGCGACCTGTCGCTGCATGATTCCGCCGGCACCAACGCCAAGCTGACCGGCGCGCTCGACCTCGCGCACCGGACCTTCGATCTGGCGGGGGCGGTGCAGACCGCCCGGCCGCTCCAGCTGCTCAGGGGGCTCGGCCTGACGCCGCCCCTGATGCTCGCCCGGCTCACCCCGGTGACCGTGAGCGGCACCGCCAAGGGCGACCTGGACGCCTTCGACCTGGCGCTCGAGCTGGACCACGACGATGCCCGCCTCGCGCTCAAGGGCCAGGTCAAATTGCCGCCGGCCGGGCCACCGACCTACGCGCTCGCGGTCGACGGCAGCGATCCCGACTACCGGCAGCTGCTCGATCAGATGGGGATCCTGGTCGCGCCCGCGACGGCCGGGCCGGCGCCGTTCGACCTGAGCGTCAAGGTGACCGGCGATCTCGCCGGCCAGACCGCCGTGGCCGGCACCGCGCGCCTCGGGCCCATGAGCCTGACCGGAGAGGTCGACTGGCAGCGCGGCACGCCGCGGCCCAAGGTCGTGATCCGGCTCAGCGCCGGCGAGCCGAGCGCCGACGGCCTCGCCAGCCTGGCGGCCCTGACCGGGCTCCGGTTCGACCCGATCGTGACCCAGGGCGCGCGCGGCGGCGACTGGTCGACCCGGCCGCTCGCCTTCGGCTGGCTCGGCGCCGTCGATGCCGAGGTCGAGGCGTCCGCCAAGGGCGGTCTCGCCGGCCCGGGGATCGAGCTCCAGGCCCGGCTCGAGCAGGGCCGGTTGATGGTCGATCGCCTGTCGACGGCGCTCTGGGACGGTCAGGCCGAGGTCCAGGTCTCGCTCGACGGCGCGCGCGTCTTGCCCTTCATGGCGCTCGCGCTCGATCTGAAACGGGTCGACGCCGGGGCGCTGGCCGACTGGCTCGGCCTGCCGCCGGTGGTCGAGGGCAAGGCCGATCTCTACGTCGAGGCGACCACCACCGGCGCCAATCTGCGCGACCTGGTCCGCGGCCTGATCGGCGACGTCAAGGTCGGGCTCCACGACGGTCGCCTGGTCGGCGCCGATCTCGCCACGCTGGCGGCCGCGCCGGGATCGGAGGCGCCGCCCGCCGACGACACCGCCACCAGGGCCGCACCCGCCGTGGTCGTGCCGGACCTGAGCGGCAGCTTCGCGCTCAAACGCGGGATCGCGACCGCGAAGTCGGTCGAGCTCACGCTCGGCGACCGGCCGGTGCGGCTCGAGGGCTCGGTCGACCTGCTGCTCTGGGCGGCCGATCTGACCTTCCGGGTGGACGCCAAGGATGGCTCGCCGACCGCCCCGGTCGGGCTCAAGCTGGTCGGGCCGCTCGATCGCCCGCAGCTGCGCCTGCTCGCGCCGCCACCGCCGCTGCGGCCCGAGCAGGCCCCCTGACCTGAGGCGGCCGGTCAGGCCGGGCCGAGCATCTGCTCCGGCCGGACCAGCTGGTCGAACTCCTCGGCGGTCAGGAGCTCGAGGGCAAGCGCCGCCTCCTTGAGCGAGGTGCCCTCGGCGTAGGCCTTCTTGGCGACCTTGGCGGCGTTGTCGTAGCCGATCTTCGGGTTGAGCGCGGTCACCAGCATCAGCGAGCGGTGCAGCAGCTCGTCGATCCGCTCGCGATCGGCCTCGATGCCGGTCACGCATTTGTCGGTGAAGCTGCGCGCGCCGTCGGCGAGCAGGCGGATCGACTGCAGCACGTTGTAGATGATCACCGGCTTGTAGACGTTGAGCTCGAAATGGCCGTTGGCGCCGGCGATGGTGACCGTCACCTGGTTGCCCATGACCTGGGTGCAGACCATGGTCAGCGCCTCGCACTGGGTCGGGTTGACCTTGCCCGGCATGATCGAGGAGCCGGGCTCGTTCTCGGGCAGGCGGAGCTCGCCGAAGCCGCAGCGCGGGCCGGAGCCGAGCAGGCGGATGTCGCCCGCGATCTTGGTCAGGCTGACCGCGACCACGTTCAAGGCACCCGACAGCTCGACCAGGGCGTCGTGCGCGGCCAGCGCCTCGAACTTGTTGTCGGCGCTCGTGAACGGCAGGCCGGTCAGCCCCGCGACCTCCTCGGCGAAGCGCTCGGCGAAGCCGGGTGCGGCGTTCAGGCCGGTGCCGACCGCGGTGCCGCCCTGGGCGAGCTGGCAGAGCCGCGGCTGGGTCTGCCGAACCCTTGCGATGCCGAAGGCGACCTGCTGGACATAGCCCGAGAACTCCTGGCCGAGGGTCAAAGGCGTCGCGTCCTGGAGATGGGTGCGGCCGATCTTGACCAGATCCTTGAAGGCGGCGGCCTTGGACTGGAGGCCGGCGAGCAGGTGCTCGAGCGCCGGCAGCAGCTGCTGGTGGACCTGCTGCACGGCGGCGATGTGCATCGCGGTCGGAAAGGTGTCGTTCGAGGACTGGCTCTGGTTGACGTGATCGTTGGGGTGCACCGGCGACTTGCCGCCGAGCGGCGCGCCCAGGATCTCGTTGGCCCGGTTCGCGATCACCTCGTTGGCGTTCATGTTGCTCTGGGTGCCCGAGCCGGTCTGCCAGACCACCAGCGGGAAGTGCAGGGCGAGCTTGCCGTCGACCACCTCCTGGGCGGCGCGGGTGATCGCCTCGGCGAGGCGCGGCTCGAGCCGGCCCTGCTCGCGGTTGACCCTGGCCGCAGCCTGCTTGACCAGCCCGAGCGCGCTGATCAGGGGCGCCGGCATGGTCTCGGTGCCGATCCGGAAGTTCTGCAGGCTGCGTTGGGTCTGGGCGCCCCAATAGCGATCGGCCGGCACCTCGATCGGACCGAAGGTGTCGGTCTCAACGCGCATTCGCTTGTCGCCGGACATGGCTACACCTATAGTTGAAAAACGCCCTCCTTCCATCAAGGCCCGGAGCCCGGACCCTGTCAATCGCCGAGCGCGGGCGGCCCGGCCGCGTGTCTACTTTTTGCGAAAGCGATCCAGCGTGACGACCTCGGCGCTGCCCAATTCGCTCGCGGCCTGATCCGGCGGCGCCGCTGGCGCCTCGGGCAGCTCCGCGACCGTCGCCGGCAGCACCTTGGGCGGCCCGTCGGCGGGCTGGTCGTCGGCCAGCCCCTCGGCGACCGTGAACTGGAGGCCGAACTCGACGCTCGGGTCCGCGAACACCCGGACCGCCGCGAACGGGATTACGAGCCGTTGCGCCGCGCCGTTGAAGCTGAGGGTGACCGCGAAACCATCCGGCCCGACCTCGAGGCCCCAGTACTCGTGCTGAAGCACGATCGTCATCTCGCTCGGGTAGCGGGCGCGCAGGCCGTCGCCGACCACCACGCCCGGATGGTCGGTGCGGAAGGTGATGTAGAAATGATGGCGGCCGGGCAAGCCGTGCTCGGCGGCCACGGTCAGCGCGTCGTGCACGACCTGTCGCAGGGCGTGTTCCACGAGCCGGCCGTAGTCGAGTTCGGGTGCGGGCATGCTGACGTGCTCGATCGGCGGACCTCGGCTCGATCGGGGCGGAGCCCGCGACCGCATGGCAAGTGGGGGGCTTCTGTTGCCCGGCGCCCCCCGAGCCGCGCTTACCTATGTCTAGGCAGCGAGAGCCATACGGTTGTCGTTGGCATCTCTAAGCTTGGCCCGATAACGGCGGTACCATGCCGGGCGAAAACCATCCCTTTACCACGCGCGTCGAGCCTGTTTCGCCCCCCTAGGTCACCCCAACCGGGGAAGGTGGTGGAGGCGCCGGGTACTGCCCCCGGGTCCGCTACGCTTATTCCGAACGGCGTTTATCGCCATAGTCGACCTTCGCCGACGCTCCCAATATAGGCATTCCGCCGTCGCGTTTGAAGAGGGCATGCCCCCGGGGGTCTCGCTCGCCTTCCACCTACTCCCGCGGACGGTCCGGCGGGGCGAAGGCGACCACGGAGTCGCCGCGGGTGGTGTCGAGCTCGCGTCCAGCCGGTAGGTCATCGGCACCGAATGCTCGCCCCGGGGCGGGGCAAGCCGCTTCGATGCTCCCGGTGACCGCGTTCGCGGTCGACCGGGCCGGGGCGAGCCGCTAGGATCGCGGGCGCACGAGGGAGGACGCCGCCATGCCGATGGCCACCGAGCAGGAGCAGGAAATCGAGGCGCTGCGCGCCCAGGCGGCCCCGACCCGGCGCGCGGTGGTGCCGGCGCTCGAGGAGATCCTGTACCAGCCGCTGGCGGTGCTCGACCACGGCTTCATGCGGGTGATCGACTACATGGGCGACGACGGCGCGATCGTGCAGGCGGCGCGCGTCTCCTATGGCCGCGGCACCAGGAAGGTGAGCGACGACCGTGGCCTGATCAACTATCTGATGCGCATGCGCCACACCAGCCCGTTCGAGATGTGCGAGCTCAAGCTGCACGTCAAGCTGCCGATCGTCGTCGCCCGCCAGTGGATCCGGCACCGGACCGCCAACGTCAACGAGTACTCGGCGCGCTATTCGGTCATGCAGGACGAGTTCTACCTGCCCGCGGCCGAGCAGCTCGCGGTCCAGTCGACCGGCAACCGGCAAGGCCGGGGCGCCGTGCTCGAGGGCGCCGAGGCCGAGCAGGTGCGGCGCACGCTCGCGCGCAACGCCGAGAGCGCGTATGAGCGCTACCTCGGCCTGCTCAACCTGGACGAGGCCGGCGAGCCGATCGAGCCCGGCCGCGACGGCCTCGCGCGCGAGCTCGCGCGCATGGTCCTGCCGCTCAACACCTATACCGAATGGTACTGGAAGACTGATCTCCACAATCTCCTGCATTTCATAAGCTTACGTGCAGATCCTCATGCTCAGTACGAGATCCGCGCCTATGCCGACGTGATCCTGAACATCGTCCGCCGCTGGGTGCCGCTGACCCATGCCGCCTTCGTCGACTACCGGCTCGAGGGCAGGGCGCTGTCGGCCAAGGCGCTCGCGGTCGTCCGCCGGCGGCTGAGGGGCGAGCCGGTCGAGCCGGCGGACAGCGGCCTCAGCGGGCGCGAATGGCGCGAGCTGGCCGCGCTTTTGGACCTGGACTGATTACGAGGTCATCGGCGGTGGCGGGCGGCGGCGGGAGCGGCTATCCTGACCGCCGGAGCATGAGACCGGGATGCGGAAGCGGCGGCTGTTTTTCGACGAGAAGAAGATGTCGGCGGACGTCGCCGACGTGCTCGAGGCCGCGGCGTTGCTGGAGGTCACCGAGTTCGAGTTCTTTCGGATCGCGCATCGGCGCTGGTACGGGACCAGGGTCGGCGAGCCCGAGCTCGAGCGCCTCTATCTGCCCTACATGTTCCATGGCCGGGTGCCGCTCTGGGTGCGCCAGCTGGCGCGCGAGGTGATCGCCCGCGCCGAGGCCGATGACCTCGATCCGAAGAGCTTCGGGGTCCTGCCGAAGCCCTTGTCGATGGACATGTACAACCGGGGCCTGCGCTACTGTCTCTGGCTCACGGTGATCTTCGGCACGCTGCTCACCGGTGCTGCGACCGTCGCGCAGCTGGCCCCCTGGTATCAGGCCTGCTATCTCCCGCCCTGCTATTGATCCGAGGGCCATCGAAAGCCGGGGCGCGTGGAAAGCCTGGTCAACTGGATCTTCGTCCTGGTCACGGGCGCGATCGCCTATCACGGCATCACCTATCGCAATCCGGACGGCGAGCGCGATCTGGTGCGCACCCTGTTCGGCTGTATTGCGCTCGTGTTCTGTCTGCGAGTTCTGTTGGTCGACATCCTTCAGCTGAGCTTGTGACCGGGTTCGGGCCGGCACCGACTGCGGCCGGGCACCGAGGCTCCACGCCGGGCTCGAACGCCGGCTTAGCCCCATATCATGTAGTTCATCGGCGCCAAACCTACCGTATCTACGCCTTTGCCCTGCCGACAACCCTGAATAGCGCTGTCCGGCTTGATTTTTTCTGTTCTCTTGCTAATTTTCGAAAAATTGTTGAGCGAATGTTGCGAGGGCTAGAACAACCACGGCTCAAGTGATCGCCCGTTGCCGAAGGGTCGGCGATCACTTGCCCGGAGCTCGAGGCCATGACCGTGGATCGCGATCGAGCCGACGACGCGGGGACCAGGCTCCCGGCCCCGGTCTTTCGGCCCTGGCCGCCCCGCCCGGCGACGCTGTCCTCGCCCGCCTGCACCTCGATCCGACCCTGCTTCGTCCGCCTGCCACCTCCGGCCAGCTCAGGGCTGGCCCCATCGGCCGCGAGCGCGCCGACCGCGAGCGCGCCGGCCGGCCCCCCGGTTGCCGGCCGCGGCGATCGGCAGCAACCCCTGAGCCGGGCCGCGCGGCCGCCGCGCTATGCCCGCTTCGTGGCCGCGCTCCAGTCCGCCGGCGGCGCGCTCGGGCCGGCGCCGGTGCCCTGGGATGCCGCCCCCGGGGACGATGTCCAGACCCGGCCACCGGCGGGCCTGGCCGCGGCCGGCGGTGCCCGGCCGGTCGCCGGGGGCCGCGCGTCGCTCATGGTGATCGAACGCGGGCTGCGCCGGCTCGCAGCTCCGCCGCTCGGCCCTGCTGATCGGCGCCGCGAGCGCCGCCGCCCTGGCGTTGATCGCTCTGTTCGACCCGACCGGTGGCCAGGATCGGGCCGGCCCGGTCGGGCCGCCGGCCGAGGCCGGCGGCCTGGTCCGGGCGCCGCCCACGACCGATCGCTACCGGCCCGCGGCCGGCCCCCGCGACCCGAGCCCGCCGCGCCCGCTGCTGGCCGCGAGCCAGCCACCAAGCTCGTCAGTCGAGGTCGGCCATCCACGTCGCGAGACGCCCGAACCGCCGAGTTCATGCCGCCCCGCCCGGACCGCCGGCGGCGGTCGTCGACCCGCCGGTCCCCGCGACGCCCGGGCCATCGAGCGATCCGGCGCCGCCCGGACCGGTGGCGGCGGCGGTCGACGCGGCGAGCGCCAGCAAGGCCGGGCCGCCGGGCGATCCCGCCCCGGCGCCCGCCAGCCTCGCCCAGCTGAGCGCCGCGGTCGCGCCGCGGCCGCCCCGGATCGAGGACACCCTCGAGAGCCTCGCCGTCGACGGCAAGTTCGCGGCGCTTGCCGTCCGGACCGGCGCGTTGACCGAACCGGCGCCCAAGGACGACGATCCGCTCTACGATCTCGCCCATCGGCTGCAGGAGAAGGGCGAGATCGCGCAGGCGACCGAGGCCTACCGCATGGCCGCCGAGGCCAACCCGCAGCACGCCTCGACCTGGTACGACTGGGGTTATCTGTTGCAGCAGCAGGGCGACGAGCAGGGCGCGCGCGCCAAGTATCTGATGACCCTCCGGTTCGCGCCCCGGCATGCCTTCGCCCATTACAATCTCGGCTACATCCTTCAGAAGCATGGCGACTACGCCCACGCCATCCAACACTACCGGGCCGCGATCGCCGCCAACCCCACCTTCTTCTGGTCATGGTACAATCTCGGCTACATCAGACAGAAGCAAGGTCAGTACCGCGCCGCCTTGGCCGACTATCGGAAGTCGATCGAGGTCGACCCGAAACACGCCTTGTCCTACGAGAACATCGCGACGATCCTG
Organism: uncultured Alphaproteobacteria bacterium; assembly: GCA_963730195.1. Lineage (GTDB taxonomy): Bacteria > Pseudomonadota > Alphaproteobacteria > Geminicoccales > Geminicoccaceae > DATAOG01. Next base: position 65,435 of record CAVSRN010000076.1, read on the forward strand.
CGCTACCATCGGACCGACTGATCGAGGCCGGGTCGGGCGAGCGCGCGCCAGCCCATGAGGCGCAGCCGGAATAGGCTATTATTCCTAATATTATACTTGACGTACCGTTCGGTAGCGCCTACATAAGGAGCGTCAGGGAGATCCGAGCCATGTCCGTCCTGAATGCCCCCCACTTCGCCAACGAGGCCGACGCCTACGCCTGGGTTGAGGCGCGGGTCTGGCCCGATGGCCCGATCTGCCCGCATTGCGGTGGCTTCGACCGGATCAAGAAGCTCAACGGCAAGAGCACCAGGATCGGCGTCTACAAGTGCTATGCCTGCTCCAAGCCGTTCAGCGTCAAGGTCGGCACCGTCTTCGAGGCCAGCCACATCAAGATGCACATCTGGTTGCAGGCGATCTACCTGCTGTGCTGGTCCAAGAAAGGCATGAGTTCCAACCAGCTGCACCGGACCCTTGGCGTCACCCTCAAAACCGCCTGGTTCATGAGCCATCGCATCCGCGAAGCGATGCGGTCCGGCAACCTGGCGCCCATGGGGGGCATCGTCGAGGCCGACGAAACCTACCTGTGGAAACAGGCCGTTCCGCGCGGCCCGAAGAAAAGCGCTATACCGAGCCGACCAAGGCCGGGCGCTCGGGGCCGGCGAACAAGCGTGCCATCATCTCGTTGGTTGAGCGCGGTGGCGCGGTCCGTTCGTTCCACGTCGAGAACGCCGATAAGCCGACCGTCAACCAGATCGTCGGCCGCAATATCGCCCGCGAGGCTCGGGTTCATACTGATGAAAGCGGGATCTACCGCGACGTGGCCGCCCATGCTGCGGCGCACGAGCGGATCAAGCACTCTGCTGGCGAGTACGTCCGCGGCGACGTGCACACCAACTCGGTTGAGGGTTTCTTCTCCATCTTCAAGCGCGGGATGAAGGGTATCTACCAGCACTGCGGCGAGAAGCACCTTCACCGCTACCTTGCCGAGTTCGATTTTCGGTACAGCAACCGCGTCCGGCTCGGCGTCGGCGATCAGGAGCGCGCCGAGCACGCGCTCCTTGGTATCGTTGGTAAGCTCCTTACCTATCGAACGACTCATCAGTGAGGGTTCCGCATGGCTCGAAAGCCCAAAGCTGGCCGCCCGGCGGTCGAAGGTAAAGACCGCGAAGAAACCGTGAATCCGCAGATCGAGCGCTTCAAGGAAGCCGTTCGCCCTCTCGAAACTGACGAGACCGGTGAAGCGTTTGAGCGCGCGTTTCGCAAGATCGTGCCTCCAAAGCAAACACGGTCTTCAGCCAAACGCCATGTTGCCGAAGTGAACATCATACGGCCGCAATCGTACCGTAATTACTAGGTGAACATCATTAACAGATGCCGGAACGAGTAGGTGATCAGTCTCTACCGCCAACTTCGTAACTAACTTGTCATCCTCCAGCAAACAGTAGAGAGGATTTTCATCCAGTGTCGGACTGCGAAGATTATACTCTTCGCTGCCTACAGGAATCCGAAGTCCGTCAATCAATGTTTTGATTCGATTGTCGAGATCTCCAGCATCAATTACGCTAGGGCGTCCCGGTCGCAAGAACAGAATATCCAATCCGCACAGCAAGTTTAAATCCTCTCGGACAAGAGGAACGAAATTGAAACCGAACATATTATACCTGATGCCAACGCTTCCCTTGTCATAAGTCTCCCGGCCTTAACTTCGCGAGTGTCAAGGACGGCGCCGGCTCCGCTACGCTGGCCGGTATCGAGAAATGGCGTAACTTCCCATAACCGTTTGAGTTGCGGATTGAATGCCCGACGCAGTTCATGCTTATGATCGCGCCGTTTATCCATCCGACCTGGCAAAGGATCGGCCTTGGCAGACAGCAACGGCCCTCGATAAGTGAGGCGGAATTCCACGCCCGGCCCATCCTCTGGTTGGTTCTCCGGACCGTCCACGAAGACGACCTTTCCTTGATGGCTCATCCTACATCTCCCCTTTGCGGTACGCAATGTATAATGGTGGGCGATTATTCCTAAATCTTTCGAATTATACATCCTGCTTCGGTTTAACTTGAGGTTCAGGCATGAAAGACTCCGCCGCCTTCTCGGCGACCGTCTGGGTCGGCGCCTTGCAAGCCGCCGCCGCGGTGTCGGCCAGGCATCGTTGGTGCTGGCAGCGTCTCGATCCCGACCTTGAGGCGCGGCGGATCCTCGAGCTGGCGGCGTGCATCATCAAGCACTTGCCGAACTACGACCAGCGCATGCAGCCCGTGATCGCGGGCGCGCGTGAGCACGCACGCCGCGGGCAGCCTCTGACCTAGAGGCGGGCCTCGATCAGGAACGGGCCGGGGGCCCTGAGCGCGCGCTCGAGCAGGCGGCCGAGCTCGGCGGCATCGTCGGTGGTCGCCGCCTCGACCCCCAGGCCGCGCGCCAGCGCCGGCCAGTCGAGAGCCGGGCGATCGAGCTCCATCATGTCGCGGCCGGTCGGACCCGGGTGCTCGACCCCGACGTTGCGCATCTCGCCCTGCAGGATCGCGTAGCTGCGGTTCGAGAGGATCACCGTGGTCACGTCCAGGCCCTCGCGCGCCTGGGTCCAGAGCGCCTGGAGCGTGTACATGGCGCTGCCGTCGGCCTCGAGCGAGATCACCCGGCGGTCCGGGCAGGCGATCGCCGCCCCGGTCGCGAGCGGCAGGCCGCAGCCGATCGCGCCGCCGGTCACCTGCAGCCAGCTGTGCGGCCGGGCGCTCCGGGTGAGCGCGAAGAAATTGCGCCCGACCGAGACCGATTCGTCGGCGACGATCGCGTCCTCGGGCATGAGCGCGGCGAGGGCGAGCGCGATCTTGTCGCCGGTCAGCGCGCCGGCCGGCCGCGCCGGCGGCTCGAAGCCCGCGACCGGCGCCGCCTGACGGGGCGCGCCGACCCGGTCGGCCAGCTCCTCGAGCGCGCCCACCAGATCGTCCTCCGGCCCGGCCAGGCGATGGATCGCCGCCCCTTCCGGGGCGAGCCGGCTCGGCTTGCCCGGGTAGGCGAAGAAGGCCGTGGGCTCGCGCGTCCCGACCAGGATCACGTGCTCGATCCCCGCGAGTTGCTCGAGCGCCTGATCGACCGGATAGCGCAGCCGGTCGACCGGCACCCGGCCGGCGCCGCGCTCCAGACGGGCGTTGCTCATCTGCGCGAGCGGCCGCGCACCGGTCTCGGCGGCGATCCGGCCGGCCGCCTTAAGCCCCGCCTCGCCGAGCGCGGCGCCGGTCATGAACAGCAGGCAGCGCGGGCCCGAGCGCAGCAGGGTCGCGATCGCCTCGATCCGGGCCGCCGGCACCGCCGCCGGCGCCGGCACCGGCCGCGGTGCCAGGACCGGCTCGCCGCCCGGGTTCCAGGCCGCGTCGCCGGGCAGGATCAGGGTCGCGATCCGCCCGGGCGCGGTGCGCGCGGCGGCGATCGCATCGGCCGCCGCCCGGCCGACCTCGGCAGGCGTCCGGGCGGTCCGCACCCAGTCGGAGAACGGCCGCGCGACCGCCTCGAGGTCGGTCTCGAGCGGCGAGGCCAGGCCCTGATGATGGAGCGCGTGCTCGCCGACGATGTTGACCACCGGCGAGCGCGCCCGCCTGGCGTTGTGCAGGTTGGCGAGCCCGTTGGCGAGCCCCGGGCCGAGGTGCAACAGCGTGATCGCGGGCTGGCCGGCCATGCGCCCATAGCCGTCGGCGGCCCCGGTCACCACGCCCTCGAACAGGCCGAGCACCGAGCGGATGCCGGGCACCTGATCGAGTGCTGCGAGCAGATGCATCTCGGAGGTGCCGGGATTGGCGAAGCAGACCTCGATGCCGCCTGCGAGCAACGTCCTGATCAGGCTCTCCGCCCCGTTCATGTCCAGCTGCCTCCCGGTGTTCCTGCGCCCCCCCCTCCCCTAGCCCAGCCGGGCCGCGAGCGCGAGCCCCCGAACCGCCCTCAGGTCGCCGAGGCGACGAACGCCCAGATCAGGCTGAGGATGCGGGCGAGGTCGGCCAACAGCCGCGGCCCCTCATAGGCGCTGGCACTCCGCCAGATCGCGACCAGCACGACCAGGTTGTAAGGGATCGGCAGAACGGCGAGCACCACCGCCAGCGCCGCAGACAGGTCGGCCGCCAACAGGGCCAGGGCGAGCAGCGTCGCCGCGAGGTTGAGCGCGCTCCCCCAGACCACCCCATACCACCAGAACGCCGTCGCCAGCGGCAGCTCACCGGCCCACAGCCGGCCGAGAACCTTGTCGCCGGCTCGCGTCCCTCGCCCGACGGCAGGCGATCTCGAGTCGGTCGCGTCGCTCACCGAGCTGGCCCTACCGGGTTGTCTCGGTCATTGCTGGTACGGGCGCTGCTTGGCGTCGAGCTCGGGCTTGCGCAGCACGCGCTCGGCTTCGGGCTTGGCGAGCTCGGCGCGCAGATAGGCGGCGCGGTCGGCGATGGTCGGCGGCGGTTGCGGCTGGTTGCGCAGGAAGCGGGTCAGCCAGTGCGGCCCTTCGGCGAGCTTGGGATCGAGCTTGAGCGCGCGCGTGTAGTCGGCCAGCGCCTCCTCGTGCCGGCCGATGGTGTCGAGCAGGATGCCGCGATTGGCATAGGTCGCGCCGAACTTCGGGGCGCGCGCGATCGCTTCGTCGTAGGCCGCGAGCGCCTCGTCGGAGCGGCCCTGCTCGTGCAGGCTCCGGGCGAGGCCCCGAAGCGCGAACAGGTGCTCCGGCGCCTCCGCCAGCGCCTGCCGATAGTCGGCCTCGGCGCGGGCGTACTCGCCGTCCTCGAAGGCCCGGTTGCCGGCGAAATAGGCCATGTCGCCGGGCGCCACCGCGGCGAAGAACTTGTCGTACACCGCCCAGCCGATGAACAGCACGGCCATCGCGACCGCGACCGCCTTGAGCGTGCGGGTCAGCCGGTCATCGCCTTGCCGGCCATGGGCGGGCCGCTCAGCCATCGGCCGCGTCATGGACTGCCCGATAGCTTGCCATATCCAAAATCTGGTAGTTGAACAGCACCGAGAACACCGTACAGACGATGATCGCGATGAAGCGCGCCCGGTTGCGCTGGCCGGCGCGCTCGACCTCGGTCACCGGCTGGCCTCGCTTGCGCTCGAGGCGGCGCACGCTCAGCACCCAGATCATCCTCGAGGCCGGCCAGAACAGCAGCGCCGCGAGCGCCGCGACCGACAGCCAGTAGTAGGTCCAAGGCGACATCGGCAGATCCGGGCAGCCGCGTCCGATCGCAAGCTTAGCGCGCTGGGCGGGTCGGGCAAATGCCGCCGTCCGCGAAAAATGACGGGAGGGGCCGAAGCCCCTCCCCCACGGTGAGCGGTCCGGCCCGCCTCAGATCGCGGCCCGCTCGATCTCGGCGATGTCCTCGGCCAGCGATTCGACCTCGGTCTCGGGCACGGTCGACATCTGCATGGTGTAGGCGAGGAAATACATCATGATGACGCCGAGCACCCAGAACAGGATCTGCCAGGCCCAGATCGACGGCATGTGGAAGGTCCAGCTGGCGGCATCGGTCGGATCGCCGAACACCCAGTTGCCGATCACCGCGCCCGGGCCGATGGCGAAGAAGAACCAGGCGATGGTGACGATCCAGGCGGTCGGGACCAGGCGCCGCTTCTCGGGCGGCAGCGAGGCGTGCTGAGCCAGGAAGTTGTGAAACTCCATCTTGCGGTCGAGGTCGTCCCGGGTGATCGCCGAGACGACGATCGCGACCAGGAAGTTGAAGAAGATGCCCCAGCCCGCCGAGTGGATGGTCCAGGGCCAGCGACCCCAGGCCTCGATGCCGAAGCTCGACGGCCCGTCGGTGAGGGTGACCGCGATCAGGCCGGCGATCAGCCCGAGCACCACGCCCTGGCGGGTCAGCCACGGCCAGTAGCAGACCGCGATCAGGGCCGGCCACATCTGGAAGCCGTAAGCGACCGCGAGGCCGCCGAGCAGCACCAGCGCGTCGGTCGAGGTGGTGGCGACCACCAGCGCCAACAGCACGATCACGCCGACCCCGATCCGCCCGAACAGCTTCTGCATCCGGTGGTCGATGTTCGGCATCAGGAAGTGGCGGACCAGATCGCGGGTCAGCATGCCGCCCGCGGTCGACATATACGCCGCACCGGTCGACTGCATGGCGGCGAGCGCACAGACCGACAACAGGCCGACCATCCACGGCGCCGCGTCGGCCATCAGATTGATCAGCTGCGGCACCAGCATGCCCTGCTTGCCCGCCTGCTCCATCATATCGCCCAGCGCCGGCGCCGCGCCGAGGTCCGGCTGTTTCGCGACCAGCGCCTGGGCGGTCGGGTCGCCGGCATCGGCCATCTGGGCGATGGTCGGGACTTCCTTGGTCTTGCCGAGCTCGGTCAGGGCAGCGCCGGCCAACGGCCGCAGCTGGTCCTCGCTCAGCCCGAGCGCCTCGACGGCGTCGTGATGGGCGGTCTTGAAGAAGTTGGCCTGGATCTTGACCGCGGCCGCCGTGGCGACCTGGTCCGGATTGCTGGCCGCGAACTTGAGATCACCGCCCAGGAAATGGGTGCCGATGCCCTGCATCGCGGTGAAGAAGAACAGGATCAGGCCGATCGCGAACGACGAGCCCCAGACCTGCTGCGGCGCGAACGGCGCCGGACTGTGGTTGGAGAACGCCCACATCGAGAACGCCGGCGCCGACTGGATGCCCATCAGCGCGAACATGTAGGTCAGGACCATGATCCCGGTCCAGGCGCCGCCCTCGGCCGAGGGACCGCTCGAGACGAACTGGATCACCCCCGGGATCGCGACGTAGGAGCTGTAGCCGTCGGGCGTGGTCTTGCCGCCCGGCACCTGGGTCAGCGCCGCGATGTCCTGGTTGAGCGCCCCCCAACCGCCGACGGCGTTGAGGGCGATCAGGCCGATGATCGCGATCCCGACCGCCAACAGGATGCACTGCAGGGTGTCGACGTAAGCCACCGCCCGCAGCCCGCCCGAGGCGACGTAGATGAACACCACCGCCGACAGGATCCACATGCCGACCTCGACGCTCAGCATGCCGTCGGTCAGGACGTTGAACAGGAACCCGGAAGCCCGCAGCTGGACGCCGAGATAGGGCACCGAGAACACCAGGGCGACCAGGATCACCAGCAGCCGGATCGAGTTGGAGCGGAAGTAGTAGGACAGCATCTCGCCCGGCGTGATGAAGCCGAAGCGCTTGCCGATGATCCACTGCCGTTTGAGGAACAGCACCCCGGTGAACGGGATCGTGATCGTGTAGAACGAGGCGTAGGCATACTGGAAGCCGTCGCGATAGATCAGCCCCGGATGGCCCATGAAGGTCCAGCCCGAGAACGAGGTCGCGGTCGCCGCCAGGACGAACACCCAGAGCGAGATCCGGCGCCCGGCGATGAAGTAATCGCTGGCGGTGCGCGCCGACAGCGCGCCCTTGATGCCCCAGAAGATGCAGTACGCCCAATACAGGATGACGAACACGAACAGCCAGATGACCTTGGTTTCCATCGAGGGTCCCCCTGTTTCCTTGGGACACCGCCGCGGCCCGGTCCGGCTCCCGACCACCCCATCGGCAGCCCGCACGGCGGCTGGCGCTCACCCGCGCTTAGTGCAACTCTAGCGAAAATCACGGGGTCAGCGAGCAACTTTCTCGCGACATTTGGTCACAAGCATTGGCGGCGGGTTACTAGGACCGGAGCTTGCGCCCGCTGTGGTCGCGGGCCATCCTCGTCTCTGCCGCCGGCAAGTCCTGGGCGTGCTGCAAGTGCGAAATGCTGCCGAACCGCCACCCTCGTCTTGGCGGGTCCGGTCGGACGACTGCGCCCGTCGCCGGCTCAGCCGGCCACCTCGAGGCGGGCGACGGCATAGGCGCCGAGCTCGAGGCGGGCGGTCTCGGCGTCCCGCGCGAGCCCGGCCAGCGCCTCCGGATCGGCGGTCGCGGTGACGAAGCTGGCCTGGTCGAGGACCGCGATCCGACCGCGCCCGCCGGACAGGCCTTCGAGCGCCACGGTCTGCACCTCGGGCGTCAGGTTGGCGAGCCAGACCACGGCCCCGCCGTTCGCCCGCCAGGCGACCGCCTGGACCGCCGAGCCGTTCGAGAGGGTGGTCTCGAGGCAGGGCTTGCCGGCGCCCTCGGCCAGGCCGCGCAACACGTGATAGGCCGGATAGACCCTCGCCTGCCCGTGGCTGGCCTGGTCGTCGAACCAGGGCTGCGGGTAGTCCATCCGGGCGTAGACGACGCCGAACTCGCCGACCGGCGCGGCGAGGCAGACCGCCTCCAGCCCGCCGCGGGCCATGTGCGCGAAGTAGCCGAGATACCAGGCGGCGCCGAGCAGGCCGCGCTGGCGCGGGTCCATGCCGGCGAGCGCCACCCGGCCGCCCGTCGGGTTCGGGGTCGCGGTCGCGCCGTAGGGATTGTCGCGGGCGCCGATCGCGGCCGGCCCCGCCCGGTAGGGCTTGCCGGCGGCAAAGCTCCGGGTCGACTTGACGATGTGCGGCAGGGCCTCGAGGTTCTCCATGGCGGTGGTGTCGTCGCAGGCGTGCACGATCGGGCAGCTGGTGTGGACCACGAAGTCGAGCGCCTGGGCCGGCGGTCGCTTGCGGTTGAGCTCGGTGAAGTAAGAAAACATGCCGCCGCCGACCGGCACACCGGGGAACGCCTCGCGCGCCGCCGCATAAAGCGCCTCCGCCTCCGGGCAGGGCGGCCAGACGCTGCCCGGGAGCGTGCATTTGAGATCCGAGGCCGGCGCCACCGCGACCTTGGCAAAGCGCACCCCGGCCGCTCTGACCGCGGCCGCGATCTTCGCGAGATCGGCGCGCATGGTCGCCTCGTCGCCGGCACGGGCTGCCGTCCGGCTCGCGGCAGGCGACCACCGCCTCGAGCACCAGCTCGGCCCCGGTCGCCTCGGCCATCGCCTGGTACATCGCGAGAACCTTGCCTGGATCGCCGGTCCGCGCATCGAACGGGAAGGTCGATGCCCCGCGCACCGCCGGCCCGGCATAACCATCGGCAATCCGCGAATCGAACGGGCAGACCAGGAACCTGGGCCCGAGCCTGCGGATCAGATCGGCGGCCGCGAGCGTCGCCTCGGCGTGCTCCGGGCGCAGGCTGAGGCCGAGCGCCGGCATGGGCCCGGCCGCCGTCCCGATCTCGAGTTCGACCGGCGCCGCCCCGGTCGCGGCCGCGACCTTGGGCACGCTGCCGGCGACCGTCAGCACCACCGACTGCTCGGTCGTCTCGCCGGCCTTGAGGGTATAGGGCCAGGGCTTGGCCAGCGGCCGGACATAGGTCTTGTAGGAAGCATCGTTCCAGTTGCGATGATCCTCCATCTCGAAGGCATCGCCTTCCATCCTGCAGCTGACCCGCACCCCCGGCAGGACCTCGTGGGTCAGCGCCCGGATGTCCTGGAACGGGCACATCGGGTCGATCAGCTCGGGGAAGGTGCTGCGCTCGGTCCGGCCATCGGTGTGCAGGACCTCGACCGGCTCGCCCGCGACGCCTTCGATCGGATGCAGGACGACGAAGCCCGTGCGGTTGGTGACAAAATCGGTGACCGCGGTGCCGGTCGCCGCGAACGACAGCGTGCCGTCGCCGGCCCCTTCGATCCGCGCCCGATAGCGGAGCTCCTGCCCGGCATCCTTGCAGATCGCCTCGTAGCTGACCTCGAAGCCGCCCGCGCCCTGCTCGATCCGCAAATCCTCGATCGCCGGATTGTAGGTGCCCCAGTCCTTGTCGCGGACGATGAACGCGATCGCCCGGATCGCCTCTCTGCCCCCGATCCGGACATAGCGAAGATTGCCGCCATCGAGCTCGCACGACAGCGGCCCCGCGCGCAACGTCCGACGCGGCACCACCTTCTCCTCGGTCCCGAACAGCATGATCGCCCGTGACGGACCCTCGGCCATGACGGCTCTCCCGGTTTTTCCGCTCTCCCGACGCCGTCCCTTATAGCCGCGTCGCCCGTCGGGACGAAAGAGCAGCCGTCGATCGCCGCGCCGGTCCGCGACGGAGTCGATCTTGGATGACCTCGAATGGATGATGGACTCGAGAGCCCGCTCGCCGCCCACGCGCTCGCCGCCAGCGCGGGCGTGTCGCTCCGTCAGCTCGAGCGGCCGATCCGCGATCGCTTCGACGACACACCGATGGGCCACCACCTGAAGCTCCGGCTGCAGGCGGCGCGCAATCAGCCGTTCTTCGGCGATCTGCCGATCCAGGAGATCGCGGCGGCCCGCGGCTTGTCCTCGCCCTTGGTGCTCTCGCGCACCATCCGGGGCCATTTCGGCCTCTCGCCGCGCCAGTTTCGCAGCCAGGTCTCCGGCGACCAGCTCCAGCGCTTCCACCCGGGCGGACCGCCGAACCCGGCGCCGGGCGACGGCCCGATCTGCCCGCCACCCGGCCCACGACAGGCTGATCGCCAACGTCTGCCGACTGGACGACCGCGAGCATCTCACGCAGCTGCCCCCAAGACAAAATGATCCTGGCAAGATAGTGGCTGAGCTTCTCGTTCGTACTCATCGGGCAGAAGTCGAAATCGACTATTCTTCAAGTGAATACAGCGTATTGTACAAAGACAGCGAGAATCTTTTGTACGATGGTTCGTCAATTCACAGAAACCACAACAAATGGGTCCAACTGTTAGAAAAAAGGATCGACCAACATCTATATCAACTTTAAATGGATCTGGTAGACACGTGGAGACGGAAGGGAACCTGACCGTTGGACCTGCCATCCAAAGCATGGCAGGAGATCTCGATGCTTGATGGGCGTGCGGCGGATGACTTCAGCGCGAGGGCAAGCCAGTGATCCTCGCGGAGACGGCCCAGTGCTAGGGACCAGCTAACCTCCTCGCCCTCTGGCGGCGGGGCAAGCCATCTGATCCGCCCGCGCTCGATGGCGAGCCGGACGTCACGCATTCCCTCCCAGACGGTCCTTCCGACCGCCTTGATGACCGCTTCCTTCAGCGTCCAGAGCTGCAACGCCTCGGTTCCCGCCTCATCGCTCTGTCGACTGAGACGCTCACGCTCGGGAGCGGAATAGAAGGCGCAGGCGATCCTCGCAATTGACGCACCGCGACCTATCGGCTCGAGGTCGATGCCGAGTTCGTCGCCTTGCGCCAGCGCGAACGCCCAATCGCTCCGGCTGTGCGAGAGGTTAAACACGAGATCGGGGCTCTCCGGCTCGACCAGCCGGGCCTTGCCAAGCGGTTCCGGGACGATTACGAGGCTGGCCGGGTCGACCTCCAGATACGCTCCGAGCGCGCGCCGCATCAGCACGCGGCCGAGCAGGAAGCGGCGCGCGACCGCGGCGTTGGTGGCGCGCTCGAGCCGCAGGCGCTCCGCCCTGGACAGCAGGCCGAGCCCGGTCCGGCAGTGATCCCGCAGCCGGTCCTCGGCGCGCGGCAGCAGCCAGAGCTCGACCTGCGCGAGGCCGGTCATGGTCCCGGTTTGCTCAAGCCCAGCGCCGGAAGATCAGCGAGGTGTTGACGCCGCCGAAGGCGAAGTTGTTGGTCATGACGTGCTCGGTCTGCAGGTTGCGGCCGGCGCCCACGATGTAGTCGAGCTCGGCGCAGCGCGGATCGAGGTGCCGGAGGTTGATGGTCGGCGCGAACCAGTCCGAGTTCAGCATCTCGATCGTCATCCAGGCCTCGAGGCTGCCGCAGGCGCCGAGCGTGTGGCCCATGTAGCTCTTGAGCGAGCTGATCGGCACCGGGCGCCGCAGGGCGTCGAGCGTGGCGTGGGATTCCGCGACGTCGCCGAGATCGGTCGCGGTGCCGTGGGCATTGACGTAGCCGATCTGCTCCGGCTCCAGACCGGCGTCCGCCAGGGCCAGCTGCAGGGCGACCGCCATGGTGTCGGCGCTCGGCTGGGTGACGTGCCGGCCGTCGCAGTTCATGCCGAAGCCGACCACCTCGGCAGCGATCGGCGCCCCGCGCGCCAGCGCGTGCTCGAGCTCCTCCAGGACGAAGGTGGCGGCGCCCTCGCCGATCACCATGCCGTCGCGCTCGGCATCGAACGGGCCCGGCGTCGTGGTCGGGGCGTCGTTGCGCGTGCTGGTCGCGAACAGAGCGTCGAACACCGCCGCCTGGGAGACGCACAGCTCCTCCGCCCCGCCCGCGATCATGACCGTCTGCTTGCCGTAGCGGATCGCCTCGAAGGCGGCGCCGATCGCCAGGCTGCCGGAGGTGCAGGCGCTGGAGGTCGGGATCATGCGGCCGGTGATGCCGAAGAACACCGAGACGTTCGCGGCCGTGGTGTGCGGCATCATCTGGACGTAGGTGTTGGCCTTGATGGTATCGGTGCTGCGGTTGACCAGGAGACCGGCGAGATCGCTGAGCGCCGGCGGCGAGCCCGACGAGGAGCCGTAGGCCACGCCGGTGCGGCCACCGGTCAGCACCGGGTCGCCGAGCAGGCCCGCGGCCTCGATCGCGAGCTCGCTGCAGCGCGTCGCCAGCAGTGCCACCCGACCCATGCTGCGGATCCGCTTGCGGTCGTAGCCCGCGGGCAGGGTGAAGCGCGGCAGCGGCGCGGCGAGTCGGGTGTTGAGGCCTTCGAAGACATCCCAGGCCGGCATGAAGCGGACGCTGCTCGCCCGCGCCCGCAGGTTGGCCTCGACCTCGGGCCAGCTCAGTCCGAGCGGCGAGAGCCCGGCCATCCCGGTGACCACGACCCGGCGCATCAGGCCCCGTCCCATCAGGCCCCGTCCCATCAGGCCATGCCGCCGTTCACCGATATCACCTGGCGGGTGATATAGCCGGCATCGGGCGAGAACAGGTACGCGACCAGGCTCGCGACCTCCTGCGGCCGCCCGAGACGGCGGGCCGGGATCAGCGGCAGGACCTGGTCGACATCGACATCGGCAATCATCTCGGTCTCGATGAGGCCGGGCGCCACGCAATTGACGGTAATATGCCGCTTGGCGAGCTCGACCGACAAGGCTTTTGTGGCCGCGATCAGGCCGCCCTTGGCGGCGCTGTAGTTGACCTGACCGCGATTGCCCATGACCCCCGAGAGCGACGACATGACCACGATCCGCCCGCCCCGGCGAGCCCTCACCATGGGCATCACGACCGGGTGGAGGACGTTGTAGAAGCCGTCCAGGTTGGTGCGGATGACGCTGTCCCACTCCTCCCATTGCATCGCCGGGAAGGCGGCGTCCCGATGCATGCCGGCATTCAAGACCACGCCGTAATAGGCGCCATGCGCCGCCATGTCGGCTGCCAGCACGTCCGCCACCCGCTGCCGGTCGCGCACGTCGAACTGCAGGACGCGAGCGCCGACGCCCTGGGCCTGCACGGCCTCGCGGACCACCTCGGCAGCATCGACCCGGCGAAGGCAGTGGACCGCGACATCGAAGCCCGCGCCCGCGAGGTGCTCTGCGATGTGCCGGCCGATGCCGCGGCTGGCGCCGGTCACGAGGACGCTCTGGTTCATGGCGGAACCCGCTCGAGCAGGGCCTTGGCGTCGGGCGGTAGAAAGACGTTGAGCCGGGCGTGGGCGAGGCAGCGGTCGTCCTCCTCGATGCTGCACTCGAAGACCCCCATCTGGCCATCGTACCACTCCTCCCGGACGTGAATCCGGAGGTAGCTGCCGAGCGGGAAGTGGTCGGTCATCGCCTGATAGCGGCGCGAGCCCAGCAACAGGCCGATCGGCACCGGCCGGCCGGCGCGCCTGGCCTGGAGGCCGCTGTAGAGGGCGATCGTCTGCGCCATGTACTCGAGGCCGAGCCAGCATGGCATGCCGGCGCCGGGCTCGAAGAACAGGCTGTCCTCGGCGATCCGCACGCCCGCCCTGACCCAGCCCGGACCGGCCCCGAGGACGTCGTCGAGCAACGCCATCGGGCCGCTGTGCGGCAGCAGCTCGGAGACCGACCACGGCACCGGGCTCACCGCCATCGGCCGACCACCAGCGAGACGTTGCTGCCGCCGAAGGCGAAGGCGTTGGAGAGGAAGATCCGCCGCGCCGCCGGATCGAGGCGCTGGCCCGGCGTCACCAGGCTCGTCGCCAGGAGCCCGGCCTCGGCCGCGCCGTCCCAGAGATGCGGCGGCAGCAGGCCCTCGCGATTGGCGGCGCCGGCGGCGAGCCAGCAGTGCGCGACGCCCATGGCGCCGGCGGCGCCGAGCGTATGGCCGATCTGGGCCTTCGACGAGCTGCACGGCACCCGGTCGCCGAACAGCCTGAGCACGACCTTGCTCTCGACGGCGTCGTTCTGCTCGGTGCCGGTGCCGTGCAGCTGGACGTAGTCGATGTCCGCGGCCGCGAGACCGGCATCGGCGAGCGCTCGTCTGACCGCTGCCTCGATGCCTTGCCCGTCCGGCTCCGGCGCGGTCATGCTGTAAGCCTCCGAAGATGCGCCGACGCCATAGAGAGCGATCTCCGCCTCCGCCCGTTCGACCAGGAAGACCGCGGCGCCTTCGCCGATCATAGTCCCGTCCCGGTTGCGGCTGAAAGGATTACACCGACCGGCCGACAGGGCGGACAAGGCATAAAAGCCGTTGACGGTGAGGCGGCAGAGGCTGTCGGCGCCACCGGCCACTACCGCGTCGGCGAGGCCGGCGCGCAGCAGCCGGCGCGCCGCCGCGAGCGCGTGCGAGGACGAGCTGCAGGCGGTCGAGACCGTGTAGGCGGGGCCGTGCAGCTCGAGGTAGCGCGCCACGACCTCGCCGGTGCTGCCGAGCTCCTGCTGCCGGAAGTCGAAATCCTTCGGCAGCGCGCCGGCCGCGAGGGCGTGCTCGAGCGCCCGCTCGCCTTCCGCGAGGCCCGAGGTGCTGGTGCCCATGACGACCGCGATCCGGCCGGGACCGTAGCGGGCGAGCGCTGCGTCGAGCTCCGGGCGGATCTCCTCGAGCGCTGCGATCATGAGCGCGGTGTTGCGACTGGCCCAGGGCGCGAGGTGCCGCGGCACCACCGGGAGCGCGCCCTGGACCTCGCCGACGTGAACTCCCTGGCCGCCGACCAGCAGGTCGTGGCGCCGGACCACCCCCGGCGCGCGGCCGGCCAGCAGATTGGCGCCGACCTCGGCCTTGCCCCGGCCGAGCGCGCTCACGATGCCGAGCGCCGAGAGGAAGACCGGAGCGCGTCCGGTCATCGCGCCGCGGGCTCCGCGATGGTCTCGATCCGCAGGCGGTAGGGATGGTCCAGATGGCGCAGGGTGGTCACGGCCGGCACCGCCCCGGGCGCCGGGTAGACGATCTCGACCAGGGCCCGCCCGTCGCGGTCGACGACCCGGCGAAGGTCGCCGCGCGGCCGGTCCTCGAGCCGCAACCCCCGTGCAGCAAGAGCATCCGCGAGCACGCCGGTCGGCCAGTGGACGAGCTGCAGATCGGACAGCATGTAGGCAGGATCGAACGGCAGCGGGCCTTGGGCGTTGCTCTGGACCTTGAGGCCGGCTGCGGTCTGCTCGAGGGTGAAGAGCGGCACCCCGAGATGGCTGAGGCCGACCACGACCAGGCGCTCGGGCGTGACCTCGAGCTCGACCCGCATCGAGTAGCTGCGGTCGCCATAGTCGCCCGTGACCACCTCGCTGAGCGCCAGCTCCTGCCCGAGGCTCGCCGGCGACAGGGGCGGCTCGAGCAGGGGCCCGGTCCGTTCCGGGGCTGGCGGCAGCTGGGCGCAGCTGGCGATCGCGAGCAGGATCGGCATCAGCGCCCGCCGGCTCATGACTGTCGCCGGCAGATTTCCGCCAGCGCCGTGAGCCGCCGGCCCGGCTGAGCGACGAAGGGATTGGTCTCGTCCCAGGCGTAGCCGGCGAGCACCGAGCAGATCATCCGCTGAATCCGGGGCTCGGTCCTTCGGGCGAAGATGATGTCCTGGAGGCGGCCGTCGTACCAGGCGGCGACGAAGTGGCGGAAGGTCTCGATGCCGCGCGCCAGCGGCAGGGCGAACCCGCGCTCCCAGTCGACCGTCTCGCCCTGCAGCTGGCGATCCACCAGCTGAGCGGCGAGCGCCGCCGACTTGAGCGCGATGGTAACGCCCGACGAGAAGATCGGATCGAGAAAGCCCGCGGCATTGCCGAGCAGCGCGAAGTGGCGGCCGTGGGAACGGCAGGCCGCGCTCGCGTAACCGCTGATCCGGCGGCCGGGAAGGTGGTACTCGGCGCGATCGAGCACCCCGCCGAACCGGTCCGCCTCGTCGACATGGGCGCGAAGGACCGCGCGCTCGTCGCCCTGGTAGCCGGCGAAGTGTTCCTTGGCGCCGACCACGCCGAGCGAGCTGGTGCCGTCGGAGAACGGGATCAACCAGAACCAGACGTGATGGTGCCGGGGATGGACGGTGATCAGGATCTTGTTGCGGTCGAAGCGCTGTGGATCGATGCGATCGATCACGTGGGTGAACACCGCATCGCGGATCGGCAACCCGGAGGCCCGCTCCAACGCGAGCGATTGGGCGAGCTTGCGGGCGAAGCCGCTGGCGTCGAGACAGAAGCGGGCGCAAAGGCGGTGGCACGCGCCGTCCGGGTCGCGGTAGTCGAGCAGCGCTCGCTCGCCGGTCACATCGACGCTCACCATCTCGTGGCCGAAGCGCAGGTCGGCGCCGGCCTGCGCCGCGCCGTCGGCCAGGATCTGGTCGAAGCGGGCGCGCGGCACCTGAAAGGTCGAGGACCAGCCGGCGGTCGACTTGTCCGCGAAGGCGAAGGCGAAGTCGCGGCCGTCGCGATGGAAGGCGGCGCCGTCCTTGAGCTGGAAGCCGGCCGCGACCACGGCCTCGAGCAGGCCTGCTTCTTCCAGGAAAACCATGCACTGGGGCAAGAGGCTCTCGCCGATCGCAAAGCGCGGGAAGCGATCGCGCTCGAGCACGACCACGTCGTAGCCCTTGCGCGCCAGGATCGCCGCCGCGACCGCGCCCTGCCGGGCCCGCGCCGATGATCGCGACGTCGCAGGACGCCTCGGTCATGGGCGGCTGTCCCTGACCCCGGCGCCGGCCATCGGCGACAGCAGGAAGGCGACGCTGATGCCGATCATGACGGTCAGGCCGAAGGCATGGATCGCCGCGGTCGCCGAGAAGGCCAGGAGGCCGAAGGCGAGGATCGTGGTGATCGCCGAGAGCGCGATGGCGAGCATCGTGGTGTCGCTGGCAACTCCGGTCTCGCGGAAGAACAGAGCGTAGTCGACGCCGATCCCGAGCACCAGGAGCAGCGCCATGATGTTGAACAGGCTGATCGCCTGGCCGAGCAGACCGAGCAGGCCGAGGGTCGTGAGCGCGGCGAGCACCGGCGGCGTCATCGCCACGAGGCCGCCCTTGAGGCCATAGCGGAACGCGAGCAGCAGGGTCACGGCGAGGTAGGCAGCGAGCGTCAAGGCCACGGTGCTGCGGCGATGCTCGCCGAACAGGGCCGAGAGCGCGCCCACCTGGTCGATCAGATGCACCCCCTGGCCGGGGCGCGCGAGCGCGCGCAGGGCCGGGACCTCGCGCACGCCTTCGAGACTGACCGCGGCGACCAGGCCGCGCGCGGTCCGGCCGAGCCAGAGATCGGCATAGGCGGCGGCGAGCGGGCCAGCGCGCCATTCATCGAGGCCGAGCGGCGGCTCGCCCTGCGCCTCGCGAAAGGCCGCCGCGTAGGACTGCAACACGCCGTCCTCGAGGCCGATCGCGTCCCCCAGGCGCTGGAGCCGGGCGGGATCGTCCTCGATCAAGGACGCCAGCAACGCCCGGTTCCCGGCCTGGCGGGCGGGCGAGGGCAGGACGTCGGCGAGCGCCCGGTGGCCGGCCAGCGCGCCCGCCTGCTCGAGCGCCCGCAGCTCGGTCGTCAGCGCCTCCTCGCGCGCCAGGAGCTCGCCCTGATCACGGCCCTCGACCAGGAAAAACTGGCTCGCCGGCGCCCGCCCGATCGCCGCCCGGACCTCTTGGTCCTCCCGGAGGACCGCAGGGTCCGGCGATTGCAGCAGCCTGATGTCGTCCTCGGCCCTGAGCCGCAGGCAGCCGGCCGCGAGGATGGCGGCGACGAGGCTGCAGCCGACGACCTGCGGCCAGCCCCAGCGGCGGCGCCAGAGCCGGGCGTAGCGCGCGAGGAGCGGCAGCAGCGGCGGCGCGCGCAGCGGCATCGGCGCCCGGGTCAGGAGCGGATAGCAGGTGACCACCGAGCCGTAGGCGAAGGCAAGGCCCGCGCTCGAGAACACGGCCAACTGCCGAAGACCGGGGAAGGGCGCGACCAGCAGGCCGGCGAAGCCGATGATGGTGGTGATCAGGCCGAGCGTGATGCCCGCGAAGATGTGACCGAGGGCGGCCTCCGGCGACCAGTCGGCGCCCAGGCGAAAACCCTCGCAGAAGTAGTGGAGGGCATAGTCGACCGAGATCCCGACCAGGCTCGCCCCGAACACCAGGGTCAGGAGATGGATCTGGCCGAACACCAGGAGGCAGGCGGCCAAGCCCGCGAGGCAGCCGATCGCGATCACGGCCAAACTCAGGCCGAGCGGACGCCAGGAGCGGAACACGATCAGGAACAGCGCCACGATCCCGACCAGCGAGCCCAGCCCGACGATCGAGATCTCGGTCCGCGCCCGCTCGGTGCCGGCGATCGCGTGCAGCAGCACGCCCGCGACCAGCAGCTTTGAGCCGGGGAACCGATCCGGCAGCTCGCGGCGCAGGGTCGCGATCAGCGGCGCGACCTGCGCCTGCAGCTTGAAGGAGAAGGGCGAGCCGGCGAGCTCGGCGCTCAGCAGCACGAAGGTCCGGCCGTTCGCGACCGCGGTCAGGTAGCCGTCCTCGACCTTGAGCCGGCCCTGGGCCGCGGCCGCCCGCTCGCCGAGGAAGCCCGCGAGCAGCAGCAAGGGATCCTGGGTCACCAGCGCCGAGCTCAGCGCCGAGACGGGGCTGACGTAGCGGGCGAGCAGGTCGCGCTCGAAGCCGCTCCAGTCGCGCTCGCGCAGCTGCTCGCGGGTGCGCTCGGCGAGCAGCTGGAAGCGGTGCGGGAAATAGAGCGCGCCGATCCGCTTCGGGTCGTCACCGTAGCGCAGGCGGAGCTCGGCAAAACGCCCCGACGCCTGGAGCCGCTCGAGGAGGTGATCGGCGGCCGCGCGGGCAAGCCTGGCGTCGGCGGCGGCGACCACGAACAGGACCCGGCGTTCGAAGCGCTCGCGAAAGCGCTCGGCCGCCGCCGCGACCACCGGTTCCGGCCCGGCGCTGGGCAGCAGGCTCAAGAGATCGGCGTTCACCGCCGGCGCGCCGGCGAGCCGCCAGGCGAGCCAGCCGAGCAGGGCGAGCACGATCAGTGCCCAGCCGAGCGCGGTCGTCCTAGTGCTCAAAATAGGCCCGCTCTGAGGCCTCGAGGACGTCGGGCTCGGTGCGGAAATCGCTGAAGGTGATCACCGTCCGGTCGCCGCCCGCTTCGCGGATCACGACCTCCTCGACGAACCGGCCGCCGGCGATCTCGATCGCGCTGATCAAGGCCGCGAGGCTCGGGTCCTTGGGGGCCAGCGCCAGCCGCCACCCCGGCTCGGCGGGCAAGGGCTTGAGCTCGAACAGGGTCCCGAGCTGGCCGGGGTCGCCGGTCAGCACGTCGAGGAGCGCACCGCCAAGGGCCCCGAACACGGGGCTCGCCGCCATCTCCATCCGCCGCGGCGGGCCCTGATCGTCCCACTCGAGGATCGCCTCGGCGGTCACCAGCACGGTCACCTCATGCGGCTCGCGCACCTGCCACAGCACCCCCCGGCCGGCGACCGCGGTCAGGCGCCCGCGACTCAGGAGCGGGCGCTTCAGCACCCGCATGCTGCGCTCCTGCTCGAAGCTTGCACGCACGATCGGGCTCCGCGTCAGCTGGGCCTCGATCCGCGCCACGGCCGCCGCCGGCCCGGGGCTCTCGGCGGCGGCGACCGCGCAGGTCCAGGCGATCAGCAGGATGGCGCCGGCGGCCGCCCTCATGGCGCGATGCCGAGCTTCTGGTAGAGGATCGCGGGCGTGCCGAGCACGAGCTCGCCGGTCGCCATGTCGACCGGCACCTGGATGCTGTGCCCCTTGGTCAGGCGCTCGCCGCTCGCGGCGTCGGTGATCAGATAGTCGACCCGCAGACGGAGCTCGAACTCGGCCAGGCGCGCGCGCACCGCGATCAGCTGGCCGAGCCGGGCCGGCCGCAGGTAGCGCAGCCTGACGTCGACGATCGGCCAGGACAGGCCGGAGTCCCTCATCTCCCGGTAGTTGTAGTGGATCTGATCGAACATGGCCGAGCGCGCGATCTCCAGATATCTGAAGTAGTGGCCATGCCAGGCGACCCCCATCAGATCGACGTCGTGGAATGGGATCTGGACGGTCACGGTCGCCTCGGGCATCGCCACGATCCGGCTGCCTGGTCGCGCGCTCAGTCGTAGAGCGGCCAGTGGCGCTGCTGGATCAGGCTCAGCGCCTGGCGCAGCTCCGGCTCGAGCGCCCGGTCCTCCTCGAGAAAGGCGCAGGTCTCGCGAACCGAGGCCAGGAACCCCGCCGGCCCGTCGGCGAGCTGCTCCCCGCGGCGACCGGCGGCGCGCCGGCGCAGCTCGATCGCCTGGGTGACGGCCAGGGTCTCCGCCGCGGCGACCTGCTCGCTCAGCTGCAGCACCCGCAGGCAGTCGCGGGCCGCGATCGTGCCCATGCTGACCTTGTCCTGGTTGTGGCATTCGGTCGAGCGCGAGAACACGCTGGCCGGCATGGTCAGCTTGAGGGCCTCGGCGGTCCAGGCCGAGGCGCCGATCTGGACCGCCTTGAAGCCGTGGTTGATCGCCTGGCGCGCCGGGCCGGCGCCGGACAGATTGGCGGGCAGCCCATGGTTGAACTTGACGTCGACCAGCAGCGCCAGCTGGCGGTCCATCAGATCGGCGAGATTGGCCACGCAGGTCTTGAGGCCGTCCATGGCGAACGCGATGTGGCCGCCGTAGAAATGGCCGCCGTGGAGGACGGCCTGGCGCTCGCCGTCGATCACCGGGTTGTCGTTGGCGCTGTTGAGCTCGGTCTCGATGAAGCGGCGCATCCACGGCAGGCAGTCCTGAAGCACGCCGATCACGTGGGGCGCGCAGCGGATCGAGTAGCGGTCCTGCAGCCGGCCCGGGTCCCGCGGCGCCTCGCCGACGTCGAGGTCGCGCCGCAGCCAGGCGGCGACCTGCTGGCTGCCGGGGTGGGGTTTGACCGCGAACAGGCGCTCGTCGAAATGCTGGCGGTTGCCCCCGAGCGCGCTGCTGGCGAGCGCGGTCAGCCGGGTGGCAAGGCGCGCGAGATAGTCGGCGCGGGCGAACGCCTGGCAGGCGAGCGCGGTCATCACCGCGGTGCCGTTCATGACCGCGAGGCCTTCCTTGGGGCGCAGCGCCAGCGGCTCGAGGCCGAGCCGCCGATGCAGCTCCGCGGCCGGCAGCGTCTCGCCGCGGTGGCAGGCCTCGCGCTCGCCGACCAGCAAAGCCAAGACGTCCGCCACCGCCAGGACGTCCTCGATCGTCAACGGCCCGGCGCCGAACGCGATCTCGCAGAGCGCGCCATGGTCGCGACCGACCGTCAGAGGCAGCATGGGCTCATCTTTCATCCGGCCGGGCTGGCGCGGCCGGTGATGCCTTGGCCTCGGCCTGGGTCCAGAAGTCGAAGAAATTGAACCACTGGTAGGGATACCGCAAACAGAAATCTTCGAGGCGGGCGGCGTAGCGGCCGGTCCACTGCTCGATGATCCGCCCGCGGTCGCGCCGCGGCAGGTCCGTGGCGTCAGCGAACGGCTCGAAATACAGGCGATAGCGGCCCTCGTGCTTGAGACAGAAGATCAGCAGCACCGGGCATTTCAGCATCGCCGCCAGGTAGAACGGTCCCTGCGGAAAGGGTGCCGGCCGACCCAGGAACGGGACCCAGCTGACCCGCGCCGAGTGGCTGGCCGGCGTCCGGTCGCCGACGATCACCACGAACTCGCCGCGCGCCACCCGCTCGCGCAGCATGATCGCGGTGTCGGGGCCGACGTCGGTGACCTGGAGCAGCGCCATGGTCGACGCCGCGCTGACCTCGCGCATCAGCCGGTTGAAGGTCTCGGAGTGCCGGGTGTGCACCAGGACGTTGATCCTGAGCCCGAGCTGCTGGCTGCCGAGCGCGCGGGAGACCTCGACATTGCCGAGATGGGAAGCGATCAGCACCGCGCCTCGACCCTGCTCGCACAGGCTCTCGAACGCCCGATGGTTGTCGAACTCGAGGTCCTCGAGGCCGATGTCGCCGGTCCAGGTCACGACCTTGTCGAGGATCGCCTCGCCAAAGCAGAGCATGTGGCGAAAGGAATGCCGCCAGCCCGGCGCGCTCCCCAGCACGGCGCGGCCGGCGGGCTGCGCGTAGACCCGCTGCCAGGAACGCCCGCGACGCCCGGCGGGCGGCCGCGCCGAACAGGAAATAGTAGGCGATGATCGGACGCAGCAGCAGCGAGAAGCCGCGGCGGCCGAGCAAGCGATAGGTCAGGAGAGCTGCACGCAGGCCGAGATAGACGCCGCGCTCCTCCAGCTGCGCCCAATGCCGCGGTCCGGGTCGGGCGGCCCCGGCCCCGATCATGCCGACCCGACCCCGCCCAAGCGCCTCGCCAGAAGCCGGCGCCGGAGCAGCCCGGGGGCGCGCCACAGCATGCCGAACACCAGCCGGGTATGCATGCAGGAGATCAGCCAGTTGTCCTGCCACAGGCGAAAGTGCGAGCGGCCGCCCTCGGGATAGGTGACCCTGGTCGGCAGCGACAGCACCGGCACGCCCTGCCAGTACAGCCGGACCGCGATCTCGGTATCGAAATCCATGCGCCGGCCGAGGCTGACCCGATCGGCGAGCGCGATCACGCTGCCCAAGGGGTAGACCCGAAAGCCGCACATCGAGTCCGGGATCGCGAAGGAGAGCGTCTCGATCCAGACCCAGACATGGGTGATGTAGCGCGCCACCAGCCGGCCGCGCGGCACGCTCGCGTCGAAGATCGGCCGGCCGATGATCAGCGCCCCCGGATGCTGCGCCGCGAGCGCCAGGAAGCGGGGGACGTCGTCGCTGTCGTGCTGGCCGTCGGCATCGATCTGCAGCGCGTGGCTGAAGCCCCGGTCCTGCGCCGCACGCAGGCCGGTCAGGACGGCGCTGCCCTTGCCGCGGTTGGTCGCGTGCTCGAGCAGCTCGACCCGGTCATGGCACGCGGTCAGGGTACGGAGCTCGGCCGTGCAGTCGGGCGGGCTGCCGTCGTTGACCAGCAGCACCGGCAGGCCGAGCGGCGCCAGGCGCCCGACCAGCGCCACGGCGCCCGCGCCGTGATCGTAGACCGGAACCACGATGCAGGGCCGGATCGTCATGGCGCCGGCTGCAACTGGATGCGGCCGGCGGAGTAGACCCGCTCTTGCGACAGGTAGCGAAACTGCAGCCGGCCCTCGTCCGGGTCGTAGCGCAGCTCGAGCTCGACCAGCGCGCCCGCCGGGATGATCTGGAAGAACTTGAGCGCCTCGATGCGCTCGACCCGGGGTACCAGCGCGAAATGCTCGCCCGCGAAGCGGATCGCCCAGTCGAGCTGCACGACGCCCGCCAGGATCGGCGCGCCGTCGAAATGGCCATCGAAGCAGCGCAGCTCGGGCGACAGGCGCAACCTCAGCCGGGCGCAATCCGCGCCTTCGGCCCGCTCGAGCACGGGCGCGCGGCCACCGTCCCGCGGCCCGTCGAACAGGGCAACCAGCGCGGCCGCGGCGGTCTTACCCTGGGCGCTTTCGGGCAGGCGGCGCACGAAGCGCCAGCGCCGCGGCAGGGCGACGCCGTCGACATGCGGCCGGAGCCGCTCGAGCAGGGACGCGCGCACGGCCTCCTTGCCACCCGCGCGCAGCCGCTGCCAACCGGCCGCCGTCGGCACGACCACGGCGCCGAGCCCCGGCCGGCCGCCTTGGCCCGCGGCCAGCTGCAGCACCCGCGCGGCATCGACCTCCGGGCTCTCGCAAAGACGCTGCTCGAGCGCGAGCAAGGAGATGCGGCGCTCCTCGATCTTGACGATGCGGTCGACACGACCGCAAAGCTCGAAGCTGCCGTCCGGCAGCAGCTGCGCGAGATCGCCGGTGCGGTGCCAGCCGGGCGCCGGCAGGAACGGCGAGGCGACCATCAGCACGCCATCTTCGGAATCGAGCGCCAGCCTGACCCCCGGCAAAGGGGTCCAGGGCGGCGGCGCGGCGGCGGCCATCACCGTGCGCCGGCCGATGCCGCCGGTCTCGGTGCTGCCGTAGACCTCGACCACCGGGTGGGTCAGGCTCCGGTTGTAGGCGGCGGCGACCTCGGGCGGCAGCGGGCCACCGGACGAGAACAGGCCGCGAAGGTGCCGGTCGAGCCCGGCCAGATCGAGCACCGGCAGCGCGCGCTTGAGAAAGGCCGGGCTCGACACCAGGATCGCGGCCGGGGCGTCACGCACCGCCGCGCTCAGCTCGCCGGGCAGGCGGATCGTGTCCCTGGCCATGACCCGGCCGGCGGCCAGCGGCCACAGCACCCGGAACAAGAGGCCGTAGATGTGGTAGGGCGGCACCGTGGCCAGCACCGCTTGCGCGCCGCGGTCGGCGAACAGGCGGTCCAGAGCGGCGACCTCGGCTTCGAAGCAGCGGAGCGGCTTGACCACGGCGATCGGAGTTCCGGTCGTGCCGGAAGTGTGGAGCCGGATCTCCGCCCGGCCGGGATCGAGGGGCGACAGGGGCAACCGCTCGGCGCCGGCATCGAGGTCGCGGACCGGAACAACGGAAACGGGGCAGTCCGGCGGCGGCTCGTCGGCCAGCACGCCGGTCGCGCCGGCGGCGATCTCCGCCAGATGGCCCGGCTGCAGATTGGCGGGCAGGACCGCCGCGGCGCCGGCGTGGAGCGTCGCCAGCAGCCCGAGCGCCACCTCGTAGGCATCATCGCTCGCGATCAGCCAGGGACCGGCGCCCCGGCGGCGCACGGCGGCCGCCAGCACGCCCACCTCATCGGCGAGCTGCCGCCAGTCGCGCGCCCCGCGCTGCCCGAACGCGACCGCGCGCGGGCGCACCGGCGGCTCGGTCAGGAAGGTCGAGATCGGTCTCGCCCCCGGTCATGGCGCCGTTGCCTGGCTGGCGCGCTGGACGCGGCGGCGGACCAGGGTCTCGCCTGCGAACAGCGCCGCCATCAGGAGATAGGCGATCAGGCCGTTGTAAAGGGTCCAGACCTCGAGGTCGGCGAACAGCGCCGTGGCGAGAGCAACGCCGCCATTCAGGAGGAAGAACCCGCACCAGACCGCCGTGACCACGCGGGTATAGCGAACTGCGCCGGGCGGCAGCTGCGGCTCTTTGAGCCTGGCGAGGCGCTCGATCATCGACGGCGGGCGGAGCAGCGTCACGCCAAACAGCAGCAGCATGGCGGCATTGATCGCAACCGGATAGAAGCGCAGGTAGTCCGGCGAGCCCGAGACTACCACCAGGACACCGATCAGCACGACGGCCGCGAAGGACAGGAGCAGGACCCAGCGCAGGGGCGAGGCACGTTGGTCCTTGCCGAGGATGGCCAGACGCGCGGCGGCAAGCACGATCAGGACCAGGGCCAGGCCTCTGGCATCGAAGTAGGACAGCCCGATATACACTAGAAAAGGATAGCAGAGCGCGACAATCGCGATTGCCCACTTAAGACTTGTCAACATAATCGCTCTGTTTTTGTTGGTTCATCAGATCAAATATCGCTGAGACCACGTCGTCGACGGTTCTGATATTTTTGAAGATTTCCGGATTGAGCTTCTTACCGCTATAATTCTTGAGCTCGGCCATCAGATCGACGGCGTCGATGCTGTCGATGTCGAGATCATCATAGAGCCGGGCGGCCGGGATGACGGCGGCCGGATCGAGCTCGAACTGGCCGACCAGCAACCGCTGCACGTGAGCGAAGATCTCCTCGCGCGTGGCCATCAGTCCGCTCCCGTCTGGGACGACCGATAGGTCGTCACGAACTGGGCAAGGCTCTCGACGGAATAGAAATGGCGGCGCACCTCCTGGGTCACCTCCTCGATCTTCAGGCCGTAGCGCTTTTGCAGCTCGACGCCGAGCTCCAGGGCATCGATCGAATCCAGGCCCAGCCCCTCCCCAAACAGTGGCGCCTTGCTGTCGATGTCATCGGGCCGAATTTCCTCGAGCTCGAGGGTGCTGATGATCAGCTCTTTGAGCTCGTCAATGATGGCTTGCATGCAGTTCCACTCCCTTCACCAGAACGGCTCTTAGCAGCCGGTTGATCCGGCGACGGGCGAGGCTCGAGGCTTCACCATCGATGATCGTGGGCGAAGGATCGATGCTGTCACCGACGGTGATCTTGAAATGGGCACGGCGGGCCGGAATCTGATACCACTTCTCGGCCTTGCTGAGCATCGTGGGGCAGCTCGAGATCGCAATCGGCACGAACGGGCGGCGGCTTTTCACGATGATGCTCGCCGCACCCCGCCGGAGCTTCATCGGTTGCCCGGGCACCGTGCGCGTGCTTTCGGGAAACACCACGAGGTTCTCGCCGCGAGCGAGATAGGCGACACAAGCCTCGATGAAGCGCACCGGATCGTCGTTCGGAATGTAGCCGGTCGCCCACACCACCCCGGCCATGAAGGGGTTCGACCAGACCGCCTGCTTGACCACGCAAAAGGCCCTTGGCAGCATCGCGATAATGAACACGACGTCGATCAGCGAGGGATGATTGGCGACGATCAGTCGGTTGCCACCAGCTCGCAACTTTTCCTGACCGACCATCTCGTAGGTCAAAATCCCGAGCGCCCGCATGCAGCGGATGAAGGCGCGAAACGCCAGATGCACGATGTATTGGCAGCGATGATTGGCAGCCGTCCGGGTCGACGACAGCAGGTGGACCAGCGGGAACAGGGTGACGCTCAACACGATGCCGCCGAGCCCGAACAGGGAGAAGCTGAGGCCGGTGCCGACCAGCCGCCGGCAATAGTCAAAGCTGCGCATCCTGCCCGGTCCAGGTCCAGACGAGACGGCCGGTGTCCTGCGTGACCGGGGAACCGCCAAGGAGCAGCAGGCGGATCACGGCCAGGACCGGATTGCCGGCCGCGCGCGCTGCCGGGGCTTGCCGCCGGCTCGGGCGCCAGGTGAGGCGCAGCGTGCGCCCGGCGCCGCCGCTCGCGGGCAGCGACAGCAACATGCCGAGCGCCAGGCTGTCCGTGACCGAGGTCTCCTGATCCCGGTAGAGCGCCGGCAGCGGCTGGTCGTGATAGACCACGATCATCGAGCCGCCTGCCCTCCCCGCGATCTGCGACCAAGCCTCGACAAACGCCGTCTCGAGGGTCGCCTCGCCCGCGGCCAGCGCGGTGCATGGCGAGCGGTCCTGGCGGTGCATCGAGAACTGACTGGCGGCCGTGTTGTGGACCGACATGCTGAAGGCGGTCGGCGAGACCGGCTCCTGCCGGGCGAGACCCGCCAGGATCTCGAAGCTGCGCGGGTACTCGCCATAGCGCGAGCAGAACACGAGGCCCGGCCTTGGCTCGACCTCGTCCAGGCATCGCGCGGCGACCGAGAAGGCCATGCGGCTGACGTCGCTCAACCGCCGACGCTGCAAGGATGCGACGAAATTCACGTCGGGCCGGAGCGGTCCCTCGATTGCCCCCTCAGCCCGCGCCCATCGATCCCAGCTCGCCGCATCCGCCACGCCGGGCGCCCAAGCCGCCCAGCGTCTCACGGCAAGCTCGACACCATCGGCGATCGCCACGACCCCGTCCCAATCCCGAGCTGTGAAGTCTACCCCCATCCGGTGCAATCTAAAACCCCAATTTTCCGTGGCGGCGTTGACGTCAAGAGTTGTGGGAGGCGCGGGTCGGGTATGTCGGTCTGGGTTATGTGGTTCTGATGACAGAGCGGCCGGCGCAGGTGGGTCAAGCGGAGCGACCACCGATCGGTGGGCAGGCGAAACTCGCCGCGGTCGGCGTGGTGGTGCTTGCGCTGATCCTGCCCGGGCCCCGCGCGGCCGCAGCCGACGGCCCGGCCCTCCTGGCGGTCGGGATCGGCGGCTTCGACATCGTCAGGTCAGGCTCAACGAGCCGGCGGCCGATTTTCGCCTGGAATACCGTCACGGTGACGGGATCTGGATCTTCAAGCCCTGGCTCGGCCTGGAGGCGACCAGCGCTGGCGCCGTCTACGGGGTCGGCGGCATCTTGAGCGATTTCGCCCTCGGCCGGCACATCGTCGCGACCCCGAGCGTCGGGATCGGCGCCTGGTATCGGGGCGGTGGCCTCGACCTCGGCAGCGTGGTGGAGATCCGCTCGCAGCTGGAGCTGGCCTACCGCTTCGACGACGGCAAGCGTCTCGGGGCCGCCTTCTCGCACATCTCCAATGCCGGGATCGGCGCCCACAACACCGGGGCCGAGATCGCGACCCTCTACTACTCGATACCGATCGCCTTCGACCGCCCGCAGGGTTGAAGGCCGCGATGATGCCGCCAACGGCGACCATCAAGGCTTGCCAGCAGCACAGCAGCAAACGCTTCGGTTGCCTCAACCGTGACCGGGGCCTGGTCGCCCTTCACTCGGGAGCGGGGCTGTTCACGCTGCTCCGCCGCCTGCAACCAGAGCGCCACGGTCTGCACCAATCTCGTCACCGTCCGGCGCGACCGACTCGAGCGGCCGGTGGTTATCATCGCGACGTGGTCGGCGCCACCAAGCGACCCGCCGACGGCATGGTCACCCGACCCGGCTCTGTCTAATCGGGACGGCCGTCCAGGCATGGACGAGTCAACATCGGTGCGTAGACCGCGCTGAAGATCGCAAAGGCAGTGGTCCAGAGCAGGCCAGAGATCAACAGCGCCGAAACCAGCAGGTCGCCGGCCAACAGCGCTCCGACGAGCCGGACCAGCGCCGCGGATGAGACCAGCACGTAGCTTGCGACGATCGGAGCGGCGACCCGCAGCGGTCGACCGGTGTGGCCGAGCGCAGCCCGCGACATCACGGCGAGCGTCATGGTACCGACCGCGCCCACAGCGATCCCGTGCAAGGCCTCGGAGGGCGGCGCGAAGGCCAGGAGCTCGACCAGGCCCTTCCAGCCGAGTCCCACCACCAGCCACCCATATCCGAGATGTAGGACCCAAAGGATCGGCTCGCGAAGAATGCGTCGGGTCGCCCAGCCGCGCATGCGCAGGCCGTTGAGGAGGGCCGCGAGCAACGCGAGCGTGCCGGCGAGCGGCGCCAGGTCGAGAACATCGGCGAGCAGCACCGCCACGAGGCTTGCGATCGCCAGCCGATCGCAGAGCCCGAACGGTCGTACGGCGACGGGCGAGCCCTGCGCTTTCAGGGCGTTGGCGGTGAAGGTCGGCACGATGCGCCCGCCGACCAGGCCGATCATCAGGGCAAACAGATCCAACGCGGCCACGAGCGCGCGCGGGCCGAAGCCTTGCACCAGCCCGAGGGCATCGAGATGGACCAGGAGATTTGCCAGGGTGAGCACGCCGAGCAAGGGCAGAAAGATAAGGTTGCGGCGTGGAGCTACCCGCAGGGCGGGCGCGATCGCCACCACGACCGCGGGCAGGAACGCAAGATCGATCACCGCCGCGAATCCCGGAACCGCGCCTGCGAACGTCACCCCAAGGCGACCGCCCAGCCAGAGCGCGGCAAGAACAGCAAGCGACCTCCCGCGCACCGGATCGGTGCCGCCCCAGCCGGGCGTCGCGGTCAAGAGAAAGCCCGCGAGCACTGCTGTGGCGTAGCCGAACAGCATCTCATGCCCGTGCCAGAGCGCCGGGGGCAGGGCTGGCTCGAGGCCGATCCAGCCAGTGTACAGCCCGAGCCAGAGCGGCACCGCAAGCGCGCCATACAGGCCGGCGAGCAGAAAGAAGGGCCGAAAGCCGTACGCGAACAGGACATTGCCGCCCGCGCGCTCTCGAGTGCTTGCGACCTCAACCATGACGCTCACTCCCGATCGGACCTAGCATGCCCGTCAGGCGCCCCTGACCTCCTTGATCGCAGTCAAGTCGCCCGGGAAGGGGGCGGACCGGACAAAGCGGACTCCCGACTTGCCGCTCCGCCGCCGCTCCCTCGATCCACATCAACGGCCGATGCACCGGGCTCTGCTAGATCGCGGGCCGTCGCTTTGCTGGTGATGGCGGCGCAAAAGCGCCGAATACGGAGAAATGATAGATCACCTGCTACGCTCGGGGTCGGGATACGCCATGGAGGAGGATACCGTCGTTGGGCTGCCGCGGCGAGGAGGGGCGGTCGGGGATGATCCGCTGCTGGCGGTGTTACGTGATGGCGCAAGGCGGATGCTGACCCAGACGATCGAAGCCGAGGTCACGGGCTTCCTCGCCGCGCACGCCGACCGTTGCGACGACCATGGCCGCAGGCGCTTGGTGCGCAACGGCCACGCGCCGGAGCGGACGATCCAGACTGGCATCGGCCCGATCGCCCTCAACC
Organism: uncultured Alphaproteobacteria bacterium; assembly: GCA_963730195.1. Classification (GTDB taxonomy): domain Bacteria; phylum Pseudomonadota; class Alphaproteobacteria; order Geminicoccales; family Geminicoccaceae; genus DATAOG01. The sequence goes on from CAVSRN010000076.1 coordinate 95,671, forward strand.
GCAAGAACGCGCTGTTCGCCGGCTCCGACCAGGGCGGTGTCCACTGGGGCGTCATCGCTTCGCTGATCGAAACCTGCAAGCTCAACGCCGTCGATCCCCAGGCCGACCTGGCCAGCACCCTCACCCGGCTCATCAACCGCCACCCCGCAAGCCAAATCGACCAGCTCATGCCCTGGGCCTACGCCAACCCCGTGGTCTGATCACAGCGCTTACCAACGTTTGCACGAGATATTCCGTAAGACCTCGGTCGGCCGCGACCACCTGGGCCTGCTCAACCACCCGTGACCAGGGCACCTGCCCGGACCGCGAGAGTATCCGGCGGACGCCGCTCGAAGGTAAGCGTACGGCGACGGGCGCCTGTTCGGGGTGAGGCGTTGGCTGTAGGGGCTCGGGTCTTGGCGTGATGGTGTCCACCAAGGGGATAGTGGACACCCTGGTGGAGGATCCGAGTGGCGGAGGCGCGGCGCCGGCGGCGGTGGACGGTCGAGCAGAAGCGCCGGATCGTCGAGGAGACATCCGGAGCATCGGTGTCGGTGGTGGCGAGGCGCTACGACATCAACGCCAATCTGCTGTTCAAATGGAAGCGCGAGGCCGAAGCGGGCCAGCTGGGTGGTGCCTTGGCGACCTCCGCGGTCGCCGATCTGGTGCCGATCGGCGTGGTCGGGCGAGGTCCCGACGGCGCGCCGACGCTGCTCGCCAGCATGCCCACTGACGGGAACGGGCTGCGGCCGAGTGAGCTTTGGCGGTCGGCCGAGTTGGCGGCCCCGGCGGGCGTGATCGAGATCGATCTGCCGTGCGGCACCCGGGTTCGGGTCGATGCCGCGGTCGATGCGCGGGCGCTGGGGCGCGTGCTCGGCGCGCTGAAGCGGCACCCATGATCCAGGTGGCACCCGGCACCAAGGTCTATCTCGCCTGCCGGCCGCTCAGCATGCGCTACGGCTTCGATGGCCTGAGCGCCAAGGTCGCCTCGGTGCTGGCCCGTGATCCGTTCTCGGGTCACCTGTTCCTGTTTCGCAGCAAGCGCGCAGAGCGAACACCATTCAGCATACCGTTCGCAGTGCGCCAGAATTGAGTATCCGTGGCATCCGCTTCACGGTCAGCGGTTCCGCGTTCATCGGGGTGCGCGCCGGCAGGGCCACGACGTCCTGATGGTCGAGGAGCGCCCGGGTCTGACCCGGGAGGTTCCGGCCTGGATGTGTGACCCTGCGACCTGCCTGGCGATGACCCTCGGGCCACCCCTGGTGGACCTCCGAGCCTTGACCCAGCTGTCAGCGGTGCTGGCGGCGTTGGCACGGAACCGTGCCTGCGGCGCATCATCGGGCTCCCCGACCCAGGAGGAGTCCCCCTATGAGGCGAGCGCCGGCGCGACCGAGAATGCAGCTCATGCTGGACCTGGAGGCCGGCACGGCCGAGGCGCCGATCGCGCCGGGATCGAAGGCGCTGCTCGATGCCCTGGCAGATCTGCTGCTGGAGGCCCTGGGCCGAGAGGAGACCAAGGTCGGCGGACTGGAGGGCGGCGATGACTCCCAAGATCACGCCTGACCACCTGGGGCGCGAGGCCGCCGTCTATATCCGCCAGTCGACCATGGGCCAAGTGGTCGCCAACACCGAGAGCCAGATGCGCCAGTACGCGCTGGTCGAAGCTGCCCGCGCCGCAGGGTTCGCCGCCGTCATCGTGATCGACGATGATCTGGGTCGCTCAGGTTCCGGCACGACCGAGCGGCCGGGGTTCCAGCGGCTGGTCGCGGCGGTCTGCAGCGGCTCGGTCGGAGCGGTGTTCTGCATCGAGGCCTCGAGGCTCGCGCGCAACGGACGGGACTGGCACCATCTGATCGACCTCTGCGCCTTGGCGGGCGCGCTGGTCATCGATCCTGACGGCGTCTACGATCCCTGCCTGGTCAACGACCGGCTGCTGCTCGGCCTGAAGGGAACGATGTCCGAGTACGAGCTGAGCCTGCTCAGGCAACGCGGTCTCGCCGCCCGGGATTCCAAGGCGAGGCGGGGCGAGCTGAGGTTCACCCTGCCGCCCGGTTACTGCTGGGGCGAATCGGGGCGGATCGAGGTCGACCCGGATGAGCGTGTGGCCGACACGATCCGCCTGCTGTTCCGCAAGTTCGGCGAGCTCGGCAGTGCGCGCCAGGTCTTCCTCTGGGCGCGGCAGGTAGCGTTGAAGCTCCCGGTCGTGCAGCGCAATCTCGACGTCTGCAGGATCCAGTGGCGGGCGCCGGCGTATCACTCGGTGCTGCAGGTCTTGCGCAACCCGATTTACGCCGGAGCCTACGCGTTCGGCCGGACGAGCAACCGCACCAAGGTCGTCGATGGCCGCGCGCGCAAGACCAGCGGGCATCGCAGGCCGATGCAGGGCTGGGGTGTTTTGCTGCGCGACCATCACGAGGGCTACATCAGCTGGGAGCAGTTCGAGGAGAACCAGAGGCTGATCCTCGAGAACGCGCACATGCAGAAGCGGGCGTCCCGGAAGTCGGCCCGGGGCGGCCGAGCCCTCCTGACCGGCTTGGTGCGGTGCGCGCGCTGCGGGCGGATGATGCGGGTCTTCTACGGCATGCGATCGGGCCATGCTCATCGCTACCAATGCCGCGGCGACGACGCCCATGTCGGCGCCGGGCTGTGCATCGGCATCGGCGGTGTGCGGGTCGACCGCGCTGTCGCTGCGCAGATCCTGAACGCCGTATCGGACCGTGCCATCGAGGCAGCGATCCTCGCCGCCGACCAGGTTGCGAAGATGGCCGCCGATATTCGGCAGGCTGTCGACCGCGAGCTCGAGGAAGCGCGCTACGAGGCTTCTTTGGCGGCGCGGCGCTACGATCTGGTCGATCCTGGTAAGCGGCATGTCGCGCGCGAGCTGGAGACGCGGTGGAACGCGGCCCTCGAGCGTGTCGTGCAGCTCGAGCGACGCATCGCCGATCTGGAGGCCGACGTCGCATCACGCCCGCAGATCGATCGTGCGGCCCTGATGCAGCTCGCGCATGACCTGCCAGCGGCCTGGAACGCGCCGACCACAGATACCCGGACGAAACAGCGGCTGACCCACATCCTGGTCCAGGAAGTTGTGATCGACCTGGACGATGCGACCAACGAAGCAGTAGTCGTCATCCATTGGGTCGGGGGTCGCCATACCGAGCTGCGGGTCGCGCGCGTCAAGACCGGTCGCTACCCGGCAAACCGCCAGCCGAGCCCGGTTGCGGTGATGCGCAAGCTCGGCGGGCAGTGGCCCGACCGTGAGCTTGCGGTGACCCTGAACCGGATGCGCTGCAAGTCCGCGAACGGCGAGTCCTGGACGACGGCGCGCGTGCGGGAACTCCGGGAGCGCCTCGGCATCGCGGCGTTCGACCCGGCAGCGGCGGCAGAGACGATCAGCGTCGATGCTGCGGCCGATCGCCTCGAGATCTGTGTCGGCTCGGTCCACCGGCTGATCCGGCAAGGTGTCCTTCCAGCGACGCAACTCATGCCTTCGGCACCATGGAAGATCCCGGTTGCAGCCCTCGAATCCAAGGCCGTTGAGGCAGGCGTCCGGGACGTGATCGCCCGGCGGCCAAGAAACTTCACGGCTTTACAAGATGTTAAGATACTGAGGCTGCCAGGAATTTAGGGAAAGGATGCACTATGTCGCGCAATCGAGCCGTCGGGCATGGAGCAAGCGACGGCGCCGCGGGGCGAGCGGCCGAAGCGCAAGGCCAAGGGCGGCGCCAAGAGCGCGCAGCGGATGGTCGCGGAAGAGCGGGTCCTGGCGATCGACGCCCCACCCGGGTCGCGGTTCAAGGGCTACGAGGACTTCCTCGTCCAGGACCTGCGGCTGGAGCCGCGGGTGATCCGCTACCGCCGCCAGCGCTGGCTGACCCCGGACGGGCACACCCTGGTGGCGCCTTTGCCGGCCGGCATCACGGCTCACTTCGGGCCCGAGCTGCACCGCTTCGTGCTGCTGCAGCACCATCAGGGCCAGGTCACGACCGAGCGGATCACGGCGTTCCCGAACAGCCTCGGCGTGGCGATCTCCAAACGGCAGGTGGTGCGACTGTTGACCACCAAGAGCACGGCCTTGGTCGACGAGGCCCTGGCGGTGTTGCGGGCGGGCTTGGACACGGCGGCGTGGATCAGCGTCGACGACACCGGCGCTCGCCATCGTGCCAAGAACGGCGTGACCACCCAGATCGGGGACGATCGCTTCGCCTTCTTCGCCACCAGCTTCTCCAAGAGCCGACGCAACTTCCTGGAGATCCTGCGCGCCGGCCACGACGGCTATGTCCTCAACGCCGCGGCGTTCGCCTACATGCACGAACACGACCTCGCCGGACCGGTGATCGACCGGCTGGTCGCGCATCCGCTCGAGCGATTCCCCGATGAAGCGGCTTGGTTGACCCATCTCGATGGTCTCGGCATCAGCCAGCTGCGGGTCACCCCCAACCCGGTGAAGATCGCCACCGAAGGCGCGCTCTGGGGCACCATCTGCCATCACGGGCTGCTCCAGAACACGGTGATCGTCAGCGATGACGCCGGCCAGTTCCGAATAGGCAGCCACGCGCTCTGCTGGATTCATGCCGAGCGTTTGATTCACAAGCTGATCCCGTTCAACGGTCGGCCGCGCTCGGCCATCGAGCTCGTCCGCCAGTTGATCTGGTGGTTCTACGCCGATCTCAGGGCCTACAAGCGTGCCCCCTGCCGCCGGCGACGAGGTCAGCTGCGCGCCCGCTTCGATCGCATCTTCCGGCGGCGCACCGGCTTCGTCACCCTCGACCGCCTGCTGGCTCGCCTCCACGCCCGCAAGGCCGAGCTGCTGCTGGTTCTCGACCACCCCGAGATCCCGCTCCACACCAACGGCTCGGAGAACGACATCCGCTGCCACGTCACCAAGCGCAAGGTGTCCGGGGGCACCTGGAGCGAGGCCGGCCGCGATGCCCGCGACGCCTGCCTCGGTCTCATCAAGAGCTGCCAAAAGCTCGGGATCTCGTCCTTCGACGATCTCGGTGCTCGGCTCGACGTCCCCGGCGCCCCGCTCATCGCGCCCTTACCTCGGCTCATTCGTGAGCGCGCCATCGCCTGACCGCCCGGCCTTCTGCCCCGCTTACCGTTCGCACGTTCGCATGTCCAGCCCCAGCCTCCTCCACGCGCCCATGGAATCACCGTGGAATCAAGACGGCGCGAGCTCGACGGCGGACGGCTCACGCTCCTTGCCCGTGCGGGCGGCGGGCTCGTCGCGACGCGTTCGGTTGCGCTCCCGGTGAAAGGCGCTGACGAATTCTTCGACCGGCGCCGGCGCCAGCCGGCGGCTGGTGCAGTCCGTCGGCAACTCTTCGAGCGTAAGCGTACGGTGCCGGACGCGGCCGGAGTGGGTTGACGGTTGACGCTCCGGAGGTCCGGGTCAGGCGGCCGCGGCGGTGGGCGGCGAAGCGGCCCAGGCCCACGGGAGGAGGTCGTCGATCCGGTTGATCGGATGGTCGGCGATGTGGGCCAGGAGGTCGCGCAGATAGGCCTCGGGGTCGAGGCCGTTGAGGGTCGCGGTCTGGATCAGGGTGTAGAAGATGGCCGCGCGATGGCCGCCGCTGTCCGAGCCGGCGAACAGATAATTCTTCCTCCCGAGGGTCAGGGGCCTGATGGCGCGCTCGGCGGCGTTGTTGGTCATCTCCAGTCGACCGTCGTGCGCGAACCGGCAGAGCGCCTGCCAGCGCGACAGGCCGGAGCGGATCGCGGCGGCGAGGCCGCTCTTGCGACTGATCCGGTCGAGGCCTGGTCGAGGAATTCCTTCAGCGCGACGAGCTGCGGGAGGGCGCGCTCCTGGCGGGCGGCATGACGTTGCTCGGGGCCATGTCCGTTGATCTCGGCCTCGATCTTGAACAGCCCGGCGATCCGCTCCAGCGCCTCCTTGGCGATCGCCGAGCCGGTGTTGGCATGCACGTCGAACAGCTTTCTGCGGCTGTGGGCCCAACACGCGACCTCGGCCAGGCGCGCGGCATTGCCACTCACCGGATCGGCCTCGTAGAGACCGTTGAAGCCGGCATAGCCGTCGGCGTGCAGGAAGCCCTGGCAGCCTTCGAGCAGCGCGCGTGCATGCTCGCCTTTGCGATCCGGCGAGTAGAGGTAAGTCACCGCCGGCGGCGCCGGGCCGGCCCAGGGCCGCTCGTCCCGAACCAGCACCCATAGTCGGCCGGTCTTGGTCTTGCCGCTCCCCAACCAGCCGCCTGAGCTCCGCCGGCGACAGGGCCGCGACGTCATCGTCCTTCCGCAGCAACATGCATCACTTTAAATCACAACCAGAGCGGGGCCGCAACCCAATAATTCAATCGCCGCCCGGTCGCCATATGGATAGGTGCCGGCGGGGACCTCAAGTCCGGAGCGCCAGAAGGCCCCCATAGCGACATGTCGGCGGCCACAAACTGCCTCTACTTCGGCCAAGGCGCGGTCGAGCGCGCCTGTTAACTTGAACTCCTTCAGGAGCGGGGAGCTGTGCTCGTACTCCATCGGAGGCTGGTAGGCGTTGTAGAGCCGGACGTACTGAGGGGTCGTCACCCAGAGCAGCGGCGCGACACCAATGTTCCAGGCAAGTCCATGCCATTCGTGCTCGGCATCGGTCGGCTCAGGCGACGACTTGAATACGATAACGGGCGACGTGCCGACCCGAAACACTGCGTCGGCCCCTAGGCCGCCTCGTCCGGTGGACAATAGCGGGCCGAGGCGTGCGGCATCACTGGCGGAACGAACGGAGCCGTCGCGCAGGACTAGGCCGTCCGACCCTTGGCCATCGGCTCTAACGTAGCCAACTGCTCCCAGCACCTTGCGCGCGTGGGGAATCACAGTTGCGGGCCTGGCGTGATCCGACCGCGCTCAAACCTCGCAGAGCGGAAGACCGACCTATCGCGGGGATACCAGATCACCGCGTTTTCGTCGCGACGGGAGTTGGGGGAAACTGAAGACTGGCCTGGGTATCCTCCCGCTCGGTAGCGATCAAGCTGGCCCTGAGCCGCT
>CAVSRN010000077.1:0-21615 GCA_963730195.1 uncultured Alphaproteobacteria bacterium
TTGTGCGCCATCGCCTTGCCGTTCTCGCAGCGCACGTTGGCGATCTCGAACGGCATGTCGGCAAAGCCCATGCCGTATTCGATCGGGAACTGGTAGCCCGAGTCCTCGGCGAAGGTCGACAGGATCGAGGGTGCGACGCTGCGATGGCGCCAGCCGGTGACCTTGCCGCGCCATCGATCGCGGCCTCGATCCGCTCCACCGAGGTGGTGTGGTAGAAGCCGTTCCGGATGTCGTCCTCGCGGGTCCACTGCACCCGGACCGGCGCGCCCGCCGCCTTGGACAGGATCGCCGCCTCCTGCACGAAGTCGCACTGCGACTTGCGCCCGAAGCCGCCGCCGAGCAGCGTGACGTTGACCGTCACCTTCTCGACCGGCAGGCCGACCAGGGCGGCGACGTCCTCGCGCGTCCCCCAGGGGCTCTGGACGCAGGCCCAGACCTCGCACTTGTCGGGGGTGTAGCTGACCAGCGCCGCGGGCGGCTCCATGGTGACGTGGGCCATGTGCGGCTGGTAGTACTCCTGGGTGAAGGTCTTGGCCGCGCTGGCGAAGGCGGCATCGACGTCGCCCTGGTTGCGGATCACCTTGCCGGGCTGGGCCGCGGTCGCCGACATCTCCTTGTGATACTGCTCGGTGTTGTAGGAGCCGTGCGGGCCGTCGTCCCATTCGATCTTGAGCGCGTCGCGCGCCTGGATGGCCTGCCAGGTGTTCTTGGCGATCACCCCGACACCGCCGAGCGGCGCGAACTTGGCCGGCAGGGTGATGCCCTCGATCTGGACGATCTTCACGACCCCCGGCATCTTCTCGGCGGCCGAGCTGTCGACCGACTTGACCTTGCCGCCGACCACCGGCGGCCTGGCGACCACCGCGTACAGCTGGCCCGGCAGCTGGACGTCGGCGGCGTAGACCGCCTTGCCGGTGGTGATGTCGTGCAGGTCGTAGATCTGCACCTCGCCCTTGCCGATGTAGCGGAACTCGCTCTCGTCCTTGAACTTGAGCTGGTCGAAGCCCGGCACCGGCAGCGCCATGGCGGCTTCGGCCAGATCGCCGTAGCCGAGCTTCTCGCCGGTCTCCTGCGTCAGGACGCCTTCGCCCGCGATCGCCTTCTTCAGCTGAACGACCTCGTGGTTCGTGGCGCGGCAGAACTCGGGCGCGACGCCCCACTGTTTGGCCGCCGCCTGCTCGAGCATGGTGCGCACGGCCGCGCCCATCTGGCGCATCGGCTGGATGTGATGGCGCATGCTGCGCGAGCCGTCGGTGTCCTGGTTGCCGTACTTGGGCTCGTCGCCGGGCGCCTGGACGATCTTCACCCGGCTCCAGTCGGCCTCCATCTCGTCGGCGAGCACCATCGGCAGGCTGGTGCGCGAGCCGGTGCCCATCTCGGAGCGGTGGGCGACCAGGGTCACCGTGCCGTCCGGGTCGATCGACACGAACACATGCGGATCGGTGACCAGGCCATGCGGCATGTCGGAGCCGCCGGTGTGGTAGGGCTCGAACGCCTCGGCCGCGCTGAAGGGCACGAACTGCATGGCGACGATCAGGCCCGCCCCCGACGCCGTGCCCTTGAGGAAACGGCGCCGGCTGACATTCTCGATCAGGACGCGCTCGGCCGCGGGTTTGATGGCCGCCCCGAGGTGCTTGTTCAGATTGTGCAACATCGCATCACGCTCCCGTTGCCGCCTGCCGGACCGCCCCGACGATCCGCTGGTAGCATCCGCACCGGCAGATGTTCCCGGCCATCGCGTCGAGGATCTCGGCGTCCGACGGACTCTTGTTCTGGGCGAGCAGCACGGACGCCTGCATGATCTGGCCGGCCTGACAGAAGCCGCACTGCGGCACGCTCAGCTCGCGCCAGGCGATCTGGACCGGATGATTGCCGTCGGTGCTCAGGCCTTCGATCGTGACCACCTGCTTGCCGTCGGCGTCGGCCAGCGTGGTCATGCAGGAGCGCACGGCCTCACCGTCGAGGTGAACCGTGCAGGCGCCGCACAAGCCGGCGCCGCAGCCGAATTTCGTGCCGGGCAGCCCGAGCTCGTCTCTGACGTACCAGAGCAGGGGCATGTTCGGGTCGCCGTCGTACTGGTGGTCGACCCCGTTGACGTTGAGTTTGGTCATATCGTGCTGTCCTCCCTGTGCACAGGACGCGCTCGGCCCGCGCGCCGCACGGATGAGACCATTCTAGGCACGAAGCCCGGCCGCGACTACACGAAAAATCCCCCTTATGGGTGATTTTCGCGCGGCCCGGCGCCGCCGCTCGCGATGACCACCGGACCCGTCCGTCGGGCGGCCGGATCGACCTCGAGACCGGTCATCCCGAACCGCCCCGCGCCTCGGCGCCCGTCCCTCGAGGGGTCGGCGCCCGTCCCTCGAGGGCGTCGGCGATCGCGCTCAGGCCCGAGCCCAGGATCAGCCCGACCCGGGGCACGCGCCCAGGGCAGCGGGCGCGGATGGCCTCGACCGCGCTTGGCGCCGAGATGGGCGCGGCATCGCCGCTCGGGCTGCCGGCGCTCGGGCCGAACGCCAACGGCAGCAGCTCGCCCTGGTCACGGTCCGACGCAGCCCCTCGGGACCGCGAAGGTGGACCGGCAGGTCGGGCGCGCCGAACTCGGCCAGCCGCTGGCAGCAGCCCCCGAGCGGACTGGAGTGCCCGCCCGACCCCCGCGACGCCCGATCGACCGGATTTGGTCGCAAGGCGGTGTGGTTCGCCGGCATCCCTTGTGGCAGTATGTCCGTCAAGCGCGCTCCCGAGGTCGGTGTTCGCAGGCATCAAGCTGCGCCGCGACGCCGCTGGGCTAGGGGATGGATGTGGCAGCGATCGACGGCGCCGTGGCCGGCTTGGCGCTCTGGTGGATGGCCGCGGCCGGCCTGGTGCTGGGCGGCATCGGCGGCGCGCTCGGTCTGACCCTGCGGCGCCGCAACCGGGCGCTCGAGGAGCAGCTCCTGCGGATCGAGGACGCGAGCCGGAACGCCCGCGAGCGCGAGGGCAAGCAAGCCCGGCTGCACGCGGTCATCGAGCAGGAAGTCGCGGTCAAATGGTATCTGACGATCCGCAACGACGGCCACGCCGCCGCCCAGCACTTCACCGTCTCGATCGACGGCGCGGCCCTCGACCGCTGCCCGCTGATCGCTCCAGAGGACCTCGAGCGCGCCAAAATCGACACGGTCGGCGCCCACGCCACGGTGCGCATCCCCTTGCAGGCCACGACCGCCCCGCCCGGGCTGCAGCTCGAGCTGACCTGGTCCGACGCCTCCGGCGACCTCGGCTTCTACGAAGCCGACCTCACCCGCTGACCGCGCCGCCCCGAGCCGGCTGACCCCGGCGCGGAGTCCCACGGTCCCATGGACCGGCCAAAGATGTGATGAACACCCAATCCTTGATGCCGGGTTAACCCCCGCGCCCGCGCCGCGATCTGGCCAAGCTGCTGCGGCGCAACCCAAGCCTGCGCGGCCATGTCGAAGAGGCGCTGGCCGAGGAGTATCCCGCGGCCGGAGCCGGCGCGCTCGACGAGACAGGCCCGCCCGACGGCGCGTTCCCGACGAGCTGTTTCTACTCAGCCGAGCAGCTTCAGGATCACGACTTCCTTCCGGATTGACCGGCGCACCTGCCATCCTCGCAGCTACCCGAAGCCGGCAATTGGTTCCTGACACCTTTTTCCCTGAACCTTTTCCGAAGCCGGCAATTGGTTCCTGACACCTTTTTCCTCACGAAGCCGGCAATTGGTTCCTGACACCTTTTTCCTCAAGGGTACGGAGCCGGTCGAGGCCTGGGACATCCCGTTCCTCAACACCATGATCCTTCTACTCTCGGGCTGCACCGTGACCTGGGCGCATCATTGCGTGCGCGAAGGCGACAATAGGACCGCGACCAAGGCGCTGGCGCTGACCGTGCTGCTCGGCGTCCTGTTCACGAGCTTTCAGGCCTACGAGTACGTGCACACGATCTATGGTCCGGAAGGCTTCTCGATCCACAGCCAGATCTTCGGCTCGACCTTCTACATGGCGACCGGGTTTCACGGCTTCCACGTGATGATCGGCACGACCTTCCTGCTCGTCTGCACGATGCGCGCCTGGTACGACCACTTCCGGCCGGACAAGCACGTCGGGCTCGAGGCGGCCGCCTGGTACTGGCACTTCGTCGACGTGGTCTGGCTGTTCCTGTTCAGCTGGGTCTACTGGTGGGGCAGCTACATGGCGGCTGCCGGCCATTGAGCGGCTCCGACCCCGGTGAGCGTCGCCCGCCCATGAGCACCCCGCCGCCATCGGTGCTCTCGGCCGGGCTGCGCTGCCGCTGCCCCGCCTGTGGCCGAGGCCCGTTGTTCGCGGGCTTTCTCAGGGTCCGCCACCCGTGCCCGGTGTGCGGCGCCGACGTCTCGGCCCATGACAGCGGCGACGGGCCGGTCGCCTTCATCATCATGATCGCCGGCGGGATCGTGGTCGGCCTGGCCCTCGTCACCGAGGTCAAGTACCAGCCGCCGATCTGGCTCCACCTCGTCCTCTGGCTGCCGCTGGCGGTGGTTCTGGTGCTGGGCCTGATGCGCCCCTTCAAGGCGACCTTGATCGCCCTGCAATACAAGCACCGCCGCCAGGATTTTGGCCAACAGGTCAAATAATACAACAACTGGGTATCCCCTTCACACACGTCGACACCAGTGATAGCGTTGGAGATGGACAGCCCGGGAGATCAGGTCGCTGAGGTTAGTCGGCGGCATCCAGCACGGGCATCTCGACTACTACCTCCACGAAGTCACGGTCCGCTTCAATCGCCGGCGCTGCCATGCCCCATCGCCTCGCCCAGCAGGCCTTTGCCGTGGGGCCGGCACCGTACCATCAGATCATTGCCACCAGCGACCCAGTCCCAGCCCTGGGGGCTACGTGAGTGAAGGGGATACCCAGTTAGTGTCCGTCCATAAAGATTAACATGCTGAAATAGTTGTGGAAATCCCCGCTTTTTTGGGAGCGGTCTCCGGCGGCTTCGGGTAGACTTTGGCGTCAAGCTACTGATTCCAAAGCACAACCCGCAGCCACCGGAGCCGACAATGCGCCAAGAACGCACCGTCCAGGCCAGCCTATTCGATCTCTTTGCCGGGCACGAGATCGGCCGTGAGCTGAAGGCGATGTCGGCGTGGCTGGACGGCCATCGCGAGCTGCTCGGCCTGGTCGCGGGCGACCTGCGCCGGCACGGCGTCAAGGAGACCGGGCGCCAGGGGCTGCCGGCGGAGGCCGTGTTGCGCTGCGCCTTGCTCAAGCAACATCGCCAGCTGAGCTACCAGGAGCTGGCGTTCCACCTCGAAGACTCGGCGTCGTTTCGGGCGTTCGCCCGGCTGCCCTGGTCGTGGAGCCCGCAGAAGTCGGTGCTGCACAAGACGATCAGCGCGATCCGCGCCGAGACCTGGGAGCGGGTCAACCGGGCGCTGCTGGCGAGCGCCCGCGAGCTGAAACTGGAGCGCGGCCGGGTGGTCCGGCTCGACAGCACGGTCACCGCGGCGCTGGTGCACGAGCCAAGCGACAGCAGCCTGCTCTGGGACGCGGTCCGGGTGATGGTGCGCCTGTTGCAGGAGGCGGCCGCGTTGGCTGGCGGCGCCGGGTTGTCGTGGCGCGATCACCGCCGTGCGGCCAAGAAGCGCGCCCGGGCGATCCAGTTCACCCGAGGTCGGCCGCGACGGGTTCAGCTGTACCGCGAGCTGATCCAGACGACCCGGGCGACCTTGGCCTATCTGCACCAGGCGGCGGCCCAGCTGGTCCCCATGACCGGTTTGGCCGCCAACGTCGCGGTCAATTGGGCGGTCGAGCTCTGGCAGGCCAAGCTGCGTCACTATCAGCCGCTGATCGAGCGGATCATCGCCCAGACCGAGCGTCGGGTCCTGGCCGGTGAATCCGTCCCGGCCGGCGACAAGCTGGTCAGCCTGTTCGAGCCCCATGCCGACATCATCGTCAAAGGCAGCCGCGACGTTCACTACGGCCACAAGCTCAACCTGACCAGCGGCCAGAGCGGCTTGATCCTCGACCTCGTGATCGAGGCCGGCAACCCGGCCGACAGTGAGCGCCTGCTGCCGATGCTCGAGCGCCACATCGCGCACCATGGCGAGGCGCCGCGTCAGCTCGCCGCCGACGGCGGCTATGCCAGCCGCGACAACCTGAGCCAGGCCAAGGCGCGCGGCGTCCGCGACCTGGCCTTCCACAAGAAACGCGGCCTCCGGATCGAGGACATGGTCAGGAGCCGCTGGCTCTACCGCAAGCTCAGGAACTTCCGCGCCGGCATCGAGGCCGACATCTCCTGCCTCAAGCGCGCCTACGGCCTCGCCCGCTGCACCTGGCGCGGCCTCGGCCACTTCAGGGCCTACGTCTGGTCCTCGGTGGTCGCCTACAACCTCGCCCTCTTCGCGCGCCTCAAACCCGCCTGAGCCCACCCTGGCGCGCCCCCCGCCCGACCCAATCCATGGCGCCGGTTCCACACGCACGCCTCGACCTCGCCAAACCGCTTCCTCACGCCCCCAACCAGCACCACTACCGGTGCCAAAAGCTTCCCATCGCCCTCCAGGGTGCACAATATACTGCGTCCGCCGCCAAACACAGACCCAACATCTAGCGTTTATGGACGGACACTAGTTAGGTGAATTTCGCGTTGCGCTTGGCCCTGGCGGGCCGCGGAAGCAGCGCGCAACCGCCGGGGTCATCCGGGAGAAAAGAATTTCCGGCTAGGAGCCCGTCCGAGTAATGGTGAGTAGGACGGGCGTGCTGGTGGGTGGGTTGGACATGGAGATCTCCGAGGGACGGGCGCGCGAGGCGATGCCGGCCTCAGGCCAGGGCCCGGGTCAGTTTGATCAGGTTGTGGGCGGTGCAGACCAGCGCCCATTCCTGCTGCACCTTGGCCAGGCCGCGCAGCAGGAACTGGCGCAGGCCCCGGGCCTGCTTGATCTGCCCGAACACCGGCTCGACGATCTGCTTGCGGAATCGATAGCGGCTTCTGAAGCCACCACGCCGCAGGCGCTGACGCATCGCCCGCACCCGCGGCCCCTGCTGGCGACCCCGGCCGGTGGCGGCCGCGTGGCGGTGGCGTTGGCGGCCGGTGGCGACGTAGGCGCGGACGGCGCGTCCTTCCAGAGCCTCGAGATTGGCCTCCGAGCAGTAACCCTTCGCGCTCCGCGCCGACACCACGTCGGCGCTGGGAGCCAGCGAAGCGGCCGAGATCTCCTTGGGCTGGCGACCGGTGTTGATGTGGATGGCATCGAGCAGCGGCGCGAGCTGGGCCTGGTCGCTACCGTCGTTGGTCAGGCCGTGGGCGACGATGATCTGGGCCTGGCCGTCGACCGCGGCCTGGGCGTTGTAGCCTTGGATGAAGCCGTCCTTGGTCTTCATGATCCGACTGTCGGGGTCGGTGAAGTTGCGCTGGGTCTTGGCTTTGGGAACCTGGGCTTTGGGAACCTGGGCTTTGGGAACCTGGGCTTTGGGAGCCTGGGCTGCGGGGAGCGTGGGCGGTGGCGTGGCGGGCGGTCGGCGCACCCTCCGCCGCCGGGTCATCGCCGCGGTCGGTGGCGGTCGCGCTCATGGCGGCCGCCGGAGGCCCGGCTGCGGCCTGCGCCTCGGCCTCCAGCGCCGCCTTGGCTTCGCGGATCTTGGCCAGGCGCGCGGCCTTGTCCGCCGCCCAGTCGGGCAGCTCGTCACCGCGCCGATCCATGCCCAGCGCGGCGTCGTCGGCCGCGTCCGCCGCCTCGGCCGCCGCCAGCCAGCCCGCGACCTCGTCGGCCAGCGCCGCTTCCGCCTGAACCATGCGGCCGTAGCTCATCGCCTTGTGCTTGCTCGCGTTGGCCTTGATCCGGGTGCCGTCAAGCGCGACGTGGCCGAGCTTCACCAAGCCCGCCTGGCGGCACAAGGTCAGCACTTGGACGAACAGTGCACCGAGTGCCTGCAGATGGCGCTTCCGGAAATCGCTGATGGTGCGAAAGTCCGGCTGCTGCATGCCGGTCACCGCCATGACGTCGACGCGCTCCTCGCAGGCCACGGCGATCCGGCGCGAGGCGTAGAGCCCACGGCTGTACGCATACAGCAGCAACGCGGTCATCATCGCCGGATGATACGGTGGCTGGCCCCGCTCCTCCGGGTCGGCGTCGAAGATCGCCCCCAGGTCCAGCGTCTCGCGCACCAGATCGCGGATCAGATGCGCCGCATGCCCGGCGGCCACGAAGTCGTGGACCGACGGCGGCAGCAGCCAGGCCTGATCCACGTCCCAAGCACGAAAGGTCTTGCCCATGGCGCTCCTTGAATCACGCCCCAACCACCCCATCCAGCCCCTTCCGATTTCTCGGACAGGCTCCTAGGCTCGCAACCGGTTCCGATTGTCCGAGCGATTCCATTCCCGAGGTCAGTCCGATCCCGATGCTCACGACCTTCGGTGCGCTGGCGCCGGTCTTCCTCCTGATCGGGCTCGGTCGGGTCCTGCGGACACGCGGCTTTCCGGGCGAGGCGTTCTGGCCGGCGGCCGAGCGTCTGGTCTACCACCTGCTGTTCCCGGCGCTTTTGTTCCTGACCAGCGCGACCTCGCAACTGGCCGGCTTTCGGGTGCTGCCGCTGGCCAGCGCGCTGATCGGCGCGATCCTGGCCATCAGCGCGCTGACCCTGGCACTCCGCCCCTGGCTCGGGCTCGACGCCGCCGGCTTCAGCTCGGTCTTTCAGGGCACGATCCGGACCAACACCTACGTCGGCCTGGGCACCGCGGGCGCCCTCTACGGCGAGGCCGGCCTCGCGGTCCTCGGCATCATGATCCTGATCGTGGTCGCGACCGTCAACCTGCTCGCGGTCAGCGCGCTGGTCCACTACGGCCAGCGGTCGGCGGGCCGGGCGCAGCTGATCGGCTCGATCGCTCGCAACCCTCTGATCCTCGCCTGCCTGCTCGGCTTCGCCGTCAATCGCATGGGCGCCGACCTGACCGGGGTGGCGCGCGACACGCTGGCGATCCTCGGTCAGGCGTCGCTCAGCCTCGGCCTGCTGTGCGTCGGCGCGGGCCTGGAGCTGGCCCATCTCGGGCCGAACCGGGTGGCGGCGGTGACCACTTGCGCGCTCAAGCTCCTGGTGATGCCGGCCGCGACCGGCCTCGCCTGCCGCCTGCTCGGGATCGAAGGCCTGACCGCATCGGTCGCCGTGCTGTTCATGGCCGGGCCGATCTCGGCATCGAGCTACGTGCTCGCCCGCCAGCTCGGCGGCGACGCGCCCCTGATCGCCGGCCTGATCACCCTCACCACGATCGCCGCCGCCGTCACGATGCCACTGGTCCTCGCGCTGCTGGCGTGATCCGGCGACCGCAAGCGGTAACGACGCCGCCTCGCCCGCTTTCAGCCGGGAGCGGGCGTCAAGGCCCGGCGATCCGTTCTGGTGAGCCTTTCTCCGATGCTCAATCCCTGTCCACATACCGAGCGCTGGCCAACCCCGTGCCTATCGCCCGAGCTCGATCGTTCAACCGACGTTCCAAGACGCGATCCGGTGGACGCCAACTCTGCCGCACCCCCGGGGCCACGTGCCAGGCTCGGGACATCGGAAGCGGCGTCGCGGATCCCGCCCGCGGCCGGCGAGGGCCCGCAGCGGGCAGTTGGGGGGTGACCGGCGTCGGGGCTGGTTGCTAATATACCGGAGGTGCACGGACGGGAGGCATCCACGTTGAGCGCGACCAACGGCGCAGCACGCCATATCGGCAGCTTCGACTACGTGATCGTCGGCGCCGGCACCGCGGGCTGTGTGCTCGCCAACCGTCTGTCCGCCGATCCCGCGATCTCGGTCCTGCTGCTCGAAGCCGGCGGCAAGGACAGCTATCCCTGGATCCACATCCCGGTCGGCTATCTCTACACCCAGAACAACCCGCGCACCGACTGGTGCTTCAAGACCGAGGCCGAGCCCGGTCTCGGCGGTCGCGTGCTCAATTATCCGCGCGGCAAGGTGCTGGGCGGCTGCTCGTCGATCAACGGCATGATCTACATGCGCGGCCAGGCCGCGGACTACGACCACTGGCGCCAGCTGGGCAACCGCGGCTGGGGCTGGGACGACGTCCTGCCCTACTTCAAGAGGTCCGAGGACTACGTCCACGGGGCCGACGAGCTGCACGGCGCCGGCGGGGAATGGCGGGTCGAGGAGATGCGCCTCAACTGGGAGATCCTGGCTGCGTTTCGGGCCGCGGCCGCCGAGGTCGGGATTCCCGAGACCGATGATTTCAACCGGGGCGACAACGAGGGCTGCGGCTATTTCCAGGTCAACCAGAAGCGCGGCGTCCGCTGGAGCACCGCGAAGGCGTTCCTGAGGCCGGCGCGCGCACGACCCAATCTCGAGGTCCTGACCGGCGCCGAGGCGACCCGGATCGAGATCGACGGCCGCCGCGCGGTCGGCCTGCACCTGCGCCGGCCGGACGGCGATGCCTATGCCGCGGTCAAGGGCGAGCTGATCCTCGCCGCCGGCGCGATCGGCTCGCCGCAGCTTCTGCAGCTCTCCGGCATCGGCCCCGGCGATCTGCTCGAGGAGTTGGGCATCAAGCCGGTGCACGCGCTCGAAGGCGTCGGCGCCAACCTCCAGGACCATCTGCAGCTGCGCCTGATCTACCGGGTGCAAGGCACACGCACGCTGAACGAGCAGGCGAACCGGCTGCTGGCGCGCGCGTGGATGGGCGTGGAATACTTCCTGTTCCGGCGCGGACCCTTGACCATGGCGCCCTCGCAGCTGGGCGCGTTCGCACGCTCCGATCCGGCGCGCGCGACACCCAACCTCCAGTACCACATCCAACCGCTCTCGCTCGACAAGTTCGGCGACCCCCTGCACCCCTTCCCGGCGTTCACCGCCTCGGTCTGCAATCTGCGCCCGGAGAGCCGGGGCGAGGTGCGGATCACGAGCCCGCAGCCGGGCGTGCCGCCCGCGATCCGGCCGAACTACCTGAGGACCGAAGCGGATCGCATGGTCGCGGCGGATGCGATCCGGCTGACCCGGCGGATCTGCGCCGCCAAGGCGCTCGCCCGCTTCCGGCCGGATGAGCTCAAGCCCGGGCCGGAGTTCCAGAACGACGCCGAGCTCGCCCAGGCGGCGAGCGCGATCGGCACGACCATCTTCCACCCGGTCGGCACCTGCAGGATGGGCGCCGATCCCGGTGCCGTGGTCGACGATCGCCTGCGGGTCTACGGGCTCGCAGGCCTGCGCGTGGTCGACGCCTCGATCATGCCGACCATCACGTCGGGCAACACCAACGCGCCGGTGATCATGATCGCGGAGAAGGCGGCCGACATGATCAAGGAGGATCGGCGGGGCATGCACTAAGCGGCTTGCACCGGTTGCATCCGCTGGCCCAGCGTACATCTTGTGAGTCCAGCCGGGCCGCGCGCCCGAGCTGCAGTTGGCCGAGTGGAGGACCTGCCCGTGGATCTTGCCCAACGACGTTCGAGCCTGCCTGGTGCATCATTCACCCCCTGGCTGCTCGCCGCCCTGCTCAGTCTGAACGCCCCGGCTCCGGCGCTCGCGCAGGCGAGCCAGGCAACGCCGACCCAGGCCCCTACCGGCCAGGCCCCTAGCGGCCAGGCGCCGGCGACTGCCGCTCCGACGGCTCCGGCGTCCAAGACCGCCGCTACCAACCCGCAGACCCGGGACGGTAAGAAGTTCCAGGACTGGACCCTGCACTGCCAGACGATCACCAAGGACAAGCCGGAAGCCTGCGAGATGCAGCAGGACATCGTGAACAAGCAGGGCGCCCACGTGGTGCTCGTGATCGTTGGCCGGGTGCCCAACGTGGAGACGCCGGGCATGCTGATTCTGCTGCCGCTCCGCATTGCCCTGCCGCCCGGCGTGTTCCTCAAGATCGACGACGGCGATCGACAGCCGATCCAGCTCACGCTTTGCGCAAAGGAGGGCTGCCACGCCGAGGAGGCGCCGCTCAAGTCCGACCTCCTGGCTCAGCTCAAGGCCGGAACTAAGGCAATCGTCACCTTCCGGGTCTATAGTCGCGACGGCAAGCAGCAGGAGGTCGACGTACCGATCTCGCTGCTCGGCTTCTCCGCGGCGCTCGCCGAGGTGATGCAGTCGCCATCATAGCCCCTCGAACAGCGCGGTGGTGATGTAGCGCTCGGCGAACGACGGGATGATCACCACCATCAGCTTGCCGGCCATCTCAGGGCGCCTGGCGACCTCGAGGCCGGCGGCCAGCGCGGCGCCCGAGGAGATGCCGCCGGGGATGCCCTCGAGCCGGGCGAGTTCCCGCGCGCAGGCGAGCGCCTGATCGTTGCCGACCTTGACGATCTCGTCGATCTGGCCGGTGTCGAGGACTTCCGGGACGAAGCCCGCGCCGATCCCCTGGATCGGGTGCGGCCCCGGTTGGCCACCCGAGAGCACCGGGCTCGCCTCGGGCTCGACCGCGACCATGCGCAGACCCGGCCGCCTGGGCTTCAGGACCTGGCCGCAGCCGGTCAGGGTGCCGCCGGTGCCGACGCCCGAGACGATGCAGTCGACCAGGCCGCCGGTGTCGGTCCAGATCTCCTCGGCCGTGGTCCGGCGGTGGATCTCGGGATTGGCGGGATTGGTGAACTGGCTCGGCATGAGCGCGCCCGGAATCGTCGCCAGCAGCTCGTCGGCCTTGGCGAGCGCGCCCTTCATGCCCTGCTCGCGCGGCGTCAGCACGAGCTCGGCGCCGAGATAGGCGAGCAGCTTGCGGCGCTCGATCGACATCGACTCGGGCATGGTCAGGATCAGCCGGTAGCCGCGCGCGGCGCAGACGAAGGCGAGCGCGATGCCGGTGTTGCCGGAGGTCGGCTCGACCAGGACCGCGCCCGGGCCGAGCTTGCCCAGGGCTTCCAGCGCCTCGACCATGCTGACCCCGATCCGGTCCTTGACGCTGGCGAGCGGGTTGAAGAACTCGAGCTTGAGGGTGATATCGGCGTGCGCGCCATGGGCCTTCGCCATCCGCGAGATGCGGACCAGCGGCGTGTTGCCGATGGTCTCGGCGAGGCCGTCGTAGATCCGTCCCCGACCCGGCTTGTCCAGTCGGGCCGGTCGGTGATGTTGGTCCTGCTCCATGGCGATGGTCCCTGCGGGAGGTTTGGCTCAGCCGGTCTCGCGGCGCGCGGCCCGACCCTGGATGACGGTCTCGAGGCACGCCCGGGCACCCCAGGCGAGCGTGCCGTCGAGCTTGCGCCGGTCCGGCGCCGCGATCAACGGAAAGGCGCGCTCGCTACACGGAAAGGCGCGCTCGAGCGCAGCGGCGCCGCCCGAGCGTGCGGCCCGAGCCGCGCTCCGGCGCTAGGCGGAGCCCGCGAGCGGCGCCCGCATGGCTTGTTCTGGCGCGGCGGCCGGCGCCGGCCCGGCGGCGCGCTCGTCCAGCCAGGCCTCGGCCGCGCTCCGGCCCAGGTCACGCAGCTGCACCAGGCGCGGCCAGTCCGGATCGACCTTGCTCGCCGGGTCGAGCCCCGCCAACACCGGGCCGCCATCGATCACGTGCCGGCGGTGGCGGGCGAAGCGGCGGGCGGTCGGGCTCAGCCAGCGCAGCGGCGAGCGGGCGCGCCGGCGGCGCTCCGCCAAAATCTCCAGCTCGATCGCCAGCGGCCGGCCGAACACGATCTCGGCCATGCGGTTGCGGATGTCGCGCGCCGAGCGCGGCAACTCGCTGACCGCGTCGGGGTTGATCTGGACCAGCAGGAGGTCGCGCGCACGGCAGTGCTCGACCAGGTCGGCGAGCGGCGGGTTGCTGACGAAACCGCCGTCCCAATAGGCTTCACCCTCGATCGTGACCGCCTGGTGCATCTGCGGCAGGCAGGCGGACGCCAGGACCACGTCGGTCGAGAGCTCCCGGTTCTGGAAGATCCGCGCGCGTCCGGTGCGCAGATTGGTCGCGGCGATGAACAGCTTGAGCCTGCGCTCGGCGCGCAGACGCTCGAGGTCGACCAGCTGGCCCAGGATCCGCCGCAAAGGGTTGAGGCCGAGCGGGTTGAGCTGGTAGGGCGAGAGCAGCTGGGCGGTGAAGTCGGCCGCCATCTGGCTCAGGCCGCCGGCGCGCAGCGGGCTGAAGCGGGCGAGCGCGGCGATCTCGCGCCAGAGCGTCTCGAGCGCCTGACGCGCGCCCGTGGCCCCGCCCGCGAGCCAGCCCGAGGCGAGCACGACCGCGTTCAGGGCGCCCGCCGAGGTGCCGCTGATGCCCTCGACCGCGAAGCGCTCGTCCTCGAGCAGGCGATCCAGGACCCCCCAGGTGAACGCGCCGTGGGCGCCGCCGCCCTGGAGCGCCAGGTTGAGCGTCGGCAGCCGGCGCCCGTGGCGCCATCTGCCCCAGCCCTTGGCCGGCTCTGCCGCCATGCCCGCTCCTGCCCCGGTGTGCCTGGAGATCGCCGCTCGACCCGCATGCTACCGCCCGAGCCGTTAACGGGGGCCTGCCCAAAACCATCCGCGCGGGGTAGCCCCGCTCCGGCCGCCGTGCCAGATTACCCGCTTGCGGGCCCTCCGGACGACCCCGTTCACGCTTTGTAGCGGGGAGCCGCGGTAGGGTTCGCGCAGCGTGGCTCCGGGTTCGCGTGGCGCCGCTGGCGGTATCTCTCGGCCCGGTCATCAACGTCTTCAGGACTCCGCCATGACCGAGGCGCCAGGCCCTTCCGGATCCCAAGCCGCCCTGTCCGTCACCACCTTGCCCGCGACCACCTCCGAGCCGGCGCCGGCGCTCGCCCCCGCGCCGCTGACCGAGGGCGAGCCCGCGCTGCCTTCCCTGGTCGGGCGCACCCTCGGACGCTGGAGCCGGGCGCTCCGCGAGATCGCCGCCGGTACTCTGCTGCCGTTCGGCGGCGGCGACGATCCCGACCTCCCGGCCGAGCAGGCCGAGCGCCTCGGCGCCGAGATGCGCGCCTGCCTCGAGGCGCGTGGCGGCGAGGTCCTGGCGCGGGCGCAGGCGGCCAGCGTCGCGTCGGTCTACCTCGGCCTCAGCCCGACCGGTCGGGCCCGCTTCTTCGGCCTGCTGGCGCGGCAGTTCGGGGTCGAGCGCGCCGGGGTCGAGCAGGCGATCGAGCGCTATCGGACGGCGGCCGACGAGCCGGCCAAGCTCAAGGCCGAGCGCGCGCTCCGGCGCTCCCTGGTGACCCCCGGGATGCGCCTCCTGACCAAGTTCAATGCCCTGCCCGAGGGCATGGAGTTCCTGGTCGACATGCGCGCCGATCTGCTGACGCTGGCGAGCGACGATCCGCAGCTCAGGGCGCTCGACGAGGACTTCCGGCACGTGCTCGCCACCTGGTGCGACGTCGGCTTCCTGACGCTCCAGCGGCTGACCTGGGACTCGCCGGCCGCGCTGCTCGAGAAGATCATCGAGTACGAGGCCGTGCACGAGATCCGTTCCTGGCGCGACCTGCGCCACCGGCTCGATGGCGATCGCCGGTGCTACGCCTTCTTTCACCCCTCGCTGCCGAAGGAGCCTCTGATCTTCCTCCAGGTCGCTCTGGTCGAGGGCCTGGCCGGGCGCATCGAGCCGCTCCTCGACGAGAACAGCCCGGGGCTCGATCCCAAACGGGCCGATTGCGCGATCTTCTACTCGATCACCAATACGCTCTACGGCCTGCGCGGGATCAGCTTCGGCAATTTTTTGATCAAGCAGGTGGTCGACGACCTCGCCCACGATCTGCCGAACCTCAGGCAGTTCGCGACCCTGTCGCCGATGCCGGGCTTCCTCGCCTGGCTCGAGCGGCAGCCGGAGGATGCCTGGCTGGTCCCCGAGCAACGCCGCGCCCTGGCCGCGACCGACGGTTCCGAGATGCAGGCTGGTCCGGCGGCGGCGCTCGGCCAGGGGGGCTGGCTCGAGCGCCAGGAGCTCGTTCCCGCCCTCGAGGCGCCCCTGATCCGGGCCGCCGCCCGCTACCTGGTCGAGCGCGACGACGCCGGCCTGCCGCTCGACCCGGTGGCGCGCTTCCACCTCGGCAACGGCGCCCGGATCGAGCGCCTCAACTGGCTCGCCGACCGAGGCGGCCGCCGGCTCAAGCAGTCCGCGGGCGTGATGGTGAACTACCTGTACCAGCCGGCCGAGATCGAGCCGAACCACGAGGCGTTCGCCAGCCGGCGCCTGATCACGGTCGCGCCCGAGATCAACGATCTGCTCAAAGGCGCGCCAGACGAGATCACGGCCCTGGTCCAGATCAGCCGCCGCGGTCGTCGCCTCGGCCGGATGATCGGACGCGCCTGACCGGCCGCGCGGCCCCTTGGGCGGTGTCGAGACTGATCGGGATTTGCGAGCGAAGATCACCGCAATCCAACCGACACGACATTTAGCTTGACGCGCTCCCATCGTGCGCGATGATCCGCAATCGAGTTGGCAATGCCTCAGCTTGCTCATGACGCGAGCTGAAACGACAGCAGCGGATTGCGGGTCATGGCCGATCGACCGCGAGCTCAACCAGTCTGGAACAGTCTGCCGGTCTGTGCGCTATTGGCCGGCGCGGTGACGGGATTGTACGGCACTGGAGCGGCGGCATTGCCGCTCGGTCAGCCGATCGGCCCGACCACGGGCGTGATCCCGATCGAGGATCCCGCGTCCCCGGCGTCCGCCCCGGACGACCAGGCACGAGCGCCCTTTGCCGAGCTCAACGCCGCGCTCGCCGCCGCCCAGGCCCGGCTCCAGGAGCTCTCCAAGGCCGCCGCGGTGGTGGCGACCGCCGGCCAAGCGCGTCAGGAGCTGAGCGCGGTCAAGCAGGAGAACCAACGGCTGCTCGCCCAGGTCGCGGCGCTCCAGCAGTCGAGCCAGGGCGCCGAGGCGCGGATCGCCGAGCTGAGCAAGGCCGCGCAGGATGCGGCCGCCGACGCCAAGCGCATCGAGCAGGAGCTGGTCACGATGCGCTGGCAGAACGCGCAGCTCAATACCAGCCTGACCCGCGCCCAGGCAGCGCGCGACCAGGCCCTGGCCGAGGCGCACAAGACCGAGCAGGCCTTGGCGGCCAAGGTCGAGACGCTGACCGGGTCGGCCGAGCAATCGACCGCCGAGATCGCCCGTCTGCGCACCGCGCTCGCCGACGCCGAGCATCGGCTCGAGAGCGCCGTGAGCTCACGCAGCGAGGCCGAGGCGCGGGTCGCGGAGCTGCAGACGAAGGCCAAGGACGCGGAAGCCAAGAGCACCCGCCTGGACGAGCAGCTGACCACCCTCCGCAGCCAGCTGGCCCAAGCCGAGAGCGAGCGGGACCAGGCGCGTGCGCGGGCCGCCGAACTGACCCCTGAAGCCGACCGGCTGCACGCGGCTCTGGCCTCCGCCGAGGCCGAGCTCGGGCAGGTGACGCGCGGCAAGCATGATCTGGAGCAGGAGGTCGCTCAGCTGCGGGCGGCAGCGGGCTCGGCCGCCGACGCCGCGCGCCAGAACCTGCTGGCGGTCGAGGCCCGGATCAAGGAGCTGAATGCCGCGCTGGGGGTCGACACGCCAGCGCCCGGCGGCGGCCGCCGGCCTGCCCAAGACGATCCCCGCCGCCGCCCCGGCCGCCGGGACCGGCGCGGGGCGCGCGACCGGCGCCGCGTCCGGGCCCAGGTCGGCGCCCGCGCCGCGGCGCCAATGCCACCGCCCGGCCGGCCGTCGCCGGCCGAGGTCGAGGTCGCGGCGACCACGGCCACGCCAACCGCCGCGGTCGATGCCGATCTCGACCTGATCAAGTCGGCGCGCGCCGGACAGACGCCGCCGGACCAGGATCTGGCGCGCCTGACCGCCGAATTGCCGCTGGAGCGGCGCTTGCAGGTGCAAGGCCTGCTGGTCGATCTCGACGCCAAGGCCGGCCCCCAGGGGCTCGCGCTGACGGTCCCGGGCCAGGGCCTGTTCGCGACCAACAGCGACCGGATCGAGCCGGCCGCGAACGACACCCTCGCCAAGGTGGCCGAACTGATCAACGCCTATGACGGCCACCCGGTACGGATCATCGGCTACACCGATGCGATCGGCGACGCGTCCTACAACCGGACTCTCTCGCAGCGGCGCGCTCGGCTGGTCAAGCAGTTCTTCATCGACAATTTCGAGATCGACGGCACCCGCCTGTCGACCGAGGGCCGCGGCGAGGATCAGCCGATCGCGTCCAACGACACGCTGGCCGGGCGCCAGGCCAACCGGCGCGTCGAGGTCCTGATCCTGAACTGAGCGCCGCGCTCGCGCCGGCGCCCGCGCTCGCGCCGGCGCGGGCGCCGGCGACCCGCCCTTCCCCCCGGCGCTGGCCGACCCGCCCCCCTGGCGCCGGCCGACCCGTCTCCCAAGCCGACCGCCACTACCCGCGGCTGGCTCATGTTTGCCTCCAGCAATCCCTCTCGTCCAATCAATCTGCGGCCGAATCAGCGCATTGTTGGAAAATTGATTTTGATTTGACTTAAATTGTACTTTTAAATCAAAACTAAATTTGCATTTATACTTGAATAAGGGATTGGTTATGTTTTATCAATTGCCCGAAAAACTCCGGGTCGTCTGCGCGACGTCGGTAACGACGCAGTGACGAGTGGGAACTGCGCAGCTCGACCAGAGCCAGAACCAACACCGGTCAGATTTGAGAGGACATCATGGCGCTTTCCACGAGGCCGATGCCGGACGGCTCGGCTCAGCCCGAGGTTCACGCTGGCGCGCTGCGCCAGATCGCCCAGATCGAGAGCTTCCCGCACCGGCACGGTCCCGGTCGGGGCCGGCGTCGGGACAACGTCGTCAGCCTCGATCTGCGTGACCTCGAGGGTCAGTCGGACGCCCTCGAGGTTCGCTTCGAGGCCGACCAGGGTAGCCTCTGGTGCGCGTTCAACCACGGTCAGCGACCCTGTTTCACGCCCGAGCTCCTGGAAGCCATCCGACGCCTGCAGATCCGTCTCCAGCGCGGGCTGACGAGGCCGGTGAGCGGCGGGCGCGTGCCGCTGCGCAGCTTGATCTGGACGTCGACGGTGCCGGGCATCTGGAACCTCGGCGGTGATCTCGGGCTGTTCGTCGAGCTGATCCGGGCCCAGGCCGAGGCCGAGCTGCGCCGCTACGCGCACGCCTGCGTCGACGTCGTCTACCAGAATTTGTGCAAGCTCGAGCTGCCGTTCCTGACCATCGCCCTGGTCCAGGGCGACGCGCTCGGCGGCGGCTTCGAGGCGGTGCTGACCAACGACGTCATCATCGCCGAGCGCGACAGCAAGTTCGGCCTGCCCGAGATCCTGTTCAACATGTTCCCCGGCATGGGCGCCTACAGCCTGCTCTGCCGGCGCCTGGACGGGTGCCGGGCGCAGCAGCTGATCTTGAGCGGCCGCCTGTACGAGGCCGAGGAGCTCGAGGGCATGGGCCTGGTCGACCTGGTGGTCGAGCCCGGGGAGGGCGAGGCCGCGGTCCGCGACTACCTGACCCGCAACGAGCGTCGCCACGCCGTGCTGCGCGCGCTCAGCGAGGTCCGCCGGCGCTGCCAACCGGTCAGCTACGACGAGCTGATCGCGGTCACCGAGCTCTGGGTGGCCACCGCGCTCGCCCTCGACGAGGCCGACCTCCGGCGGATGGAGCGGCTCGCGGCCGCGCAGCAGCGGCGCCGGACGCGGGCCCAGGCGTCCGCCGAGCCGCCGCCCCTGCTCAGTGCGGCTGGCTGAGGACCGGTTGCGCGCGTGGCGCGGCGAGCTCGGCGCGTAGGGCCCGCCGCAACCGCTCGAACTCGGATTTGAGCCGGGCGACGTGGTCGGCGCCCCGCTCCGCCAGCTCGGCGGCGCCGATGCCGCGCCAGCCGAGACAGAGCTCGACCAACGCCGCCGCGCCGATGTGCGCAGCGCTGCTGCGGAGCGCGTGCGCCCGATCGCGGAAGGTGGCCGCGTCGACCGCGGCTGCGCCGGCCTCGAGCTCCGCGATCAGTTGCTCGGCGTCGGCGATGAAATCGTCGATCAGCCGGGCCAGGAAGCCGTCCTCGTCGTCCAGCTGGCGCAAGCGATCGAGCAGCGCCGGGTCGAGCACCGGCAACCGGCCCGCATCGGCGCCCGGGGACCCGGCGCGGGATGGCCTCCGAGCGCCGTCCTGCGCCGCCCGAGCGGTGGCCGGGCCGGCGGCGCCCGGTCGTCGGGTCAAGCGCTCGACCAGCGCCAACAGCTCCTCCAGCGCCACCGGCTTGGTGACGTAGGCGTCCATGCCCGCCGCCCCACACTGGCGCCGGGTCTCCTCGGTGGCATCGGCGGTGAGCGCGACGAACGGCGGCAGATCGCGGCCGCCGGTCGCGAACCGATGCAGCTTGAGCGCATCGAGGCCGCCCATGACCGGCATGTTGAGGTCCATGATGACGAGATCGAACTGGGTGACCGCGAGCGCGTCGAGCGCCTCCTCGCCGTTGCCGACGATGGTCACCTCGTGACCGGCGCCGCGCAGCATCCTGTCGATCACGAGCTGATTGATGCGATTGTCCTCGGCGACCAGGATCCGGCGGCTCGGCCAGACCTTGGACGGCGGCGGGGGCGCTGCCCCCGTCTCGCCGGCGGGCCCGTCGGCGATCGCCAGGGCCGCATGCAGACTGGCATACAGAAGATCGTCCCCGACCGCCTCGGGCAGGCGGGCCAGATAGTCGCCGGCCGGAGGCGGCCCGGCGCCGGCGATCAGGATGGCGTTCAGCGGCTCGGCCGGGAAGCGCCGGGCCCATTCGGCGCGCAGCCGGCGATCGAGGTCGACCGCGGGCGCGTCGAGCAGCAGCAGCGCGCGCCGACGCCCGGCCTGGCCGAGCGCGATCCGCGCCGCCTCCGGGCTGCCGGCGAGCACCACGTCGACGCCCCAGCGCGCCAGCCGTCGCCGCCAGGCGAGCGCCGCCGCCCGCTCGCCGATCAGCACGACCTGCCCGCTCAGCGCCTGCTCGCCGTCCGGGCACCGGGCGAAAGTGCCCTGGAACCGGAAGCACGAGCCGACTGTGGGCGTGCTCTCGACCACCAGCGAGCCGCCGAGCAGCTCGGCCAGCTGGCGGGCGATGGCGAGCCCGAGCCCGGTACCGCCATAGCGCCGGGTGGTCGACTCGTCGGCCTGGGTGAAGCGCTCGAAGATGAGCTCCCGGGCCGCGGGCGAGATCCCGATGCCGGTGTCCTGGACCTCGATCCGGAGCGTCACCGCTCGCGCCCGATCGTCTCCCCGACCAGACGGATCGTCACCCGGCCGCGGTCGGTGAACTTGACCGCGTTGGCGGCGAGGTTGACCAGAACCTGCTGCAGCGAGCGCCGCGCGCCGTGCAGCCGGTGCGGCACCGCCGGGTCGACCTGGAGGTGCAAGGTCAGCCCCTTCTCGACCGCCTGGTGGTGGAGCAGGGCGTGCACGGTCGCGAGCAGGGCATGGAGATCGAAGTCGGACGCCGGATCGGCCTGCTCGGACTCGATCCGGGCGATGTTCAAGATGTCGCCGATCATCTCGAGCAGGGTCTGACCGGCGCTGCGCACGGTCTGCACCATGTCGCGCTGGGCGTTCTCGAGCGAGGTGCCGCGCAGCAGGTCGGCCATGCCGATGATCGCGTGCAAGGGCGTGCGCAGCTCGTGGCTCATGGTCGCAAGGAACCGGCTCTTGGCCCGGTTGGCGGCCTCCGCCCGGTCGAGCGCGTCGGTCAGCCGGATCAAGAGGGACGCGGCGTAGGCCGGCAACAGCAGGAGGGCGAACCAGAGGCCCGCAGAAAGCGCCGGCTGGCGCCGCCAATACCCGGTCAGCGCGATCACCAGGGCGAAG
>CAVSRN010000078.1:0-51924 GCA_963730195.1 uncultured Alphaproteobacteria bacterium
ACTGGGGCATGGGTCAGGTGCAGTCCGTGATCGGCGAACGGGTCACGGTGAATTTCGAGGATCGCGGCAAGGTTCTGATCAATGCCGCGGTGATCGAGCTCGAGGTCGTCGAGCCCGAGCGGCTAGGCTGACGCTGCCTCGGACCGCAGGCTTGGCCAAAGCGAAGAGCGTCTCGCGGCCGCGCGCCGCCCCCCGGGGTCGGGCGCGGAGCCCCGCCCCGAGCCCCTGGCGGCGGCGGCTGCGGACCCTTCTGATCGGCCCGCTCGGCCTCGTGCTCGCGGTCGTGGCGGTCGGCTGGTATGCGAGCCTCGATCTCGACGACCTCCGGCGGCCGCGGCCCGCGGCCGGCAACGCCCAGATCACGCTGGTCGATCAGGCGGGCGCGGCGTTCGCGAGCTTCGGCGACCGCTACGGCGATTTCCTCGAGCTCGAGCAGATGTCGCCCTGGCTGCCCAAGGCCGTGGTCGCGATCGAGGACCGGCGTTTCTACCAGCACCCGGGCATCGACCCGATCGGGATCGCCCGGGCGCTGGTCCAGGACCTGAAGGCCGGACATGTGGTCCAGGGCGGCAGCACGATCAGCCAGCAGCTGGCCAAGCTCACCTTCCTGAGCCCCGAGCGCAGCCTCGCGCGCAAGGTCAAGGAAGCGCTCTACGCCTTCTGGATCGAGGCGCGCTTCACCAAGCACCAGATCCTCGAGGCCTATCTGAACCGGGTCTATCTCGGCAGCGGCGCCTACGGGGTCGACGCGGCGGCTAGGCGCTACTTCGGCAAGCCCGCGGGCGAACTGTCGCTCGCCGAGGCGGCGATGCTCGCGGGGGTGATCAAGGCGCCCTCCTACTTCGCCCCGACCCGGGATCTCGCGCTCGCCCAGAAGCGCGCGGCGATCGTCCTCAACAGCATGGTCGAACAAGGGCTCGCGAGCCGCGAGCAGGCGGCCGCCGCCAAGGCCCATCCGGCCACCCTCGCGAGCCCCAAGATGCGCGCCGGCAGCGGCTATTTCGCTGAATGGGTGGCCGCCGAGAGCCGGCTCTACGCCGACCCCGGCCAGCCGCGGCTCAAGGTCCAGACGACCCTCGACCGGCACCTGCAGGAGGCCGCCGAGGCCGCGGTCCAGAACGTGTTCGCCCGGACCGGCGCCAAGGTCGGCCAGGCGGC
The DNA here is from genome assembly GCA_963730195.1 of uncultured Alphaproteobacteria bacterium. Taxonomy (GTDB): domain Bacteria; phylum Pseudomonadota; class Alphaproteobacteria; order Geminicoccales; family Geminicoccaceae; genus DATAOG01. The sequence continues at coordinate 1,159 of CAVSRN010000078.1, forward strand.
GCTGGTCGCGATGACCCCGGACGGCCGGGTGCGCGCCATGCTCGGCGGCCGCGCCTACGCGTCCAGCCAGTTCAACCGCGCGACCCAGGCCGAGCGCCAGCCGGGCTCCGCCTTCAAGCTGTTCGTCTACCTCGCCGCCCTCGAGGCCGGGCTCAGGCCGGAAGACAAGATCTCGGCCGCCCCGATCGAGGTCGACGGCTGGCGGCCGCGCAACGACGACGACACCTACCCGCCCGCGCTCACGCTGACCGACGCGTTTGCCCATTCGGTCAACACCGCCGCGGTCCGGCTCGCCGAGCAGGTCGGCCACCAGGCGGTGATCAAGATGGCCGGGCGGCTCGGCATCACCTCGAGCCTGCGCGACGATCCGAGCCTGGCGCTCGGCAGCTCCGAGGTCCGCCTGCTCGAGCTGACCGGCGCCTACGCCTCGATCGCCAACGGCGGCCGCCTGGTCTGGCCGGAGGCGATCCTGTCGATCCAGGGCAGCGGCGACCAGGTCCTCTACCGTCGCCGGCCGGTCGACGAGCCGGTGCTCGAGCCCGCGGTGGTGCGCGCGATGCGGGCGATGCTCGAGGTCACGGTCCTGCGCGGCACCGGCCGCCAGGCCGCGCTCCGCCGCTTCGTCGCCGGCAAGACCGGCACCAGCTCCGACAACCGGGACGCCTGGTTCATCGGCTTCACCGACGACCTGGTGGCCGGTGTCTGGGTCGGCAACGACGACGGCCGGCCGATGGCGAACGTCAGCGGCGGCACCCTCCCAGCCCAGATCTTCCGGGATTTCATCCTGCGCGCCGAGGGCGACGAGGCTTTTCTCCCGGAACCCCCGCCCGCCAAGCCGGGCCGGCACCCGGCGCTCGACGCGCTGGGCGCCTTCGTCGCCGACGTGGTCCACTCGATCAAGGGCCTGTTCGGCGGCGACTGAGCCTCCATCCGTCTCCAGCCTTGATGCCGATTGATCCGACTCCAGCTGCATGTTGATCGCCGGTCATGATTGAGCATGCGCACACCGAAGACTTGCGGTGGCGCATGCCCGTCGCGTTCATGGAGCCTCAATGATTTAAATCTGCGCCCTCGAGATCGACCCCAGAGCGCGGCCTGCCTGGATCAATGAGCCTACAGTCAATACACTGATAGGAGAGCCGCCGCGCGGCGCCGGTCGCCGCCAAAATGCTCGACTCCGAGCATCAACCCCAAGGTCGGCCGCGATCAATTGACTGGAGAAATCAACCTCGAAGCCCTGCCTGGCGCTCCTCGTGCGCCAGTTGTGCGGCAGGCCCGGGTGCTCGCGGGCATCCCGCCTCAGGATGGAAACCTCTGGCATCGAAAAGCGCGTAGTGCCTATCCGGTTGACTCCGCTGCCCCTACATGTTGTGTGATCCCGGATGGGGTGGAGGACCATGGCCCGACCCGACTTTCCGCGGACGTTGACCGAGTTCCAGAGCCGCTTCGCGACGGAGGAGCACTGCCGGCGCTATCTCGTCGCGTGCCGCTGGCCGGACGGCTACGGTGTCCGCGATGCGCTCACGCCGAGGCGTACGATTTGGGCGCGCGCGACCTCTTCCAGTGCCGGTCTTGCCGGCATCAGGTGTCGGTGACGGCGGGGACGGTCTTGCATCGCACGCGGCTGCCTCTTCATCTCTGGTTCGCGGCGGCGTATCTGGTCACGACCCACACGCCGGGGTTCTCGGCGGTTCAGCTTCAGCGGCAGCTCGGCCTCGCTCGCTACGAGACGGCCTGGACGATGCTCCAGAAGCTGCGCCGCGCGATGCTACGGCCGGAGAGAGACCGCATCTCGGGGACCGTGGAAGTGGACGAGACCTACGTCGGCGGCGTCGAGGAAGGCCGCCGCGGCGGGCGCCAGCGCGACAGCAACAAGGCGATCGTCGTCGGTGCGGTCGAAGTGCGCGGCCGCGGCTCTGGCCGCATCCGGCTCGCCGTCGTCGAGGATCTGTCCGCGGCGTCGCTGGGTCGGTTCGTCGAGGCATCGGTGCAACCAGGCAGCACGCTGCTGACCGATGGCTGGCAAGGCTACGCGCCCCTACGCAAGACCTACGATCATCGACCGTCCACGGTGGGCGATCCGAAGCATGCCTCCCAGCTGTTCCCGCGCGTCCATCGCGCGTTCTCGAACCTGAAGACGTGGCTCAAGGGAACCCACCACGGCGTCAGCGCGAAACATCTGCCCCACTACGTCGACGAGTTCGTCTTCCGGTTCAATCGCCGACGCACGCCGATGGCGGCGTTTCAATCGCTGCTCGGCCTCGCCACCCAGCATGCCCCCACGACCTACAAGATGTTGTATGCGGCTGAGTCAACCGGATAGGCACTAAGCGCGTTATGATAAGATCGCTCCGGCTTCGATGACGCGATTCGAGGCGATGCAGGAACCCGCCCCCAGCCCGCAACGCGCCGACGTCGACGGCCAGGGCTTCCCGAAAAGGTTCCTGACGTTTACCTTTTCTGCCTGACACCTTTTCTGCTCGCACCTTTTCTGCTCATGTCGATCCCGAACATGCTGCGGCACGAGCGGCCCGACGACTATTACCACAACACCGCGACGATCGAATGGCCATTGGGGCCACATCCTCCTGGTGATAGAAACCCTTCTCCCACCAGACCACGAGCGGTCGCGGAGATCATCGCCGCCTTCGAGCAGGCGAGCGGCAAGCAGGTCGAGCTCATCCAACCCGAGAAGAGAGCTTCCGGGCAAGGTCGCGGCGGCGCTCGAGGCCGGCCATCCGCCCGACTTTGCCTTCAGCGTCCTGTTCGAGGACTACGTCGGCAAGTGGGCGTTCGACGACCGGCTGGTGGATCTCTCCGACGCCGTCGGCCATTTTTCGGACCTGTTCGATCCGGATGCGCTCGACACCGAGTGATGCTGCTCGAACGCGCAAGACCGGGCAGAAGGCCCTGTACGCGCTGCCGCTGGCGCGCGCGACCGACCACATCCACGTCTGGAAGAGCCTGCTGGAGCAGCGCGGGCTTCAGGGTCGCCGACATCCCGCGCGAGTGGGAGGCATTCTGGTCGTTCTGGTGCGATCAGGTCCAGCCCGCCGTGCGCCAGGCGACTCGGTCGTGACGACATCTGGGGCGTCGGACTGCCGATGTCGGCCAACTCGACCGACGCTACATCCAGTTCGATACGTTCGTGTCGGCCTACGGGGCGGACTACGTGACCCCCGACGGTCGGCTCGTGCTCGACGACCCGGAGATCCGGCAAGGCTCGTCAAGGCCATCGACAGCTACACGGCCATCTACCGCAAAGGCTGCACCCCGCCCGATCGGTGACCTGGGGCGATGTTACGACAACAACAAGAGATTCGCTGACGCAGGCGGTCGTGATGATGCCGAACTCGACGCTCTCGATCCCGAACACGCTGAGGCAGCGAGCGGCCCGAGGACTATTACCACAACACCGCGACGATCGAATGGCCATTGGGGTCGCGCGGGCAGCCATTTCCGATCTATGGCGAGATCGTCTCGGCCGCGGTCTTCAAAGACGGCGGCAACACCGCCGACTGCCAAGGAGTTCGTCCGTTTCCTCGTGGGCGAAGGTTGGCTCGATCACTATCTCGAACTTCTCCGGCGAGCGTTTCCTACCCACGATCTCCAAGCTCCTGGAGCAGCCGTTCTGGCTCGACCCGAGCGACCCGCACCGGATGGCCGCGGTGATGCAGGTCGCACGCGGCCGGCGCTCCAGAGCTATGCCGCGCTCTCGGGCAACTGGCGGCACCAGCTGGTCAACCAGGAGGGCGTCTGGGCGAAAGCGATCCACCGGGTCGCCGCCGACGGCATCAGCCCCGAGCAGGCGGTCGACGAGGCGATCGCCCGGATCAAGCAGATCCTGGCCGAGTAGCCGGTCAGCCGGCTTGGCTTCGCCGCGGCGGCCGGATCAGGACTTCGGCCGAGATGCCGAGGCGCTCGTGCAGGCGCCGGATCATCTGGATCGACAGGCCGCGACGCCGGTTCAGCACCTCGGCGACCCGCGTCCGCGTGCCGATCACACCCTCCAGGTCCTTGCGACTGAGGCCCTGTTGCTCCATGCGAAACCGGATCGCATCGATCGGATCGGGAGGGTCCATCGGAAAGTGCTCGCTCTCGTAGGCGTCGATCAGGGTCGCCAGGACGTCGAGGCGGTCGCCGTCCGCGCTCCCCGCAGGTGCGCCCCACAGCCGCTCGACCTCGGCGAGCGCTGCCTCGTAATCAGCTTCGGTCCGAATCGGCCTGACGTCACTCATGTTCCACGCCTCGCACGTCGACTCGATCGTAGTCCCGGTGGGTTCCGAGCCACTTGATCCACACGATCCCCTTCTCGAAATCCACCGACACGACCAACCGACAATCGTTGCCCTTGATGTTGAAGACGATCCGGTCCGCCGACACCAGACTTGCCGTGGCGTAAGTTCGCTTCACATCGGCCGGACTTGCCCAGCGCGCCTTGCGCACCTCATCGAACCAGGCATCGAGGGATGCCTTGAGCGCCGCCTGATCTCTGTGCCCGGTGTGAGATTGAACGACTTCGCGGAGCGTGCGTCGGGCAATGATCCGCATGACGTATTCTAACTTGTGCCCATCTTGGGCGCAACCGGCTTGTGGCGCTCGATAACCGGCGTGGCCGGAGGTGCGAGGCTCAGCCGAACGCCTCGTCCTCGAGCCGGTAGGTCGAGAGGACCTCGGCGCCGGTGGGCGTGATCAGGAGCTGCTGCTCGAGCTTGACGCCGTCCGGGCCGCCCTCCTCGCCGACGTAGCTCTCGATGCAGATCGTCATGCCGGCTTCGACGACGCCGTCGTAGCCGCTCGCCTGGGCGTCCTCGGGGTAGTAGACCGCCGGGTACTCGTCGGTCAGGCCGACGCCGTGGGCGACCACCGAGTAGCGGTTGGCGCGGTAGCGCTCGGGCAGCCTGAAGGATTTTTCGGACAGCTCGCGCAGGCCGAGGCCGGGGCGGATCAGGTCGAGGTTGTGGGCGAGCTGCTCGCGGGCGAGGCGGTAGAGATCGCGCTGGGCGGCGGTCGCCGGTCGGTCGCCGCACAGCCAGGTCCGGGAAATGTCGGCGCAGTAGCCGTAGGGGCCGATCAGGTCGGTGTCGAAGGCGACCAGATCGCCCGCCGCGATCACCCGGCTGCTGCATTCCTGGAACCAGGGGTTGGTGCGCGGGCCCGATGCCAGCAAACGGGTCTCGATCCACTCGCCGCCGCGGGCGATGTTCTCGGCGTGCAGATGCGCCCACAGGCGCTGCTCGGTGACGCCCGGCTGCAGCTGCTGCCGCATCACGCCCATCGCCGCCTCGCAGGTCGCGATCGCGCACCGCATGGCCTTGATCTCGTCGTCGGTCTTGAGCGCGCGCACGCGCTCCATGACCTCCTGACCGTCGTGCAGGTCGAGCCCCAGGGCCTCGAGCGCCAGCGTGCCGGCCCGGTCGGCCTTGTCGATCGCGAGCCGCCGGTTGCCGCCGCCATGGGCGCGCACGAGATCGGCGAGCTCGGCCGCCCAGAGCCCCGCATGCTCCACGACCCGCGCGCCGCTGTTGAAAAAATACCAGGCGCGCGCAGGCCGGACCTCGTCGACCAGGTCGAGCGGAGCGGAGAGATGGCCGCAGCCGTGGAAGTCGAACACGATCACCGGCCCCTGGGTCGCGACGAAGGCGTAGCGGACCGGGTTGTGCAGGCACCAGATCTGCATGTTGGCGCTGTCGGTCGCGTAGCGGAGGTTGATCGGATCGGTGACCACGATGCCGGCGAGGTCGCGCCTGGCGAGCGCCCCCCGCAGCCGGCCCAGGCGGTCGGCCCGGAGCGCCTGCAGATCGGGCAGCTCGAGCCCCAGCGCCTGCCATTCGGCGAGCGCGGGCTCACCCGGTCCGAGGTCGCCGAACGACCCGCGGCCCGCCCGCCGTAGGGCGGCATCGACGATCTTGGAGCGATAGCGCGGCCGCGTCATGGGACCTCCAGGCCAACCTCGGCGCGCCGCCAGGGCGCGGCCGGCACCCTGCGCTGATAGGCCAGGCAACCGTAGCGCGGCAAGGGGATCGATCGGCCTTGACGATTTGTTGATCCTTGGCGCTGTTGTAAGAAGGCTTGAGCGGCACTCAGCAGGCGAGAGCGCAGATGGCGAAGACGATTGGCATCCTGACCGCGGGCGGCGACAGCCCGGGGCTCAATGCGGCGATCCGCGGGGTCGGCAAGGCGGCGCTCGGCGCCTACGGCATGCACGTGATCGGCTTTCGGGACGGCTTTCGTGGCCTGATGGAGAACCGGACGACGACGCTGACCCGCTTGGAGCTGTCCGGCATCCTGACCATCGGCGGCACCATCCTCGGCACCTCGCGCGACAAGCCGAAGAGCATGCCGATCGGCGGCAAGACCATGGACATGACCGACGTGATCGTCGAGACCTACCGCAAGCACCACCTCGACGGCCTGGTCTGCCTGGGCGGCGGCGGCACCGCCCGGAACGCGTTCGGGCTCCTGCAGAAGGGCCTGAACGTCATCACCTTGCCCAAGACCATCGACAACGACGTGGCGCTGACCGACGTCAGCTTCGGCTTCGACACCGCGCTCGGGATCGCGACCGACGCGATCGACCGGCTGCACAGCACCGCCCACAGCCACCACCGGATCGTGGTGGTCGAGGTCATGGGCCACAACGCCGGCTGGCTGGCGCTCGGCGCCGGGATCGCGGGCGGTGCCGACGTGATCCTGATCCCCGAGATCCCCTACGACGTCGAGGTGATCGCCGAGGCGATCCGCCAGCGCTCGCGCACCGGCAGCCGCTTCAGCATCGTCGCGGTCTCGGAGGGCGCCATGCCCAAGGAGCACGCCCAGGCCTTGCAGAAAGCCGAGACCTTCCTCGCCAAGGTCAAAGGCAAGGCCAAGGACAAGCGCGCCGCCACCCGCAAGACCAAGGCCAAGACCACGGTCGCCGAGATCAAGGCCCAGCTCGGCACCCGCACGCTCGAGCTGGCGCAGCAGCTGGAGAGCCTGACCGGCCTCGAGGGCCGGATCACGATCCTCGGCCATCTACAGCGGGGCGGCACGCCCTCGGCCGCCGACCGCCTGCTCGCGACCCGGCTCGGGACCGCCTGCGCGGCGCTGGTCAACGAGGGCGTGTTCGGGGTCATGGTCGCCGCCCGCGGCGATGGTGCCGAGCCGGTCCCGCTCGCCGAGGTCGTCGAAAAACGCAAGTCCGTGCCGCTCGACCACCCCTGGCTACGCTGCGCCCGCGACATCGGCGTCTGCCTCGGCGACGCCTGAGCCGGCGCTGTCGACGACCTCCAGTGCTGGCGTCGAAGGGCACACAACCGTCATTCCGCAGCTGGGGGCGGCACCGTTACCCTCGTCGGTCGGGTGCGCTTCGCCACCGTCCGCCGTTTCAAGGGGCGTAACAACCGGGCTGCGGTCTTGACGAGGGCCAGCGCGTGCGACGCGTCCAGGCGCGCCGGCCTGAGGCCGTGCGCCACGGCGTTCCGAAGCTCGAACAACTGCCAGAGCAAGTTGTATTCCGGGTGCGTGAGGACGGCGCTGGTTGCCAGGCTCTTGAGGACGTAAGGCGCATCGATCCGCTCGAAGGACAGGCCCTCGCGACTCGCGAGCAGGCGGAGCGTCGCCTCGGTGGCCGACCAAGCGATCAGAAGCGCGGCCTCGACATGCCCTCCTTCAACCAGCGTCTGGGCCTCGCACAGCCGGCGATCGACCTCCTCCGCGCTCCAGTCCTCGGCATCATACGGGGCCAGGAACGGCCGTTCCGGGCTGACGATCACCAACTCGAACCGCCAGCCCGGCTGCCCGCGCACCACGCGCGCAAGATCACGGGCGCGCGGCGCCTTGGCCAAGTCCGGCCGAGACTTGACTTCGACGACCACCACATCCTCGCCCTTGCGAGCGATCAGATCGGGAGGGAGGTCCCGCAGGGCCTCTGGCAGCTGGTCACCCTCAGGTGCCAAAGTCACCTCGTAGCCCCGGCCGCGGTACCGCTCCGCGATCTCGCGGACTTTCTCTATCCCGATCGACGCCAGCGTCGGCCGCGTCATGGCAACACCTCCTGCGCGGGAGCTTCCTGCAACGTGACGTGGAGAAACTCGCGCCCTGCCTCAATGCTCGTTGCCAGTAACTCAGATGGGTTCTCGACCTCCAGCGTCGCTGAGAGACTGCGCTTGCGTAGAATCAGATCCGTCACCTGGCCGTCGTCCTGATAGGCAATTCCCTTGAGCGCGTCCAGAAACGGCTTGGCGACGTTATCCAGATCGACCGCCACCTCGATGAAGAGATAGCTCAGCGAGACCAGAAGCGCACTTTCGACCGGCGGCTCGTCCGCTGGCCAAGAGCCCCGGATTCGGGCGCGAATCGCCTCTACCCACGCTTGGCGCCGTGCCCGACGGCGCGTCTGCTGCGAGACCGGCGGACCTTCGATGACGAACTCGAATGGCAGCATGGCTGCGCGACCGACCGATCACGGTCATTTGTTCCGGTCCTTGCGCCAGGTCTCGTAGCGCTCGCGGGTCGTCGCGTCCGGCGGGTAGAGGCCGAAGATGCCCTGGCCGGCCTTGACCTCCTCGAGGATCCAGGCCTCGATCTGCTCCTGGGCGGCGGCATCGCGCGCGACCTCGTCGGCCAGATGGCGCGGGATCACCACCACCCCCTCGCCGTCGCCGACCAGGATATCGCCGGGAAAGACCGGCACCTCGCCGCAGCCGATCGGCTGCTGCAGGTCGACCGCGTGGTGGTAGGCGAAGCTCGCCGGCGCGGCCGCGCCGGCGGCATAGACCGGCCAGGCGAGCGGCGTGATCTGGGGCGTGTCGCGGATCGCCCCGTCGGTCACCACGCCCTCGACCCCGCGCTGCATCAGCCGGGCGATCAGGATGTCGCCGAGCGAGCCGCCGCCCGCCTTGCCGCGGCAGTCGATCACCAGCACCTGGCCGGCCGGACACTCCTCGATCGCGCGGCGCTGCGGATGGTCGCGGCCGGTGAACATGCCCGGATGATCCAGGTCCTCGCGCGCGGGGATCATGCGCAGCGTATACGCTTCGCCGACCAGCATCGGCGCCTCGGGCGTGATCCGGCGCACGCCCTGGATGAAGGTGTTGCGCAGCCCCCGCTTGAACAGTTGCGTGGTCAGCGTCGCGGTCGTGGTCGCGCGCAGAAGCCGCTTGGTTTCCTCCGCCAATCCGGCCATGGTTCCCTCTGTCTTTGGTTGGCGCGGGCAGGCAATCATGCCGACGGCCTCGGGGCAAGCGAAAGTCGACGGACGGAATCATGCCGATGTCGGGCGAGTTCTTGAAGTTTGCGGCCGCGCTGTTCGCGATCCTGAACCCGATCGGGAACACCGCGATCTTCCTCTCGGTGACCTCTGAACGCAGCAGCGCCGAGCGTCAGAGGATTGCGCTGATGACCTCGGGGGCGGTGCTGATCACGCTCCTGGTGACGGCGGCGATCGGCCAGCAGATTCTCGATTTTTTCGGCATCTCGGTCGGCTCGTTTCGAGTCGCAGGCGGCATCATCATCCTGCTCCTCGCCCTCTCGATGCTGCACGCCCGGCCAAGCGGGGTGCATCATTCGCCGGACGAGGAAGCGCATGGCAAAGAGAAGGACAACCCGGCGATCTTCCCGCTGGCCATACCCGTGATCGCGGGGCCCGGCGCCATGGCCACCGTGATCGTCAACAGCCAGCACGCGCAGGGTCTCGGCGGCATCGTCGTGGTGGGCGCCGTGATCCTGTTCATGAGCGTCGTCCTCGTGTTCGTGCTCGGCGCGGCCAATCGGCTCTCGACCCTGCTCGGGCCGACGGCAATGAACGTCTTGACCCGCCTCATGGGGATGATTCTCGCGGCCATCGCGGTGGAGATGGTGGCGGATGGCCTCGGCCAGCTGTTCCCACAGCTGCAACCGGCCGGGGCTTAGGCGGCAACAGAACTTCATCGCCGCCGCAGCCTCCCGGCGGGCGCCGGCTCAAACGGTCGGATCGGGGGCGACGCGGACCAGGAGCTTGCCGAAATTCTGGCCCTCGAGCAGGCCGATGAACGCCGCGGGCGCGTTCTCCAAGCCGTCGCGGACGTCCTCGCGATAGTGCAGCCGGCCGTCGCGGAGCCAGCCGCTGACCTCGGTCAGAAAATCGCCAGGCGCGAAGTCGTTGACGATGAAGCCCCGGATCGTCAGGCGCCTGGTCAAGGTCTGACGGAGCAGGAAGGGCGTCCGATCGGGCCCGGGCGGCAGCTCGGTCGCGTTGTACCAGGCGATCAGGCCGCAGACCGGCACGCGCGCGAAGTTGTTGAGGAGCGGCAACACCGCCTCGAGCACGCGCCCGCCGACGTTCTCCCAATAGACGTCGACCCCGTTCGGGCAGGCGGCGCGCAGTTGCTCGGCGAGGTCCGGGGCGTGGTGATCGAGGCCGGCATCGAACCCGAGCTCGCCGACGACGAAATCGCATTTCGCCTTCGAGCCCGCGATGCCGATCACCCGGCAGCCCCTGATCCTGGCGATCTGGCCGACCACCGAGCCGACCGGGCCAGACGCCGCGGCCACGACCAGGGTCTCGCCCGCCTTGGGCTTGCCGATCTCGCGCAGGCCGACGTAAGCGGTCCGGCCGGGCATGCCGAGCACGCCGAGCGCGGTCGAGATCGGAGCGAGCCCCGGGTCGACCTTCTGGGCCTCCCCCTGGCGGAGAATCGCGTGGCTCTGCCAGCCGCCGCGCCCGACCACGAGGTCGCCCTCGGCGAAGCCCGCAGCACGCGAGCGCAGCACCTCGCCGACCGTGCCGCCCTCCATGACCTCGCCGACCTCGACCGGCCTGGCGTAGGACGGCCCCTCGCTCATCCGGCCGCGCATGTAGGGGTCGAGCGACAGATAGATCGTGCGGCAGAGGATCTCGCCCGCCCCGGGCTCGGGCAGCGGCGCCTCCTCGAGGCGAAAATTCTCGGGCGTCGGCCGGCCCTTCGGCCGCGACGCCAGCACGATCCGACGGTTGATGGCTTTGGTCATCGGCTCCCTCCAGGACGTGGATGCACCTTCCTTGACGCCGCTCGCAGGCAAACATACGTATGAAATCACGTATCTCGCCAGGACATCCTCAGCATGAGCAGTTTTTCGGGCAAAATCACCACCACCGGCAAGTCGGAAGCGATCCGGTTGGAGAAGGCTCTGTTCCGGGCGCATCCGGAGTTTCGCCAGAAGGCCAGCGTACGCGCGAGCGTGATCGCGCCGGGCCAGCTGCTGGTGTCGCTGGTCGGGGATGACCTGGTCGCCGATGATTCGACCGACGACGACCCGGTGGTCGGGGCATTCATTGGCTTTTTGGCCGAGGACCTGAAACGGCATCCGGAGCGGGTGGCACCCCTGTCGGCGAGCCGCATCGCGCGGGCCGCCGAGCTGACCGCGGGTATGCGGGTCGCGGACGACGAGCCGATCGCGGATGATACCGGCTTGTGAGCTCGCCGTTCGATCAGCGCAACGGCTGGAAACTCTATCTGCATCCGGCGTTTCGCGCGCCGTTCGACCGGCTGACGGACGAAGTCGAGCGCCTGCGGGCGGCCGATCCTGCCGGCTATCAGCATCATCCCAAGGCGAAGCTGTTGCGGCGCATCATGGACCTCGTTCTCGACGAGATTCCGAGTGACCCGACCGCTGCGAGCTTTCGGCTGGGCAAGACGCTTGGCGCGGCGTATCGCCATTGGCGACGCGCCAAATTCCTCGGCCGGTTCCGGCTGTTCTTTCGGTACAGTAGCGCGCACAAGGCCATTATCTACGCTTGGCTCAATGACGAGAGCACGTTGCGCAAGGCGGGCAGCCGGAGTGACCCTTACGCGGTCTTCAAGCGGCAGCTTGGCCGGGGTGAGCCACCCGACGACTGGGCCGATCTGATGCGCGAGGTGGTGCTGTCGGAGGCGGAGCGAGGGAGCGGGAGGTGACGGTGTCCGCAGTGGACTCCCGGCTCTACGGCAACCTGTTCACGACCGAAGCGATGCGAGCGGTGTTCGGCGATGAGGCGCGGTTGCAGCGGATGCTTGAGGTCGAGGCGGCGCTCGCGCGGGCGCAGGCGAAGCTCGGACTGATCCCGGCCACGGCGGCGGCCGAGATCACCGCTAAGGCGGACGTGGGGCGCTTCGATGTGGACGAAAATCCGGGCCGGGACCGAGCTCGCGGGCTACCCGATCATCCCGCTGGTCAAGGCGCTGAGCGAGGCCTGCGCGGGCGATGCCGGCCGCTACGTGCACTGGGGGGCGACCACCCAGGACATCGTCGACACCGGGCTCGTGCTCCAGATCCGGGACGGGCTCGCGCTGATCGCGGCCGATCTCGCCGGCATCGAGGCGGCGCTCGCCGACCTCGCCCGGCGCCATCGCGACACGCCGATGGCCGGGCGGACCCATCTGCAGCACGCGCTGCCGATCACCTTCGGCTTCAAATGCGCGACCTGGCTCGCCCCCCTCCAGCGCCAGCGCGAGAGGCTCGCCCGGCTGCGCGAGGAGGTCCTCGTGGTCCAGTTCGGCGGCGCGGTCGGCACGCTCGCCTCGCTCGGCGCCGATGGCCTCCGGGTGGTGGACGCGCTGGCGGTGGAGCTGGGGCTGCGGGCGCCCCGGATCGCCTGGCACGTCGGTCGCGACCGGCTCGCCGAGGTCGCCGGTTTTCTCGGCGTGCTCACCGGCGGCCTCGGCAAGATCGCGACCGACGTCATGCTGCTGATGCAGACCGAGGTCGACGAGGTCCGCGAGCCCTATCTGCCGGGGCGCGGCGGCAGCAGCACCATGCCGCAAAAGCGCAACCCGATCGCCTGCGAGTTCATCCTGGCGGCTGCCCGCAACGTCCGCCAGCTGGTGCCGGTGATGCTCGATGCCATGCTCGCCGACCACGAGCGCGCGACCGGCCCCTGGCACGCCGAGTGGGTAGCATTGCCGCAGGCGTTCGCGCTGAGCGCGGCGGCCCTGCACCACGCCCGTGCGATCCTGGAAGGGCTCGAGGTCGATCCGGCGCGCATGCGGCGCAATCTCGATCTCACCCGCGGCATGATCGCGGCCGAGGCGGTGATGATGGCGCTGGCCCCGGCGGTCGGCCGGCAGGCGGCGCATCACCTGGTCGCCGAGGCCTGCCGCCAGGCGGTCGAGCGCGGCGCGCACCTTGGCGAGGTGCTGGCGGCCGATCCCGAGGTGACGACCCATCTGGCGCCGGAACGCTTGCGGCAGCTGCTCGATCCTGAGAACTATACCGGGCTCGCCGGTGCGTTCGTCGATCGCGTGCTGGCCGATCGCCAATTCGAGGAGTGATCATGCCCGACATCCAGGCCAATGGCATCACCATCCACTACGATTTGAGCGGGCCGGCGGACGCGCCCGTGGTGCTGCTCAGCAACTCGCTCGGCACCCGGCTCGAGATGTGGGACCCGCAGCTGCCGGCGCTCGGCCAGCGCTACCGGGTGCTGCGCTACGACAGCCGCGGCCATGGCCGGAGCTCGGCACCAAGAGGCCCCTACAGCATCGAGCTGCTGGCGGCCGACGCGATCGGCCTGCTCGATGCGCTCCGGATCGACCGGGTGCATTTCTGCGGCCTGTCCAAGGGCGGCATGGTCGGCCAGATGCTGGGCGCCAGGCACGGCGATCGCCTGAAGAGCCTGACGCTCGCCTCGACCGCCTGCCACGTCGCGCCCAAGGAGCTCTGGGACGAGCGGATCAAGACCGTGACCGAGCAGGGCATGGCGGCGGTCGCCGACGGCGTGGTCGAGCGCTGGTTCACCGCCGCCTTCCGCGCCGAGCCGACGATCGTGGTCGAGCGCGTGCGCCAGATGGTGCTCGAGACCCCGGCCGAGGGCTACGCCGCCTGCTGCGCCGCGATCCGCGACATGGACCTGCGCGAGGCGATCCGCGGCATCCGCCTGCCGACGCTGGTCATCGTCGGCGACAAGGACCCGGCGACCCCGCCCGAGAAGGCCGAGGAGATCCATGCCCGGATTCCGGGCTCGCATCTCGAGGTCATCCTGGACGCGGCGCATCTGGTCAACATCGAGCAGGACGTGGCATTCGATGCCTCGTTGATCGGGTTTCTGGACCGGCAAAAGGGTTGAAGGGAGACGGAGGGATGGCGAGCGAGCTGTTCGAGAAGGGCCTGAAGAACCGCAAGGAGGTGCTGGGGGCGGCGCATGTCGAGCGCTCGCTCGCCGGCGCCGACGATTTTTCCCGGCCCTACCAGGAGCTGGTGACCGAGTATTGCTGGGGCGCGGTCTGGGGCCGCCCGGGGCTGGAGCGCAAGACCCGGAGCCTTTTGAACCTCGCGATGCTGACTGCGCTCAACCGCGAGGAGGAGTTCAAGCTCCACGTGCGCGCCGCCTTCCGCAACGGCGTCACCAAGGAGGAAATCTGCGAGGTGCTCCTCCAGGCGATGATCTACTGCGGCGTGCCGGCGGCCAACTCGGCCTTCAAGCAGGCCCGCGAGGTGTTCGCGGCGATGGAGCGCGAGGGGACCTCCGAGATGCACCGTTCTGACGGTTGCGTCAGGTGAGGCCGACCGCCAGGCGAGGCTCGAAGCGGAAGGGTCCTGTGCTACGATCCGGACCTCGGCCAGCCGTGGACGGGCCGGAGCGAGCATGGCGTTCAGCTCTCGGGGACCGAACGCCGAGGGCGCGATCAGGACCAAAGCCTCGCGGCGGTTCAGCCACGCGTCGCCGGTTCGTTGATACCAGGTGCGACCGTCCCGTCCTGGCCGATCGGCGTCGAGCGGGAGCTGCTCGCGCGTGATCCGAACGATGCCGGCGTCCTCGGGGACGTCGATCGCGACCAGCATGAGGTTCTCGGGCGGCCGAGCTTTAAGGCCGGACCGAGATGAACGTAGGTTTCGAGCACGCAGTCCCAACGTTGAGCTGGCGTCGACGACCCCGCGGCCGCGGCCGGAATTCCAGCGTGCACCGGTGCCCGGTTGCGCAAAGGTTGACATTCGGTTACCGTCTCGAAAGACGACCCGCCATCTGTCGGGGGCCGGATTTGGCTCGGCAAGCCAGAGTGGCTCGCTCCTCGCGGGTCTCGAACAGCGTGCGGGCGCAGGCCTTGATCCGGAGCGCGTCCGCGATCCGTCCGGCATCGGCCATGGCCGGGTGCTGCCGCTGGGCGTGAGATGACCGCAGGCTCTGGTAGCCGGCGGGGTCGAGATCGGAGCTCGCCGCTGATCCTACCATTTGGCACGCGATTCTGTCAGACGATGCGGGATTGGCGCGGGTGCCCGGATGGGGTAACCACGGACGGCCAAAAGGGAGATCCGCGATGCAAGCCGCCGTGCTCTACGAGCCCAACACGCCGCTTCGGATCGAGACGTTCGAATTGCCCGAGGTCGGGCCGGATCACGTCCGGGTCAAGCTGGTCGCGAGCGGCGTCTGCCACTCCGACTGGCACATCATCAAGGGCGACTGGCCGCACATCCCGATCCCCTCGATCCTGGGCCACGAGGGTGCCGGCATCGTCGAGGAGATCGGCAGCGCGGTCACCGGCATCGCGATCGGCGACCATGTGGTCCTGTCCTGGAAGCGCAACTGCGGCCTCTGCGAGATGTGCCAGAAGGGTTTTCCGAACCTTTGCGACGAGGTCCCGGACGAGCGGACGTTTCCCCACGTGCCCGGCACCGGCCAGACCATGAGAAAACTGCTCGGGCTCGGCACCTTCAGCACCGGGACCGTGGTGCCCAAGGACGTCGTGATCCCGATCGACAAGGCGGTGCCGCTCGCCCAGGCGGCGCTGGTCGGCTGCGGCGTGCTGACCGGGGTCGGGGCGGTGATCAACACCGCCAAGGTCGAGCCCGGCGCCGCGGTGGCGATCTTCGGCTGCGGCGGGGTCGGCCTCAACTGCATCCAGGGGGCGGTGCTGGCCGGGGCGTTTCCGATCATCGCGATCGATCTGCGCGCCAACAAGCTCGAGATGGCGAGAGCCTTCGGTGCCACCCATACCGTCGACGCCGCGCGCGAGGACCCGATCGAGGCGGTCCGGACCATCACGGGCGGGCCGGGCGCGCACTATGCCTTCGAGGCGATCGGGCTGACCGGAGAACCCTTCCGCCAGGCGATCGAGTGCACCCGCAAGCGCGGCGTCACCGTGTTCGTCGGCCACGCGCCGCACGGCACGGCCGTCGACTTCGACGCCCGCCTGCTGATGCAGGAGAAGATGGTGATCGGCTCGATGTACGGGACCGCGAGGCCGCACGTCGACATCCCGCGCCTGATCGCGCTCTATCGAAGCGGCAGGCTGAAGCTGGACGAGCTGGTGACGAAGAGCTTCGCGCTCGACCAGGTCAACGAGGCGTTCGCAGCCCTCGCGTCCGGCCAGGTCGCCCGCAGCGTGCTGACGCTCGCCTGAGGAGACGCCCGATGAAGATCCGAGCGCTCGAGTGCCTGCACGCCGATGCCGGCCACCGCAACTTCGATTTTCTCAAGATCTCCACGGACGATGGCCTCATCGGCTGGAGCGAGTACAACGAGTCCTTCGGCGGCAAGGGCGTGACCTCGGCGATCTTGAACCTGGCGCCGGCGGTGGTCGGCAAGGACGCGCGCGCCTTCGAGGCGATCACGGCGCTGCTCTACGCGCTCCGCCGCCAGGCGAGCGGCGGCATGGTCCAGCAGGCGATCGGCGCGATCGAGAACGCGCTCCTCGACGTCAAGGCCAAGGCGCTCGGCATCCCGGTCTACGAAATGCTGGGCGGGCCGGTGCGCGAGCGCATCCGCCTCTACTGGTCCCATTGCGGCACCTATCGGGTCGCCTGGCCCGGGCCGATGCAGCTGCCGCCCTTGCGCACCCTCGACGACGTCGTCGCCATGGGCAAGGAGGTGGTCGAGAAGGGCTACAGCGCGCTCAAGACCAACGTCTTCCTGCTCGACGGCCAGCCGCGGCTCAATGCCCCGGGCTTCGCGCGCGGCGACAATTTCCCGGAGCTGAACGCCGAGCGCCACGTGCTGCGAGCGATCCAGGACCAGCTGACGGCGTTTCGCGAAGGGACCGGCCCCGAGGTCGACATCCTGGTCGACCTCAACTTCAACTACAAGACCGAGGGCTTCCTCAAGATGGCGCGCGCCATGGAGCCGTTCGATCTGTTCTGGGTCGAGATCGACACCCGCGACGCCAAGGCGCTGAACTACATCCGACGCGGCACGACCATCCCGGTCGCGTCCTGCGAATGCCTGTTCGGCCGGCGCGACTTCCGGCCGTTCTTCGAGCAGCAGGCGGTCGACGTCGCGATCATCGACACGCCCTGGAACGGGGTCGCCGAGTCCCTGAAGATCGCCGCGATGGCCGATGCCTACGAGGTCAACGTCGCGCCGCACAACTTCTACGGCCATCTGGCGACCATGATGAACGCGCATTTCTGCGCGCTGGTGCCGAACTTCAAGATCATGGAGATCGATCCCGACCGGGTGCCCTGGTACGACGACCTGGTGACCGTCAAGCCCCGGATCGAGAACGGTTTTTTGCAACTGCCCGACGGTCCCGGCTGGGGCACCGAGGTCGACGAGGAGGCGGTTCGCGCCCATCCGCCGCGCAGCCCTTGAGGTCGAGGCGCAGCCGGCGTAGGCAGGGGGACCGGAAGGAGCTGCCGCGATGACCAAGCGCGCGACCGACGATGCTGGCTATGCACCGTACGCCGACGAGGCACATCCGCCCTACTACTACGAGCGCTACAAGTCCTCGATGAAGCGAGCGCCCCAGCGGCCCTTGTTGGCGCCGCCGCGGACGCTCTCCGAGCTCACCGGTCCGGTCTTTGCGCAGGACGAGGTGCAGCCCGGCGAAAACGATCTCTCGATCGGGCGCGACGGCCGGCTGGTGCTCGGGCAGCTGATGATCGTCACCGGCCGCGTGCTTGACGAGGCCGAACGGCCGGTGCCGGGCACCCTGGTCGAGCTCTGGCAGGCGAATACCTCCGGCAAGTACAATCACCCCGCCGACGAGTTCCGGGCGCCGGTCGATCCCGAGTTCACCGGCTGCGGGCGCTGCGTCACCGATGCCGAAGGCCGCTACAGCTTTCGGACCATCAAGCCCGGCGCCTATCCGGTCCAGCACACCGGCAACTGGTGGCGGCCGCCGCACATCCATTTCTCCCTGTTCGGGCCGACCTTCCTGACCCGGCTGGTGACCCAGATGTACTTCCCGGGCGATCCCCTGAACGAGATCGACAACATCCTGTCCGGGGTTCATGACCCCGTGGCCCGCGAGCGGCTGATGGCGGTACCGGCGCCCGAGGTCGGGATCTGGGAGACCGCGCTCGGCTGGCGCTTCGACCTCGTGCTGCGCGGCCGCCACGCGACCCCGATGGTCGACTGACCATGGCGATGCAGGCAAGCGCCTGGCAGACGCTCGGCCCCTTCTTCGATCGCCAGCTGATCCGCGCCGGCAACGACCTGACCAGGCGCCGGCCGGACGCGCCCGAGGCCCTGGGCCAGGTGATCGAGATCGAAGGCCAGGTGCGGCAGGAGGATGCGCTGCCGGTGCCGGGCTGCCTGATCGAGCTCTGGCAGGCGAACGCCGCCGGTCGCTACGCCCATCCGGCGGACCAGAGCGATCGGCCGCTCGATCCCCATTTTTTCGGGTTCGGCCGGGCGCTCACCGACCCGGACGGCCGCTACCGCTTCCGCACGATCAAGCCTGGCCCCGTCCCTTACCGCGGCAACCGGTGGCAGGCGCCGCACATCCTTTTTTCCGTGTTTGCGGCCGGGCTGCTCCGTCGGCTGGTGACCCGCCTCTATTTCGAGGGCGAGCCTGCCAACGAGACCGACCCGATCCTGGCGACGATCGCGGATCCGGTGGCCCGCACCACCCTGATCGGCCGCCTCGACGCGGCGGCGCCAGCGCCCCGCTACCTCTTCGACATCGTGCTGCGCGGCGAGGGCGAGACGGCCTTCTTCGTCGACTGACCGGGGGACTGAGCCGGCCCATTGCCGCAGGGGGTAGCATCGCGCCGGCGCAGGGCGTATCAGTCCTGATCGCTTTTGCGGCGTTGCAGCAATTCGGGGACGCTGGCGATGTGTCTGGCGACGACCAGGAGAACGCCATGAGCCAGCCGCGGGCCCGGCCGGCCAATCCCTGCTTCGGCTCCGGCCCGACCGCCAAGCGGCCCGGCTGGTCGCTGGCAGCGCTCGAGGGTGCTCTGGTCGGCCGCTCGCATCGCGCGAAGCAGCCGAAGGCGCGGCTCGCCTCGCTGCTCGAGCGCTCGCACGCGCTGCTCGGCCTGCCCGCGGACTACCGGATCGGCCTGGTGCCGGGCTCGGATACCGGCGCCTTCGAGATGGCGATGTGGAACCTCTTGGGCGCGCGCGGGGTCGACGTGCTCGCCTTCGAGAGCTTCGGCTACGGCTGGCAAAGCGACATCGAGACCCAGCTTCGGCTCGCCGACCGGCGCATCATGCGCGCCGACTATGGCGAGCTGCCCCCGCTCGAGCACGATGGTGCGCGCGATCTGGTGTTCACCTGGAACGGCACGACCTCGGGCGTCAAGGTGCCGGATGGCGAGTGGCTCAGGGCCGCGCGCGCCGGGCTCACGCTCTGCGATGCGACCTCGGCGGTGTTCGCCATGGCGCTGCCGTGGGGAAAACTCGATGTCGTGACCTACTCCTGGCAGAAGGTGCTGGGCGGCGAGGCCCAGCACGGCATGCTGATCCTTTCCCCCCATGCGGTCGAGCGCCTGGAGAGCTGGCGGCCGCCCTGGCCGCTGCCGAAGCTCCTGCGGCTGACTGCCAACGGCAAGCTGATCGAAGGCATCTTCCGCGGCGAGACCATCAACACGCCATCCATGCTGGCGGTCGAGGACGCGCTCGACGGCCTCGCCTGGGCCGAGCGGATCGGCGGCCTCGACGCCCTGACCCGGCGCAGCGCCGCCAATCTCGAGCTCATCACGGCCTGGGTCGCGCGCACGCCCTGGATCGACTTCCTGGCGCGCCGGCCGGAGACCCGCTCCTCGACCTCGATCTGCCTCAAGATCGTCGAACCTGCCGTGCAGGCCCTGCCGGCGGCGCGCCAGGCCGAGTTCGTCAAGAGCCTGGTCGGTCGGCTGGAGCAAGCGGGGGTCGCCTACGACGTCGCGGGCTACCGGGACGCGCCGCCCGGTCTTCGCCTCTGGGGCGGGGCGACGGTCGAGGCGAGCGACCTTGCGGCGCTGCTGCCCTGGCTCGAGTGGGCCTTTCAGGAGCAGCGCCGGGCGGAGGCCCTCTGACATGCCGAAGGTTCTGATCTCCGATACGCTGAGCCCGGCCGCGGTCGCGGCGTTCGAGGAGCGGGGCGTCGAGGCCGAGCTGCGGACCGGTCTCGGCGAGGCCGAGCTGATCGGGATCATCGGCGACTACGACGGCCTCGCGGTGCGCTCGGCGACCAAGGTCACCGCCAAGCTGCTGGCGGCGGCGCCGCGGCTCAAGGTGGTCGGCCGGGCCGGCATCGGGGTCGACAACATCGACCTCGCGGCCGCGACCGAGCGCGGCGTGGTGGTCATGAACACGCCGTTCGGCAATTCGGTCACGACCGCCGAGCACACCATCGCGATGATCCTGGCGCTCGCC
This sequence comes from uncultured Alphaproteobacteria bacterium, assembly GCA_963730195.1. Taxonomy (GTDB): domain Bacteria; phylum Pseudomonadota; class Alphaproteobacteria; order Geminicoccales; family Geminicoccaceae; genus DATAOG01. The sequence continues at coordinate 21,653 of CAVSRN010000078.1, forward strand.
CGTCAGCTGCCCGCCGCCGACCGCTCGACCCGCGCGGGCAAATGGGAAAAATCCCGCTTCATGGGCACGGAGCTGGCCGGCAAGACGCTCGGCCTGATCGGCTGCGGCAACGTCGGCTCGATCGTCGCCGAGCGCGCCCATGGCCTGAAGATGCGGGTCGTCGCCTACGATCCCTATCTGGCGCCGGAGCGCGCTCTCGACCTCGCGGTCGAGAAGGTCGAGCTCGAGGAGCTGCTGGCGCGCGCCGACGTGATCACGCTGCACACGCCGCTCACCGACGGCACGCGCCACATCATCGACACCGAGGCGCTGGCAGCGACCCGGCCGGGCGTGCGGATCGTCAACTGCGCCCGCGGCGGGCTGATCGACGAGGCGGCGCTCTACGATGCGCTGCGCTCGGGCCACGTCGCCGGCGCCGCGCTCGACGTGTTCGCCGAGGAGCCGGCCCGCTCGTCGCCGCTGTTCGAGCTCGACCAGGTGGTGGTGACGCCCCATCTCGGCGCCGCGACCGCCGAGGCGCAGGAGAAGGTCGCCCTCCAGATCGCCGAGCAGATGGCCGACTATCTGACCACCGGCGCGATCGTCAACGCCCTCAACATCGCGCCCCTGAGCGCCGAGGAGGCGCCGCATCTGCGGCCCTACATGGAGCTCGCCCAGCAGCTCGGCAGCTTCGCCGGCCAGCTCACCGAGACCGGTCTCCTGGGCGCGACCATCACCTACGCCGGCCAGGTCGCCAAGCTCAACACCCACCCGATCACCGCGACCCTGCTGCAGGGGCTGCTGGCCCCGCTCCTGGACAGCGTCAACATGGTCAACGCGCCCTTGGTGGCCCGCCAGCGCGACATCGCCGTGACCACCATCCATCAGGACCAGACCGACGGCTACCAGACCCTGATCCGGCTCGCGGTCGAGACCGAGCGCGGCACGCGCAGCGTCGCCGGCACCCTGTTCCACGAGCGCCGGCCCCGGATCGTCGAGATCCGCGGTATCGAGATCGAGGCCCATCTCGGCCGGCACATGCTGTACGTGCGCAACGTCGACCGACCGGGCCTGATCGGCGCGCTCGGCATGACGCTGGGCGATGCCGGGGTCAACATCGCGACCTTCCACCTCGGCCGCGAGCAGCCCGGCGGCGATGCGATCGCCCTGATCGAGGTCGACCAGCCGGTGCCCGAACCGGTGCTTGACGCGATCTGCGCCTTGCCCCACGTCGTGCAATGCAAGCGCCTGCGCTTTTGACTGGCTCGGGGCGAGCGGGCCAGGGGAGACCGGCATGGACTACGAGGAGCGATTTCGAACCGCGGTGGCGCGGATCCGGGGCGAAGGGCGTTACCGGGTGTTCTGCGACCTGGAGCGCGACGCGGGCGCCTTTCCGCGGGCCAGGCGCTATCCGAGCCCGGACGACGCGCCGGCCCCGGTCACCGTCTGGTGCTCGAACGATTATCTCGGGATGGGCCAGCATCCGGTTATCCTGGAGGCGGCCTGCGATGCGGTCCGGCGCCTGGGTGCCGGCGCTGGCGGCACCCGCAACATCTCCGGCACGACCCATCTGCACGTGCTGCTCGAGCAGGAGCTGGCCCGGCTGCACGGCACCGAGGCGGCGCTGGTCTTCACCTCGGGCTTCGTCGCCAACGAGGCCGCGCTCTCGACCATCGGCCGCCTGCTGCCCGGCTGCGTGATCTTCTCGGACGCCGACAACCACGCCTCGATGATCGCCGGCATCCGCCATTCGGGCTGCGAGAAGCGGATCTTCCGACACAACGACGCCGGCCACCTCGAGCAGCTGCTACGCGCGACGCCCGCCGGGGTGCCCAAGCTGATCGCCTTCGAATCGATCTACTCGATGGATGGCGACTTCGGCCCGATCGGGGCGATCTGCGATCTCGCCGAGCGCTACGGCGCGCTCACCTATCTGGACGAGGTCCACGCGGTCGGCCTCTATGGCCCCCGAGGTGGCGGGGTCGCCGAGCGCGACGGCGTGATGGCGCGGCTCGACGTGATCCAGGGCACGCTCGCCAAGGCGTTCGGCTGCATGGGCGGCTACATCGCGGGCGCGGCCGATCTGATCGACGCGGTGCGCTCGATCGCGCCGGGCTTCATCTTCACGACCTCGCTGGCACCTGCGGTCACCGGTGCGGCACTGGCGAGCGTCCGCTTCGTCAGCGGCCATGACGAGCTGCGGGCGCGCCATCAGGAACGGGCGGCGACCGTCAAGCGGCGGCTGCGGGCCGCGGGCCTGCCGGTCATGCCGAGCCCGTCCCACATCGTGCCGGTGCTGGTCGCCGAGCCGGTCGCCTGCAAGCGCGCCTCCGACCTGCTGCTCGACGAGTTCGGGATCTATCTGCAGCCGATCAACTACCCGACCGTGGCGCGCGGCACCGAGCGCCTGCGGATCACCCCGACGCCGGTCCACGACGACGCCGCGATCGACCAGCTGGTCGCGGCGCTGACCCAGGTCTGGTCGAGGCTCGACCTCGAGAAGGCGGCGTAGGGCGACCCGGTCACGGTTGATCCAGATCAAGGACATTTGGCCGGGCCATCCCAGACTAGCCGATGGTCAGTCGGGGAGACGGGCCATGGCTCGTGGAGCGGGATCATCGACGCGCGTTCGCCGCGTGCTCACCAGGTGGTGGCGGGCGTGGCGCAGGCAGGCGCAAGACGAGCCGTTGCCGGCCGATCCGGCGGTTCAGGCCCTGGCCGAGGCCGTCCTCGCCCGTGCCGATGTCGGGTCAGCCCCGGCCGCCGCCCGGGGCGACATGTCGCGCATGATGCGCCACTTCGGGATCGAGCCGGCCGAGGTCCCGCCGCAGTTCTGGGACCGACTGCGCAGCGCCGAACACAACTGCACCCAGTGCGCGTCGATCGGCCGCTGCCAGCGCTGGTCCTATCGACAGCCGACCACGGATGCGCCGCGCCTGTTCTGCCCGAACGCCGAGCTGTTCGACGAGATCGCGGCCAGCCAGGGCACCGGACGCCAACAGGACGATCCGTCGAACGACTGAGCATCGAACACGGCGGGGCTCAATGCCGGCCGTTCAGCAGCCAGCGCGCCATGCTGGCATATTCCGCATCCGCGTTCGTTGCGTTTTCGAGGATCTGCCGGGCTTCATTCGTCACGTCGGTATCGTTCAGCAGGTCCCCTAAGCGGAACTTTCTTTTTGGATTGGGCGCAAGGGTTTGATCTGGCGTGAGATTGGCCTGCGGGCGGGGGTTGTTACTGGGTACGGTCGGGGGTGAGGGCGAGGAGGTCGAAGGCCTTCTGCTGGATCGGGGTCGGGCGGGTGGTCAGGGTGAAGGGGTGCTCGGGCGCGAGCGCGCTGACCACGCTGTTGCGGCTGAGCGTGGCGAGATCGGCGAGCAGGCTTTGGAAGCTGTGCACCGGCAGGCCGTCGGCGGTGCGGCCGGTGGTCTGCTTGGCGAGCGCCGCGGGTGATCGCTCGGCCCTGGCGACGATGCTGGCGCGGGCCGCGGCGGCCGCCTGCTTGTCGTCGTCGTCGTAGAGCATGGGCGCCAGACGGGCGCGCAGGTGCCATTCGAGATGGTAGGCAAAGCATGCACAGGAAGACGTGGGCACGCACCCGCGTTGCCCGCCAGTGGTAGATCGGGCGGATCTGGAGATCGACCCAGGGCGATCGCGAGATCGCGGCCGCGCTCGCCGGCCGGGCCGAGCAGGCGGTCGAGGCCGATCTTGCGCAGCGTGCCGAGCACGGCGGCGACGTGACCATGCGGCAACGAGCGGATGACGCTCAGCGCTGCCTGCCCGGCCGGGATGACGGTGCCGCCCTTGAGCAGGGCACGCAACCCGTCGACCAGCTCGCGCGGCCAGTCGGTCAGATTGAGCAGGGTCCGCTTTCTGACCCGGTTGCCGTCGCGATAGCTCTCGCGCAGCAGGATCGCCGGCGGCGACGAGCGGTTCGGCACAGCCTCGATATACATGGCCCCATGATCGAACTTTAAATCACGAAACTCAATATGAAAAATGTCAATTACATGGCTACATATCTATCGATATGTGACCGATCTTTATGGCAAGATCAACAGCTTAAATCCTCCGCCCGTCGGAAGTTCGGTCTAGCCGGCGAGCGCCACCGGCGCGGTCAGCAGGCGCCGCGCGCCCGGGTCAATCACCAGGCGGCGGTCGTGGTACGCGACCACGCTCGGCTTGTGGGCGACGCTGATGACCGCCGCCTCGGGCAGCCGTTCCCGCAGCAGGCCGTAGAGCTTCGCCTCCATCGCCTCGTCGAGCGCCGAGGTCGCCTCGTCGAGGAACAGCCAGTCGGGCCGCAGCAGGAGTGCGCGCGCGACCGCGAGCCGCTGCTGCTCCCCGGGCGACAGCACCGGCGACCAGAAGCGCTCCTCGTCGAGCCGGTCGGCCAGGTGCTCCAGGCCCGTGACCGTGAGCGCCTCGCCGATCGCGACCAGGTCGTAGGCATCCGGGCTTGCGGGAAAGCAGAGCGCCTCGCGCAGCGTGCCGACCGGCAGATACGGCTTTTGGGGCAGGAACAGGAGGCGGGCCGCCTTGGGCAGCTGGATCAGCCCCTTGCCGAACGGCCAGAGGCCGGCGAGCACGCGGAACAGCGTGGTCTTGCCGCTGCCGGACGGCCCTTGGATCACCAGCCGCTCGCCCGGGCGGACCTCGAGATCGACGTGATCGAGCAGGGTGCGGCCGTTGGGCAGCGCGACCTCGACGCCCTCGAGCCGGAGCAGCGGCTCGGCGACCTGCTCGATGGTGAAGCCGGAGGTCGCCCGGGTGACCCGGCGCGCCGCCTCCATGCTTTCGCCGAAGGTGGTCAGCCGGTCGATCGTGGCTTTCCAGTCGGCGAGCGTCGGCCAGACGTCGACGAACCAGGACAGCGAGCCCTGCACCTGGCCGAAGGCGCCCGCGGTCTGGGTGAGCACGCCGAGCGGGATCTGGCCCATGAAGTAGCGGGGCGAGGCGACCACCAGGGGGAAGACGTCGGCCGCCTGGCCATAGAAGGCGGTGAACCAGGTGAGCCGCTTGTTGTAGCGCATGAAGTCCCACCAGACCTCGAAGATCCGGCCGAACGCGCCTGCGAGGCGCCGCTCCTCGTCGGGCTCGCCGCGGTAGAGGGCTATGCTCTCGGCGTTCTCGCGCACCCGCACCATCCGATAGCGGAAGTCGGCGTTGAAGCGCTGCAGGTCGAAGTTCACCCGCACCAGCGGCCGGCCGATCTTGTAGGTCAGCCAGGAGCCGATCCCGGCGTAGACCACCGCCACCCACATCATGTAGCCGGGAATCACGATCCCGCCGAAGATCGGCAGCGTGACGCTGCCGGACAGGCCCCAGAGCACCGAGGTGAAGGTGACCAGCGTCAGAACCTCGGAGACCAGGCCGAGCAGGATCACCAGAGTCTGGCCGGTGAACGCGTTGCAGTCCTCCTCGATCCGCTGCTCGGGATTGTCCGCCTGGGCGCTGGTCAGCTCCATCCGATAGTAGGTCCGGTCGGCCAGCCAGTCCCGGTAGTAGACCGTGGTCAGCCAGCGCCGCCAGCGGATCTGCAGCATCTGACGGAACCAGAGCCGGTAGACCGCGATCACGATGAAGAAGAAGGCGAGGACGACGAAATAGCGCAGCTCGGCCCAGAACGCCTCGATGTTCTTGTCCTGCAAGGCGTTGAAGAACCGGGCGTTCCAGTCGTTCAGGAGCTTGGTGATGTAGACCAGGACGAAGCCGCTGCCGACGACGATCGCAAGCAGGCCGCGGGCGCTCCAGCGCTCCTCGGACCAGAAATAGGGGGCGGTCAGCTTCCACAGCTTGGCCAGGAAGCTGTGGGCGGCGGCCAGGCGACTGCTCAGCTTGCGCATTCCGGATCCCGCACCTCAGCCATCGCTCCGCCCCAGAGCCTGGCTCGACCGCGCCTGCGCTGCAGACGGTCCCCGGAGGCCAGCACCGGCGGCACCACGCCACGCCGCGCCGTGGTTAACCTAGAGTTGTGTGCCAGGGCTTAACGACTCCTTAAGCCCAGGATCAGTTCCCGGCCCCTCCCACGCCGACCGTAAAAGCGCCATGCCGATCAGCGTGATCAGCAGCCCGCCGCCAAGGTCGCTGACCGTCGCGAGGGTTGCCGGCCGGTGTCGCTGCGCTCGAGCCGGGCGGCGACGGTGTCGCGATAGCCGATCCTGGCCGCCAAGGCCAATTAACCTTAGGTCATAATATTACGCCGGCTGGCCGAGCATGGCCGCCTTGAGCAGCGGCAGCTTGTGCCTGAACATTGGGGGGCGCCGACTACCGATTGTCGGGGCTGTTCTACGGCTTGGCCGGTGCGGACCTGCGGGCGCGTCCAGAAATGGGCAAATCAGCTGCACAAGAGGCTGGCGGGCAGCGATGCCATCGTCGCGTTGGTGAGCGAATCGGAAGGAAGCAGTACCGCAGCCCTTGGCAGGTTCGGGAGATCGGCGCCGCGGTCGGCATGGGCAAACGCATCATCACCATCGTACCCGCAGGCCACGAAGGAAGTCAGCTACCATTGACCTTGCGCAAGGTCAGAGCGCTGCGACGTGGCTCGCCCGCGGCGACGGCAGCGCTCGTGGCGGCGGCGATCGCCAATGAGGTCGAGGCCCCTCGTGCCCGCCCCTGATGATTGTCCTACTTGGTGCCGTACAGGCGGTCGCCGGCGTCGCCGAGGCCGGGCATGATGTAGCCGTGGTCGTTGAGCTTCTGGTCGATCGCGGCGGTGAAGATCGGCACGTCCGGATGCACGCTCTGGAACCGCTCGACCCCCTCGGGCGCCGCCAGCAGGCAGACGAACTTGATCTGCTGGGCGCCCTCCTCCTTGATCCGGGAGACCGCGGCGACCGCCGAGTTGCCGGTCGCGAGCATCGGATCGACCACGATCACCAGGCGCTCCTGCAGGTCCTCGGGCACCTTGAAATAGTACTCGACCGCGGTCAGGCTCTCGGGGTCGCGATAGATGCCGACATGGCCGACCCGGGCCGAGGGCACCAGGTCGAGCATGCCCTGGAGCAGGCCGTCGCCGGCGCGCAGGATCGAGACCAGGCAGAGCTTCTTGCCGGCGAGCGTCGGCGCGATCATCTCGGCGAGCGGCGTGTCGATCGGGGTCGTGGTCACCGGCAGATCGCGCGTCACCTCGTAGGCGAGCAGGGTCGCGACCTCGCGCGACAGCTGCCGGAACTTGACGGTCGTGGTCTCACGCTTGCGCATCAGCGTCAGTTTGTGCTGGACCAGGGGGTGCTCGACCACGGTGACGTTCGGGCGCGCTGGGCTCATGACTGTCTCTCGCTGACCGGAGTCCGTCACTCTATCAGACAAAGGTTGCCCGGACCATCAACGCCCGGCACGGCACGGATGATCAGGCCCCTGGTTTCGGGCTCGGGACCGGCGGGCTCAACCTCGTCTGGGCGGCGAGGAAGTCGAGGACCCTGGTCGCGAGCGCATCGAAATCCGGATTGAAGGTCAGCCGGCGCATCACGTGCGCGGCTAAGTTGTCCGCGGTGATCTCGCCATAGCGGATCTCCGAGTTCGCCGGCGTCTTGCTCTGATCCTCGCAGATCAGCCAGTTCGGGGTATCGGTCTGCCAGTAGTAGTGGGCGCAGTCGAGATAGTCGCCGGCGACGCCGTAGTGCGGGTCGTCGGGGGCGATCGGCAGCGCCGGATGCGCGAGGTCGAGAATGCCCGGCCAGCTGTCGCTCGCGCGCGGCTCGACGAAGCGGCAGTCGCTGACCGGCTCGGCGCCCGGAGCATACCAGATCAGCACCCGCGGCCCGATCAGCTGCCGGCAGAACCAGTGGCGCGCGGCCGCCACGTCGATCGTGACGTCGTCGGCGCTGAGCGCCAGGAATACCGGTAGGGCGAGCAGCCGCTGCCGATCGTCGAGCCGATCGATCAGGTCGCTCAGCTGGACCTTGGCGTTGCGCGCGATCGACAGATAGCGGACCGGATCGTCGTCGGGCAGCAGCCGGGCAAAGCCGTCGGCGGCGCCGGGAGCGCCATAGCCGAGATAGTCGCGGGCGAGCGCCTCGAGGCCGCCCGGGCTGGCCAGCGCCGGCGCCAGCAGCACGAGCCCGCCGAGCGCCGGCCCCTCGCCCGGCGGCGCGCCCTCGGCATAGTCCAGGGCGAGCGTCGCGCCGGCCCCGAAGCCGACCAGATAGAGCCGCTCGGCCTGGCCCGCGAAGCTCGCCGCGCCCTGCCGGGTCGCCTCGGTCCAGGCCCGGTAGCCGACCCCGAGCAGATCGCCCGGCACCGTGCCGTGGCCGGGCAGCAGGATCGCCCGGACCAGGTAGCAGGCGGCGGCGAGGCGCTCGCCCAGATCGCGCATCTCGTAGGGGCTGTCGCCGAGCCCGTGGATCAGCAGCGCCGCCCGCGGGTAACGCCCGTCCGGCGCCCGCCGGCAGCGGGCCGCCGGCTGCAGCTCGAACGGCGCCCGCTGCTCGATCGCGGCCGGCGCCAAGGGCATGCCGATCGCGGCATTGGCGGCCGCGATCTGCGCCTTGGCCTGGTCGATGTAGGCGCCGAAGTCGGCCCCCGGCAGCGGCGTCTCGAGGCCCGAGGGCGCATGGCGCGCCTCGAGCTTACCCTCGGCGGCGCAGGCCGCGAGCGACAGCGCCACGCCGGCCGCCAGCAGGACGCTCCGGACGGCAGTCCACGTCAGCTCCCGTATCACGCGCGGCACTGTAGCCCAGTCGAACAGCCGTGCAACCGGCTCGCCCGTCCCGGGCGGCTGCCAGCAACGGCCGATCGCAGGCGCCGGCTCCGCTTTACCGGCTGTCAAGACCTCTCATGTACCCTCGGTGATCACCAAGGCGGCGGGGCAGCCGGCGGCGGCCGCGCCAGACCCCCACCACCAGCGCGGAGCCGGCCATCGACCGAAAAAAACCCTCATCCGACGTTCCTGTGAACTGGTTCACGTTTCACCAGGCGCAAATTCGCCTAAGGTAGGGATGGCACAAGGTGTCTGGAAAAGCGCCAATGGACGAGGATACGCCATGACCGCGCCGATGGGAGCCGACATCGTTCATGTCTTGGAGCAAGCTGGCGAGCGCTACCTCGGAAAGACCCAATCGAAGGCCTACGCCACCTTCCTGCTGCAGGTCGGCGGGACCGACGCGCTGCGCGCCTACGATGCCAGCGAGACCTACTGGGAGCGCGTGCAGGCCGTGCTCGACACGTTCTTCACCTCGGCCGAGCGCGCCGAGATCTGCGCCTGGCTGATCGACCGACCGGAGCTGCGGGCACGACCGGAGTTCCAAGACTTTCTCGGTCATGCGCTGGCCGAGCGACGCATGCAGGAGCTGATCACGGCCGCCGTGGTGGCGAGCTCGGCCAGGGGTCGCCCGCCCTTGGCCGCGGTCAGGCGCGGCGGCTAGCAAGGCGCCCGCGGCCAGATCGGGAGCCGTGGCCGGCCCCGGTCCGGAGATCGGCTCCGAGCCGGGCGCGATCGTGGCGCCCCTGTCTGGCCGCGGGCCGCGGCGTCGCCGCGATGGGCCACCTGCGGCGCGCCGCCGCGGGTCAAGCGTGCTTGCTCTGATCTTTGCTTTCTGGCAACGAGCCCGGTAGATCATGCCCGTCAACTGCCGGACCCGGAGAGCCATGCCGATCTTCGCGAGCGACACCTTGCACGCCCTGATCCGTGCCGTGTGCACGGCCGGCGGCAGCGCCGAGCGGGAGGCGGGCCTGGTCGCCGACCAGCTGGTCGAGGCCAATCTGACCGGCCACGATTCCCACGGCGTCGGTCTTCTGCCGTTCTACGTGCAGTCGCTTGACAAGGGGGCCCTGGTGCCGAACCGTCACGCCCTGCCGGCGCAGGAGCGGGGGGCGGTGCTGGTGGTCGAGGGCCAGCGCGGCTACGGCCAGGTGATCGGCCACGAGGCGATCGCGCTCGGCATGGCGCGCGCCCGCGAGCAGGGGGTCGCCCTGCTGGCGATCCGCAACAGCTTCCACCTCGGCCGGATTGGCCATTGGGCCGAGCAGTGCGCAAAGAGCGGCTTCGCCTCGATCCATTTCGTCAACGGCGTCGATCACCCGCCGATCCAGGCGCCGTTCGGCAGCGCCCAGTCGCGGCTCAGCACCAACCCCTTCTGCGCCGCTCTGCCGGGGCCGGAGGGCGCGATGGTGGTGCTCGACATGGCGACCAGCAAGATCGCGCTCGGCAAGGCGCGGGTCGCGACCAACCGCGGCGTGCCGGCGCCCGAGGGCAGCCTGCTCGACGCCGATGGCCTGCCGACCCAGAACGCCGCGGTCATGTTCCAGGAGCCGCAGGGTGCCCTGGTCGCGATGGGCGAGCACAAGGGCTCCGGCCTCGCGATCCTGTGCGAGCTGCTGGCGGGCGCCCTGACCGGCGGCTGGACCATCCTGCCCGAGCATCCGATGGCCGGCGGCAGCGTCAACAACATGCTCTCGGTGATCATCGATCCGGAGGCGCTCGGCGGGCGCGAGCAGCTCTGGCGCGAGGGCGGCGCGCTGATCGCCTATCTCAAGTCGGCCCGGCCGCTCGCCGGGGTCGCCGAGGTCCTGGTGCCGGGCGAGCCCGAGCAGCGCCGGCGACGCCAGCGCCTGGCGGAGGGCATCGAGGTCGACGAGCGCAGCTGGGTCGACATCCTGGCGGCGGCGAGCGCTGCGGGCGTGCCGCACGCCGACCTCGACGCCCTGCTTGCGCAGAGGCCGGACGGAACCACCGGGGGCTGAGGCATGGAACGGGTCGACTGTGTGGTGATCGGGGCCGGGGTCGTGGGCCTCGCCGTGGCGCGCCAGCTGGCGCTGGCCGGGCGCGAGGTGATCGTGCTCGAGGCCCAGAGCATGATCGGCACCGAGACCAGCTCGCGCAACAGCGAGGTGATCCACGCCGGCATCTACTACCCGACCGGCTCGCTCAAGGCCACGAGCTGCGTCGCCGGCAAGCACAAGCTCTACCCCTACTGCGCCGAGCACGGCGTGCCGCACCGCCGCTGCGGCAAGCTGATCGTCGCCACCACCGAAGCCCAAAAGGCGACGCTGGAGCAGATCCGCGCCAAGGCCGCGGCCAATGGCGTCACCGACCTCGAATGGCTGGAGCCGGCCGCGGTCAAGGAGCTCGAGCCCGAGATCTTCTGCACCGCGGCCCTGCTCTCGCCCTCGACCGGGATCATCGACAGCCACGGCCTGATGCTCGCCTATCAGGGCGAGGCCGAGGACCAGGGCGCCATGCTCGCCTTCTGCGCCCCGGTCGAGCGCGGCAAGGTCGGCGAGGACGGCATCGAGCTCGAGGTCGGCGGCGACCAGCCGATGGCGCTCAAGGCCCGGATCGTGGTCAACAGCGCCGGCCTGCACGCGCCGGACCTGGCGGCGCGGTTCGAAGGCCTGCGCCGCGACCTGCTGCCGACCGCCTATTACTGCAAGGGCAACTACTTCACGCTCGCCGGCGCCCGGCCTTTTTCCCATCTGGTCTATCCGGTGCCCGAGCAGGCCGGGCTCGGGGTCCACGTGACCTTCGATCTCGGCGGCCAGGTGCGCTTCGGGCCGGACGTCGAGTGGGTGGACGGCATCGACTACGACGTCGATCCCAGGCGCGCCGACGTGTTCTACGCCGCGATCCGGACCTACTGGCCGGGGCTCAAGGACGGCGCGCTCGAGCCCGGCTACGCCGGCATGCGGGCCAAGCTCGGGCCCCAGGGCAGCCCGGCCGCGGACTTCGTGATCCAGGGCCCGCGCGAGCATGGCGTGCCGGGCCTGGTCAACCTGTTCGGGATCGAGAGCCCGGGGCTGACCTCGTCGCTGGCGCTCGCCGAAGAGGTCGAGAAGGCCTTGGCGCAGGCCCTCAGCAAGGCGGCGTGACAGCGGCCGCGGACGCGGCTCCCGGCGGGTCGCCGAGCGCCCCCTAACCTCAGGCTTGATCCGGCGATCGCGAAGCGCCGATAAGGAGAGCGTGGTCGGGAGGCGGCGGAGGCGGCACGAGTGACCAGCGACGCGCTTCGAGTCGCCAGCATCGGCGAATGCATGATCGAGCTGCGCCATCGCAGCCGGACCGAGCTCCAGCTCGCGTTTGGCGGCGACACGCTCAACTTCGCGGTCTATCTGGCGCGGCTGACCCGGGAGCGGGACGTCCGGGTCGACTACGTGACCGCGCTCGGCGACGACGCCTACAGCGACGCCATGCTCGCCACCTGGCAGGCGGAGGACGTCGGCACCGGGCTCGTCGCACGCCTCGCGGGCCGGCTGCCCGGCCTCTACACGATCCGGACTGATGCCAGCGGCGAGCGCAGCTTCACCTACTGGCGCTCGGCCGCGGCGGCGCGCGAGATGCTCCAGGACGGCCGCGCCGAGCGCCTGCTCGCGGAACTCGGGGGTTATGACCTGCTCTATCTCTCCGGGGTCACCCTCTCGATTCTGGATGACGGCCAGCGCCAGGCGCTGATGGGGATCGCCGATGCGGTGCGCGATCGCGGCGGCCGGGTCGCGTTCGACAGCAACTACCGGCCGGTCGGCTGGCCGGACCCGGCGACCGCCCGGACGGTGTTCGACGAGATGCTGACCCGGGCCGACATCGCGCTGCCGACGCTCGACGACGACCAGCTGCTGTTCGGGGTCGCCGGACGCGCGCCAGTCCGCCGACCGGCTGCACCACCTGGGGGTCGCCGAGGTCGCGGTCAAGCGCGGCGCCGCCGGTTGCTTCCTGTCGTCGGCGGCGTTCACCGGCGAGGTGCCGTCGGCCCCGGTCGCCGAGGTCGTCGACAGCACCGCGGCCGGCGACAGCTTCAATGCCGGCTATCTCGCCGCGCGCCTGTCCGGCGCCGAGCCCGAAGCCGCGGCCCGGCTCGGCTGCGCGCTCGCCGCCCGGGTGATCGCCCACCCGGGCGCGATCATCCCGGCCTGGGCGATGGCGGAACTGCGGGCGCCGTGAACGGCGATGCGCGCCGCCGAGCCCCTCTGGCAACCACGGCCCGGCGCCGCCGGCGCCCTCAGCTCTTGGTGACCTCGCGGTAGAATACGAGATCGAAGCTCGGGCCGGAGATGAAGCCCTTGACGTTGGCGCGCACCGCCGACTGCTCGACGCCCTGGAACATGAACACGTAGGGCGAGTCCTGCTGCACGTTCTTCTGCAGGGTCAGGTACATCTCCTTGCGCTTCTCGGGATCCAGCTCCTGGCGGGCGGCCGCGGTCAGCGCCGTGTTCTCGGGCGTCTCCCAGGCGCCGCGCCAGGCGATCACGCCGGTGAGCTTGGCCTCGTCGCGGTTGTCCGGGTTGGAGGCGAAGGCGTCGGCATTCGAGTTCGGATCGAGGTAGTCCGGGCTCCAGTGGCTCAGGATCATCTGCTGCTGGCGCGCCCGGTGCTTGGCGTAGACCGCCTTCTTCTCGGCCTGGAGGATCGAGATCTTGATCCCGGCCTCGGCCATGGTCGCCTGGATCGCCTGCGCCATGTCGATGTAGGGCGAGCTGTTGAAGGCATCGAGCTTGACGTCGAAGCCGTCCGGGTAGCCGGCCTCGGCGAGCAGCGTCTTGGCCTTGGCGACGTCCAGCGAGAACGGGTTGTCGGTCAGCGAGGCGAAGAAGCCCGAGGGCCAGAACGACTGGTGGACGATGAACTGGCCGCGCAGGAAGGTCTCGACCATGCCCTGGTAGTCGACCAGGTAGCGCAGCGCCTCGCGGACCTTGGGCTTGGACAGGATCGGGTCGCGCATGTTGACCTGGAGGTAGATCGAGAGCGCCTTGGGATCGGTCTGGATGACCACGTCCTGGTTGCCCTCGAGGCCGGCGATCTGGTCGGCGCTCAGGTTGCGCGCGATGTCGACGTCGCCCTTCTCGATCAAGAGGCGCTGCGCGCCGGGCTCGGGCACGTGGCGCAGGATCACCCGCTTGACCCCGGGCGGGCCGTAGCGGGAGGTCGTGGTGGCGTCGAGGATCACGCTCTCGTCGGGCTTCCAGCTCTTGAGCGCGAACGGGCCCGAGCCCGCCGAGTTGGTCTTCAGCCACTCGTGGCCGAAATCGCCGTCGGCCTCGTGGGCCAGCGCCACCTGCTTGTCGACCACCGAGCCGACGCCTGCCGACAGGCAGTTGAGCACGAGCGTCGGCGCCAGGTTCTCCGGGATCTTGAGCTCGACCGTCATCGGGTCCTTGGCGGTCACCATCTGGTCGACGTTGTCGGGCGTCCAGCCCAGCTGGCTGAGGATGAAGGTCGGGGTCTTGTTGAGCTTGATCACGCGCGCGAGCGAGAACACCACGTCGTCGGCGGTGATCGCGTTGCCGGAGTGGAAGGTCAGGCCGGGCCGCAGGTGCAGGATGATGGTGTGGCCGTCATCGGCGACGTCCCAGCTCTCGGCGACCCCGCCGCTCAGATCCTCCTGGCCGGGCTCGTGCACGGTGATCCGGTCGTAGACGTTGGCGTTGACCTCGCCGCCGACCAGCTCGAAGGTCTCGGCCGGATCGAGCGAGATGATGTCGTCGATGTTCATCGCGATCACCAGCGTCGATGCCGGCGTCTCGGCCTGCGCGACCGGAATCGCCAGTGCCGCCGCGGCCGCGACGGCCAGCGTGCCAAGCCATTTGCTCATTGTCCCTCTCCCAGACCACTAGGCCCTGCGGCTCATTTCACATGGCGAAGGACCGTTCGTCAACGGCGCTCAGGTCCGGTCGCCATCGCCGGGTCGGGTGCGGCGGCGAGATAGTGGCTGCGGGTGAGGCGGTAGAACGCGACCAGGGTGTCGTAGTAGCGGGCGGGCCCCTCGTGGCTGAAGCCGAGCTTCTCGAGGACCCGGCGCGAGGCGCGGTTGTCGGGATGGGTGACCGCGACGATCGGGTCGAGCCCGAGCTCCCGGAAGCCGTAGTCCAGGACGACCGCGGCCGCCTCGGTCGCGATCCCCTGGCCCCAGGCCGCCCGCAGGTAGCGGTAGCCGAGCTCGATCAGGCCGGAGTCCTCGAGCGGGAACACCCCGCACCAGCCGAGGAAGCCCGGCTGCTGCCGCCACTCGACGACCCAGACGCCGCCGCGCTCCGGCCAGCCCGACGCGATCCTCTGGCGCAGCCGCTCGCGCCACGCCAGGGCGTCCGGCGGCCCGTGGATGAAGATGTAGCGATGGACCTCCGGGTCGAGGTCCATCGCGAGGTTCTGCTCGAGGTCGTCCGCCGTCCGCGGCCGCAGGCGCAGCCGCGCGCTCAGAAGTTCCGGCGGCGCCACGGACCTGCGCGCGCCGGCCGGCTCAGGCCTGGCCGACCTCCGTCCGCTGCTCGCCGAGACCGTCGATGCCGACCCGCATGACGTTGCCGGGCTTCAGGAACACCGGATTGGGCTTGACCCCGGCGCCGACGCCGGGCGGCGTGCCGGTGCTGATGACGTCGCCCGGCAAGAGCGTCAGGTAGCGGCTGAGGTGGCTCACCAGGTGGGCGACGCCGAAGATCATGGTCGCGGTCGAGCCGTTCTGATAGCGGTGGCCGTCGACCTCGAGCCACATGTTCAGGTTCTGGGGGTCCGGGATCTCGTCCTTGGTCACGAACCAGGGGCCCATCGGCGCGAAGGTGTCGGGGCTCTTGCCCTTGATCCACTGGCCGCCGCCGCCGGTGAACTGGAAGTCGCGCTCGGAGACGTCGTTGACGATCGTGTAGCCGGCGACGTAGTCCATCGCGTCCGCCTCGTCGACGTAGGAGGCGCGCTTGCCGATCACGACGCCGAGCTCGACCTCCCAGTCGGTCTTCTTGGAGCCGCGCGGGATCTTGACCAGATCGTTCGGGCCGATGATCGAGCCGGTGTGCTTCATGAACACGATCGGCGCCTCGGGGATCGGCTGGTTGCTCTCGCGCGCATGGTCGGCGTAGTTGAGGCCGATGCAGACCAGGTTCGGCACGAGCGCGAGCGGCGGCCCGAGGCGCGGCCGGCCCTCGACCGGCGGCAGCGATGCCGGGTTGAGCCGCGCGAGACGCGCCAGGCTCTCGGCCGCGAGCACGGCCGGCGTGATGTCGTCGATCTGGCCCGAGAGGTCGCGCGCGCGCCCCTCGGCATCCAGCAATGCCGGCTTCTCGGCCCCACTCGGTCCATGGCGCAACAGGCGCATCGGCTCACCTCCCCGGATTGGTGATCGGCTCTAGCGTTTCGCTCAACCGTCACCAGATTAGTGTATCTCGCAACCCCGGCCAATGGCCATGGCCTGCCGAGAGGCCGACAAAGTCCGTCTCGCCCCGACGCGGGCTCCGGACGTAGCGCTGGATGGGAGCCGATGACTGATCCGAGCCCCGAGCGGCCGGCAGCGGCAGGGCACATCACGCTCACCTCGCATCCCCGGCCGGGTCGGGCGAAGCCGCCGAAGATCACCTGGGGGGCGACGAGCCCGGTCGCGCGCGGGCCGGTGATCGGCACGTTTGGCGATGCCCGCCGGCGCAACGTGATCGGCGCCCATTCGGGCGGCTACGCGCTCTACCGGGCGCTCGCGGTCGCCGCCGGCAGCCTCGACGCGCTCCACCGGCCCGACCTCACCAACACCGCGCCGGCGATGCCGATCGGCCCGCATCCGCAATGGGCGGACCCGAAAAAGATCGTGTCGCTCGATCCTTACGGCCACATCGTCGGCGAGGCGTTCGCGGGCCTGCTCGGCCAGGGTTTCGACATCCGGCCGACGATCGCGGTGACCCGGGCGCGGCTCACCGTGCCGGAGCTCAAGCACGCGGTCCGCCTCGAGCAGCTGCGGCCGGACGACCGGATCGTGACGCCTGCCGGCGAGGTCAACTGCACCAAGGTCGCGATCGAGCCGGTCTGGTATCTGCCGGGCGTGGCCGAGCGCTGCGGCGTGAGCGAGACCAGCCTGAGGCGGCATCTGTTCGAGCAGACCGGCGGCATGTTCCCGGAGCTGGTGACCCGCTCGGATCTGAAAGTGTTCCTGCCGCCGATTGGCGGCCTGACCTGCTACATCTTCGGCGACGTCCTGAGCCTTGCCGATCCGGCCAGGGAGCTCGCCTGCCGGGTCCACGACGAGTGCAACGGCTCGGACGTGTTCGGCTCCGACATCTGCACCTGCCGACCCTATCTGGTGCACGGCATCGAGGTCTGCATCGCGACCGCCCAGGCGGGCGGCGCCGGGCTGATCGTCTACAACCGGAAGGAAGGCCGGGCGCTCGGCGAGGTCACCAAGTTCCTGGTCTACAACGCGCGCAAGCGGCAGGCGGGCGGCGACCGCGCTTCGGCCTATTTCGAGCGCACCGAATGCGTCGCCGGCGTCCAGGACGTGCGCTTCCAGGAGCTGATGCCGGACGTCCTGCACTGGCTCGGCATCACCCGCATCCACCATCTGGTGTCGATGAGCAACCTCAAATACGACGCCATGGTCCGCTCCGGCATCGAGATCGTCAAGCGCGTGCCGATTCCGGCCGATCAGATCCCCGAGGACGCCAGGGTCGAGATCGACGCCAAGAAGGCGGCCGGCTACTACGCGCTCGAATCGCCGAGCTCGACCGAGCTCGAGATCGCCAAGGGCCGGGCGCTGACCGACTACCAGGCCTCCTGAGTGACGGGGTTCGAGGACCCGGCCGCGGCGATCGCCTGGCTACGCACGCCGGGCGCGATCCGGGCGCGCGCTGGCCTGGTGCTGGCGGCGGCGGAGCGGGACGAGCTTGCCCACTTCGCGCTCGACGCCGAATGCCTGGAGCCGACCGCCGACTACGTCATCGAGACGATCCGCGCCAACTATCCGGACCTCGACATTCCCTACCACAGCCGCTGGCGGCATTTTTTCGCGGCTGGCCGGGATCGCGCCGCGGCGCTCGGGGCCGGGCTCGGCCCGGAAGAGCTGGCGCGCACCCGCTTCGATCTGGTGGTCGCGAGCGTGCTGCTCGACGCCGGCGCGGGTGATGCCTGGCGCTACCGTGAGCCGGGGACGGCCGAGACCTACGCCCGCTCGGAGGGCCTGGCGCTCGCGAGCCTCGATCTGTTCCGCTCCGGTGCTCTCTCGGCTGATCCCGAGCGGCCGCTGCGCGCCGATGCCGAGGCGCTGATCGGGCTTGACGAGCGCGCGCTCGGCGATGCTTTCCAGGTCAGCCCGGAAAACCCGCTGGTCGGGCTCGCCGGGCGGTGCCGACTGCTCAGCCGGCTGGGCGAGGCGCTGCTCGAGAAGCCCGAGATCTTCGGCACCTCGGCGCCTCGGATCGGCGGCCTGTTCGACCATCTCGCCCGCCAGGCCAAGGACGGGCGCCTGCCGGCGCCGGCCATCCTCAAAGCCGTGCTCGAAGGCCTGGGCGACATCTGGCCCGGGCGCATCGAGCTGTCCGGAAAGAACCTCGGCGACGTCGGGCGCCATCCGGCGGCCGAGACCGGCGACCTGACGTCGGGCCTGGTGCCGTTCCACAAGCTCTCCCAGTGGCTCGCCTATTCTCTGATCGAGCCGCTCGAGGCCGCCGGCATCGTGGTCACCGGAACTCGATCAGCTGACCGCGCTCGCCGAGTATCGGAACGGGGGTCTCCTGATCGACCTCGGCGTGCTGCGCCCGAAGCACGCCGCCGTGCTCGGCGAGGCGCATGCCGGCAGCTCCGAGGTCGTGGTCGAATGGCGGGCGTTGACCGTCGCCCTGATCGACCGTCTGGCCGAGCGCATCCGAGCCAGGCTCGACCTGACACCTGAGCAGCTGCCGCTCGCCAAGGTCCTGGAGGGCGGCACCTGGGCCGCTGGCCGAAGAATCGCCCGCGAGCTTCGTCCGGGCGGCGGCCCGCCGCTCCAGCTCGTGAGCGACGGCACCTTGTTTTGAGGCTGCCGGCACTGGTCGGCCACGCCGACTGGAGCGTTGGCCCGGGAAAACGCTGGCTCGCGCTGGCGACGTTGCGACCGGACGGCGGCTATCGCGCGTCGGCGCCGCGGCCGGTCGGTCCGCTCGAAAGCCTCTGGGCGCGCCTTGGGGCCCGAGGCGGCCCTGTGCTGCTGGGCGTCGATTTTCCGATCGGTGTTCCGCAAGCCTATGCCGAACGGGCCGGGATCACCGAGTTCAGGACCGCGCTCGAGGGCTTCGACGATCGCTTCTATGCGGTCGCCGAGCGACAGGACGAGATCGACTTGCGGCGGCCCTTCTACCCGATGCGGCCTGGCGATCGTCGTCGGCAGCAGCTGCTCGAGGGGCTCGGGCTCGCCGCATGGTCCGATCTGCTGCGCCGCTGCGATCGGCGCTCAGCGACCCGCGCCGCCGCCTGCGCCATCTTCTGGACGCTCGGCGGCCAGCAGGTCGGCAAGGCGGCGATCACCGGCTGGCGGGACCTTTTGGCTCCGGCGTTGCAGGCGGGGCTCGACCTCGCGCTCTGGCCGTTCCAGGGCAGCCTCGACGAGCTGCTGACGCGCCATCGCTTCGTGGTCGCCGAGACCTATCCGGCCGAGGTCTACCGCCATCTCTGCCTGAACCTCAAGCGGCGGCAAGGGCAAGCAGACGGTGCGCCGGTCCAATGCACCGCCCCTGCTCGCATGGGCAAACGCCGCCGGCGTCGATCTCGACCCGGCCCTGGTCGCCGAGATCGAGGACGGCTTCGGCGCCGATGCCAGCGGCGATGACCGTTTCGACGCCGTGGTCGGCCTCTTCGGCATGCTCAATGTCGTGCTCGGGAACCGCGCCCGGCGGAGGCCCGATGATCATGACGTCCACTGGATCGAGGGTTGGATTCTGGGTCAGAGCCCGACTTGAGCTCCTCAGGCCCACATCGCGCGCAGCTCGGCGCCGATGTCGACCTTGGGCAAAGCGGGGCGTGTCGCGGCCTGCGGCTCCGCCGGCACGGAAGCGGACGTCCCGAGGTCGAAGTGGCGCAGCAGGGCGGCCGGGAATGAAGCGCGTGCGCGGCGCCGTGACGTAGCGGTCGCCGAAGCGGGCCTGGCCGGTCACATAAAAGCGGCGCGGCTGGATCAGGTGCAGCTGGTCCTGGGCGCGGGTCATCGCGACGTAGAGCAGGCGGCGTTCTTCTTCGACTTCCTCGGCCGAGCCGGTCGCCATGTCGGAGGGGATGCAGCCGTCGACCACGTGCAGGACGTAGACCGCGCGCCATTCGCGGCCCTTGGCCGAGTGGATGGTCGAGAGGATCAGATAGTCCTCGTCCAGGAGCGGCGCGCCGGCCTGGTCGCCGGCGGCGGCGGGCGGATCGAGGGTCAGCTCGGTCAGGAACTGCTGGCGCGAGCGGTAGCTGGCCGCGAGCCGCACCAGCTCGTCGAGGTCGGCAAGCCGCGCGCGGGCGAAATCGTAGCGCTCTTCCAGCAGCGGATCATAGAAGCGGCGCGCCAGCTCCAGCTGTCCCGTCCAGATCTTCCGGGTTGCGAGCATCGGCAGCAGCTCGACCAGCTCCGGCCAGAGATGGGCCGTCGCGCGCGGCGGCGTGAAGCCCGCGAGCGCGTCGAAGCGGTGCGCCGCGGCCTCGAGATGGGCCAAAACCTTGCGCGCCGTGCCCGGGCCGATCCCCGGCATCAGCTGCAGGAACCGAAAAGCGGCGATCCGGTCGCGCGGGTTCTCGGCCCAGCGCAGCAGCGCCAGCAGGTCCTTGACGTGGGCAAGCTCCAGAAACTTGAGGCCGCCGTATTTGACGAACGGGATGTTGCGCCGGCGCAGCTCGACCTCGAGCTCGCCGCTGTGGTGCGAGGTGCGGAACAGCACCGCCTGCTCGCGCAGCTCGATGCCGGCCTCGCGGTTGGCGAGCACCGCCCGGACCACGTAGTCGACCTCGCCGGTCGGGTCGGCGACCATCGCCAGCCAGGGCTTCTGGGCCGAGCGGCGCGCCGAGAACAGGCTCTTGGTGAAGCCGTCCCTGGCGCCCGCCATGACCGCGTTGGCGGCGTCCAGGATCGGCTGGGTCGAGCGGTAGTTCTGCTCGAGCTTGACGACCGCGGCCGGCGGCTCGAAGGAGCCCGGAAAATCCAGGATGTTGCGGACGGTCGCGGCGCGAAAGCCGTAGATCGACTGGGCATCGTCGCCGACCACGGTGAGGCCTCGCCCGTCCGGCTTGAGCCCGAGCAGGATCTTGGCCTGGAGCGCGTTGGTGTCCTGGTACTCGTCGACCAGCACGAAGTCGAAGCGGCGGCCGATGTCGAACGCGATCGCCGGCTCCGCCATCATCCGCGACCAGTAGAGCAGCAAATCGTCGTAGTCGACCACCTGTTGCTGCTGCTTGGCGGCGACGTAGCCCGCGAACAGGCGCTTGAGCTCCGGCTGCCACTCCTGGCACCAGGGAAACACCTTCTGCAGCACTCGCTCGAGCCCGGTCTGGGCGTTGACGGCGTAGGAGTAGATCGCCAGGCAGGTCGCCTTCTTGGGAAAACGGCGCGCCTGCTCGCTGAGGCGAAGCTCGTCCCGGACCAGGTTGAGCAGGTCGGCGGCATCGCTCCGGTCGAGGATCGTGAAGCCCGGATGGAGGCCGATCGCCTCGGCATAGAGCCGCAAGAGCTGGTTGCCGGTCGCATGGAAGGTGCCGGACCAGGCGATCGTCCGGCCGCGGCCCTTGCCGGCATCGATGGTCTGGCCGCAGATCCGCTCGACCCGGCGGGTCATCTCCTCGGCCGCCCGGCGGGTAAAGGTCAACAGCAGGATGCGTGCGGGGTCGGCGCCATTCAGGATCAGATGGGCGACCCGATGCGCGAGCGTGCTGGTCTTGCCCGAGCCCGCGCCGGCGATGATCAGGAGCGGCCGGCCGGGCTGCGCGCGCCCGACCTCCGACACATCGAAGGTCGCGGCCGTGCGTTGCGCCGGGTTGAGCGAGCTCAGATGGTCCAGGACCGTCGCCTCCGGCCCGGAGCCGGAATTGGCCGCCGGGCGAAGGTGATACTAGCAACAGTTCGGATCGAACATCAACCTTGACGCGATCGATTTCCTGGCCGCCCGCTCAGTCCTTGACCAGCAGCTGGCGCGGGTAGCTGCAGAAGGGCTCGGCGCCGCGGTCGGTCACGAGAAAGCTCTCGGTGATCTCGAGGCCCCAGTCGTCCTGCCAGATCGCGGGGATCAGGTGGAAGGTCATGCCGGCCTCGAGCGGGGTCTTGTCGCCGGGGCGGAGGCTCATGGTCCGCTCGCCCCAGTCGGGCGGGTAGCTGAGCCCGATCGGGTAGCCGCAGCGGCTCTCCTTCTCGATCCCGTAGCGGGCGATCACCTTGCGCCAGGCGGCCTCGACGTCCTCACAAGCGTTGCCGGGCCGGGCCGCCTCGAGGGCGGCGGCGATGCCCTCGATCACCGCCTTTTCGACGTCCAGGAACTTCTGCGGCGGCTTGCCCAGATAGATCGTGCGCGACAGCGGGCAGTGATAGCGGCGGTAGCAGCCGGCGATCTCGAAGAAGGTGCCCTCGTCCTTCCGGAACGGCCGCTCGTCCCAGGTCAGATGCGCAGCCGAGGCGTCGGCGCCCGAGGGCACCAGCGGCACGATCGCCGCATAATCGCCGCCGTAGCCCTCGGCACCGCGGATGCCGGTGCGGAAGATCTCGGCGACCAGCTCGTTCTTGGGCAGGCCCGGCTCGACCAGCTCGAGGATGCGCGCATGCATCGCCTCGACGATGCGCGCGGCGCGGCGCATGTAGTCGAGCTCGGTCGCCGACTTGACCGCGCGCTGCCAGTTCACGAGGCCGGTGGCGTCGACGAAGGTGGCGTTCGGCAGATGGCGCTGCAACGCGGCGAGGCAGGC
Organism: uncultured Alphaproteobacteria bacterium; assembly: GCA_963730195.1. GTDB lineage: Bacteria > Pseudomonadota > Alphaproteobacteria > Geminicoccales > Geminicoccaceae > DATAOG01. The sequence continues at coordinate 44,206 of CAVSRN010000078.1, forward strand.
GGCGCTGAAATAGTAGTTGTCCATCTCGACGCCGATCCGGCGCCCGCCCCAGCCGCGGCTCTCGAGGATGCCGGCCAGATAGTCCATCGGGTGGCGCTCGGTCGACTGCACGTAGTGGTCGGGGTAGCCGATGATCTGGTCGTCGGCCATGAACACCGTGCGCCTGGCGCCGTTGGCGTCCTGGCCGCGGCCATACCAGACCGGCTCGCCGTCCGGCGCCAGCAGGACGCATTGGTGGACGTAGAACGACCAGCCGTCGTAGCCGGTCAGCCATGCCATGTTGGAGGGGTCGGTCGCGATCAGGAGCTCGACGCCGCGGGTCGCCATCGCCGCCCGGGTCTTGGCGATCCGCTGGTCATATTCGGCGCGCGGGAAGCGCGGATCAATGGCTGCCATGGGCTTGCCCTGCTCGGCATTACCGGACGCCACGAGACCGTAGCGCCCGGCCCCGGACCTGCTACTTTTCCGAGATGGACTTGAGATAGGCGATGACGTCCTGGCGGTCCTCTTCCTTCTTCAGGCCGACGAACGCCATCTTGGTGTGCGGCACGACCTCTTTGGGGTTCGTGAGATACTTGTCGAGCGTCGCCTCGTCCCAGACCAGGCCGGAGTCCTTCATCGCCTGAGAATAGTGGTAGCTCTCGACGCTCCCGGCCGGGCGGCCCACGACGCCGACCAGATACGGGCCGATCTTGTTCTTTTCCGCCTTGGCGTCGTGGCAGACCTTGCACTTGTTGAAGACCTTCTCACCATGTTCCGGGTCACCGTCCGCCAGGGCCGCGCTGCTGCCGAGCGCGACCAGAGCCGGCCGCGATCCAAACCCCGAGGCGTCCTGCCGTCATCGTTCTCTCCCTCTCGGACCGATCCTTGCGAGGACCGGTCGATTGTCCACGCCGCTGGCGCTCCGGCCGCCGGCCCACGGCCGAGCGTCCAGCTCCGGTCCGGCCGCGACCGGCCCTGCCCGGCGGCGCCAGGTTAGCCCGCCACCACCGGGAAGGCCATGGCTCCGGCCCACCCCGCGCGCATGGGTCGCGGTTACGAGCGCGCCGCGCCCACAAAGCGTATCTCTTTGGCGACAGCGTTTGCTGCCCTATACTCCCGGCCGGACAGGTAGTGGATGGCATCATGGCGCGATCGAAGGCCCGTGCGACCGCCGCAACGCGCACCGCGACCAAGCCCGGCACCTATTTCCTCTCGCTCACGGTCGAGAACATCCGCTGCTTCGGCCCGGCCCAGACGCTCGATCTGTCGGACGGCCACGGCCGCCCGGCGCCCTGGACGATCATCCTCGGCGAGAACGGCCTCGGCAAGACAACGCTTCTGACCTGCCTCGCTTGTATCGCCAGCGGCACGCCAGTTGATCTACGCCGGCCTATCGATCCCCACTTCGAGGAGTGGCTCGCATCGGGATGGACACTCTTCAGAGGCAGCGGTGACAGCGAAGGATAGACTCGCGGCGATAATCGTGTCTGCTGACGGCCCTCGTAAAGACCGGTCGAAGTCGAAATTGACCACTCTTCAAAAGCGGTTCGGGACTCAGGGCAGTGCTGACGCTTTCGTGCGATGAGTCTTGTCGCCTTTCACTACGGCGCGAGTCGCCGGATGCCGCGAGCGCAAAGGTTTAGCCGCGACAGATGAACGCGTTAGCATGTTTCTGGATGATGATGTCGCGTTGCGCGATCCAGAAGACTGGCTATTGAAGGCCGACTACAATGCGCGCTTGCGTCGCGTCGGGACGCGGAGCGTTTTGACGACTTTCGCTAAGCGCGTCCGAGATACGCTGGTCAGTATCCTGCCCGAAGTCACTGAAATCCGAATTCAGTCCGCTGACGAGCCGGGCGGGTCACCGCGGGTCGAGGCCAAGACACCAGATGGCTGGATTCCTTGCGTCGGCTTGGCTTCGGCTATCAGAGCCAGAGCGGCTTGGCTTGTGGACTTCGCGAGCCGGATGTTCGAGCGCTATCCGGACAGCCCCAATCCGCTCGCCGAGCCCGCGGTGGTTCTGGTCGACGAGATCGACCTCCACATGCACCCGCGGTGGCAGCGCCAGATCATCGGCGACCTCACCGAACTTTTCCCGAACACCCAGTTCATCGTCACGGCGCACAGCCCGCTGATCGTGCAGGCGGCCGGCGACGCCAACATCGTGCTGCTGCGGCGCGAGGGCGATCACGTGGTGATCGACAACGATCCCGAGGTCCTACGCAATTGGCGGGTCGATCAGATCCTGACCAGCGAGCTGTTCGGCCTGGAGAGCGCGCGGCCGCCGCAGATCGAGGAGCCGCTCAAGGAGCGTCGGGAGATCCTCGCCAAGCCCAGGCTCACCAAGGCTGACGAGAAGCGTCTCGCCGAACTCGAGCAGGCGATCGGCGACTTGCCTGCCGGCGAGACCGCTGAGGACAGCCGCGCCATGGAGCTGATTCGAAGGGCCGCGGCCAAGCTCTCCAGCGACGCATGATCCGGATCACAAAGCCGGAGCAGGCGCCGCGCATTCTTCGTGAACGAGGCCAACGGACGACCGAGGCGAATCAGCGGGCGTTCGAGAATGGCCAGCGCGTGTTCGGCTTCGACAGCTCCCTCTACGGCGCCAAGTCGGTCAAGAACGTCTTGATCAAGGCCCAGCACGGCAAGTGCGCGTTCTGCGAATCCCAGGTCCGGCACATTGCTCACGGTGACGTCGAGCACTACCGTCCCAAGGGCGGCGTTCGACAAAGCGACGGCGATCCTCTGGAGCAGCCTGGCTATTTCTGGCTCGCCTATGTCTGGGAGAACCTGTTCTTCGCGTGCCAGCTCTGCAATCAGAGCTTCAAGAGGAACCTCTTTCCGCTCGCCGACCCGAGCCGACGGGCGCGCAGCCATCGCGACGACCTCGCGGCCGAGGAGCCGATGCTGATCCATCCGGGCGACGACGACCCGGGCGCGTTGATCGGCTTTCGCCAGGAGGTCGCCTTTGCGATCGAGGGTCGGCAGCGGGGCCAGGCGACGATCGACATCCTCAGGTTGAACCGGGAGGAACTGGTCGAGCGCCGGCTGGATCGCCTGAGGCTCTTGCAGGCGCTACGGAACCTGCTGCGCGTCCGGCCAAACGATACCGACGAGACGAATGAAGCCCGGCAGATCCTCGAAAACGCAGACGAACGCGGATGCGGAATACGCCAGCATGGCGCGCTGGCTGCTCGAACGGCCCGCATTGAGCCCCGCCGTGTTCGATGCTCAGTCGTCCGACGGATCGTCCTGCTGGCGTCCGGTGCCCTGGCTGGCCGCGATCTCGTCGAACAGCTCGGCGTTCGGGCAGAACAGGCGCGGCGCATCCTTGGTCGACTGTCGATAGGACCAGCGCTGGCAGCGGCCGATCGACGCGCACTGGGTGCAGCTGTGTTCGGCGCTGCGCAGTCGGTCCCAGAACTGCGGCGGGACCTCGGCCGGCTCGATCCCGAAGTGTCGCATCATGCGCGACATGTCAGCCCGGGCAGCGGCCCGGGCTGACGCGACATCGGCGCGGGCGAGGACCGCCTCGGCCAGGGCGTGAACGGCCGGATCGGCCGGCAACCGCTCGTCTTGCGCCTGCCTGCGCCACGCCCGCCACCACCTCGTGAGCACGCGGCGAAGGCGCGCCGATGATCCCTTACCCGAGCCATGGCCGGTCTCCCCGACTGACCGACGAGCAGTCTGGGATGGCCTGAACCGGGCGTCCTTGATCTAGATCAACCGGTGATCAACCGGCGCCGTCGCCCCTACGCCGCCTTCTCGAGGTCGAGCCTCGACCAGACCTGGCCCAGCGCGTCGACCAAGTGGTCGATCGCGGCGTCGTCGTGAGCCGGGGTCGGGGTGATCCGCAGGCGCTCGCTGCCGCGGGCCACGGTCGGGTAGTTGATCGGCTGCAGGTAGATGCCGAACTCGTCGAGCAGCAGGTCGGTCGCCCGCTTGCAGGCGACCGGCTCGCCGACCAGCACCGGCACGATGTGGGACGGGCTCGGCATGACCGGGAGGCCGGCGGCGCGCAGCCGCCGCTTGACGGTCGCCGCCCGCTCCTGGTGGCGGGCGCGGAGCTCGTCATGGGCGCTGACATAGCGCACGCTCGCCAGCGCGGCGCCGGTGATCGCAGGCGCCAGCGAGGTCGTGAAAATGAAACCCGGCGCGATCGAGCGCACCGCGTCGATCAGATCGGCCGAGCCTGCGATGTAACCGCCCATGCAGCCGAACGCCTTGGCGAGCGTGCCCTGGATCACGTCGAGCCGGGCCATCACGCCGTCCCGTTCGGCGAGGCCGCCACCGCGGGGGCCATAGAGGCCGACCGCGTGCACCTCGTCCAGATAGGTGAGCGCGCCGTAGCGCTCCGCGAGCTCGCAGATCGCTTCGATCGGCCCGAAGTCGCCGTCCATCGAGTAGACCGATTCGAACGCGATCAGCTTCGGCACCTCGGCGGGCGTCGCGCGCAGCAGTTGTTCGAGGTGGCCCGCGTCGTTGTGCCGGAAGATCCGCTTCTCGCAGCCCGCATGGCGGATGCCGGCGATCATCGAGGCGTGGTTGTCGGCGTCCGAGAAGATCACGCAGCCGGGCAGCAGACGGCCGATGGTCGAGAGCGCCGCCTCGTTGGCGACGAAGCCCGAGGTGAACACCAGCGCGGCCTCGGTGCCGTGCAGCCGGGCGAGCTCCTGCTCCAGGAGCACGTGCAGATGGGTCGTGCCCGAGATGTTGCGCGTGCCGCCGGCGCCGGCCCCCATGCGGCGGACCGCCTCGCAGGCCGCCGCCAGCACGTCCGGATGCTGGCCCATGCCGAGGTAGTCGTTCGAGCACCAGACGGTCACCGGCTCGGCCGCGGCATCGGCGCTCGGATAGCGCCGCGCGTGGGGAAAGGCGCCGGCCTCGCGCTCGAGGTCGCAGAACACCCGGTAGCGGCCTTCACCCCGGATCCGCGCCACCGCCGCTCGAAATCGATTCTCGTAGTCCATCACGGCCTCCCTGGCCGGCCCGCCCCCCTCAGAAGCGCAGGCGCTTGCACTGCACGACGTGGGGCAACGCGCAGATCGCGTCAAGCACCGGTTCCGGCACCGGCTGGTCGACCTCGATCAGCGCGATCGCGTCACCGCCCGGCTGCTCGCGGCCGAGGTGGAAGGTCGCGATGTTGACCCCGGCATCGCCAAGGGTCATGCCGAGCGCGCCGATCAGGCCCGGCCGGTCGACGTTGCGCACGTACAGCATGTGCCGGCCCAGATGGGCCTCGATCTCGATGCCGCGGATCTCGACGATCCGGGGCCGGCGCTCGTGGAACAGCGTGCCGGCGACGCTGCGCATGCCCCGCTCGGTCTCGACCGTGAGCCGGATCAGGGTCTGGTAGCCGTCGGTCTGGTCCTGATGGATCGTGGTCACGGCGATGTCGCGCTGGCGCGCCACCAAGGGCGCGTTGACCATGTTGACGCTGTCCAGCAGCGGGGCCAGCAGTCCCTGTAAAAGCGTCGCGGTGATCGGGTGGGTGTTGAGCTTGGCGACCTGGCCAGCGTAGGTGATGGTCGCGCCCAGGAGGCCGGTCTCGGTCAGCTGGCCGGCGAAGCTGCCGAGCTGCTGGGCAAGCTCCATGTAGGGCTTCAGATGCGGCGCCTCCTCGGCGCTCACGGGCGCGATGTTGAGGGCGTTGACGATCGCGCCGGTGGTCAGATAGTCGGCCATCTGCTCGGCGATCTGGAGGGCGACCTTCTCCTGCGCCTCGGCGGTCGCGGCGCCCAGATGGGGCGTCACCACCACCTGGTCGAGCTCGAACAGGGGCGAAGCGCGGGCCGGCTCCTCGGCGAACACGTCGAGCGCGGCGCCCGCGACGTGACCGGCACGGAGCGCCTCGTCGAGCGCCGCCTCGTCGATCAGGCCGCCGCGGGCGCAGTTGACGATCCGCACGCCCGGCCGGGTCGCCGCCAGCGCCTGGGCGTCGATGATGTTGCGCGTGCCCTCGTTCAAGGGTGTGTGCAGGCTGATCACGTCGGCGCGCGCCAGCAGCTCCTCGAGCTCGACCTTCTCGACCGCCAGGTCCAGCGCGCGCTCCGGCGCCAGATAGGGATCATAGGCGACGACCCGCATCTTCAGGCCATGGGCGCGCTCGGCGACGATCGAGCCGACATTGCCGCAGCCGATCAGGCCGAGCGTCTTGCCGGCGAGCTCCGTCCCCATGAAGCGCGATTTTTCCCATTTGCCCGCGCGGGTCGAGCGATCGGCTGCGGGCAGCTGGCGGGCGAGCGCCAGGATCATCGCGATCGTGTGCTCGGCGGTCGTGACCGAGTTGCCGAACGGCGTGTTCATGACCACGACGCCGCGCTCGGTCGCGGCCGCGAGATCGATGTTGTCGACCCCGATGCCGGCGCGGCCGACCACCTTGAGCCGGTCCGCGGCGGCCAGTAGCCTGGCCGTCACCTTGGTCGCCGAGCGCACCGCAAGACCGTCGTAGGCGCCGATGATCGAGATCAGCTCGGCCTCGCCGAGGCCGCTTTTGACCTCGGCCTCGACGCCGCGCTCCTCGAAGGCCGCGACCGCGGCCGGGCTCAGCGCATCGGAGATCAGAACCTTCGGCATGTCAGAGGCCCTCCGCCCGGCGCTGCTCGTCGAACGCGAAGTCGAGCCAGGGCAGCAGTGCCGCAAGGTCGCCAGCCTCGACCGTCGCCCCGCCCCAGAGGCGAAGGCCGGGCGGTGCGTCCCGGTAGCCCGCGATGTCGTAGGCGACGCCGGCCGGCTCGAGGCGGCCGACCAGGCCTCTGATGAAGTCGACCTGGCGCGCCGCCGGCAGGGCCTGCACGTCCGGATCGACGATCTTGAGGCAGATCGAGGTCGAGGAGCGAGTCTCGGGCCGCCTGGCCAGGAAGTCGACCCAGGGCGTGCTCGCGACCCAGGCCGCGACCAGCTCGAGATTCGCCGAGCTGCGTGCGATCAGCGCCTCCAGGCCGCCGATCCGCTCGGCCCAGGCGAGGCCGTCGAGGGCATCCTCGACCGCGAGCATCGAGGGCGTGTTGATGGTCTCGCCCCGGAAGATGCCCAGGATCGGCTTGCCCTTGGCGGTGAGCCGCAGGAGCTTGGGCAGCGGCCAGGGCGGCCGCCAGCTCTCCAGCCGCTCGAGCGCATGGGGAGAAACAATCAGCATGCCGTGCTGGGCCTCGCCGCCCAGCACCTTCTGCCAGGAGTAGGTGACGACATCGAGCTTCGGCCAGGGCAGCGCCATCGCGAACACCGCCGAGGTCGCATCGCAGAGCGTGAGGCCGGCGCGCTCAGGTGCAAGCCAGTCGCCATCCGGCACCCGCACGCCTGAGGTCGTGCCGTTCCAGGTGAAGACCAGATCGCGGGCCGGGTCGTGCTCGAGCGCCGGCAACTCGCCATAGTCCGCGCGCAGAATGCGCCGGTCGGCGAGCTTGAGCTCGGTCTCGATGTCGGCCTGCCAGCCGAAGCCGAAGCTCTCGAAGGCGAGCACGTCGACCCCGCGCGCGCCCAGCAGGTTCCACATCGCCATCTCGAAAGCGCCGGTATCGGAGCCCGGCACCAGGCCGATCCGATAGTCCGCGGGCAGGCCGAGCAGCGCGTGCGAGCGGTCCAACAGCTCGGCCAGCCGGGCTTTCGGCTGCTTCGCGCGATGCGAGCGGCCGACCAGAGCGCCCTCGAGCGCCGTCAGCGACCAGCCGGGCCGCTTGGCGGTCGGACCGGAGCCGAAGCAGGGATTGGCCGGCCGGGCCCGCGGCTGGCTCATGG
>CAVSRN010000079.1:0-18633 GCA_963730195.1 uncultured Alphaproteobacteria bacterium
GAGGGCAAGGCAGCCGGCAATGCGGATCGCCAGTGGCCCAACTGGTCGATTGACGAGCGGCGAAGACGAGCGTGGAATCTTTCCCGCTGATCATCGCTGGTGTCCTGGTGCGGTTGATGGCGTTCGTCGGAAATATCGTACTACGCGCCGGAAAGGGGGCGGCCCAGAGCGCCGCCTCCGACCTGCTGTTGCTGGTTCTGGTCTTCGACGCGGCGTGGTCATTGCCTCCGCCCAGTTCGAGCCGCTGGTCCGTGAACCCTGATCAGGTCGCGGGTGTTCGCCATTCACGTCGGCCTTTGGTGGGTCGGCCTCGTTGCCTGGTTACTCGCGGTCCTGGGCGCGAAACGAAAGATCGCCGCATCGTTCGATCCGCAGTCGAACCGGTACGACTCGCGCTCCCGATCTGGACCTGGCTCTTTTCCTGGTTCCTCGCCGTCACCATTCTCTTCTGGCATGTTTCGGTAATCACACAGGGGGTGCCGCGATGGGCGATGTCGTCACGACCATGAGCGTGATCGTGGTCGCCAACGCGATCCTGCTGCCCCTAGCGGCGTATGGCTGCATGCGCCTCGGTCTCCTTCCGGGCGTTGATTGGTATTGGCCGTTCCAGGGGCACCGCCACGGAGACCTCAACTCACGGGTCTCTGACACTGAACTCACTCACGACTTGGCCAAGGCACTGAGCCGGGAGATCGCGTCCCAGGTCGCCGCCGCAGTGGCACCGGTCGGCGAAGCCTTGCAGAGTTTGGCGAAGCGGACGGACCCCCTCCACGAGGCGGCCCTCGATCGCATGGTCGGACGCTTCCTGGACCGTCTACAAACGACCGCGATGACAGAGGCCGAAGCTGTCTCCGGACGGCTCGAGGCAATCGCGACGCTCCTTGGCGGCCTCGGCTCGGATCTCGAAAGCGCCGGCCAGACCCTGCGGGTCAGCATTCGCGAGGCTGCGACCACGTTCGAGCACCAGGTCCGGTCGAGCGGCAGCATGCTGGTCGATCAGTCGAAGGAAGCTGCAGCTGCATTGAAGGCGGCAACAACCGCCCAGGCGGACGCCTGTCGCGGTGCGGTACAAGCCGCTTACGAAGTCTCGGATCGGCTCGAAGTGGCAGCACGGCGTCTGGACGATCTAGATCAGCGCCAGCACCGACTTGATCACAACCTTGCGATCGCGGTTCGAGGTCTGGCCGACCTCATGGCGGAGTTCAACCACACTGCTGGTGAGCTGACTGCTCGGCTGACCGAGCGCGAACAGGTGAACCAGCGGTGAGGCTGGAGCATTCGCGCGATCGGCCCGAGCGCCGAGGTCTCGGCAGTGCTCCGCACGAATGTCGGAATTCCCACGGCGTTGGGCCGACGGACAACCGCTGGTCAGCTCGGCGATGAGCGCTGACGGACTTCGGCCGATCGTCCGCCCGGCGCGAGCCTGACGCGATGGCGCCCGCGGTCCGGTTCGAGCGCGTGAGCCGCCGCTTCGGCGAGGTGCGTGCGGTCGACGAGGTGAGCTTCGAGGTCGAGGACGGCGAGTTCTTCGCGATGCTCGGGCCTTCGGGCTCGGGCAAGACCACCTGTCTGCGTCTGATCGCGGGCTTCGAGGAGCCGGATGCCGGCGGCATCGCGATCCATGGCCGGGCCATGGCAGGCGTCCCGCCCTACGACCGCAACGTCAACACGGTCTTCCAGGACTACGCCCTGTTCCCGCACATGAGCGTTCAGGACAACGTCGCCTACGGCCTTCGGGTCCGCGGCGTCGGCAAGATCGAGCGGCGGGCGCAGGCACAGGCCATGCTCGACCTGGTGGCGCTCGGCGGCCTCGGCGCCCGCCGGCCGGCCGAGCTGTCGGGGGGCCAGCGGCAGCGGGTGGCGCTCGCCCGGGCGCTGATCAACCGGCCGGAGGTGCTGCTGCTCGACGAGCCGCTCGGCGCCCTCGACCTCAAGCTCCGCCAGCAGATGCAGACCGAGCTCAAGGCCCTGCAACGCAAGGTCGGCATCACCTTCGTCTACGTCACCCACGACCAGGAGGAGGCGCTCGGCATGAGCGATCGCCTCGCGGTCTTCAACCACGGCCGGATCGAGCAGATCGGCACGCCCCGAGGCGGTCTACGAGCATCCGGCGACCGCCTTCGTCGCGGGCTTCGTCGGCGCCTCCAACATCGTCGATGCGGCGACCGCGGAGCGCCTGGTCGGCCGAAACGAGGCATTCGCGCTGCGCCCGGAGCGCATCCGGATCCTCGAGCCGGAAGGCGGCGCTGCCGAGCACAGCGTTCAGGGCAGCATCGTCGACATCCAGTACCATGGCGCCAGCACCCGGATCGACGTCGCCCTCGACGGCGGCGGGCAGTTGAGCGCCGAGCGACCGAACGCCGCGACCGGCGGCCTCCGACCCCAGATCGGCGCCCGCATCCGTCTCGGCTGGGCCGCGAGCGCGATGCAGCGCTTCGCGGACGACATCCAGTGAGCACCGGCATTGCCGAACTGGCGCCGGCGATGACGCCGCGGTCGACCGCGAGCCGCCGGCTCTCAACCCTGCTCTACCGGCGCGCGGGCCTGTTCACCCTGCTGCTGCTGACCCCGCCCCTGCTGTGGCTCGGCGTGATCTATCTGGGCTCGCTGTTCGCGCTCCTGATCCAGAGCTTCTTCGCCTTCGACGACTTCACCGGCCAGGTGGTCTACCGGCTGACCCTCCGCTCCTACGTCGATCTTTTGACCTCGCCCGCCAACCTCGACATCATCCTGCGCACGGTGACCATGGCCGCGGCGGTCACGGTCGGCGCCGCCCTGATCGGCTTTCCGATCGCCTATATGATGGCGCGCTACGCCGCCGGGCGCGCCAGGGCGCTGTTCTACCTCGCGGTCATGCTGCCGCTCTGGTCGAGCTATCTGGTCCGGGTCTACGCCTGGAAGCTGATCCTGGCCAAGGAGGGCATCGTCAGCTGGGTGTTCGCCCGGACCGGGCTCACCTGGCTGCTGGATGGCGTGCTGGCGCTGCCAGTCATCGGCGGGCCATCACTCTCGGTCTCGTACCTCGGCATGTTCCTGGTGTTCACCTACATCTGGCTGCCGTTCATGATTCTGCCGGTTCAGGCGGCGCTCGAGCGGGTCCCCGCTCCCGTGATCGAGGCTGCAGCCGATCTCGGCGCCCGGCCCTTCACGGCCTTTCGCACGGTGATCCTGCCGCTCGCCTTCCCGGGCGTGGTCGCGGGCTCGATCTTCACCTTCTCGCTGACCCTCGGCGACTACATCATCCCCTACATCATCGGCTCATCGCGCTTCTTCATCGGCCAGGCGGTCTACCTGCAGCAGGGCACCGCCGGCAACATCCCGCTGGCGGCCGCCTTTTCGGTGGTGCCGATCGTGATCATGGCGGTCTATCTGACGCTCGCGAAGCGGCTGGGCGCCTTCGATGCGCTCTGACCATGGCCGGACCGGACCCGCGGCTGACGGTACGACGGACTTCAACCAGCTGCGCGGGCGATTTTCGAGGTGATGACAGGATCGGTCGGACCGCTCGCCTGGGACCCGGGACGGGTGGTCGGTTCGGTCCGGCGCGCGGCAGAACCCGTGCTGGTCCACGAGCTTCGAGCTCGTTCCCATGCTCGGGTGCCGTCCGCGGCTCTGATCAAGGCCAGCGGCCGACCGCCGCACCCAAAGACCGAATGATGGCCGCGGCCAAGACCACCCGTCAGAAACTCCAAGAAAACCCTTGCAGAGCGGGAGGCGGCCATGGATGGACCATCGAGCCCGGACAGGTTAGGGGCTGATGGTTAACGAACGATTAACCGGGCCGCGTCGCCATGGCTGGAACATCACCGATCGGAGGATCGTCCGTCGGCGCCGTTGCCCGAGCTCGGCGGCTCGAGGCGGCATGCCCGGCCAAGACGTCGGGGCGAGCGCCCAGCCCATGCCATGGTTGATCTGAGCCGGACGTTCGACGTCCTGGTCGCGGGCGGCGGTAATGCAGGCTTGTGCGCCGCGCTCGAGGCGCGCGCCGCCGGCGCCAGCGTGCTGGTGCTGGAAGCCGCGCCGCGGGCCTGGCGGGGCGGCAACAGCCGGCATACCCGCAACCTCCGCTGCATGCACGAGATGCCGACCGAGGTGCTGACCGACGCCTATCCGGAGGCGGAGTACCTCGACGATCTGCTCACCGTCACAGGGGGGGCCACGGATCGGGCGCTCGCCCGCCTCACGATCCGCGAATCGGCAGCCTGCACCGCCTGGATGCGCGCCCAGGGCGTGCGCTTCCAGCCGGCGCTCGGCGGCACCCTGCAGCTCGGCCGGACCAACGCCTTCTTTCTCGGCGGCGGCAAAGCCTTGATCAACGCCTACTACCGGGCGGCCGAGGCGCTGGGCGTCCAGGTGCTGTACGACGCCGAGGTTTCCGACCTCGAGCTCGCGGATGGCGTCTTCAACGCGGCCACGGTCGTGCATGAGGGCAGCGCCCATCGGGTACGGGCGAGCGCGCTGGTCGCCGCGGCCGGCGGCTTCGAGGCCAACCTCGCCTGGCTCAGGGACTCCTGGGGCGAGGTCGCCGACAACTTCCTGATCCGCGGCACGCCCTACAACCAGGGCCGGGTGCTGCGCGTCCTGCTCGAGCGCGGCGCGCAGCAGGTCGGCGACCCGAAGCAATGCCACGCGGTCGCGATCGACGGCCGGGCGCCCAAGTTCGACGGCGGCATCGTGACCCGGGTCGACTGCGTCTCGCTCGGGATCGTGGTCAACCAGGACGGCCGGCGGTTCTACGACGAGGGCGAGGACTTCTGGCCCAAGCGCTACGCGATCTGGGGCCGGCTGGTCGCGGCGCAGCCGGGCCAGATCGGCCATGTGATCATCGACAAGAAGGCGATCGGCCGTTTCATGCCGCCGGTGTTCCCGCCGCTCCAGGCGGGCTCGATCCGCGAACTCGCGGCCAAGCTCGAACTCGATGCGGATGAGCTGGAAAGAACCGTCGGGGCGTTCAATGCCGCGGTCCGGCCGGGGACCTTCGATCACACCCGCCTCGACGACTGTCGGACCGAGGGGCTGGCGCCGCCCAAGAGCCACTGGGCGCTGGCCCTCGACGCGCCGCCGTTCTATGCCTATTCGCTCCGGCCCGGGATCACCTTCACCTATCTCGGGGTCGGCGTCGACCAGCGGGCACGCATGCTCGATGACCGACGGCAGGCCGTCGGCCAACGTCTTTGCCGCGGGCGAGATCATGGCGGGCAACGTATTGGGGCAGGGATACCTCGCCGGCATCGGCATGACCATCGGTACCGTGTTCGGGCGGATCGCCGGCCGGGAGGCGGCAGCCTATGCCCAGGGCTGAGACCCTTGCCGAAGCCGAGCGGCTGATGACCATCTGCAACGCCTGCCGCTACTGCGAGGGCCATTGCGCGGTCTTCCCGGCGATGGAGCTGAGGCTCGCCTTCGCGGCCGCCGATCTCGACTATCTGGCCAACCTCTGCCACGACTGCGGCGCCTGCTATCACCACTGCCAGTACGCGCCGCCGCACGAGTTCGCGGTCAACGTGCCGCGGGTCTTCGCCGAGCTGCGCGCCGAGACCTGGCAGGACTATGCCTGGCCCGCCTTCCTCGCCGGCGCCTTCGCGAGCAACGGCATCGCGACCGGACTGATCACCGCGGCGAGCCTCGCGCTGACGCTGCTGCTGACCCTGCTGCTGGTCGAGCCGACCCTCCTGCTCGCGCCTCATACGGGCGAGGGCGCCTTCTACGCCCTGATCCCGCACGAGGTGATGGTCGCCGGCTTCGGCGCCGTCGGCCTGTTCGTGCTGCTCGCCCTGATCATGGGTTTTAGGAGATTCTGGGCCGACATCGGCGCGAGCGCGGGCGAGCTCGCGCACCCAGGCGCCCTCGGGCGCGCCGTCCTGGACGTGCTCACGCTCCGCTATCTCGATGGCGGCGCCGGCGATGGCTGCACCTGGCCGACCGAGGCGCCGTCACAGGCGCGGCGCTACTACCATCACCTCACCTTCTATGGCTTCATGCTGTGCTTCGCCGCGACCTCGGTCGCGACCGTCGACCACTACCTCTTCGGCTGGCAGGCGCCCTACGCGTGGGCCAGCCTGCCGGTCGTGCTGGGCACGCTCGGCGGCCTCGGCCTGCTGGTCGGCCCCGCGGGCCTGCTCTGGTTGAAGCGCCGGGCGGATCCCGCGGTCGCCGACCCGCGGGCCGGCATGGGCACGGCCTTCAGCCTGCTGCTGATGCTCACCAGCCTGACCGGGCTTCTGCTGCTGGCGCTCCGCTCGACGCCCGCGATGGGCATCCTGCTCGCGGTCCATCTCGGGGTCGTGCTGGGCCTGTTCCTGACGCTCCCCTACGGTAAGCTGGTGCACGCGGTCTACCGGTTCGCGGCGCTGATCCGCTACCGGCTCGAGCGCGCCCGGACCGAAGGGGGAGATCACCCGTGAAGCTCGCGATTCTCGACGACTACCAGCGGGTCGCGCTGACCATGGCCGACTGGTCGCCGCTCCAGGACCGGGTCGAGATCACGGTGTTCGAGCGTCATCTCGGCGCCGAGGACGCGGTCGCCGAGGCGCTCGCAGACTTCGAGATCGTCTGCATCATGCGCGAGCGGACGCCGTTTCCGGCGACCCTGTTCGAGCGCCTGCCCAAGCTCAAGCTGCTGGTGACCACCGGCCGGCGCAACGCCGCGATCGACGTCGCGGCCGCCGGGCGCCAAGACGTCACGGTCTGCGGCACGGGCTCGCCCGGGCATGCGGCCGGCGAGCTCACCTTCGCGCTGATCCTGGCGCTCGCCCGCAACCTGCTCGCGGAGGCGAACTCGATGCGCGCCGGCGGCTGGCAGGTCGGGCTCGGCCGCGATCTCCATGGCGCGACGCTCGGCATCCTCGGGCTCGGCCACATCGGCGCCCAGATCGCGGGCTTCGCCAAGGCGTTCGGCATGCACCTCCTGGCCTGGAGCCAGAACCTCACCGACGCGCGCGCGGCCGAGGTCGGCGTGCGGCGCGTGGCCAAGGACGAGCTGTTCGCGAGCGCCGATTTCGTCACCGTTCACCTCCGCCTCAGTCCAAGGACCGATGGCCTCGTCGGCGCGCGCGAGCTCGCGCTGATGCGCAAGGACGCGTATCTGGTCAACACCTCGCGCGGCCCGATCGTCGACGAGGCGGCGCTGATCCAGGCGCTCGATCAGGGAAAAATCGCGGGCGCCGCACTCGACGTCTACGACCGGGAGCCGCTGCCGGCGGGCCACCCGCTGCGGCACACGCCCAACCTCCTGCTCACGCCGCACATCGGCTACGTCACGCGCGAGACCTACCGGGTCTTCTATGGCGACAGCGTCGATCTGGTCGGCGCCTTCCTCGACGGCCGGCCGCGCAACGTCCTGACCGGCGCTGGCGCTTGAACGACCAGCCGACCCCCGCCGGCCGACCGCCTGGCCGGCTCGGGCAGCTGCCGGCCGAGATCTGGCGGTCCGGCTCGCTGCAGGCTCTGCTGATCGGGGCGGCGGGCGGCACGCTCTTCGCTGCGCTCGGCCTGCCGGCGCCTTGGATCTCGGGCACGATGCTGGCGGTCGCGGCCGCCGCGCTCGGCGACCTCCGGGTCGGCATGCCGGCCTGGCTGCGGCAGCTCGCCTTCGCGGTCCTGGGCTTCACGATGGGCGCCAACATCACGCCCGCGACGCTCGCCAAGATCGCGCTCTGGCCGGCGAGCCTCGTGTTCCTGGCCGGCAGCATCACCGCGACCACGATCGTGCTCAGCGGCTATCTGCGCCTCGTCCATCGCTGGGACCCCGCGACCGCGGCGTTCAGCGCGGTCCCCGGCGCCTTCACCTATCTCCTGCTGATGGCCATGCGCAGCCGGGCCGACGTCGCCCGGGTCGCGGTCACCCAGCTGATCCGCCTCCTGGTCCTGACCGCGGTGCTGCCGCTCCTGCTGAGCGCGCTCGAGCAGGGCGCGGCGGTCCCGGCCGCCGCCGTCACCAGCAGCGCCGGACCGGCGGAGCTGCTGCTCGTGCTCGCCGTCTGCGGCCTCGCCGGTGGCATCTGCGAGCGGCTCAACCTGCCCGCCGGCACGCTGCTCGGCGCGATGTTCGCGAGTGCTTTGATCCACGGCAGCGGTCTGTCCGATGCCCGCCTCTCGCCCGGCCTGCTGGTCCCGGCCTACATCGTGACCGGCACCTTCGTCGGGCTGCGCTTCAAGGGTGTGAGCCTGCGGCTGATCCTGGAGACGCTGGTCGCGGGCCTGATCACGGTCACGCTCGGCATCCTGGTCTCGGGCGCGTTCGCGCTCGCCGCTTCGCTCCTGCTCGACCTGCCGCTCGACCAGCTGCTGCTCGCCTACGCGCCGGGCGGGGTCGACGTCATGGCGATCATGGCGCTCGCCCTCGGTCTCGACCCGGCCTTCGTCGGCGTCCACCACGCCTTGCGCTTCATGAGCCTGAGCGTGGTCCTGCCGTTCTGGCTGCGCCGCCACATCCGCTGAGGCCGCCTCACGCCTCGCCGGCACCCTTCAGCCCCTGCTTGAGCCGGGACGGCAGGCAGACCCAGATCAGCAGCACCAGATCGATCGCGAGGATGGTCGCCGACAGCGGCCGCTGGACGAAGATGCCGTAGTGGTCGGCCGAGATCACCAGCGAGCGGCGGAAGTTGCTCTCGCAGATCGGCCCCAGCACCGCGCCGATCACCAGCGGCGCCAGCGGATAGTCGAACCGGCGCAGGCCATAGCCGATGAAGCCGAAGCCGAGCATCACCCAGAGATCGAAGATCGACGCCTGCAGCGAGTAGGTGCCGATGGTCGACAGTAAGAGGACGATCGGGATCAGGAACTTCTTCTTGATCCTGAGCACGGACGCGAAGATCGGCGTGAACGCGACACCCAAGATGAACAGGAAGATGTTGGCGGTCATGTAGGCGAGGAAGATGCCGCCGACCACGTCGAGGTGGTTCTCGAACAGCTCGGGGCCGGGGAAGAAGCCGAGCAGGATCAGGGCACCCATGAGCACGGCGCTGGACGCGTCGCCGGGCACGCCGAGCGCCAGCGTCGGGATCAGGGTGCCGCCGCAGCAGGCGTTGTTGGCGGCCTCGGTCGCGACCACGCCGGCGCCGATGCCGGTGCCGAAGCGCTCGGGATGGCGGGAGACCGACTTGGCGACCGCATAGGAGGTGAACGCGCTGATCACGCCACCGGCGCCGGGCAGCGCGCCGAAGAAGGTGCCGATGATGCTCGAGCGGACCAGGTTGAGCGGGTGCATGGCGACCCCGAAGCCCGCCTTCAGCGAGGCGCGCACCCGCTGCAGCCGGGGCGCCTGGTCGAGGCCGCCGGCCTCGACCTGCATGAACATCTCGGACAGCGCGAACAGGCCGACCACCATGGCGACGATGTGAAAGCCGCCGAGCAGCTGATCGATGCCGAAGGTGAAGCGATAGACGCTCGAGAACTCGTCCATCCCGATGGTCGCGGTCAGGAGGCCGACCAGCCCGACCAGGAGGCCCTTGGCGGTCGCCTCGTGCGAGACCACGGCGATCGTGATCATGCCGGTCAGGGTCAGCGCGAAATACTCGGGCGGCGCGAACTCGAGGGCGAAGTCGGCGAGCAGCGGCGAGCAGAAGACCAGGAACAGGCCGCCGATCAGGCCGCCGAGCGAGGAGGCGCCGATCGCAAGCCCGATCGCCTCGGCACTTCTGCCCTTCAGATGCATCGGATGGCCGTCGAGCAGGGTCGCCGCGGCGAGCGGCGTGCCCGGAATCCGGAGCAGGATCGCCGAGATCGCGCCGCCGCAGGAGCCGCCGACGAAGATCGCGATCAACAGGCCCATGCCGGCGACCGGCGGCAGATAGAAGGCGACCGGGGTCATCAGGATGATGCCCATGAGCGGGCCCAGGCCCGGCAGGACGCCGATCACCAGGCCAAGGAAACAGCCGGCCGCGGTCATCAGGATGGCGTTGAGATTGAAGAACAGCGCGAGGCCGCCGGTGAGCAACTCGAGGGGCATCGCGGGGCCGGCTCCGACCGATCCTAGAAGCCGATGCCGAAGCGGCCGACCGGCAGGATGACGTCCAGCCCGACCTCGAACAACGCCGACAGGGCGAGCGACACCCCGATGCCCCAGGCCGCGGCCGCGAGCGGGTTGCGGACCCCGAGCACGAAGAACATGGCGCCGAGCAGGACCGGGGTCGCGAGATGGTAGCCCACGGTCTTGAGCACCAGCAGGTAGAGGACGAACAGGCCGAGGCAGACCAGCCCCTTCTGCCGGTTCGCCGCGCCCTCGTCGGGGCGGGCTTCGGCGGCGGGCTCAGGGCCCGCAGGCCGGGCGGCCGCCTCAGCTCGAGGAAAACCGCCCTTGAGCGTCAGGCCGATCTGCACCAGGGCGAGCACGACCAGGCCGTCCGCGAGCCAGTCCGGATACATCGCGGCGTTCATCATCGCGCCGCCGCTGGCCGCACCGGCCTCGACGAAAGCGGTGCTGGTCTGCTGGTAGACCAAGCCCGCCAGCGCCAGGAACGCCGCCGCCGTGACCAGCTCGCCGATCAGGCGCCGGCGCGCACCCATCCCGCCCGCCCCCTGCGTCAGTCGAGCTTGGCGAGCTCGTCCCGCTCCCAGGTGATCGCGTCGGTCGCCTGCCGGAGCTGATCCTCGACGCTGCCCGCGACCTCGTCGTACTGATCGGGCGTGTAGCCGGTCGGCACGAACCCGATCTGCAGGATCTTGTCGCGCACCTCGGGCTTGGCCAGCGCCTTGCCCATGGCATCGCGCAGCTTGGCGACCACGTCGTCGGGCGTGCCCTGCTTGACCAGCCACCAGTTCCAGCCCATCGGCGCGAGGCCGGTCAGGCCGAGATCCATGCCGTAGTCCTGCACCCGCTTGGCGCCGTCGTAGATCTCGACCACCTCCGGCAGCTCGCTCAGCACCGCGATCACGCGCAGATGCTCCTTGTTGGAGCGGTAGATGCCGGGGTTGATGACCATCCAGTCGAGCACGCCGCCGCGCAGATCCTTGGTGCCGTCGGCGAGGTCGCCATAGGGCACCGGCCGGGCGACCGCGTCGTAGTGCTGGAGCACCTTGGCCGCCACCATGTGCGGCAGCGCAAGGTCGGCGCCGCCGGTGTAGCGGGTCTTGCCGGGGTTGGCCTTGAGGTACGCGATGAACGACGGAAAATCGGTCCAGCGGTCCTCGTCGGCGCGCGCGGCCAGGGCGAAGGCGTTCGAGGTCGCCGAATACAGCGGGATGAAATCCTTGTAGGTATAGTTGCCCTTGTCGAACAGCGGCGAGATGATCAGCGGCGCGACGTAGCCGTCGAGGGTGGTGTAGCCGTCGGCCGGCTCGTTGAGCACGGCGGTGAAGGCGTTGACGCCGCCGGCGCCGGGCTTGGCCACGACCGGCATCTGAACCCCGAGGACGGTCCCCATCGCATCGGCGATGATCTGGCTGACCGCGTAGGTCGGGGTGCCGGGGGTCCAGGGATAGATGTGCTGGATGCGCCGTTCCGGATATTCGGCGCGCGCGGCCTGGGCCATGCCGAGAACGATCCCGAGCGCCGCCAGCGCCGTGGCGAGATGGATGCGCCGTGTCATGATAGCCTCCTTCCTGGTTGCTCGTTTTCCTTGATTGCTTGTGCTCTCGACCGACGGTGAGCCAAGGGCGCCCGAGGAGCTCGGACGCAGGACCGACCGCAATCTCGTGGGGCAGGAATCGGGTCGGCTGTCCCCGCTGCCGCCATCCTCGCCGAAGACCGCCGCTTGATCAACCCGATGCCGCCGGGCTCTCGATATCGCGATTGACGGCCAGCGCCGGCGCGCGCTAAGCTCACGCTCACGTGGTGATTTGGGCCGGCTGGCTTGCAGGCCACGTAAAACAAGCTGCTAAAATGCCGGGTCGCGGGGCGCCCTGGCTGACGGCTGGGGCGTTTTATTTTGGGGGAACCTGCGATGAGCCAGGCTTGGCGGCCCCGGACACAAGCCGTCCACGGCGGCAGCGCGCGCTCCGAGTTCGGCGAGACCTCCGAGGCGCTGTTCCTGACCTCGGGCTTTCGTTACCGGCGCGCCGAGGACGCTGCCGAGCGCTTCGCCGGCCATCAGCCGGGCTTCACCTACTCGCGCCTGGCCAACCCGACCGTGCGCATGTTCGAGGAGCGTCTGGCGCTGCTCGAAGGTGCCGAGGAGGCCGCGGCGACCGCGACCGGCATGGCCGCGGTCAACGCCGCGCTCACCAGCCAGCTCAAGGCGGGCGACCGGGTGGTCGCCGGACGCCTCCTGTTCGGCTCCTGCCAGTACATCCTGACCGAGCTTTTGCCGCGCTTCGGGGTCGAGACCGTGCTGGTCGACGGCACCGATCTTAAGGCCTGGTCCGCGGCTCTCGACCGGCCGACCCGGCTCGTGTTCTTCGAGACCCCGGGCAACCCGACGCTCGAGCTGATCGACATCGCCGCGGTCGCGAGGCTCGCCCACCGGGCCGGCGCCAAGGTCATCGTCGACAACGTCTTCGCGACCCCGATCCTGCAGCGCCCGCTCGAGCTCGGCGCCGACCTCGTGGTCTATAGCGCGACCAAGCACATCGACGGCCAGGGCCGCTGCCTCGGCGGCGCGATCCTCTGCGATCGCCAGACCCGCACCGATCTGCTCCAGCCCTACCTCAAGCACACCGGCCCGGCGCAGAGCCCCTTCAATGCCTGGGTCCTGCTCAAGGGGCTCGAGACCCTGGCGCTCCGGGTCGAGGAGCACAATCGCAACGGGCTCGCGGTCGCGCGTTTTCTCGAAGATCACCCGGGCGTCGTGCGCGTGCTCCATCCGGGCCTCGAGAGCCACCCGCAGCACGCGCTCGCCCGCCGGCAGATGACCGGCGGCGGCAACATGCTGGCGTTCCGGACCGGCGGTGGCCGGGCGCGCGCGTTTGCCGTGCTCAACCGGCTGCGCCTGATCCTGATCTCCAACAACCTGGGCGATGCCAAGTCGCTGATCACCCACCCCGCGACCACCACCCACGAGCGCTTCAGCGCCGAGCAGCGGGCGCGCCTCGGGATCACCGACGATCTGTTGCGCCTCTCGGTCGGCCTCGAGGATCCGGCCGATCTGATCGCCGATCTCGATCAGGCCCTGGCGGTCGCGACTCCGTCCCGAAATCGTGCCGCCGGCTCGATCGACGATTGCGTCCTGCTGTCCGATGCCTCAGAATGATCGCATCCAATGAAAATTCGGGACGGATCCGGTCGGGGGTCACGGAGGGTCGCTTGGGAGGCGACGATGCGGCACCGGACTGTGCGTGACGTCATGAGCTGCAGCGCGGTCTGCCGGCAGCCGGCGGGGGCGAGCGTGCGCGCCGCCTGTCGCCTGATGGCCGAGCACCATTGCGGCAGCGTGCTGGTGGTCGATCGCGAGCGGCTGATCGGCATCTTCACCGAGCGCGACGCGGTCGAGCGGGTGTTCGCCCGCGGGCTGGACCCCGATCTGACCTTTCTCGCCGAGGTCATGACCCCGGAGCCGGACACGATCGGTCCGCAGGAGCGGGTCGGGGAGGCGATCCGGCGGATGGACGAGTTCGGCTATCGGCATCTGCCGGTGGTCGAGGGCCGGCTCGTGGTCGGCGTGCTCTCGCTCCGCGATCTGCCGATCGAGGAGCTGGCCGCGATGCACGCCGAGCTGGAATCCCGGCGCGTGTTCGCCGAGCAGGCCTGGTAGCGGCGTCCGGACCTAGATCACGTCCCGACGGCGGGCCGGCGCGGCCGCGAGGGTGTCGGCAAGCACGGTCAGCGCCCGCGCGAGGCGCTCGCGGCTGGCGGCGGCGCTGAGCGACACCCGGACGGCGTGCGGCGCGTTGGCCGGGTCGACCGCGAAGGCCGAGCCCGGGTCGACCGCGACCCCGCGCTCGCGGAGCGCGGCGACGAAGCCCGCGGTCCGCCAGGGCGGCGGCAGCGGCACCCAGATATGATAGCTGGTCGGTTGGGCGCGATAGGGATACGCCCCGAGCAGATCCTTCGCCAGCTCCTGGCGGGCGGCCGCCTCGATCCGCTGCCGTTTGGCCAGCCGGTCGGCCATGCCGTTGCCGAGCCAGTGCCGGAACAGCTCGGCCATCAGCGGCGGGCAGGTCAGGAACAGGTCGTGCTGGGCGTCGGCGATCCGCTGCTGGAGCGCCTCGGGGCTGGCGACGATGCCGAGCCGGAGCCCGGGCGCGAAGCTCTTGGACGCGCTGCTGATGTAGATCGTGCGCTCGGGCGCCAGCGCCGCGATCGGCGGCGGCCGATGCTCCGGCAGCTGGCCGTAGACGTCGTCCTCGATGATGATCAGATCGTGCCTGCGGGCGCTCGCCACGATCGCCTCGCGCCGGGCCTGCGACATGGTCGCCGTGGTCGGGTTGTGCGCGGTCGGGTTGAGGAACAGCAGGCGCGCCTGGCCGCCCCGCGCCGCCTGCTCGACCGCCTCGGGCAGCAGCCCCTGGTCGTCGAGCGGCAGCCCCTGCAGTGACAGGCCGAGACGCTCGGCGACGTGGTAGACGCCGGCGTAGGTCAGAGCCTCGACCAGGATCGGCTCGCCCGGACGCGCGAGTGCCGCGAACACGGTGACAATCGCCTGATGCGCGCCGCCGGTGATCACGATCTGCTCGGGCGACGCCTCGATCCCGACCCGTCCGATCCAGGCGGCGGCCGCCGCCCGATGGTCGGCGAAGCCGCGCTTGGGGGTATAGGCGAACAGGCCCTGCAGCCCGCCCGCGCCGGCGAGCTCCGAGAGCCCCTCGGCAAGCAGCGTCCGATAGCTCGGGTCGGGCGGCGCGTTGACCGTGAGCTTGATCAGGTCGGGATCGTCGCCGTCGTTGACCGGATCCGGCCGGGAAGCGGCCGTCCGCCTCGCGCGCACATAGGTGCCGCGACCGACCTCGCCGCTGATCAGCCCGCGCTCGGCGGCGAGCGCGAAGGCGCGGCTGACCGTGCCGACCGTGACCCCGAGCCGGAACGCGAGATCGCGCTGGGGCGGCAGGCGCGTGCCCTCGGCGAGGGTGCCGCTGGCGACGTCCCGGGCGAGCGCCTCGGCGAGCGCGACATAGCGCGGACCCGGCCGGGACGCGAGGTTTGGCAGCCACATTGTCATGGTGACAATATAGCAATTGACTCCCATTGTCTGTCAAGATTAAATCTTGTCACCATGCTGGTGAAGGAGATACGCCATGCATCCCGAGCATTGTATCGATACAATACGGTCCCCCGGCCAGCGGCCCCTCAAGGGCGGCCTCCGGTTCGGGCTGCGTCGCCTCGGCGACCATCTCGGCCGCGGCCTCGACCAGTTGCTGCTCTGCGCCGAGCGCGCCGGGCAGCGGCACCGCCTGGGCGAGCTCAACGACCACATGCTGCGCGACATCGGGCTGAGCCGGGCCGACGTCATGGCCGAGACCACCAAGCCGTTCTGGCAGTCCTGAGCCGGGCGGCCGGCGATCGAAAGGAGCCCGGGCGATGCGCCATCGCTTTCTGACCGCGGACGTGTTCACCGACCGGGCCTTCGGCGGCAACCCGCTCGCCGTGCTGCCCGACGCCCGCGGCCTCGACCCCGCGCGGATGCAGCAGGTCGCGCGCGAGTTCAACCTGTCCGAGACGGTGTTCGTGCTGCCGCCGGACCGGCCGGCGCACATCCGCCGGCTGCGGATCTTCACCCCCGCCCGGGAGGTGCCGTTCGCCGGTCATCCGACGGTCGGCACCGCGCTCGTGCTGGCGGCCATCGGCGCGCTCGAGCTCGGCGGCGAGACCACCCGGATCACCTTCGAGGAGGGTGCGGGTCCGGTGCCGGTCACGATCCGGGCGGCGGCCGGCCGGCCGGTGTTCGCGGAGCTGACCGCGCCCGAGGCGCCGGTGGTTCGGCCGGCGCCCGCTCCGGCGGCGCTCGCGGACATGCTGGGTCTGGCCGCGACCGATCTTCGCCTCGACGCCGGCCTGCCGGCCATCGCCTCCACGGGTTTGCCATTCCTGATCGTCGAGCTGACCGATGCCGCGGCGCTCGGCCGGGCCCGCCTCGACCACGCGGCCTGGCGGCGCCTCCTGGCGGATACCGACGCCCGCGAGGTCTACCTGGTCACGCGCGATGCCGTCGGCCTGAACGCCGACTTCCGGACCCGCATGTTCGCCCCGGCCGCGGGCATCGAGGAGGATCCGGCGACCGGCTCGGCGGCGGCCGCCTTCGGCGGCTGGCTCGGCCTGCACGAGGTGCCGGCCGGGGGCACGGCCCGCTACGTCATCGCCCAGGGCCATGAGATCGGGCGCCCGAGCCGGTTGCACATCGAGGTCGAGAAGCGCGCCGGCCAGGTCGTGGCGGTCCGGGTCGGCGGCGCCGCCGTGCTGGTCGCGGAGGGCACGATCGAGGTGCCGGCGGGCGCCTGACCCGCCGGCTTCGCTCGCTTCAGCCCGCCGCGGCCGCGCCGCTACTGGGTCTGCCAGTCGACCGCCTGCTCGTAGGCGTGGGCGGCGCGGTAGATGGTCTGCTCGGCGTAGTGCTCGCCGATCAGCATCAGGCCGACCGGCAGGTCGTCGGCGAGGCCGCAGGGCACGCTCATGGCCGGGTGGCCGGTGACGTCGAACGGGGCGGTGTTGGGCAGCATCTCGAACGCCCGCTGCAGGATCTCCGGGATCGGCGCGTTCTCGTCGGGCAAGGGGGTCGCGGTCACCGGCAGGGTCGGCATCAGCCAGCAGGTCGTAGTCCTTGAGCACCAGCGTCATAGGCGGCGCGCAGCTGGCGGGCGAGGTTCTGCGCCTTGGCGTAGTAGTGGCCGCGGTAGTTGCGCACCATGTGCCAGCCCAGCAGCATCGTCGTCTTGAGGGTGTCGGAGAGCTCGTCGGCGCGGTTGCGCCAGCCGCTGTGGAAGTCGAGCAGGCTGGTGACGTACAGGCCCTTCCAATTGAAGCCGTAGCCGTTGCCCTGCATCATCTGCACGGTCGCGCCCTCGGCCGCGATCGGCAGCCAGATCGGCACCCCCATCAGATGCATCGGGATCGAGACCTCGTCGACCGTGGCGCCGAGGCGGCGCAGCAGCTCGGCCGCCTGCTTGACCTTGGCGTCGACGCCGGGCTCGGAGTTGGCATGGCCGAAGCCCTCGCGCACGACCGCGATCCGGAGCCCCGCGGCACCCCGCCCGAGCGCCTCGGTGTAGCGCTCGGCCTTGACCCCCTGCTGGCGCGGGTCGAGCCCGTCGGGGCCGGCCAGGACCTCGAGCATGAGCGCGTTGTCGGCGACGTTGGCGCTCATCGGCCCGGTGTGGTCGATCGTCAGCTCGATCGGCATGACGCCGGTGTAGGGCACCAGGCCGTGGGTCGGCTTCATGCCGTAGACGCCGCAATAGGCCGCCGGGATCCGGATCGAGCCGCCCTGATCGCCGCCGATCGCGAGGTCGACCTCGCCGGCCGCGAGCAGGGCAGCGCTGCCGGACGACGAGCCGCCGGCCGAATAGCCCTGGCGGCGCGGGTTGTGCACCGGGCCGGACGAGCTGGTGTGGCTGCCGCCCGAGAAGCAGAAATGTTCGCAGACCGACTTGCCGAGGATCGTGCCGCCGGCATCCAGGATCCGGGTCACGATGGTCGCATCGACGTCCGGGACGTAGCCCTCCAGCGTCGAGCTTCCGTTCATCATCGGCACGCCGGCGATGCAGACGTTGTCCTTGATCGCGACCAGCTTGCCCTTGAGCTTGCCGTCGGCGGCGCCTTCG
The DNA here is from genome assembly GCA_963730195.1 of uncultured Alphaproteobacteria bacterium. Lineage (GTDB taxonomy): Bacteria > Pseudomonadota > Alphaproteobacteria > Geminicoccales > Geminicoccaceae > DATAOG01. Next base: position 17,629 of record CAVSRN010000079.1, read on the forward strand.
ATCCGGCTCTTGACGTACCAGGCGCCGAACCGGTTCTCCTCAGCCCCCGGCCGGTAGCCGGGCGTGCGCGGATAGGTGACCGGCGGCAAGGCCTGGGGCATGCGATCGACGGCGTTGTAGGCGTCGATGTTCGGGCGCATCGCGTCGAGATGGACCGCGAGGTCCTCGTCGCTCATGGTGAAGCCGAGCTCCGCCGCGAGCTCCGCGAGCTGCGCCGGGGTCGGCAGCTTGACCGTGCCGAGCGTCATGATCCGGACCCTCCTTTGATAGCGTTGCGGTTGCGAGCTTAGCACCGGCCGGCGCGCGCTGCACGGGGGCTCGCCACTCGCGCCCGCCGCACGCTGGTCAGGGCGTGCCCCCGCAACCCAGGCCAGACCCGTAGCCGAAAGTAAAAATACCGTAACCGCATAGAAAAATAGCGTTACCCATGGATATCCCGGCAGATTGATCTGTGTCATCAGTTTGAAAAACGTAAGAATCGATGGAATCCATAGCAACGAATAAAAGCCAACCTCGCGCAGGTGGGACGAGAATGGCGCCTGATCGGATCTCGAAGTCAGATATAGATAAAAGGTGGCAAACGATATGCTGGATACCACCAGTAAAAAGACGAAATAACCGCCGTTCATCACGCGCAGTCGTTGGCCGAAGGTGTATCCCGCGTGATCCATCACCAAGTTCGACCGCGAACGACGCCCCGACGACCGACATCAGACCCATCACGCCAAAGATGGCATCGGGAAGGGCGTCGTGGGCGAACGGAATGCCGACGATCGCGAGGCAGATCGCCGCGACCGTTATCAGGATCGAGGCGGTCGCCAAGGCAACGGAGCTGTCGGGAGCCTCGACGTTTGCCATGTCGGGCTTCCTGGCCCCGGCTTGGTGCTGGCGGGTCCGAGCGTTTGCGAGAGGTCGCTGCTCGGATTGCGAAAATAGGCCAACCAGGTCCGGCGTCAATCGCAGAGCATGGGGGCTCATGGGGGCTCTCTCCCGGGATTGGCCGGG
>CAVSRN010000080.1:0-86392 GCA_963730195.1 uncultured Alphaproteobacteria bacterium
AGATCTCGGCGAGCGGCAGGGTGATCGCGAGGGCATCCAGGGGCGAGCGCGGTATCCAGGCCTTCGAGCTCCTCGAAGCGCCAGCCCGGGCCGGTGCGGCTGTAGATCTCGACCCGGGGCGCGTCCTGGGCGATCAGGACGTAGTGGCGAAGGCTCTCGAGGCGCTGGTAGTCGCGGCGCTTGTCGGTGCGATCGGCAAGCTCGGTCGCGGACGACAGGATCTGGAAGATCGCGACCGGCTCGGTGACGTAGTGTCTCCCCTCGCGGCCACATGTGACGCTCGCGTCCGGGAAACGGCCCGGCGCGGTCGTCGATCCGGACCAGGAGATCGCTGCCGTTAGGCTTGCAAGAGGCCGCCTCGCAGGCGCCGCTTGAGCGAGGTCAGGAGATTGATCTGGATGTCGTTGTGGTCCTCGCTGCCGCCGGCCATCCGCACCAGACGGCCGCCGACGAACTCGTAGCGCTCGCGCTGGTTTTGAACCCAGGCGAGGAAGTGCTCGAGGCCGCCGAGCACCGGCTGCGGGGTCGCGGTCGCTTCAGGCATGCGCCATCATAGCGCCTCCAGGCCGCCGGTGTCAGCGAACGAGAAGGCCCACGATGCCAGATCTTCGATGCCCCGGATTGCCGCGACATCTTCTGCCGGATCCGGACGCTCGTGGTTCAGTTTCGCGCGGCCGATCGCGATTGACGAGGTCTACACTCCGCGCCGCCCACCCCCTCACGGATGCTTCAGGAAGCTGGAGCCGACGCCGCCGCGCAGCAGCGCCTCGCCGCTGCCGCCCTTGCCCTTCCAGGTGACCTGGTCGCCGTCGACGGTCACCTGGTAGCAGCTCTGGTGCTCGGGATCGCGCTTGCGCCACTTGATGCAGACGTCGCCGTCCGGGTCGATCAGCCAGCGGCCGTTGTCGTGCTCGCCCGAGGAATCCTCGTAGGTCACGTCGCCGCCGTCCACGAAGTACATGTTGAACTCGGCGCCCGACGCGGTGGTGCCGGAGACCGTGTTGCCGCTCATCACGTCGATGAAGCGTACGCCCTTCAGCTGCTCGGGCGCGGCGAGCGATGGCGGCGCAAGGCCGAGCGCGGCCAGGGCCACGAGAATTCCAAACAGCTCTGCGTGACGCATCGTCGGTGCCCTGTCGATTCGGTTGCCCAAGCCATCCTGGCCTGAGCCATCCTGGCTGAAGGCGGCGCGCTCTGCAACCGCCGCCGGCGGCCAGCGCACTCCTGGCACCGCCGGCGATCGGCTCGAAGGGTTGAGGGGCGATCGGCGCCGGCACCCCCGGCATGTTCGACAGTGGTGGCGCTGGACTTCGCGCCCGAGGGCGGCCGGCGGCGGGCCGGCTTCGTGTTGCAGCGCAAAACTTGTCGCAAGGCTGTGGTTCTGCTAGATCAGCGGCGCCATCGCCCTCAAGGCGAGGGCGCCCCGAACCCTGACCGGATCGCCTGACCTTTGGCCACCGAAAGTCCGCCCCGCCGTTTCGAGGTCGTGCCGATCGAGGAGGAGATGCAGCGCTCCTACCTCGACTACGCCATGAGCGTGATCGTGGCGCGGGCGCTGCCCGACGTTCGCGACGGCCTGAAGCCGGTCCACCGGCGCATCCTCTACGCCATGCAGGAGGGCGGCTACGAGCACGGCAAGCCGCCGCGCAAATGCGCCCGCATCGTCGGCGACGTGATGGGCAAGTACCACCCCCACGGCGGCGATGCGATCTACGACTCGCTGGTGCGCATGGCGCAGGATTTCTCGATGCGCCTGCCGCTGATCGACGGTCAGGGCAACTTCGGCTCGATGGACGGCGATGCGCCGGCGGCGATGCGCTACACCGAGGCCCGGCTCGCGCTGGCGGCCGATGCGCTGCTCACCGACATCGACAAGGACACGGTCGACTTCCGGCCCAATTACGACGAGTCCGACCGTGAGCCTTCCGTGCTGCCGGCGCAGTTCCCGAACCTCCTGGTCAACGGCGCCGGCGGCATCGCGGTCGGCATGGCGACCAACATCCCGCCGCACAACCTGGGCGAGGTGATCGATGCCTGCCTCGCCCTGGTCGACGATCCGGAGCTGTCCTTCGAGCGCCTGCTCGAGCTGATCCCGGGGCCCGATTTTCCGACCGGCGGCATCATCCTGGGCCAGGGCGGCATCCGCCAGGCCTACGCCACCGGCCGCGGCAGCCTGCTGCTGCGCAGCAAGACCCACGTCGAGGAGGTCAGGAAAGACCGGGACGCGATCATCGTCTCGGAGGTGCCGTACCAGATCAACAAGGGCCGCACGCTGGAGCGGATCGGCGAGCTGGTGCGCGAGCGCCGGATCGAGGGCATCGCCGAGGTCCGGGACGAATCCGACCGCGACGGCACCCGGGTGGTGATCGAGATCAAGCGCGAGGCCGACCCCGACATCGTGCTCAACCAGCTGTTCCGGCACACGCCCCTGCAGGTGACCTTCGGGGTCAATCTGGTGGCGCTCGCGGCCGGCCGGCCGGTGCAGCTCAGCCTGCTGGACGTGCTGCGCGCGTTCCTCGAGTTCCGCGAGGAGGTGATCGCGCGCCGCAGCGCCTACGACCTCGCGCGCGCCCGCGACCGGGCCCACACGCTGCTCGGCCTCGCGGTCGCGGTCGCCAACATCGATGCCGTGATCGCCCTGATCCGGGGCGCGCCCGATCCCGCGACCGCCAAGGCCGAGCTCACCGCCCGCGACTGGCGCCTGGGCGAGGTCGCAGCGCTTCTGCGCCTGGCCGAAGAGGCCCCGGACGATGCCGCCGCCGCCGGCCCGGAGGACAGCTACCGCCTGTCCGAGCGCCAGGCGCAGGCGATCCTCGACCTCCGCCTGCAGCGCCTGACCCAGCTCGAGCGCAGCCGGATCACCGACGAGCTGACCCAGCTCGGCGAGAAGATCAAGGAGCTGTTGCAGATCCTGCGCTCGCGCGAGCGCCTGCTGGAGGTGCTGAAGGCCGAGCTGATCACGGTCAAGGAGCGCTTCGCGACCCCGAGACGCACGACCCTCGAGGCGGGCGACGACTACGACATCGACATCGAGGACCTGATCCAGAAGGAGGACATGGTCGTCACCGTGACAAAGTTGGGGTACATCAAGCGCACCCCGCTCTCGACCTATCGCGAGCAGCGACGCGGCGGCAAGGGCCGGGTCGGGATGGCGACCCACGAGGACGATTTTCTGGCCCAGCTGTTCGTCGCCGTGACCCACACGCCGGTGCTGTTCTTCAGCTCGGCCGGCCGGGTGTACAAGCTCAAGGTCTACAAGCTGCCGCAGGGCAACCCGCAGGCGCGCGGCAAGGCCATGATCAACCTGTTCCCGCAGCTGGCCGAGGGCGAGACGATCACGGCCGTGCTGCCGCTGCCCGAGGACGAGAGCACCTACGAGGCGCTCTCCGTGGTGTTCGCGACCGCGAGCGGCAAGGTCCGGCGCAACGCGCTCGCCGACTTCATCTTCGTGCCCGCGAACGGCAAGATCGCGATGGGCCTGGACGAGGGCGACCATCTGATTGGCGTCGCCGTGGCCACGGAAGCGGACGACGTGCTGCTCGCGGCCGAGGGCGGCAAATGCGTCCGCTTCCCGGCCGGCACCAGCGTGCGCGTGTTCCGCTCGCGCTCGTCCGAGGGCGTGCGCGGCATGGATCTGGCCCGCGGCGACCGGGTGATCTCGATGTCGATCCTCGACCACGTCGAGCTCACGATCGAGGAGCGGGACGCCTTTTTGCGCTACGATTCGGCGCGGCGGCGCCAGGACGTCTACGAGGACGGCGACGCCGAGACGCCCGAGGAGGCGCTGCAGAAGGCCGAGGCCGCGATCCGCGCGGCGCGCGAGCTGCTCGGCGCCAATCGCCTGGCCGAGCTCGACGCCCACCAGCAGCTGATCCTCTCGGTCACCGTCAACGGCTACGGCAAGCGGACCTCGGCCTACGAGTACCGGGTCACCAACCGGGGCGGCCAGGGCATCATCAACATCGAGACCAGCAGGCGCAACGGCCCGGTGATCGCGGCCTTCCCGGTCGCCGACGACGACCAGGTGATGCTGGTGACCGACCGCGGCCAGGTGATCCGGATCCCGGTCGAGGGCATCCGGATCGCCGGCCGCAACACCCAGGGCGTAACCCTGTTCGACGTCGCCGAGGGCGAGCACGTGGTCTCGGTCGCCAGGCTGACCGGCGGCGGCCGAAGCCAACGGCGGCGAGGCCGCGGACGACGCCGATGGCGACGACCTCGACGGCGGCGATGCGGCCGCCGACGACGGCGCCGGGAGCGACGCGTGAGCGCGGACCGACCGGCCATGAGCGTCGCGCGCACAGGGGTTTATCCGGGCACCTTCGACCCGATTTACAACGGCCACCTCGACATCATCCGGCGCGCGACCAAGGTCGTCGATCGCCTGGTGATCGCGGTCGCGGTCAACATCGGCAAGGAGCCGATGTTCACGCTCGACGAGCGCGTCCGCCTGGTCGAGCACGAGGCCAAGGCCTTGATGGCGGCCGACCGGGTCAACGGCTGCCAGCTCGAGGTCCAGGCCTTCGAGCGCCTGCTGGTCGACCTCGCCCGCGGGGTCGGCGCCAAGGTCATCATCCGCGGCCTGCGCGCGGTCTCCGACTTCGAGTACGAGTTCCAGATGGCGGCGACCAACGCCCGCCTGGCGCCCGGCATCGAGACCATGTTCCTGACCGCCTCGGAGACCAACCAGTTCACCTCCTCGCGCTTCGTCAAAGAGATTTCCCGCCTCGGCGGCGACGTCTCCAGCTTCGTCTCCGCCAACGTCCGCGCCGAGCTGCAGGCCTTGCAGGACGCTCGCTGAGGCCTGGCTTCACGAAAAGGTTCCTGACACCTTTTCTTCCTGGCTTCCGAAAAGGTTCCTGACACCTTTTCTTCCTGACATCTTCTCTTCCCGTCTGACACCTTTTCCCCGTGCGGCAGGGTTTTACATTAATTCCCATCGACCGTTCCTCCACATGTTAATTTTAAACGTACTACTATCCAGTTCCACATCCTCTGCAAGCGTTGCAACGCTCACGCTGTAGGTATCCCGAAACAGCTTCACCAAAAGCTCCGGCATGTATTCCCCCGCATAGTATTCATCCTGGATGTTATATTTGCCCCTGGCCCTTATGTTCAGCGCCACTTCCTCCAGTAGGTACGCCCTGCTCATCCGCCGCCACGCGTCTCGTTCTTTTGACCCCGCACTCGTACGTTCGCGAATATCTTCCTATTCCTGATCCACCTCCTGCATAAAATCCCTGTCAAGCTCGTACATTATCTGTACGTTCCGCATTAATACGACATATCGCCAATCCGACAGATCGTCTATCGATATCGCCCTCCACTCCTGCTCCTCTACTGTCGCCCCCAGCCGCCCACGCAGTTTCTCCAACCACCTCTCGCGCTCATGCAAATCTTTGCCTCGTCTCCTTCCCCACATCCGAAGCACCTCAGCAAATTGATCGCCCGCGCGAGCGCACTTATTATATACCTGAAGGCGATCAGCAATTAGAAAATAGATCGTCCGATACGTCGCTAGATCCCCTTTCAGTTTATCGATGACGGCCTCTCCTCGAAAGGCACGATTTCCAACACTAACCCCGAACAACGCGCTGCTATCCGACACCATCATTCCTCCGTACTCCCGCCACGGCCACGGCAATCTGAAGTGCCCCGAACGAAATAGCGAGCATCACTACGATCATAAAGCCAAGCGAGACAAGCCACCACCGGTATTCTTCATGAAAACTTTCTAGCACCCGAGAAACGAACAGATCACCGGGGTATGCATTCACTAGAGCGCTGCCCCATTTCCGAGTACCATGAGCGAGTGGCCCTCAAGCTTGCCTCCCACAAGAGCAAATTCCGCTGCTGGCGGTAAAGGTCCCAAACGCTCAACCGCCCTCCCCGCTAGTTCTAGCACAGTGCCCGCACCGTCCGACAGCAGGAACTGCATCCCCGCTATTAAAACCAACCAAACAGTCATCGAATGGGCCGTGAACCGTCTCACCCTCCGGTAAAGACTCACGAAATCTTGAAGACCCGCCGAGGGTGACTTCGACGTAATCTTCCCGCGTAAGATGCCATATCACCAGTACGATTATCGGAAGAATCAACAACAAGCGATCTAAGGGCGGCGACGCCTTAATAATCGCTATAGCTCCGAAAGAAACTCCCAATATCAAACCAAGATTGGGCACACCAGCACTGCCACTACCGTCCGCGCGCATTGCTCCCTCCGATCCCGAAACGCCGGCCAAGAAAGACTAAAAACAAACTCACAACAACAGGCACCAGCGCCGCCCCAAGAGTGTAGGCCAACTGTGACGTAGACACGAGCAAACCAACGATGGAAAGTATCGCATATCCTGTAATAGCCACCACCATTGGCCACGAACGCACACTGTGTCCATGCACGACATCTACAAATCCTGGCATTAGGTTTAGGCTAATGGGTGCCACCATAAAGACAATTTTCTCAAGCGGCAGATTATTGGTGGTTATCAACTAAAACGCGACTGCGCCAACAGCTGCGACAACGATTGATACTAACATCGGCCGCGCAAGCTTCGTCGGACCCCGTCTTAAAGAGCCCGTTTTTTCATCGAACGCAGCTACCAGCATAAAGGCGTAGACCTGGGCATCGGCCGTCGAAAAGAGTGCAGCTGTCGCCGCAAGCCAGAATGCTAGCACAAGAGTAGGATTTTCGAAGACGGCGTTTCCGAGGAGTGTGAGCACACCCTCCGTCCCAACAGACAGCGTTAGAGCGCCTCCCATGAGACCGATAGCAGCCAGCATGCTCCACATCAAGGTTGTGGCAGCAATTGATCGTTGCTGAAGGCCAACTGCGACCTGAGCGCCGAACAACCAGACACGGAGCCAGTGTAATTCCGAAAACGCGACGAACACTAGATTTCCTACTGTCACATGGACCACAAAAGAGTCCAAGAGCAATCGGCGGCAGCTTTGGCTGCAGCAGGGTTTTAAGTGAGACTGTAACGCTGTCAGTTACCGATGCAACTGTGGGCGCTGAGTAAAGAAGATATATAGCTCCTCCAAGTAGGACAGCCGATCCTAGGAAAATCAATGGTGATTGAAATAAATCGGCGAACACGAAGCCTCTTAGGCCGTAGCGAGTAGTCACGTAGATCACACCCACGACAACTGCGAAGAAGACAAACGTGTTGGAAACGTCGCTGTTCCAGCCTAAGCGACCGCCGAGCAGTACGGAGAACACCGAGCATTCTAGCCAGATGAACGCGGCAATTGAGGATAAGCTTACATATTTCGCAATAGCGGCTGCGCGGGCCTCGGGAGGTGTAGCACCCCAGAAAATGCTCGCTATAACCCCCGAAGTCTGATCTGCCTCCAGCAGTCGGCGCTTAAATGCTGCTCGTTTAGCTAGGACGCGCATTGTAATGAAGTTGGTAGCAAAGTACCCAAGAAAGAGGGTGGCTGGAGCGGCAAAGATCACCCATCCAAACAGTTTGGAGGTTCCGATGAAAAATACGTAGACGGTAGCGAGTGATGTCAAGCTCCCGACAACATTGGCCACAAACATGATTGGGGAGAAGGCGCCCAAGGCGAGATCGAATTCTTGCTTGGTTTGTTTGGGGAAAAAAAAATACTGTCGCCGCGGAGCCCGAACGCGCGAAAAAACAGGATTGTGGCGGCAACGACGAGGAAGGCGGCGCCAAGGGTTACGAGAGCGTTCACGGCCCATCTCCGTTTGAGGCGTAGCACCTTTTGGGATAGAGCGGTAGCAGACGAGATGGTCCTGTGCAAGTGTTGGTAGGGTAATTTTTGGCGAGAGGGCTGCGGAATTGTATTGGGCGCCTACGCGCCGAGATAGTAGCGCTTGATCATCGGGTTGTCCTGGAGGTCGGCGGTGGCACCCTCGAACTCGGTCCGGCCGTGGACCATGACGTAGGCGCGATCGGCGATCTTGATCGCCTGGTTGAAGTTCTGCTCGGCCATCAGGACGGTGAGCCGCGTGCGGGCCTTCAGCTCCTGGATCTTGGCGATCACGCGGCTGACCAGGATCGGGGCGAGGCCGACCGAGGGCTCGTCGATCAAAAGCAGCCTGGGGGTCGACATCAGGGCGCGGCCGAGGGCCACCATCTGCTGCTCGCCGCCGCTCATCGAGCCCGCCGGCTGGCGGCGGCGCTCCTTGAGGACCGGAAAAACGCCGTAGACCAGCTCGAGGCTGGTGGCGATCCGGCGGCGGGCGGCCTGGCGGTAGGCGCCGAGCATCAGGTTCTCCTCGACCGAGAGCGCCGGGAACAGGCGGCGGCCTTCGGGTACCAGCGCCACCCCGAGGTCGACGATCGCTTCCGGCGTTTTCCCCACCAGGTCGATGTTTTCGCCGTCGGCCTCGAGGTTGATGGCGCCCTGGGAGGGCGTGACCAGGCCGGTGATGCACTTCAAAAGCGTGCTCTTGCCGTTGCCGTTGGTGCCGAGCAGCACGACCGTCTCGCCGTCCTCGACCCGGATCGAGACGTCGTGGAGCACGCGGACCGCGCCATAGCCGGAGGAGAAAAGGTGTCAGGAACCTTTTCGCCGATGGCACCTGTTCCTCGGCTGCGGTTCTCTCGGGCCGGCGGGAAGCTTATCCCAGCCAGTTCTCGCAGGGCAGATCGTCGATCCGGGCGGTCTCGCGTTCGTTGGCGGTGATGAGGGCGTGGCCAAGGGCGAGCGCGTGGGCGGCGATCAGGAGATCGTTGGCGCCGATCGGCTGTCCGGCGCGCTCCAGTCGGGCGCGGAGTTGGCCATAGGTGGCGTCGGCCGGGGCCTCGAAAGGCAGGACCTCGAGGGCCTCGAGGATCGCTTCGACCTGGGCCGAGAGGCGTGGCGAGCCTTTCTTGGTGGCGCCGTAGCGAAGTTCCGCCGCGACGATGATGCTCGTGCAGACCGCCGTCTCGCCCACCTCGCGGATGCGCTCCGCCACACGTCCCTGCGGGTTGCGGACGAGGTCGGCGATGATGTTCGTGTCCAGCAGGTAGCGCATCAAAGCTCGACCGGATCGAGGTCGAGGTCGGAGATGTCCGGGAACTCCTCATCGAGCGGTTCGAGCGTGGCCAGCACCTGGAGTAGCGAGATAGGCTTCGCGGGCTCGATCACCAGCCGCTCGCCCTCCTTGCGCATCACGGCATCCGTGCCGGGCAGCTCGAACTCGCGCGGAATTCGAACGGCCTGGTTGCGACCATTCCTGAACAGCTTGACGCGTCGTTCGGCAGACACCGTCACCTCCAGCCTATACTGGAGCATAGGCCGGTCAGGTAAGCGCATCCGTCGACCGCGTCAAGCCCCGCCACCTCGCGAACTGGCCGAAGCGTTTCTCTCGCCCCCTTCGAAAAAAGTCCTGACCCCGTTTCCTTCTCTTCGAAAAGAGTCCTGACCCCGTTTCCTTCTCCGATTGGGCTGGAGGCGCGCATTCGGGCGCGTGTCGATCTGGATGTGGCGGCAAGTTGTAATGAGGCGGGGGATCAGGTACGCTATTCGATTGAGGCGCACAATCTGGATGTAAATGCGGATTTTGTGATCTGGTGGCTAGAGAACAATATCGAAGGCGAGATCGAGGATCGTTTCTCGGGCGTACAGATCGGCCAGCGTCTGCCATTGGAAGGGTTGCCCGACGGCGTCCGGTGCATCGGCGTGCCGGTTACGATTTCAGATGCGGGCGATGTGGAAATCAGGCTGTTGTTGGCGGATTTCTTTCAGGATGAGGCGCCAGAGCCGCTGCCACCGGTTTTGACAGGCGATGAGGACGATGACGGGCCAGAAGTCGGGCCTGCGGCTATCAAGAAATACTAAGCTGCTGCTAGTGGGGGAAACGGGGTCAGGACTTTTTTCGCACACGAAACGAGTTGGGGAAACGAGAGGGAAAAAGGTGTCAGGGAAAAAGGTGTCAGGAACCTTTTCGCAAGGTGCGACTTCAGGCCCGATGTGGGCTTCAGCCCGGCGCGGGGTAGTGCGCTAAGTTCGCCGGCTGGAGCGGCAGGCCCTTCGTTTCGAGGGTGTCGAGGTCGAGGATCCGGGACGCGTGGTCGATGTCCAGGCCCACGGGCCGGCCATCGACGTCCAGATCGAGGCGGACGTCGGCGGCGATCTCGCGGGTATCGACGCTCGGCCGTTCCTGGAACTCGACGTAGAGCGAGTCGGTATCGGCGTAGTAGTGCAGCTTCACGTCGGCTCCTCCTCGAAGTCGCGGTCGGGTCACACCGGCTGCAGGACGCGCACCTCGAGACGCTTGCCGAGGGCGGTTAGCGCGCGGTCGATCTGTTCGATGTGCGAGCGGTGGTCGAGGTCGAGCAGGCGGCGGACGGCGTTCTCCTGTAGGCCGAGCCGGCGGGCGAGCTCGGTGCGGGTCATGCCCTGCGCCCGCATGGCCTCGTACAGCGCGAGCTTCGCCGCGACCAGGGGCGGCAAGGTGACGACCGGCCGGCCGCGCGCCGCGCTCGGGCGGGGGATCTTTCGGCCGAGCTTGATGTAGCCGCCGAGTGCTGCGATCAGGCAGTCGAGCGCCTGCTCGCCGGCGGCCGCTTCGGTCGCGCCGGAGGTGTGCGCCTCCGGAACGTCGATGAGCTGCACCAGCACGCCGCCGGACTCTTCGGGCTCGAATGCGTAGGGAAAAACGTGGGTCATCGTTGGCCTCAGGGTAGGTCGCGTCTTGTGAGACCGAGATCACGCAGGATCTTGGTCAACAGGCCGGGGCCGATCTCGTGGGTCAGAGCGGGGATCGTGGTGAAGCGGTCGCCGAGGTAGATGCGGCCGTGACCGCCCTTTCCGTGTCTGGCTTCATAGAGGATGGTGAGATCACTCTGGCTGGCCAGACGGCGGAGCTTCCGTAGGAGCTCGTGACCCGTCATTCCCAGTCTATCGCACATTCCTGTGCGAGGGCGAAAGGAAATCACACACCGATGTGCGGCCCGTGATGGGATGTAAAGGCGGCCGCAGGCCCCTGTCGGGCCGGCGCCGGCCCGGCGCTCAGAACGCGACCTGGTCGCCGCCTTTGAGGGCGAGCATGGTGCGGGCTTCGGTGGGGGTGGCGACTTCCAGGGAGAGGGCTTCGAGGATGGTGCGGATGCGGGTGACCTGGTCGGCGTTGCTTTTGGCGAGTTGGCCGCGGCCGACGTAGATCGAGTCTTCGAGGCCGACCCGGACGTTGGCGCCCATCGTGGCGCCCATCGTGCACATCGGGATCTGGTGGCGGCCGGCGGCGAGGATCGACCATTGGTAGTCGGTGCCGAACAGCTTGTCGGCGATCCGGCGCATGTGGGCCAGGTTCTCCGGGTCGGCGCCGATGCCGCCCAGGATGCCGAAGATCGTCTGCACGAACAGCGGCGGCTTGACCAGGCCGCGGTCCAGGAAGTGGGCGAGGTTATAGAGATGACCGACGTCGTAGCACTCGAACTCGAAGCGGGTGCCGCAGCCTTCGGCCAGCGCCTGGATGATTTTTTCGATATCTTTGTAAGTATTCCGGAAAATAAAGTCGCGGGAGGCCTCGAGGTGCTGGCGTTCCCACTCGAACTTGAACTCCTTGTAGCGGGAGAGCATCGGGAAAAGACCAAAATTCATCGAGCCCATGTTGAGCGAGGTCATCTCGGGTTGGGCGCGCAAGGGGGCGGCGAGGCGCTCCTCGAGGGTCATGCCGTGGCCGCCGCCGGTCGTGATGTTGACGACCGCATCCGACGCCTGCTTGATCCGTGGCAGGAACTGCATGAACACGGCAGGGTCCGGGGTCGGCCGGCCGGTCTTCGGGTCGCGGGCGTGCAGGTGGATGATCGCGGCACCGGCCTCGGCGGCGCCGATCGCGGCTTCGGCGATCTCGGACGGCGTGATCGGCAGGTAGGGGGTCATGGTCGGCGTGTGGATCGAGCCGGTGACCGCACAGGTGATGATGACTTTCTGGCCCGCAGCCATTTTTTTCTCCCCTTTGCCTCGGCCATGGCCGAGCATTCGCCAGCCGCCCTTCAGCCGGAGCCTCCTCGGGGATTAAGCGGCATCGGCCGCGGCAGTGTCAATCCGGGGCGGCCCCCGGGACGTCAGTCGGGAACGATCGACGTGCCGGTCTCGCCGCGCAGCGCGCGGCCGATGTTCGGCGGGTCGGTGATCAGGCCCTGCCGCCCGGGACGGTCGAGATAGCCGATGATCGCCCGGATCTTGGGCGCCATGCTGCCCTCGGCGAACTCGCCGGCGGCGAGGAAGGCGGCCGCCTCGGCGCGGGTGATCCGGTCGAGCCAGCGCTGCTCCGGGCGGCCGAAGGCGATCGCGACCTGCGGCACCCCGGTCGAGATCAGGAGGAGGTCGGCGCCCAGCTCGCGCGCCAGCATGGCCGACGCGAGGTCCTTGTCGATCACCGCCTCGACGCCTTCGAGATCGCCTGCTGTGTCCCGACAGACCGGGATGCCGCCGCCGCCGCAGGCGATCACGACATAGCCCGCCTTGACCAGGTGGTCGATCTCCTGGCTCTCGACGATGCCCTTGGGCAAGGGCGAGGGCACCACGCGCCGGAAGCCGCGGCCGGCGTCCTCCTTGACGATCCAGCCGAGCTCTTGGGCGCGGGTCTGCGCGCTCGCCTGGTCCATGTAGGAGCCGATCGGCTTCACCGGATCGGCGAACGCCGGGTCGGCCGGGTCGACCAGGACCTGGGTGATCACGGTCGCCGCCCGGCGGTCCATGCCGCGGCGCCGGAACTCGTTGCCGAGCGCGCGCTGGAACATGTAGCCGATGGCGCCCTGGAGGTCGGCCGCGGCGTAGTCCATCGGCACCGGCGGGACCTCGGCGATCGCAAGCTCCGAGCGCCGCAGGATGAAGCCCACCTGCGGCCCGCTGCCGTGAGTCACGACCACGTTCCAGCCGGCAACGACCATCTCGGCGATGTGCTGCGCGGTGGTCGCGGCCGCGACGGTACTGGTCCGGGATCGACTGATGCGCCGGGTCGAGGATCAGCGAATTGCCGCCGACCGCGACCACGGCGGTGGGCTTACCGGCCGCCATCGCTGCCCTCGAGCTGATCCGCGAGTGCTGCCACCGCCTTGGCGAAGCAGGCGAGCGGCGCCCGGGTGATGCCGGCGCCGATCTGGCCGACGCCCGCGGCCCGGTGCGCGATGCCGGTGTTGATGATCGGGGCGATGCCGGTGTCGACCACCTTGCGCGCGTCGATCCCGGCGGGCGTGCCGGTGAAGTCGAGCGCCGGCAGGGTGAAGGCGCCATTGCGGCCGAGGGTGACGTGGCTCATGGCGAGCGTGTTGGCGATCGCATCCTGGGGTGCGCCGCCGACGAACTGGACGATCGCCGGTGCCGCCGCCATCGCGAAGCCGCCGAGCCCCGCGGTCTCGGTGATCGCGCTGTCGCCGAGGTCGGGCGCCGCGTCGGCGGTCGTGTAGCCCGGAAAGAGCAGGCCGTCGACGACCGGGGCGGGGGCGGTGAACCAACGATCGCCGGTGCCGCTGAGGCGGATGCCGAACTCGACGCCGTTCCTCGCCATCGCGGTCACCAGGCTGCTGCCCGGAACGCCCGCCGCGGCATCGAGCATCGCCTTGCACGCGGCCATCGAGAGGTTGAGGAAGAAGTGATCGTTGCCGGCGATGAAGTCGACCACGGCGGCGACTTCGGCCGGCGCGACCTGGGTCCGGAGCAGCGCCGGCACCAGGCGCTTGAGCAGCAGGGACGAGGCGGCGACGTTCCGGTTGTGGACCTCGTCGCCCATGTGCAGCGCCTGCGCCATCAGCGGCTTGAGCTCGAGCCCGCCCAGAACCTCGAGCGCGGCCGCCAGCGCCGGCGCCAGCACCGCGGCCATCCAGCGCAGGCGCTCGAGCACCTCGTCGCCGTTGGCGCCGAAGCGCAGCACCTTGCCCAGGCCCTCGTTGAGATTGCAGCAGGCGCGGTTGCCATGCTCGGGGTTGGCGACCACCCAGACCGGCATCGAGGGGCTGATCACGCCGGCCATCGGGCCGACCGCGCCATGGTGATGGCAGGGCGCGACCTCGATCTTCTCGGACTTCGCGAGGGCTTCGGCCGCTTGCGCATCCCCGGCCCAGCCCTCGTAGAGGATCGCGCCGACGATCGCACCCTGCATCGGGCCGCACATGTCTGCCCAGGCGATCGGCGGGCCGGCGTGCAGGATCATGCGCTCGCCGAGCCCGGGCACGTGCGCGCGCGCGGGGCCGATCCCCTCGAGCACCGGCTGGGCGGCGAGATAGGCGTCAAAGGCTTTGCGATTGGCGGCCTCGATCCGCGGCTCGTTGATCAGCGGGGCGAGCTTTCGCGCGACCGCCGGATCGCCCGGACCGGGCGGCTGCCAGTCGACCTGGAGCGCGCTGCCGCCGGCCGCGCGGATCGCGTCGGCGAACGCCGGCAGCCCGACGTTGACGACCTGCAGCTCCTCCTCGAACAGCGTCGGCATCGTCTCGCCCTCAGCCGGAGCCGCGCGCGGCGATCCGGGCCGCGATGCGGACCGCCTGGGCGTTGCTCTCGGCGAGCAGCACGCCTGCGTCCCGGAGCGCCGCCTCCTGGCGGCCGAGGTCCTGCGGATCGGCCGCGGTGCCGCAGACCGAGCCGACCAACGCGACCTGGCGACCGGCGCGACCGGCCGCGGCCTGCGCCTCCCGGAGCGCAGGCCCGAGCTCGGCCGCCGGGTCGGCATGGGCGCCATAACCGAGCACGACGTCGAACAGGATCACCGCGACCTCCGGGTCGGCGGCCTCCTTCTGGATGCGCTCGATGCGCAGGGTCTGATCGATCATCGGGTGCGGCCGGCCGCGGGTGAAGACGTCGTCGCCGAGGTCGATCGCGGTGTGGCCCTCGCTCTGCCAGACGTCGGCGAGCCGGCAGTCGGGCTCGAGCGGCGTGTTCGAGGCGACCCTCCCGAGCGCTTCGGTCAGCAGGAGCAGGGCCTCGTAGCAGAAGGTGCCGCCGCTGTAGAGCCCGCGGACGTATCTCTGGCCCGGCGCCAGCTGCGCGCTCGCCGCGGCGGCCGGCCCGGTCTCCGGGTCCGGCCGCCGGCCGCCGGCGAGCGCCACCGCGAGGCTCGCGGCGTCCTCGAGGGTGCGCACCGGGTGCACGTTCGGCCGCCGCAGCGTGGCCGGGTCGGCGCCGAGGAAGCTGACCACGATCGGCTTGCCGGCGGCCTCGGCGGCCGCCAGCACCCGTGCCGCGATCTCGGGGTCGGGCGGCTTCGAGATCAGCACCACGACCCGGGTCCCGGGATCGGCGGCGAGCGCCTTCAGGCCCTGCAGCATGGTGATGCCGCCGACCCGCGCGGAGAGATCGTGGCCGCCGGTGCCGATCGCCTGCGAGATGCCCTGGCCCCAGCGATCGATCAGGCAGGTCACCTGCTGCAGCCCGGTCCCGGAGGCCGCGACCGCGCCGATCACGCCGCGGCGGACGGCGTTGGCGAAGCCGAGCGGGATGCCGTCCACGATCGCCGTGCCGCAGTCCGGCCCCATGACCATGAGGTCGTGGCCCTGGGCGTAGCGCTTGAGCGAGATCTCGTCCTCGAGCCCGACATTGTCGCTGAACAGCATGACGTTGAGGCCGAGCCGGAGCGCCTTCATGGCCTCGGCGGCGGCGTAGTCGCCGGGGGTCGAGATCAGGGCGAGGTTGGCGGTCGGCCGCTCGGCCAGCGCCATCTCGAGGCTCTTCGGCGGCATCCGCTGCGGCCCGCCATCGGCACGCGCGGCCGGTGCGCGGGTCAGCTCGGCCTCGGCGGCCGACAGGGCATCGGCCAGAGCCGCTTCCTCACCCTCGAGTGCCACCAGCAGATCATTCGGGCTCGGCTCGACCGCGGCCGCGATCAGCCCGGCATCCCGCAGCAGATCGAGGTTGCCGGCGGTCGCCATCACCGCCGAGGCCTGGTTGATCCCGGTCAGCGCGCCGATCTTGGCCGAGAGCTGCATCAGCGAGACCGAATCGCGATAGAGGTTGCGAAAGACCCGCTCCGCCCTAGCCATGGCCAGGCTCGCGAGCGGAACTCCAGGCCCGCAGGCCGAGCAGGAGCCCGAAGACGCCATCGCCACCCGAGGTATGGCCGACCTCGAGTGCCTGGTCGGTAGCCCGCTCGACCTCGGCAGCAGGCAGGCCAGCCCCGATCGCGCCGACGAGCCTGGCGAGCGGCTCGGCAACCCTGCCCAGGGTCGCGTGCTCCAGATAGGCGCGGCTGATCTCGCCGGTGTTCGCGACCGCGGCGGCGACCGCGGCGCCGAGCGCGTGCAGCAGGCGTCGCTTGGCCGGACCATCGCCCCGGCTCGCAAACAGGCCGGCGAGGAAGCCGACGATCAGGTCGTCGCCGGCGGGGGTCAGGCCGGGGCCGCAGCCGATCAACCCGCGGGTCGCGGCGGTGGCGCGATCGAGGTCGAGCGCACGGCTGGCCTCGGCCAGCGCCCGGCCGCGGTCGTGAACCGGACGCAGGAGCGGGTCGCGATCGCGGCGTCGACGGCGCTCGAGCGCGCGCCATGCGACCTGCCAGGCGATCGCGACCGCCGGTCGGCCGAGATCGACCCGCAGGCCCGCGAGCTCGCTCCGCCAGACCTCCGCCGTGCTCAGATCGACCGCGAGGTCGCTATTGGCGATCCGGAGCACCGCCGCCCGGCAGCCGACCCGCTGTCCGGCCTGAAGACGGTCCGTGAACGCGAGCCCGGTGGGTATGCTGATGCGAATGCCGTGCGGCACGTTGCCGAGCTCGGGTGCCAGCAGCGTCAGGAGCCCGCCACCCTCGGTGCCAAGGTTGCAGGCGCGCCGAAAGACGCTGTGCACGACGCCTGTGAAGCGGTCGCTCGGAACTCGGGTGCCGGCAGAGATCGCCTGAAGACGCATGCGCTCAATCGTCAGAGGCCAGGGCCACCTCTGCCTCGGATACCACCGGACCGCCCGCGGGGGCAATCTGGTTCAGCGCGCGAAGGGCGACCGCGGAGTCCGCGACCCAGCCGAAGATGCCACCCTGGGCCTTGATCATCTCGAGCGCGACCCGTTGGAACTCGGGGAAGTAGGAGCCGACGCAGTCGGCGAGCACCAGGCACTCGTAGCCCCGATCGTTGGCCTCGCGCACGGTGGTGTGGACGCAGACCTCGGTCGTCACCCCGCACACGATCAGGGTCCTGATGCCGCGGTTGTTCAGGATCAGGGCGAGGTCGGTGTCGTAGAACGAGCCCTTGCCGGGCTTGTCGATCACCGGCTCGCCTGTGATCGGATAGAGCTCGGGGATGATGTCGTGGCCGTATTCGCCGCGCACCAGGATCCGGCCCATCGGCCCCGGATCGCCGATCCCGACCTCGAGCCCGCCGCGCCTGAGCTTGGCAGGCGGCGCATCGCTGAGGTCCGGCCGGTGGCCTTCGCGGGTGTGGATCACCGTGAGACCGGCCCGCCTTGCCGCCTCGAGCACGCGGCCGATCGGCTGGATGGTCGAGCGCAGCAGGGAGACGTCGTTGCCGAGCAGCTCGCCGAAGCCGCCCGGCTCGACGAAGTCGCGCTGCATGTCGATGATCAGGAGCGCGCTCGATGCCGGCTCGAAGGCCAGCGGATAGGGTTCCGCGTCGAACTGCATGGTCGCCATGATGTCGTCCCCAAGGATGCCGCTATCGGGCGTTCTGCCTGGACCTCATGTAAGCGCGCCAGTCGGCGAACTCGGAGATGTCGCGGTGCCGGGCTTCAGCCAGCGCCTGCGGGTAGAGGATGCCCTGGACCGTGCGGCCGCCCTCGAGCCGCACCGGCCCGCAGTACAGATCCGGCGGCTCGCCCGCCTCGACCCGTTGCCAGACCTGGTCGGGCAGGAGATAGAGCTCGCCCGCGACCGAAACCCCGCCCTCGGCGACCTCGAACATGCCGGGATGGCGATCCTCGACCGAGTACAGCCGGTAGACCGGCGCGGTGCGCGCCTCGCCCAGGAACTCCGCCCCCTCGAGGTTGGCGTGCAGGGCGAGGCCGCGCATCAGCGTGCCGTTGACGAAGAGCTCGAACGCCATGGCTCCGGTTCCCCCGACCTGCCCGCTCGCTATGCGGCTGCCTATTCGGCAGGCATGTTCTCCTCGCCACCCACCGGCGGTGCGAAGCTGAAGCGTTCCGATGCCGGCTCCTCGCGCCAGGCGACCGCCAGGCAGATCGCGGCCAGGAACAGATAGCCCAGCGCCACCAGCGGCGAGGCCGCGAACTGCAGGTGGACGCCGTGGATGAAGCCGAAGAAGGCGAGGATCGCGCCGGCCAGCGCGTAGATGCCGGCCCAGCGGAACTGCCGTTCGATGATGAAGGCGGCGATCGCGCCCAGGATCAGGCCGGCGAGCACCGCCCCGCCGCCGACCAGCTCCATGCCGTGGTAGACGACGCCGGTGCTCATCAGCTTGTCGAAGCCGAGCGTGTCGGCCGAGGTGCCGGCGGCATTGAGCGCGCCGTCGACCTGGGTCTGGCCCCAGGCGGCGATGTTGGGCACGATTGCCAGGACCACCGCCGGCGCATGCCTGGACGGCGACGCCTGGAACGCCTGGGCGCCGATCACCAGGCCGATGAAGAGCAGGATCGGCAGGATCGCGACCAGCGGGATCACCGCCAGCAGCAACGCGGTCAGGCCGAGGAAGGAGACCGCCGCGATCACCAGCCCGGTCGCGAGCGAATAGCCGATCCGGCCGCCGACCGCTTTCCAGCCGGGATGGCCGATGTAGACCGCGGGCGGGAACGGGCTGCCGAGCAGCGAGCCCACGATCGCGCCGATGCCGTCGGCCGCCAGGATGTGGCGCAGATTGTAGTTGTCGCCGGCCGCGGCCGCACTCTCGACGTTGTTCATGCCCTCGGTGAAATTGTAGACGCCGAGCGGGATCGCGGTCGCGAGCAGCGGCCAGATGTCGCCCAGGCCCTTGAACACGTCGGTCGAGAACAGCGGCAGGCGCAGCCCGAACTGGCTGAGCGACTGGCCGACCGCCGAGGGCTCCATGTAGCCCGACCAGCCGAGCAGCACCGCGATCCAGGCGATCACGGTGCCGACGATCACGGCTGCGAGCCCGCCCGGCAGGCCGCCCGGCAGGCGGACGTTGGCGGTCCAGCTGATCAGGATGATACCGAACGCGACGAACGCGACCCAGGGCACCTCCCACATCTGGAACACCGGCCGCATCGAGATGAAGGCGATCGAGATGCCGGCAAGCGTGCCGAGCATGGCGGCGCGCGGCGTATATCTGCGGATGGTCGGACCCACGAACACGCCGCACAGCACGATCACGCCGATGATGAACGCCCAGGCGAGGCCCGCCTGCCAGGCGAGGATCGGGTCCTTGGTCTTCAGGTAGGTCGGCAGCATGATCAGGAAGACGACGATGAACATATGCGGCACGCTCGGGCCGTAGGGCATGGCCGCGACGTCGCTCCGCCCCTCGGCCTTGGCGAGGCGCCAGGCGAGGTAGGCGTAGTAGAGGTTGCCGATCGGCAGGGCGATGCCGAGCGCCGGCAGGATCCGGCCATAGACCACATCGCCCGGCAGATTGACGACCCCGAGCGTGAGCCCGGTGAGCACGATCACGTTGAGCAGCACGTTGGTGAACAGCCCGAAGAAGGCGTTCCAGTCGCCCGGCACCCACAGCTGCGCCGCCCGCGCGTGATCCTGGTTCATGTTCATGGCCCCCGACCCCGCCCGGCGGCAACCGCCGGGCCCGCAGCCCGCCGCAAGCAACAAATGTGCCTCCGACGCCGGCGCGCGACAACCGAAAGTCGGCCGCGCCCGCGGGCTCCGAGGGGCCGCCCCGCGGGTTTGATCGCAAACGCGTCACGTTGCTGGCAATCCTCAACCAGGTCTTTATATGTCGGGGGCGAGTTCCCGGACTTGACCCGGTCGAGCCGGGCGTGTTTGGTAGCTCTGTAACTGTGCCGGAGGCGTCCGAGGCCGGTCGCGCCCTCGACTCCAGGCGGCCGCGCCGTCGAAGCGAAGTGGAGTGTCGATGATTGAATCCAGCGATGGCGGCGCGAAATCGACGCTCTATTGCTCGTTCTGCGGCAAGAGCCAGCATGAGGTGCGCAAGCTGATCGCTGGCCCGAACGTGTTCATTTGCAATGAATGCGTCGAGCTGTGCGCCGACATCATCAAGGAGGAGGATCGCAAGACCCGCAAGGCCTCGGGCCCGGCGGTGATGTCGCCGATCGAGATCAAGGGGGTTCTGGACGACTATGTGATCGGGCAGGAGCAGGCCAAGCGGGTGCTGTCGGTGGCGGTGCACAACCACTACAAGCGGCTGGCGCATGGCTCCAAGGGCGGCGAGGTCGAGCTCGCGAAGTCGAACATCCTCCTGATCGGGCCGACCGGCTGCGGCAAGACCCTGCTCGCCCAGACGCTGGCGCGCACGCTCGACGTGCCGTTCACGATGGCGGACGCGACCACGCTGACCGAGGCCGGCTACGTCGGCGAGGACGTCGAGAACATCATCCTGAAGCTGCTGCAGGCGGCCGACTACAACGTCGAGCGGGCGCAGCGCGGGATCGTCTACATCGACGAGGTCGACAAGATCAGCCGCAAATCCGAGAACCCCTCGATCACCCGGGACGTCTCGGGCGAAGGGGTGCAGCAGGCACTCCTGAAGATCGTCGAGGGCACGGTCGCGAGCGTGCCGCCGCAAGGGGGCCGGAAACATCCGCAGCAGGAGTTTTTGCAGGTCGACACGACCAACATCCTGTTCATCTGCGGCGGTGCCTTCAACGGCCTGGAGCGGATCATCGGGGCGCGCGGGCGGCTCGCGCTCGATGGGCTTCGGGGCCGAGGTCCAGGGCCCGGACGAGCGCAAGACCGGCGAATTGCTGGGCGAGGTCGAGCCGGACGATCTGCTCAAGTTCGGGCTGATTCCGGAGTTCGTGGGCCGGCTGCCGGTGGTCGCGACGCTGACCGATCTGGACGAGAAGGCGCTGGTCAAGATCCTGGTCGAGCCCAAGAACGCGCTGGTCAAGCAGTACCAGAAGCTGTTCGAGATGGAGGACGTGCGCCTGACCTTGACCGAGGACGCGCTGAAGGCGATCGCGAAGAAGGCGATCCTGCGCAAGACCGGGGCGCGCGGGCTCAGGTCGATCATGGAGACGATCCTGCTCGAGACGATGTTCGAGCTGCCGTCCTTGCATGGCGTCGAGGAGGTCGTGATCAACAAGGAGGTCGCGGGCGCCAACGCCAAGCCGGTCTTCGTCTACGCCAAGGCCGCCCGCGACGACCGGGCGAGCTGAGCGCCCCCCGCCGAGAGAGCAATGACGAGGCGCCTGCCCGCGAGCGCGAGCCATTAGGGCTGGACCCTCGCTGCCGTCACCGCCATCATGATCGGGTTTGCCGGCCCGCTCGGGCCGCTGCCGCGGCTCGGTAACCGGCCGGCCCAATCATGGAGGGGGTGTCTCATGGACTGGAAGCAGCTTTGCGGGGCGGCGGCCGGGCTCGGGCTCGGCGCGCTCGTCAGCGGCGGCGCTGCCGCCGAGACCGTCACGGTCGGCTATCAGCTGATCTACAATCCCTGGAAGGTGCCGATCGCCGACAACACCTTCTCGAAGACGACCGGCTGGGACGTCCAGTACCGCCAGTTCGATTCCGGCGCCAAGGTGATCGCGGCCATGGCGTCGGGCGACGTCCAGATCGCGCTCGCGGGCTCGAGCCC
The DNA here is from genome assembly GCA_963730195.1 of uncultured Alphaproteobacteria bacterium. Classification (GTDB taxonomy): domain Bacteria; phylum Pseudomonadota; class Alphaproteobacteria; order Geminicoccales; family Geminicoccaceae; genus DATAOG01. The sequence continues at coordinate 21,582 of CAVSRN010000080.1, forward strand.
GATCGCGGCCGGCGCCAGCCAGGGCCTCGACATCCAGCTGGTCTGGATCGTCGAGGACATCGCCTCGGCCGAATCCCTGGTCGCGCGCGACGGCACCGACATCAAGAAGGTCGAGGACCTCAAGGGCAAGAAGGTCGGGGTGCCGTTCGTCTCGACCAGCCACTTCCATTTGCTGTTCGCGCTCGAGCATTTCGGCGTGCCGGCGAACGAGGTCGACATCCTGAACATGCAGCCGCCGCAGATCGCCGCCGCCTGGGAGCGCGGCGACATCGACGCGGCCTTCGTCTGGGACCCCGCACTCGGTGCGATCAAGAAGACCGGCCATGTGGTGATCACCTCGGGCGAGCTCAGCGCGTTCGGCAAGCCGACCTTCGATGGCCTGGTGGTCAACAAGACCTGGGCCGAGGCGCACGCCGACGGGCTCGCCAAGTTCATCAAGACGATCGCCGATGCCGATGCCGACTATCGCGACCACAAGGATGCCTGGACCGCGGATTCCGAGCCGGTCAAGAAGATCGTCGGCGTGGTCGGCGGCACCGCCGAGGACGTGCCGGGGGTGCTCGCCCTCTACAATTTCCCGGACATGGAGAAGCAGGCGTCCTGCGCCTGGCTCGGCTGCGGCGCCGACGGCGGTGCGACCAAGGCGCTGACCTACACCTCGGAATTCCTGAAGGCGCAGAAGAAGATCCCGGACACGCTGCCCGACTACACCGGCTTCGTGACGCCCAAGTACGTCGAGGCGGCGATCAAGCTGAAGTAGCCAGGCTCAGGACGGGCGCCGGGCCTTATCCGGCGCCCGCAGGGGCACTGATCGGGCGATGCTCGAGGTCAAGGACCTGTCGGTCGTCTATCCGGCCCGTCACGGCGAGGCGGTGCACGCGCTCACGAGCGTCGATCTCCTGATCGAGCCCGGCGACTTCGTCGTGGCGCTCGGCGAGTCGGGCTGCGGCAAGACCACACTACTCAACGTGCTCGCGGGCTTCCTGCAGCCGACCGCGGGCAGCGTGACCCTGAACGGCCGCCCGGTGACCGGTCCGGGCGCCGATCGCGGCGTGGTGTTCCAGAAGCACGCCCTGATGCCCTGGCTGAACGTGCTCGAGAACGTCGAGTTCGGCCTCAAGCTCCAGGGCATGGCCAGGGCCGAGCGGCGCGAGATGGCACTCGGCAACATCAGGCTGGTCGGTCTCGAGGCCTTCGCCAGGGCGCCGGTCTACGAGCTCTCGGGCGGCATGCAGCAAAGGGTCGGCCTCGCGCGCGCGCTCACCAGCGATCCCGCCATGCTGCTCATGGACGAGCCGCTCGGCGCGCTCGACAGCCTGACCCGCGAGACCATGCAGGAGCTGATCCTCGACGTCTGGCGGGCGACCGGCAAGATGGTTTTTTTCATTACTCACGGGGTCGAGGAGGCCTTGTTCATGGCGACCCGGCTGATCATGATGTCGCCGCGCCCGGGCCGGATCACCCACCGCTTCGAGCTCGACTTCTGCCAGCGCTTCTTCAAAAGCCGCAACGCCCGGCAGATCAAGTCCGACCGCGACTTCATCGCGATGCGCGAGCAGGCGCTCAACATCATCCACAGCAAGGCCGCCTGAGCGCCATGGCCACGTCCTCGCGCGAGTGGCTGAGCAGGGCGCGCTCCGGCACTTCGGCGCGCCTGGCCGAGCTGTTCAAGGCGCCGCCGGCCAAGCCCGGCGAGGCCTACGGTCAGCCGGGCCAGGGTTCGAGCGTGGCGATCAGCGTGGTCACGGTGCTGGCGCTGCTCCTGCTCTGGTGGTTCGTGACCCGCAAGGGCTGGATCAAGCCTCTGTTCCTGCCGTCGCCCGCGGCGGTGCTCGCGCAGTTCCGGGACGTCGCGACCGAAGGCTTCGGCGGCGCCACATTGCTCGAGCACACCTTCTGGAGCCTGTACCGGGTGTTCGCGGCCTTCTTTCTCGCCTGCCTGACCGCGATCCCGGTCGGCATCGCGATGGGGGTCAACCGCGGAGTCCGCGGGGTCTTCGACCCGCCGATCGAGTTCTACCGGCCGATCCCGCCGCTCGCCTATCTGCCGCTGATCGTGATCTGGTTCGGGATCGGCGATCTCGCCAAGATCATCCTGATCTACCTCGCGGTGTTCGCGCCGCTCGCCCTCAACGCCCGCGCGGGGGTGCGCTCGGTCGCGATCGAGCAGATCCACGCCGCCTACTCGCTCGGCGCCTCGCGCCTGCAGGTGATCGTCCACGTCATCCTGCCGGCGGCGCTGCCCGAGATCCTGACCGGCATGCGGATCGGCATCGGCTTCGGCTGGACCACGCTGGTCGCCGCCGAGATCGTCGCCGCGCGCGCCGGCCTCGGCCAGATGGTCTGGAACGCGTCCGAGTTCCTGCGCAGCGACGTGGTGATCATGGGCATCGTGGTGATCGGCATGCTCGCCTATCTGTTCGACCTGCTGATGCGCCGCATCGAGCAGGTGCTGGTGCCCTGGAAGGGCAAGATGTAGAGCTGACGAGGGGGCTTGCGGACGGGTGGCCATGATTCGCACGCGACTGACCGAAACGCTCGGGATCGAGCATCCGATCCTGCTCGCGCCGATGGGCGCGGTCGCGGGTGGCGAGCTCGCGGCGGCGGTGTCCGCCGCCGGCGGCCTCGGCCTGATCGGTGGCGGCTATGGCGATGCCGCCTGGCTGAAGGAGCAGTTCGTCGCGGCCGGCAATCAGCCGGTCGGGGCCGGGTTCATCACCTGGTCGCTGGCGCGGCAGCCGCAGCTGCTCGAGCTCTGCCTCGAGCGCCGCCCGAAAGCCATGATCTTCGCCTTCGGCGATGCCACCGCTTTCGTCGCCAGGTGCAAGGACGCGGGGGTGACCACGATCTGGCAGGTCCAGCGGCTCGACCAGGCGCGCCAGGCGCTCGCGGCCGGCACCGACATTCTGGTCGCCCAGGGCCAGGAGGCCGGGGGCCACGGCCTGGAGCGCGGTCTGACGGCGCTTCTGCCCGCGGTCCGCGACCTCGCCGGCGACGACCAGCTGGTGGTCGCCGCGGGCGGCATCGGTGATGGGCGCGGCCTCGCCGCGAGCCTGATGCTGGGTGCCGACGGCGTGATGATGGGCACGCGCTTCTTCGCGGCCGCCGAAGCCGGCGGCCCGCCCGGCGCCGGGGCCCGCCTCGTCGCGGCCGCCGGTGACGATACGGTGCGGACCCGGGTGTTCGATCTGGCCCGCGCCATCGACTGGCCCGGAGGCTTCACCGGACGGGTCCTGCACAACGACTTCTCGCGCCGCTGGCATGGCGATGCCGATGGCCTGCGAGCGCGGATCGACGATGAGCGCGCCCGCTATGACGGAGCCGCGGCCGACGACCTCGCGACCCGCGTCGTCCATGCCGGCGAGGTCGTCGACCTGATCACCAGGGTCATGCCGGCGGCCGCGATCGTCGCCGAGACCGTGGCCGAGGCGGCCCGGCTGCTCCGAAGCGCGCCAGCCAGATATCTGTGATCACGGGTCAGGGTCAGGCGGCTTCGAAGCGGCGCACCTGGATCTCGTCCATGCGCCCGCGCGCCTGCCAGAGGTCGTAGGCCATCTGCAGGCCGAGCCAGGTCTCCGGGCTGGAGCCGAACGCCTTGGACAGCCGGATCGCCATGTCGACCGAGATCCCGGCCTTCTCGTTCAGGAGCTCGGAGAGCGCCTGGCGGGTGACGCCCAAGCCTTTCGCCGCCGCGGTGACGGTCAGGCCCAGCGGCTCCAGGCACTGGCGGCGGACGATGCCACCGGGATGGGGAGGATTGTGCATGGCCACGGCTCGCGTCTCCCACCTCAGTGATCGTCGACGTAGTCGACATCCACGACATCGCCATCTTCGAACCTGAAGGTGACCCGCCAGTTGCCGGAGACCGAGACGGCCCAGTGGCCCTTGCGGTCGCCTCTCAGCGCGTGCCGCCCGAAGCCCGGAACATCCCTATCTGCCGGCCGCCGGCTGCGGTCCAGCATGGCCAGGATGTCGCGCAGTTTTTCCAGGTGTTCCGGCGCCACACGCCTCGCGGTCCGGCCCTCGTAGAGGACCTTGAGCCCACGATGCCTGAACGACCTGGATCATCGCCGGAATCCAATGCGTCGCCTGTCGCCTGTCAATTGACATGCGCCGCCCTAGCGGCTGAGGCGGTATTCGACCGTGCTGACCACGCGGATCTGCTTGTCGACCTGGTTCAGCTGCGAGAGGCCGGGCGCCGGGTCGCGCGCCAGGATCTCGAACAGGCCTTGGGAGGCGCGTCGGATCTCGGCGATCTCGCTGCCGGAATCGGCGGCGAACTGCGCGGCCGCCGCGCGCGCGTTGCGGGTCGCGTCGGCCAGCATCTTGGGCTTGATGTCGTTCAGCTTGGTGAACAGGTAGCTCGGGCCGCCGGTGTCGGCGAGCACGACCCCCTGCTTGACCAGCTCGCCGGTCGCCCGGTTGAGCTCGGCGACCTTGTCGACCTGCTCGGTGCGCACGATCACCGTCTGGGCGACGATGAAGCGGTTGTCGCGGACGCTCTCCTGCCGGTAGGCCTGGGCCAGCAGGTCGGTGACCTCGACCCGCTGCGGCTGGATCGCCGCGGCCTCGATGCCATGCTCGGAGAGGAAGCGGGTGATCGTGGCGAGGTCGGTGTCGATCTTGGACTGGACCTGGCCGAGGTCGTTGCCGGTCGCGGTGATCCGGAGCGGCCAGACCGCGAGATCGGCCTTGACGAAGGTCTCGGCCAAGCCCTTGACCGTGACGTAGCGATCGACGCTCCGGCCGCGCTCGAAGCCGCGGCCGACCAGGAAGCCCGCGGCGGCGAAGCCAAGGGCGAGGATCAGGGCGCCGACCAGCCACGCCCAGGCGGGCGTCCGGCCGCGCGGGTCGTCGAGCGAGGCTGCCACATCAGGCCACTTCGTAGGCTTTGTACTTTGCCAGGAAGCGCTTCGGTTTCTTGAGCGCGTCGCGGCGGAACGGCTCGCCGAGCTCCTGGGTGAGCTTCAGCTCGATCACCGTGCAGACGTCCGAGGCGGTCGCGGCGCGCAGCGCATCGCCGATCTGATCCGGCGCCTCGACCGTGATGCCCTCGGCGCCCATCGCGCGCGCGATCGCGGCGAAGCTCGGGTTCTCGAGGTTGGTGCCGACGTAGCGGTCGGCGTAGTAGTCGATCTGGTTCTTTTTCTCGGCACCCCACTGGCCGTTGTTGAAGACCACGGCGGTCGCCGGAATGCGCTCGCGAACGGCTGTCAAAACCTCGTTCAGGCTCATGCCCCAGGCGCCGTCGCCGACGTAGGCGACCGCCGGCCGGCCGGGGGCTGCGACCTTGGCCCCCATTGCGGTCGGGAAGGCATAGCCGCAGTTGCCGAAGCTCATCGGCGCGAAGAAGCTGTTCGGGGCATCGAAGCGCAGATAGCTGTTGGCGACCGAGCAGACGTTGCCGATGTCGGTGGTGACCATCGCGTCCTTGGGCATCGCCTTCTCGAGCTCGCGCAGCGCGCGGCGTGGCGCGATCGGCGAGCCGGAGGCCGAGGACAGCCCGGAAAGCTCCTCCTCCCAGGCGGCCTTCTGGCGACGGACCTCGGCGAGCCGGTCGGTGCGGTTGGCGTGACCCGCGAGCGGCTGGTTCTGGAGACGCGCCAGCAGCTCGGCCGCGGCCGCCTTGGCGTCGCCGACCACGCCGACGTCGATCGTCTTGGTCAGGCCGATCATGCGGTGGTCGGGATCGACCTGGACGATCCGGGCATCCTTCGGCCAATACTCGATGCCGTATTGCGGCAGCGTGCCGAACGGGCCGAGCCTCGTGCCGAGCGCGAGCACCACGTCGGCCTGCGCCAGGATGCGCATCGCGGCCTTGGAGCCCTGGTAGCCGAGCGGGCCGCAATAGAGCTCGTGGCGGTTCGGGAAGCTGTCGTTGTGCAGATAGCTCGCGACCACCGGCGCGCCGAGCTGCTCGGCGAGCGCCACCGCCTCGTCGACGCCATGGGACATGATCACCCCGCCGCCGGCGACGATCACCGGGAATTTTCCGGACTTGAGGGCGTCGGCGGCTGCGGCCAGGCTCGCCGGGCCGCCGGCCGAGCGCTCGATCTTGACCGGCTTCGGGCAGCGTCACGTCGATCTCGCCGTAGAAGTAGTCGCGCGGGATGTTGATCTGCACGGGTCCGCGCTCGGCCAATGCCAGGTCGAACGCGCGCGAAGTCAGCTCGGCGATCCGGTCGGGCCGGTTGATGTGGGTCTGGAACTTGGTAATCCGGGAAAAAATCGGCATCTGGTCGGTTTCCTGGAAGCCGCCCATGCCGATCGTGGCGCTGCCGGTCTCGGGCGTGATGCAGACGACCGGCGAGTGCGCCCAGTAGGCGGCCGCGATCCCGGTCACGAAATTGGTGATCCCGGGCCCGTTCTGGGCGATGCAGACGCCGTGCCGGTCGAGCACCCGCGAATAGCCGTCGGCCATGTGCGCCGCGTTCTGCTCGTGCGCCACCGAGACGAAGCGGATGCCGGCCGGCTCGAAGATGTCGAGCGCGTCCATGTAGGCGGAGCCGACGATGCCGAAGACGGTCTTGACGCCGTGGGCGGCCAGGGTCTCGACGAAAGCTTCGCTCGGCGTCATGCGGGTCATGGCTCGGGCCTCCTGGCTTCGTTCTTGGGCGGGCAGCTTGCACGTCTTGTGACCCCGCCGGTGGCGGTGAGGCAGCTGCGTGCTTCGGATGATGCGGGCGCGGCCTTGGGCTGTCCAGCCCGGACTGCGCCCGGCGCCCGGTAGCGCGCCCGGGATCAGACCGGAACGGTCAGGGCAGAGGCTGCGGCGCCGGGGCCGAGGCCACCGGCTCGGCGGCCAGCAGGCCGACGTCCTGAACGACCTCGCCCAGCAGAGCCCGGGTCTGGTCGCGCAGCACGGCAACGGTCGCCGGGTCCGCGGGCTCGGCCAGCCGCTCGAACCGCTCGGTCAGCCCGTACATGCTGAGGCGCAGCGTCTCGGCGTCGCCGGCGTGCCGCTCGTCGCCCGCGGCGTGGTAGACGCCGATCAGCCGGTCGAGGTTGCGGCCGGCGGCGTGGGCGATGGTCACCAGGCTCTGGCGACGAAAGGCCGGGCTGCCGTCGCCGAGATCGGCATTGAAGCCGACCGTCTGGGGAGCGTCGTCGCCGGGCCCCGGATCGATCTGCTCGAGCTGGGCCTGGAGCGCCCCGAGGTCGCGCCGCAGATTGTCGACCGCGCCGGCCGGGTCCGCGGCCACCGCGGCGGTGGTCGAGACCGCGAGGGTGAGCGCGAGCGCCGTCAGTAGCCTTCGTGGTTGCTGAGGCCGAGGGAGCTGGAACCGCGGACAACCGGACATGGCCTGACCCGAGCGCTGCATCTTGCGCGCCACCTGGCCTCAACCTCCGCCGCGACCTCCTAACAAATCGTAAGCCCGACCGCTTGGCCCGGTCCGAGGCGGCCTTGATGTCGGCGGCCTCGGGCGGTAGGACGGGCGCCCAATCATGGGAGGCTCCATGCGCCCCTCCGGACGCGCCCCCGACCAGCTGCGCGCGATCACCCTCGAGCCCGGCTGCTCGCCCCACGCCGAGGGCTCCTGCCTGATCCGCTGCGGCGGCACCCACGTGTTGTGCACGGCGACCGTCCAGGAGCGGGTGCCGCCGTTCCTGCGCAACAGCGGCCGCGGCTGGGTGACCGCCGAATACGGCATGCTGCCGCGCGCGACCAACCGCCGCACCGACCGCGAGGCGGCGCGCGGCCGGCAGTCGGGGCGGACCCAGGAGATCCAGCGGCTGATCGGGCGGGCATTGCGGGCGGTCACCGACGTGACCCTGATGGGCGAGCGCCAGATCCTGCTCGACTGCGACGTGCTGCAGGCGGACGGCGGCACCCGCACGGCCGCGATCACCGGCGCCTACGTCGCCTTGCACCAGGCGTTCGCGGGGCTGGTCGCGGCCGAGCAGCTGCCGGCTGTGCCGCTGCGCGAGCCGGTCGCCGCGGTCGCCTCGGCCCTGGTCGAGGGCCAGGCGGTGCTCGACCCGGACTATGCCGAGGACAGCGCCGCCGAGGCGGATGCCAATTTCGTGCTGACCGGCTCGGGCGGGATCGTCGAGATCCAGGTCACCGCCGAGACCGAGCCGCTGACGCCTGAGCAGTTCGCGACCCTGCACCGCCTCGCCGAGCAGGGGGTGCGCCAGCTGCTGGCCTGCCAGCGCCGGGCGCTCGGCCTCGACGCGTGAGGGCGGCACGGCGGTTCGCCGGGCCCCGGCTGGTGCTCGCGAGCCACAATCCGGGCAAGCTCGCCGAGCTGCAGGAGCTGGTCGCGGGCCAGGCGGTCGAGGTGATCTCGAGCGCGGCACTGCGCCTCCCCGAACCGGTCGAGGACGGCCGGAGCTTCGCGGCCAACGCCCGGATCAAGGCGCACGCCGCGGCCGCAGCCGCGGGCCTGCCGGCGCTGGCCGACAATTCCGGGCTGGTGGTGGCCGGCCTGGGGGGGAAGCCCGGGGTGCATTCGGCGCGCTGGGCGGGGCCCGAAGGCGACTTCGCCCGCGCCATGGCCCGGGTCCGCGACGCGCTGGCCGCGCGCTATGGCAGTTTCGCCGCCGCCGACCGGCGCGCGGCCTTCGTCGCCGCCCTCTGTCTCGCCTGGCCGGACGGCCACGAGGAGCTGGCCCACGGCCGGGTCGCGGGCGAGCTGGTCGATCCGCCGCGCGGCCGGGGCGGCTTCGGCTACGACCCGATGTTCGTGCCCCGCGGCTCGAGCCAGACCTTCGCCGAGCTGCCGCGCGCGGCCAAGCAGGCGCAGAGCCATCGCGGCCGGGCGCTCCGCCGCCTGCTCGGGCGGTGCTTCGGCCCGCCCGCCGGCCCGCGGCTCAGCGGCCGGCCAGCTGGTCGGTGAAGCTCGCCGGCGGCGGCTCGATCGTGCGCGCCTTGCCGTTCGCGACCTCGAGGATCGCCAGGCCGTGATCGGCCAGACCGTCCGGGCGTAGCCGGAACAGCCCGGTCGCGCCGGCGAAACCCTGGGCGTTGGCGAGCGTCGGCGGCTCGAATTTCGGGTCGCGCAGGTCGCGGGCGACGATCACCGCGAGCGCCGTGGCATCGTAGGCGAGGGCGGCGAGCTGCTGCGGCGGGTGGCCATAGACGCCCTGAAACCGGGTCTCGAACTGGGCCAGGCTCTCGGGCGCCGAGGCGGCGAACCAGCCCTGCTGCAGCGCCGCCTCCTGCAGCACCCGCGGATCGTCCTGCCAGCGCATGGTGCCGAGGAAGCGGATCACCGCCGGGTCGACGTCGAAGAAGGTCAGGAGCGACGCGACCGAGCGCAGCCGATCGCCACCGTCGGCGATCAGGATCGCATCGAACGGCGGCCCGCCGAGCGTATCCAGGGTCGACAGCCGCTCCAGCGCCTGCTTGGACGGGTCGTCGTCCAGCTGCTGCAGGCGGGCTGCGCTCCCGCTCGAGCGCCGCCTTGCGGGCGTCGTAGTCCGCGATCCGGCGGACCACGGCCGAGGGGTCGGCCTGGTCCGCCGGATAGAAGAGGGTCTGGGCGAGCTCGCCGCCGCTGGCCAGGACCGTGCGCCGCAGCGCGTCCATTGCGGTCGCGCCATAGGCGTCGTTGGGCGCCAGGCCGGCAATCCGGACCGGCCCCGGAGCGGGCGCTGCCTGATCGGCTGGCCCCTGATCCGGGGGGGTGCCCTGGCCGGCCGTGCCTTGATCGGCCGGCGGCGCCGGTTCGGTCCCGGGCACCGGGTCGGGCGGCCGGCGCTCGACGTGCTCGAGGGCGTAGCGCACGACCCGCTGCACCTGCTCCTCCGGCCGGAAGCCGAGCAGGAAGGTGCCGTCGGCGGCGGCCGAGGTGACGTTGGAGAACGCCAGCACCCGGACGTTGGCCTTGGCGGCGACCGGGCTGACCGCGGTCACCGCCTGATTGAACAGCGGTCCGAGGAGCACCACGGCGCCCTCCTCGATCGCCTGCTCGGCGGCCTGGCGGGCGCCATCGGGGGTGCCCGCCGTGTCGCGCGGCAACAGGGTCAGATCGTTGGGGCCGACGTCGAACAGCGCCATCTGGGCCGCGTCGAGCATGTCCTTGGCGAGGTCCGCGGCCGGCCCGGTCAGCGGTAGCAAGAGGCCGACCCGGACTTCCGGCGGTAGCTGCAACTCGACCTTCGCCTCGGGCGGTTGTACGGTCGTGCCCGGCCCCGGTCCGGGCTCGGACGCGCAGGCGGCGAGCAGGAGCAGCAGACCGAGACCCGATGCCGCCACCCCCGACTTCACCCGCATCCACCCCATTGCCTGTGCCCAAGCCTGAGACATGAGCGTGACCCGTTCGGCTTCGGCTGCTCCGGACGACGGCCAACCTAGCGGCGCTGCCGGGCGAAGTAAACTCGCGCCGGGCCTGCATCTGATCGCCACCCCGATCGGCAATCTGGGCGATCTGTCGCCGCGCGCGCTGGCCGCACTGGCCGCCGCCGACCTGGTCGTCTGCGAGGATACCCGGGTGACCGGCGGGCTCTTGCACCGGCAGGGGATCGAGCGCCCGCTGCTCGCCTATCACGAGCACAATGCCGCCCGGATGCGCCCGCAGATCCTCGCCCGGCTCCAGGCGGGCGCCGCCGTGGCGCTGACCACCGATGCCGGCACGCCCTTGATCTCGGACCCGGGCTACAAGCTGGTGCGGGCGGCGATCGACGCCGGGATCGAGGTGCTGACCGTGCCCGGGCCCTCGGCGGCGATCGCAGCACTCACGGTCTCCGGGCTGCCGACCGACCGCTTCCTGGTCGCGGGCTTCCTGCCGCCGCGGGGTGCCGCCCGCGCGCGGGCGTTGCAGGAGCTGGGCGCGGTCCGGGCGACGCTCGTCCTGTTCGAGGCGGCGCGACGGCTGCCCACGGCCCTGGCCGAGCTCGCACGCGCGCTCGGGCCGCGCGAGGCGGCGGTCGCGCGCGAGCTGACCAAGCGCTTCGAGGAGGTCCGGCGTGGCCCGCTCGACCGGCTGGCCGCCGACTATGCGCGCGCCGGGCCGCCGCGGGGCGAGGTGGTGCTGGTGATCGGGCCGCCGGCGACCGCGGACGCGCCGGCGACCGCCGAGGACCTGGACGCCGCTCTCGAGGCGGCGCTCGCGACCATGGCCCCGGCGGCCGCCGCGGGCGCGGTCGCGGCCGCCACCGGCCAGCCCCGACGCGAGCTCTACCGCCGGGCGCTGGCGCTCCGGCAGCGCGCCCGCCCGCCGTCCGACCAGCCATGAGACGGGCGCGTCGCCAGGCCTGGGGCTGGTGGGCCGAGACCCTGGCCGCCTGGAGCCTCCGGCTGCGCGGCTACCGGGTGCTCGCCCGGCGCTACCGGACCCCGCTCGGCGAGATCGACCTGGTGGTCCGCCGCGGGCGGCTGCTGGCGTTCGTCGAGGTCAAGGCGCGGCCCGATCTGGAGCAGGCGCTGTGCGCGCTCGGACCGCAGCAGCGCGAGCGCACGCGGCGCGCCGCCGAGCTCTTCCTGCTGCGTCATCCGGGTCACGCCGACTGCATCCTGCGTTTCGACCTGATCGCGGTCCGGCCGTGGCGCCTGCCGCACCATCTGGTCGACGCCTGGCGGCTGAGCTAGCCGGCCCCCCGACCCTCCTCGATCTGCTCCGCGCGACGCGGGACCTGGCACTTCACGCCGTCTTAAGAGCGGTCAGCGTAGGCATGACCCGGGCCGCCGGCCGTGCGCGCCCGTCGCCTGGTCGGGTCGAGCGCGCCGCATGCTGTTCAATTCCCTCGAGTTCATCCTGGTGTTCCTGCCGATCACCCTGATCGGCTTCTTTGTGCTCGGCGGCCGCGACAGCCCGCGCCTGGCGCTCGGCTGGCTGGTGGCGGCCTCGCTGGTCTTCTACGGCTGGTGGAACCCGCCCTATCTGGCGCTCATCATCCTGTCGATGGCGTTCAACTATCACGTCGGTCAGAGCCTGGTCGCGCGGCGCTCGCCGGCGGTGCTGGCGGTCGGCGTCGGCGCCAATCTCGCGAGCATCGGCTATTTCAAATACGCGGGCTTCCTGGTCGCCAACTTCGAGCAGCTGACCGGGATCGAGGTCGGCCTGCGCGCGATCGTGCTGCCGCTCGGGATCTCGTTCTTCACCTTCCAGCAGATCGCCTATCTGATCGATGCCTACCGCGGCGAGCTCAAGGCCGAGGGCTTCGCCAGTTACGCGCTGTTCGTGACCTTCTTCCCGCAGCTGATCGCCGGGCCGATCGTCCATCACAGCGAGGTGCTGCCGCAGTTCGCGCGCCGCGAGACCTTCCGGCTGGATCCGGACAGCCTGGCACTCGGCCTCAGCATCTTCTCGATCGGCCTGTTCAAGAAGGTGGTGCTGGCCGACGGCATCGCCACCTATGCGTCGCCGGTGTTCGAGGCTGCGCACGGTGGCTACGCGCCGACCCTGTTCGAGGCCTGGGGCGCTGCGCTCGCCTACACGCTCCAGCTCTACTTCGACTTCTCGGGCTATTCCGACATGGCGATCGGGCTCGGGCGGATGTTCAACATCCGCCTGCCGATCAACTTCAACAGCCCGTACAAGGCGGTCAACATCATCGATTTCTGGCGCCGCTGGCACATCACCCTGTCGCGGTTCCTGCGCGACTATCTGTACATCCCGCTCGGCGGCAGCCGGCGGGGGTCCAGGCGACGCTACGTCAATCTGATGGCGACCATGCTCTTGGGCGGGCTGTGGCACGGTGCCGGCTGGACCTTCGTCATCTGGGGCGGGCTGCACGGCATCTTCCTGGTGATCAACCACGTCTGGCACGGCCTCCGGCGGCGTATGGGCCACGATCTCGCGCATTCGACCTGGCATGGTCGGGTCGCCGCGCGCGCGCTGACCTTCCTGGTCGTGGTCGGTGCCTGGGTCTGCTTCCGCGCCGAGGGCCTGGACGCGGCCGGCCGCATCCTGGCCGGCATGACCGGCGCCAACGGTGTCTGGCTGCCGGCGTCGTATCTCAACCTGTTCGGCCCGCTGGGGCCGATCCTCCAGAACGCCGGCTGGCGTTTCGAGACCCTGGATGCCCTGATGTTCGGCGGCATCGCCCAGACGAGCTGGCTGGTGGCGCTGCTGGCGATCGTGTTCCTGATGCCGAACACTCAGGAATGGGCCGGCTATCTCGGCAGCGAGCGCGAGCCCGATGCCGCCGGCAAGGCCTCGCTGTTCGCCCGCGTGGCCGCGGCCCTGCCGCGATGGCAGCCGACCGTGGTCCAGGGCTCGGTCCTCGGGGTCATCCTATGCTACTGCCTGCTCTCGATCTTTGCCGAGACCCCCAGCGAGTTCCTGTATTTTCAGTTCTGAGCACACGGACCAGGCAGCGCTCAAGGAATGGCAATGTCGAGAGGTGGCAAGTTCCTGGCCGGATTCGGCGCCGGCATAGCCGGCCTGATCATCGGCCTCGGCACGCTGTTCGTCAGTCTCGACGAGGCCAATCGGCTGAAGGCGCCGGCGTTCGCCAACCGCCTGAGCTTCGACGAGAAGCTTCGCCTGCTCCGGGACGAGCCGCTGAACGACGTCGAGATCCTCCTGGTCGGCTCATCGACCACGCTGCATGGCGTCGACGGCGCCCTGCTGCGCCAGGTGCTGCACGTCCGGGGCGGCGTCGCCAATCTCGGCGTCCAGGACCTCAGGATCAATCAGGCGCGCTTTTTGGCCGATCAGTTCCTTTCGGTCTATCCCCAGGTCACCCAGGTCGTCATGGTCTCGACCATGCTGGACTTCAAGGACTGCCAGAATACGCCGGCTCGGTTCTTCAATCCCGAGCAGGTCAAGAAGTATCTGTCGAAAGCCATGCCCGAGCTCTTCTATCAGTTCAAATATCTTGACCTGGAGGGCGTGGTCAAACGGGCGGCCGACATCCAGGATCTGCGGCACACGACCGACGAGCTGGATTCGGTCTCGTTCGACCGCTCGGGCAGCCTGCTCCTGAACGTGCCGCGCGACCGGATCAACCCGCGCGTCTGGGAAGGCGACCCGATCACCCTCGATCCGGCCTGCTACCGGAGCCTGCACGCCCTGGTCGAGGATCTGAACCGCGCCCAGCTGCCCTTCACCTACGTGATCGCGCCGATGCGCCCGGGCTATCTCGCCGACCGCGATCCCGACGGCGCCCTGCTGGCCGAGCACCGCCGGCGCCTGCAGGAGCAGCTCGCCGGCACCGGCGCGCTGGTGATCGACGCCCATGCCGCCCTCAAGCTGCCGGAGAAGGCGTTCTTCGACGCCTACCACCTCAACCGGCCCTGGGCACAGAAGCTGACCCGCTACATCGGCGAGCAGATGACCACCCGTTCGGCGCAGCTGGAGCCCGGCGAGCCGGCCGAAGCCGCCGGCGACCTGGCCCAGACGGTGCTCGACGCGAGCGAGCGGCAGCCCGAAGGCACGCCCGCCGACGGCGGCTGACCCCGCCGTTGCCGTCGCGCCGCCGACCGGTCGGCCGGCGGGCTTGACGGCGAACGCTGGCGATGGCGTCTTGAGGTCATGAGTTCGCCACAACGGATCATCCAGAGCGAGGCGCTGCTGCGCGAGCTGCTCGAGGCGGCGCTCGCGGCGGCGAGGCCCGAGCAGGCGCTCCTGCCGCATCTGCCGCCGCCGCCGCCCGGGCGGGTGATCGTGCTCGGCGCCGGCAAGGCGGCCGCGGCCATGGCGCAGGCGGTCGAGCGCCACATGGCCGGCGCGCTCGAGGGGCTGGTGGTGACGCGCTACGGTCACGGCACCCCCTGCACCAGGATCGAGGTGGTCGAGGCGGCGCATCCGGTGCCCGACGCCGCCGGTCAGGGCGCCGCCCGTCGCATCCTGGAGCTCGCCGCCGGCGCCGGCCCGGACGATCTGGTGCTCTGCCTGATCTCGGGCGGCGCCTCGGCGCTGCTCGCCCTGCCGGCGCCGGGGCTGACCCTCGAGGACAAGCAGGCGGTCAATCGGGCCCTGCTGGCCTCCGGCGCCGACATCGGCCAGATGAATGTGGTGCGCAAGCATCTCTCGGCGATCAAGGGCGGGCGCCTCGCGGCCGCGGCCCATCCGGCGCCGGTGGTGAGCCTCCTGATCTCGGACGTGCCGGGCGACGACCCGGCGGTGATCGGCTCCGGTCCGACCGTGCCCGATCCCTCGACCTTCAAGGACGCGCTCGGGATTCTCGAGCGCTACCGGATCGCGCCGCCGGCCAAGGTCCTCGAGCATCTGCGGGCGGCCGCCGACGAGACGCCGAAGCCGGGCGACCCGCGCCTCGCGGGCGCCCGGGCGATCGTGGTCGCCAGGCCCCAGGCCTCGCTCGAGGCGGCGGCTGCGGTCGCCCGCAAGCGCGGCCTCAACGCCCTGATCCTGGGCGACGCGATCGAGGGCGAGGCGCGCGAGGTCGCCAAGGTGCTGGCGGCGGTCGCCCTCCAGGTCCGCCGCCACGGCCAGCCGGTGGCCCCGCCCTGCGTCCTTTTGTCGGGCGGCGAGACCACGGTGACCGTGCGCGGCCGGGGCCGCGGCGGGCGCAACGCCGAGTTCCTGCTGGCGCTCGCGGTGCAGCTGAACGGGGCGCCCGGGATCAGCGCGCTCGCCGCCGACACCGACGGCATCGACGGCAGCGAGGACAATGCCGGCGCCATGGTGACCCCGGACACGCTCGCCCGCGCCGAGGCGCTCGGGCTGGACGCCAAGGCGAGCCTCGCCGACAACGACGGCTACGGCTTCTTCAGCGCGCTCGAGGATCTGGTGGTGACCGGGCCGACGCTGACCAACGTCAACGATTTCCGGGCGATTCTCGTCGACGAGAGCGAGTAACGCCGGGGGGAGGCATCATGCGCAGCTATCAGATCGTCGAATGGGGGCAGCCGATCGAGCTGCGCGAGCAGCCGACGCCGACCCCGCAGGGCACCGAGGTCCTGCTCCGGGTCACCGCGGCCGGGATCTGCCACAGCGATCTGCACATCAACGACGGCTATTTCGACCTCGGCGACGGCAAGCGGGCCGAGCTCGCCAAGCTCGGCGCCAGCCTGCCGCTGACGCTCGGCCACGAGATCGTGGGCGTGGTCGAGGCGCTCGGACCCGACGCCAAGGGCGTCCGGGTCGGCGAGGCGCGGGTCGCCTTCCCCTGGATCGGCTGCCGGCAGTGCGCGATCTGCGAGCACGAGCGCGAGCAGTGGTGCCTCTCGCCCAAGTTCCTCGGCGCCCGGGTGCCGGGCGGCTACAGCGACCACGTGATCGTGCCGGACCCGAAGTATCTGGTCCCCTACGACGGCATCCCGACCGAGCTCGCCTGCACCTACGCCTGCGCCGGGCTCACCGCCTACAGCGCGATCCAGAAGGTGGCACCGCTGCGCGAGGACGATTTTCTGGTGATGATCGGGGCCGGCGGGGTGGGCTTGAGCGGCGTCGAGATCGCGCCCTCGGTGGTGCCGGCCAGGCTGATCGTCGCCGACATCGATCCCGAGAAGCGCGCGGTCGCGCGCCAGGCGGGGGCCTGGGAGACGATCGACAACGGCGCCGCGGACGCCGCCAAGAAGGTGCTGGAGCTGACCAAGGGCGGGGTCAGGGCGGCGATCGACTTCGTCGGCGCGCCCCAGACCGCGCGCTTCGGCATGGACGTGCTGCGCAAGGGCGGCACGCTGATCGTGGTCGGCCTGTTCGGCGGCGCGCTCTCGGTGCCGCTGCCGCTGCTGCCGCAGCGCTCGCTCAACCTGCGCGGCTCCTACGTCGGCACGCTCGAGGAGCTGCAGGCGGTGATCGCGCTCGGCCAGGCCGGCAAGGTGCCGCCGATCCCGCTCGACATCCGCCCGCTCGACGCCGCGCCCCAGGCCCTCGACGATCTCCGCGCCGGGCGCGTGCGCGGCCGCGTGATCTTGAAGCCCGCGGCCTGAGGCGGCCGAGCTCGCCCCTGGACGCGGCGCCGGCGGCCATGCTATATGTGCTATCAATCCCGTCTTGGGTTGATCATGCGATGGCTCAGCTGCTGGTGCGCAACCTCGATGACGATCTGGTCCGGCGCCTCAAGATCCGTGCAGTCACGGCCGGGCGCTCCGCCGAGGCCGAGCATCGGCTGATCCTGGAGCAGGCGCTGCGGCCGGACGTCGAGGCGTTCAAGGAGCGCGCCCGCCGGCTGCGCGAGCGCACCAAAGGCAGGTGTACGGTCGAAGCCTGGGAGCTGATTCGCGCCGATCGTGATCGCGGCTATTCTCCGCCGGACGACGATGCCGAAGGCGCTTGACGCTGGATGGTGATCATCGACGCGAGCGTCGCCGTCAAATGGGTCGTTGACGAGCCCAACGGCCATAAGGCGGAGAAGCTGCTCGGCGAGCCACTGGCTGCCCCCGCCTTATGGCTGGCGGAAGCCGCGAGCGCGCTTTGGAGCAAGTGTCGCCGGCGGGACATCAGCGAAGACGAGGTCCGTCGGGCCTGCGTGACGTTGCGGCAGGCTCCGGTATCTCAAATCTCGCTGGAGCTTCTGTTACCGGCCGCCATCGACTACGCGCTGACGCTGCAACACCCCGTGTACGACTGCTTCTATCTTGCTGCGGCACACATCCACGAGACCTATATGGTAACGGCAGACCTCCGCTTCGCGCGGCGCGTGGCCAGCCATCCGGACCATGCCTTGCGGGTCCGGATGCTCGCTGATCTGACCCTATAGGCCAACGCCATTCAGGCGGCCAGCCGGGCGGGCCGGAGTTGGCGCCAGGCGACGGGCGCCAGCAGGAGGAGACCGAGCACTCCCGTCCGCACGCCGGGGGCCACCAGGAGCAGCGCGGCGCTGCCCGCCAGCAGGCGCTCCCAAAGCCTGAGGTTGCTGGTGAGGAAGCCGGTCAGGGCGACGCCCAGGCACGTCACCCCGAGCGCGCAACCAAGCGTGGTGGTGACGAACGGCAGCCAGGCGAAGCCGTCGGTCACGATCAGCATCACCGGCGCATAGGCGAACACGAACGGCACCAGCGCCTTGGCGGAAGCGAGGCGAAAGGCGGTGTTGCCGGTGCGCACCGGATCGGCGCCGGCGATGCTGGCGGCGGCGTAGGCGGCGAGCGCCACCGGCGGCGTGATGTCGGCCAGCACGCCGAAGTAGAGCACGAAGAAATGCGCGACCAGGGGGGCCAGGCCGAGCAGGCCGAGCGCCGGCGCCGCGACCGTGACCAGGATGATGTAGGTCGCCGTGGTCGGGATGCCGGCGCCCATCAGGATGCAGGCGAACGCGGTCAGCAGCAGGGTGAAGAACAGCGCCAGGCCCTCGGCGCTGACCAGGCCGAACGGCACTTGCGCGGCGATCGCGCCGCCGAGGTCGCTCGCCAGGCTGGTGATCATGAACGACAGCTTGAAGCCCATCCCGGTCAGCGACACGACCCCGATCACGATGCCGACCGTGGCCGCGGCGGCGCCGACCGCGAGCGCGTATTTGGCGCCGAGCTGAAAGGCGTCGAGCAGGTCGCGCAGGCCCAGGCGGTCGTGCGGGCGCAAGAGGCCGATCGCGATGCAGCCGGTGATCCCCCAGAAGGCGGCGAGATAGGGCGTGTGGCCGCGGATGATGATCGCGACCAGGAGAACGAGCGGGATCAGGCTCATCCAGTTGGTCCGCAGGATGCGGCCGAGCGGCGGCAGCTCGTCAGGGCGCAGACCGCGCAGACCCAGGCGCTTGGCCTCCAGATGGACCATGGTGAACACGCCCAGGTAGTGCATCGAGGCAGGCACCAGCGCCGCGAGCAGAACCTCGCGATAGGGGATCTGCAGGAACTCGACCATGATGAAGGCGGCCGCGCCCATGATCGGCGGCGTGACCTGGCCGCCGGCGCTCGCGGTCGCCTCGACCGCGGCGGCGAAGTGGGCCGGATAGCCGGTCCGGCGCATGGCCGGGATGGTCAGCGCCCCGGTGGTCACGGTGTTGGCGATCGAGGAGCCCGAGATCATGCCGAGCAGCGCCGAGGCCACGATCGCGACCTTGGCGGGCCCGCCCGCGAACCGGCCGGCGACGATCGAGGCGAGGTCGATGAACAGCTGGCCGAGGCCGATCCGGGTCGCGAGCACGCCGAACAGGACGAAGTGGAAGACGTAGGTCGCGACCACGCCAACCGCGATGCCGTAGATGCCCTGGCTGGTGAGGTACAGGTGGTTGACCAGGCCGGTCCAGCTGGCGCCGGGGTGGACCAGGACGCCCGGCGCGTACTGGCCGAACAGGGCATAGACGATGAAGATCACCCCGATCAGCGGCAGGGTGGGCCCCATCGATCGCCGGGTCGCCTCGAGCACGACCAGGATCATGACGCTGCCGAAGGCGACGTCGATCCTGAGCGGCGCGCCGACCCGGAAGGCGAGGTCGTCGAACACGTAGGGGACGTAGAGCGCGGCCGCGGCGGCGGCGAGCGCCAGCAGCCAGTCGTGCCACGGCAGGCCGCCCGGGTGCCAGAACGAGGCCGGCGGCCGGGCGCCATGGACCGGCCGGCGGCCACCGTAGACCAGGAAGATCAGGCTCAGCACCAGCGCCAGGTGGATGCCGCGATGGGTCGCATCGCGCAGCAGCCCGAAGCCCGAAGTGTAGTAGTGAAAGGCCGAGAGCCCGATCAACAGCGCGCCGACGATCCAGGACGCCGGCGCGGCGAGCGGCCGAAAGCTGGTCTCCGGGTCAATCGCCGCCGCGGCGGCGGACGTCATGAGCGGCTGAGGCCTCGCCATGGGGGCCAGGGCAGGCGGCGCAGGGCGGGACGGGACCGGGCGGCCGTCGCCGTCGACCGCCGGCTAATGCAGCAGGCCGACCTCCCGGTAGTAGCGCTCGGCGCCGGGGTGCAAGGGAATGCCGATGCCATCGAGCGCGGTCGCCAGCGTGATCGACTTGCCCTTGGCGTGGCCGTGGTCGAGCAGCTGGCGCGCGGTCGGGCTCCAGAGCGCCTTGGTGATGCCGTAGACCAGCTCCTCGTCGACCTCGGCGCCGACCACCCACTGGGCGCCGACGCTGATCGTCGGGGTCTCGCCGATGCCCTCGTAGACGCCGGCCGGGATCACGTCCTTGGCGAAGAACTGGTATTTCTGCAGGAGCGCGTCGACCTCCGGGCCGTCGACCGGCACCAGGTCGCAGCCGACGCTGGAGGCGAGCTCGACCACCGACCCGGTCGGATAGCCGGCGACAATGACGAAGGCGTCGAGCTGATTGTCCCGGATCTTGCCGACCGCGGGGCCCGACTTGATGTACTCGGGTTGGATGTCGGCCTCCGACAGGCCGAACGCCTGGAGGATGATGCGGGCGTCGACCAGGGTGCCCGAACCAGGCTCGTCGAGGGACACGCGCTTGCCCTTGAGGTCGCGCACCGAGCTGATGCCGGCGCCCTTGCGCGTCACGATGTGGATCGTCTCCGGATAGAGACTGGCGATCGCGCGCAGATTGTCGACCTTGCCCTTGCCCTCGAAGATGCCGGTCCCGTTGTAGGCCCAGTAGGCGACGTCCGACTGGACGAAGCCGCTCTCCAGATCGCCCGACTTGATGCCGTTGACGTTGGCGACCGAGCCGTTCGAGCTCTGGGCGATCGCGACCAGGCCGGGCACGCCGCAGCTGCCGCCCTTGTCGCACGGCCTTGCGCCGGGCGGGCTGCTGATGATGTCCGCGATCAGGCCGCCGATCGGGTAGTAGGTGCCGGCGACCCCGCCGGTGCCGATCCGAAAGAACCGCATCTCCTGCGCGTGGGCGGAGACCGTTCCGACCAGGACGGCGAGAAGGGCGACGACGAGGGTCCTGCGCAGGGTCATGAGCTGTCTCCCGGACGAACCTGGCTCCGGTCATCGGCGCCACGCCCAATTGCCCGGAAATGTCGGGCCAAGGCAACGGCTAATCGGCCGATCCGCGCCGCTACCGAGGATTGATCGGCCGCGCGCCGGCCCCAACCAAAGAACAGGCCGCGCGCAGATCCACCGCTACGACACTGGCCACGCCGGTTCAGGACGCCCGGCTCCGAAGAAACCCTGCGACTGAAATCCCTAACAATGGGTTAAGACGGCCGTGAAGCTGGCGCGACGGCAATCGTGGCGCCGGCCCGTTGCGGCCCGCGCTCGGGCCGGGCCATGGATGCAGCTCAGGGCTCGAGCTCGCTGTCCCAGTACAGGAAGTCGCGCCAGCTGACGTGCAGGAAGTTGGGCGGGAACGCCCGGCCGCGCTCCTGCAATTGGAAGGTGGTCGGCATGCTCGGGTCAGTCAGCGGCCGCATCTGGCACTCGCGCGGCAGCCGGCTGCCCTTGGCCAGGTTGCAGCGGGTGCAGGCGGTGACCACGTTGTCCCAGCTGGTGCGGCCGCCGCGCGAGCGCGGCACGACGTGATCGAAGGTGAGCTCGGGCGCCTGCCGCGTGTGGCCGCAGTACTGGCAGGTGAAGCCGTCGCGCAGGAAGACGTTGAAGCGGGTGAACGGCGGCCTGCGGTTCTGCGGGATGTACTGCTTGAGCGCGACCACGCTCGGCAGGCGGACCACCGAGGACGGCGAGCGGATCACGCGATCGTAGTGCGACAGGACCGCGACCCGGTCGAGGAAGATCGCCTTGATCGTCTCCTGCCAGTGCCAGGTCGAGAGCGGGAAGTAGCTGAGCGGCCGGTAGTCGGCGTTCAGCACCAACGCCGGGCAAGCCTCGAGCGGCGGCAGTCTCTGCGCTTCCATCGACCTCATGCTGTCTCTGCCTGCGGGTGCTCGGCTCCTGACCTCATCAGCCCATCCCGGGTCGCATCCGGGCGCTGGGACGCCCCTAGGGCTAGACGATGAGCTTGACGGTTTCAAGACCTGGCCCGATCCAACCGATCTGGCGTAAACTCACAAATTTGACGCAGGCAGTGCGGCGACGCCGCTGCCGGAACCGGAAGGCCACGTGGCGCAATCCCAGTCTGGACCGAACCGCCGGGCCGCCGGCCGCCCCTGGCACCATACCGGGGAAGGGTTTCGCAATCCGCCCGGCAGCCCCGTGGCGGGCGGCGGTTTCGGCGCCTGGAGCCGCTTCTTCTGGCGCCGGGTCGGCGGCCACAGCGAGGTCGCGCTGCCGGACCGCCACGTCCTGCCGCTCGCCGAGGCGGTCGATGGCGTCTTCGACCGGCGAAGCGACCGCGACCGCCTGACCTGGCTCGGCCACGCGAGCTTTCTCTTGCGCCTGGACGGCCGGACCATCCTGACCGATCCCTACTTGAGCGACTATGCCTCGCCGCTGCCGCCGCTCGGGCCGAAGCGGTTCGCGCCGCCCGGGCTGCCCGTCGAGCGCCTGCCGCCGATCGACCTCTTGCTGCTGTCGCACAGTCACTACGACCATCTCGACCTGCCGACGGTCGAGGCGCTGGCCGGCAAGGACCGGCTCCGGGTGGTCGTGCCGCTCGGCCTCGGCGGCTACTTCCGGCAGCGCGGCTATCCCGAGGTCCAGGAGCTCGACTGGTATCAGCGAGCTGACCCTTGGCGAGCTGAGCGTGACGGCCCTGCCGGCGATCCATTTCTCCAAGCGCACGCCGTTCGATCGCAACCGGACGCTCTGGACCGGCTACGCGCTCGAGGGGCGCGCGAAGCGGGTCTATTTCGCGGGCGATACCGCCTACGGGCCGGTGTTCCCGGAGCTGGGCCGGGAGCTGGCGCCGTTCGATCTGGCGCTGCTGCCGATCGGCGCCTACGAGCCGCGCCTGCTCATGCAGGGCTCGCACGCGACGCCCGAGGAGGCGCTCCAGATCGCGCGCGACCTCCGGGCCCTGCGCCTGGTCGGCATGCATTGGGGCACGATCCGGCTCACCGACGAGCCACCGTTCGAGCCGCCGGTGCGCTTTCGCGCCGCTGCGGCGCCGCCGGCTACGGCGAGGACGACGCCTGGCTGATGCGGATCGGCGAGACCCGCGCGGTCTAGGTTTCCGACCCGGCGCGGCGGCGCGGCGCGCCTCGAGGCGGGCGATCTGGCCGGCGACCACCCGGACCTTGCGCGGGGCGGCGAGCCAGATGCAGGCGATCGAGAGCAGCGAGAGCGCGATCGCGAGCCAGAAGGCCGGGGCATAGCTGTGGGCCTGGTCGTAGACCCGGCCGGCGACCCAGGGGCCGCTCGCGGCGCCGAGGATCGAGGCGCTGCTGAGCGTGCCGAAGATGGTGCCGAAGTGCGGGCCCTGGAACAGCTCGGCCGGAATCGCGCCGTAGACCGTGGCGAGGCCGTAGCCGAGCAGGCCCTGGGCGCCGACCATGGCGTAGAGCAGGAGCAGGCTCGGCCGCCCGGGCAAGGCGAGCAGGCAGAGATAGCAGAGGACGAAGCCGAGCGCCGCCACGGTCCAGGCCCATTCGCGCCCGACCCGGTCCGAGAGATGGCCGATCACGATCTGACCGGCGACGCCGGCGAGCCCGACCAGGCCGAGCGCGAAGGCGGCGAGCTCCGGCCGGAAGCCAACCTCGATCAGATAACGGGTCTGATGGACCTGGACCCCGTACCAGGCGAACAGGCCGCTGTAGAACGCCAGGAACAGCCACCAGAAACGGAGCGTCCGGATCGCCCGTGCGAGCGTCCACTCGGTCGCGGCCCAGGCCTGATCGACGACGTTGGCGCCGCCCCGCGTGGTCGCGGATGACGTCGGGTGACCCGGATCGCCATCGGGCATCAGGCCCAGATCTTCCGGCCGCTGGCGCTGGAGCAGGAGGTTGAGCGGCAAGCAGGACGGCCAGCAGCAGGCCGGCGAGTGCGAAGCAGGCGCTGCGCCAGCCGGCGGTCCCGATCAGGCTCTGCAGCCAGGGGAACAGGAGGATCGAGCCGACGCCGACGCCCGAGAACGCGATCCCGGTCGCGAGCCCGCGCCGGCGCACGAACCAGTGCGGCAGGAAGAGCGAGTGGCCGATGTAGCTGACGAACACGCTGCCGCCGACCACCAGCACGCCGAGGCTGAGATCGAACTGCCAGGGCCGGGTCGCCCCGGTCGCCAGGACCAGGCCGGCGGCGACCAGCAGGACCCCGAACGGGATCACGAGGCGCGGGCCGAACCGGTCCATGGCCATGCCGATGAACGGCGTGTAGAACGCCGAGGCGAAAAAGCCGATCGAGAAGGCGCCGGCGATCGTCGCCCGGTCCCAGCCGAACTCGTCGAGGATCGGCGGGAACAGCAGCGAGAAGGCGGTCCGGGCGTTGACCCCGATCCCCATCGTGACGAACGCCACCGCGACCACCACCCAGCCGTAGAAGAACGGCAGCCGCGCCAGCTGCCGACTCGGTTTCGGGGGCGGACGCGAGGACCGCGCGCGGTCGGCCATGGGTGGCGCTTGCCGGAGCGATGGGTGCCTGGCAGGCGGGTTAGGCCGCCACGGCCGCCGGCACAACCCGAATCATGCGGTCGGCGGCCCGGCGCGGGCGGCAGACCGGATTGCAGCGCCAGCGCGCGCGGTCGGCCCTCGGCGAACAGCTCGCCGAGCCGCGCCGCGGCGGCGAGCAACCGCAGCCGGCCCATCAGCCGCGGCCGCGGTAGGGCGGCACGCCCTGGTCCGGCAGCCAGAGGCCGGAAGGCGGCGCGCCGGACTGGTAGAAGACGTCGATCGGCATGCCGCCGCGCGGATACCAGTAGCCGCCGATCCGCAGCCACACCGGCGCCAGGGCGGCCTCCAGCCGCTTGGCGATCGTGAGCGTGCAGGCTTCGTGGAACGCCCCGTGGTTACGGAACGAGCCGAGGAAGAGCTTCAGCGACTTGCTCTCGATCAGGCGCGCCTGCGGCACGTAGTCGATCACCAGATGGGCAAAGTCCGGCTGGCCGGTCACCGGGCAGAGCGAGGTGAACTCCGGGCAGGTGAAGCGGACCAGATAGGGGCGATCCGGATGCGGGTTGGGCACGGTCTCGAGCCGCGCCTGATCGGGCGAAGCCGGCAGCCCGGTCGGCCGGCCGAGCTGGGTCAGCGCCTCTGTCGGTGATCCGGTCATGGTATCGCCACTCCGCCTGCGGGCAGGGGACCAGTCGGCCGCCCGCGCTTTCGGGGAATCGAGCGCGGCCGGCGGGCGTTTGCGACGGTACCAGACGCAATTCGGGAGATCGAGATGCCGTGGAAAGCAGGCCTTGCGGTCCCAGGCCGGTCCGAGCGCCGGTCGGGCCGCCCGCGACCACCAGCGCGCCTGCTCTGAACCGCCCTGCCGCCCTCGACGCCGACCAGCGAATCGGATGGCTTGACAGCCGGGTCATCGGGAGGCAGTTAATTAACTGTGTGGTTAAATGAGGTTGCCCGGGGGGAGTCCAACGATGGCCGTGGTGGATCCGATGCCGGAGGAGGCGCTGGCGCTCAGGCTGTCGCGTCGCTTCGAGGCGCCGCGGGAGCGCGTGTTCCGGGCGCTGACCGAGGCCGAGCAGCTCGTGAAGTGGTGGGGACCCAAAGGCTTCACGGTGCCCGAGGCGACGTTGGATCTGCGCCCGGGCGGCGCCTGGCGGACGATCATGCGCGCCCCCGACGGCCGGGACCACGTCGTCAGCGGCGTCTACCGCGAGATCGTGCCGCCCTCGCGGCTGGTCTTCACCTGGGGCTGGACCGACGGCCCCCGTAACCACGAGAACGTCGTCACCATCGAGCTGTTCGAGGTCCCGGACGGGACCCGGCTCGAGCTCCATCAGGCGCTGTTCGAGTTCGACCGACAGCCGCGACCAGCATCAGCGGGGCTGGACGGGCTGCTTCGACTGCCTCGAGGAGGCGCTCGCGGCCGGCGTGCTCGCCTGAGCACGGTGCGGCGAGGAGGACCCTCATGTGTCGGAACATCAAGACCCTGCACAACTTCCGGCCGCCCGCGACCGACCAGGAGATCCGGGCCTCGGCGCTGCAGTTCGTGCGCAAGCTCAGCGGCTCCAACCGGCCCTCCAAAGCCAATGAGCGCGCCTTCAACCGGGCGGTCGATCAGGTCGCCGAGGCGGCCCGCGAGCTGCTCGATTCGCTCGTGACCAACGCCCCGCCCCGCGATCGCGAGCTCGAGGCGGCCAGGGCCCGCGCTCGGGCGGCGGACCGCTACGGCGCGCGCCCGGCCTAGCCGACAGCCCGTGATCAGGCCCTTGACAGCCGCTGGCCGCGGGCCGTATTTAACCAAACGGTTCAGTAACCGAAAGGTTCAATGGAAGTGTCGCCGGACCGCCTCGATGCCACCTTCGCCGCGCTCGCCGATCCGACCCGGCGGGCGATCCTGGCCCGGCTCGCCTCGGGCGAGGCGTCGGTCACCGAGCTGGCGCGGCCCTTCGAGATCAGCCTGCCCGCGGTCTCCAAGCACCTCAAGGTGCTCGAGCGCGCCGGTCTGATCGCGCGCGGTCGCGCGGCTCAGTGGCGGCCCTGCCGGCTCGAGGCGGCGCCGCTCAAGGATGCCTCCGACTGGCTCGAGGAATACCGCCGCTTCTGGGAGCAGAGCCTCGATCGTCTCGACGACTATCTGCGCGAGCTGCAAACGAGGGAGAGGAGCGATGGCCGCGACGACTAGCGCTGCCGCCGTGGCCGATGAGCGGGAGCTGGTGATCACGCGCGTGTTCGATGCGCCCCGGAGCCTCGTGTTCAAGACCTGGACCCAGCCCGAGCACCTTGCCCGCTGGTGGGGGCCGCAGGGCTTCACGATCGTATCGTGCGAGATGGACGTACGGCCGGGCGGTGGCTGGCGCCGTTGCATGCGCTCGCCCGAGGGCACCCTGCACACCAAGCGCGGCGTCTACCGCGAGATCGTGGTGCCGGAGCGGCTCGTGTTCACTTATGCCGACGTCGACGCCGCCGGCCGGGCGGGCCCCGAGACGCTGGTCACCGTGAGCTTCGCCGAGCAGGGCGGCAAGACCAGGCTGACCCTGCATCAGACCGGCTTCGAACTCGGTCGCTTCGCGCGACGCGCATGAAGGCGGCTGGACCAGCTGCATGCAGCGCTTCGCCGACTATCTGGCCGCGGTCTAACCGCAAGCACAGGATCGAGACATGGCTGCGATCACCGACACGGCCACGGGGTCGACCGCGTGGGAGCTCGTCATCACCCGCGCCTTCGATGCACCGCGACCCCTCGTCTTCAAGGCCTGGACCGAGCCCGCGCGTCTGGTGCGCTGGTGGGGCCCGCAAGGCTTCAAAACGCCGTCCTGCAAGATGGACGTTCGCCCGGGCGGCGCCTGGCGCATCTGCATGCGCTCGCCCGAGGGCACCGACCACTGGGTGCAGGGGGTCTTTCACGAGGTCGTGGAGCCGGAGCGCCTCGCCTTCACCTGGGCCTGGGAAGATGCCGAGGGCAAGCCCGGTCACGAGACCCTCGTCAGGGTCAACTTCACCGAGCAGGCGGGCAAGACGAGGCTCGTCGTCCACCAGGGCGCCTTCGAGTCGGCCAGCGCGCGCGCTACCCATGAGGGCGGCTGGTCCGGCTCCCTGGACCGCCTGGACGCGTACCTGCGCGCGTCTGCCCCGGCCGCTGCCGACAACGGGAGCACGACATGACCGCAGCACCCCGGGTCGCTTCGCCGCCGGCGGAGCCGGAGCTCGTCATCACGCGCGTCTTCGATGCCCCGCGTGAGCTCGTCTTCAGGGCGTGGACCGAGCCCGAGCACTTTGTCCGCTGGTGGGGACCGAACGGCTTCACGACGCCGGTCTGCAAGATCGATCTGCGCCCGGGCGGCGTCTGGCACGTCTGCATGCGCTCGCCCGACGGCCGCGACTACTGGTCGAAGGGCGTCTATCGCGAGATCGTCGCGCCGGAGCGGATCGTCTCGACCGATTTCTTCTCGGACGCGGCGGGTCATCGGGTCCCGCCGGCGCAGTACGGACTGCCCGCCGACTGGCCGGCGGAAATGCTGCTGACCGTGACCTTCGCCGAGCAGGACGGCGGGACCAGGCTCACGGTGCGGCAATCGGTCCCCGAAGCGCTCGCCAGGAGCATCGGCGCGGTCGAGGGCTGGAACCAGTCCTTCGACCGGCTCGCCGAGCAGCTGGCGAACGCCTGAAGACGCGCCCTGCCACCAAGGCCGATCGCGCCGCCGATGGTGCGGCGCCGGCCACCCCGATCCTGAGGAGAGAGCCGTGCAAGTCCAACCCTACCTGTTCTTCGAGGGCCGCTGCGAGGACGCCATCGCGTTCTACCAGAGCGTGCTCGGCGCCGAGGTCACCATGCTCATGCATTACCGGGACAGCCCCGACCCGGGCGTGGTCACGCCCGAAACCCGGGACAAGGTGATGCACGCCTGCCTGCGCATCGGCGACAGCACGGTGCTGGCATCCGACGGCCGCTGCCAGGGGCGGCCGAGCTTCGAGGGCTTCGCGCTGTCGCTGACGGCGGCCGACGATGCCGAGGCCGAGCGGCTGTTCGAGGCCATGGCGGACGGCGGTCAGGTCCGGATGCCGATGACCACGACCTTCTTCGCCTCGCGCTTCGGCATGGTCGCCGACCGCTTCGGCGTGACCTGGATGATCTACGTCCCGGCGTGAGCGGGGGCGCGTTGCCTTCCGACCCGCCGGGTCTTGTCGTGAACACCATGCTGAACGGAGACCGAACGATGCAACCCCACCCGATCGTGTCTCAGGACGAGTGGCTCGCCGCCCGCAAGCGGCTCCTGAGCCAGGAGAAGGAGCTCACCAGGCAGCGCGACCGGCTGAGCGCCGAGCGGCGCGCGCTGCCCTGGGTCAAGGTCGAGACGAGCTATGTCTTCGACGGGCCGGCCGGTCGGGAGACGCTCGCGGATCTGTTCGAAGGCCGCAGCCAGCTGATCGTCTACCACTTCATGTTCGGCCCGGGGTGGGAGGAGGGCTGCCCCAGCTGCTCCTTCCTGGCCGACCACTTCGATGGCGCCAACCTGCACCTCGCCCAGCGCGACGTGACCCTGGTCGCAATCTCACGGGCGTCGCTGGCGCAGATCGAGGCCTTCAAGCGGCGGCTGGGCTGGCGCTTCAAGTGGCTGTCATCCTCCGCCAACGACTTCAACCACGACTATCATGTCTCGTTCACGCCCGACGAAATGGCGCAGGGCGAAGTCTACTACAACTACAGCAAGGGCAAATTCCCGAGCGAGGAAGCGCCCGGCGCCAGCGTGTTCTACAAGGACGCGGCCGGCGACATCTTCCACACGTACTCGGCCTATGCGCGCGGGCTCGACATACTGGTGGGCGCCTATAACTGGCTCGACCTGGCGCCGAAGGGTCGGGACGAGGCCGAGCTGCCGTGGAGCATGGCCTGGGTGCGCCACCACGACCGCTACGAGGACCAGGACGCGGGCCAGCCGAGCGCAGCCTAGTCTAGTCTAAGTCTAGGATCGAAACAGCAGCCGAGGCCAAATCCGAGGCAGTCACCCCCCGATTCTGCTGCAAGGCGGCGGGTCGACCACCGCAATTCTGCGAGAGCTCCATGAAATACCTTTGCCTTTGCTACTACGATCAGAAGAAGTTCGATGCGTTGTCCAAGGACGACTTGGAAGCGTTGGGGCGCGTGTGCCGGCCCCATGACGAGGCGCTGCGCAACAGTGGCCATCTGATCCTGGTCGGATCGCTGGCCCTGCCGCCGTCGTCCAGGACCTTGCGACCCGGGCGTGGCAAGCCTTCGGTGACCGCCGGGCCCGTGGTCGAGACGGGCGAGCCGGTCGGCGCCTTCTTCATGATCGAGGCGAGCGACATGAACGAGGCGGTCGAGGTGGCCTCGAAACACCCTGGAGCGCACCTCGGCGATTATCTCGGCGGGGCGATCGAGGTCCGGCCGATCGACAGGTTCGATCAACCACAGCCGCAAAGCTGACCACAGACCACTGTGGCAGGCCAACGGAGGCCGCAATGGCGAACAGAGTCCTGATCCTGCTCGGAACCAAGAAGGGCGCGTTCATCCTCTCGAGCGACGCCGAGCGGCGGCATTGGCAGCAGAGCGGCCCGTTCTGCGAGACCTGGCCGCTGAACCACGTGATCGCCGACCCGGCGACCGGCACGATCTATGGCGGTGGCGGCAACGAATGGTTCGGCCCCGCGGTCTGGAAGTCGACCGATCTGGGGGCGAGCTGGACCCATTCGAGCGAGGGGCTCGCCTACCCGGAGGGCGAAGAGCCGATCAAGTCGGTCTGGAGCGTGGCACCGGCCGAGGACGGCCTGTACGCCGGCGTCGAGCCGGCCGGGCTGTTCCGGAGCGACGACCACGGCCAGTCCTGGCGGCACGTCGGCGGCCTGCGCGACCACCCCTCGCGACCGCACTGGAATCCGGGCGGCGCCGGGCTGATTCTGCATTCGCTGGTCCCGCACCCGGCCGACCCGCGCCAGATCTGGGTCGGGATCTCCAGCGCCGGCGTGTTCCATACCGCCGACGGCGGCGCCACCTGGGAACCCCGTAACCGCGGCACCAGGGCCGACTATCTGCCGGAGGAGCAGAGATACCCGGAGTACGGCCAGTGCGTGCACTGCCTGGTGATGGCGCAGGGCCTGCCCGATCGCCTCTACCAGCAGAACCATTGCGGCATGTACCGCAGCGAGGACGGCGGCCGGCAGTGGCAGAGCATCGAGGCGGGCCTGCCGTCGTCGTTCGGCTTTCCGGTGGCGGTCCATCCGCGTGACCCGGCCACCCTCTACCTGGTGCCGCTCAACGGCGACAACGCGGGCCGCTACGTCCCTGACGCCAAGGCGGCGGTCTGGCGCACGCGCGACGGTGGCGACCGCTGGCAGGCCCTGCGTGCGGGTCTGCCCCAGGAGAACGTGTTCTTCGGTGTGCTGCGCCAGGCGATGGCGACCGACCGGCTCGAGCCGGCAGGCGTCTACTTCGGCACCAACAGCGGCGCGCTCTACGCCAGCGCCGACGAGGGCGACAGCTGGCGCTGCATCGCCCGGCATCTGCCCCTGATCACGTCGGTCGAGACGCTTTTGGTCGAGGCTTAGGCCCGCGCAAGGTCACGGGCCATGCCGGACACCCTGCCGCTGGTCGCGGTCACGCTGCCGACGCTCCTGGTGCGCCTGTTCCCCGGCTCGGTGCGGCGCCTCGACCTGTCCGCCGCGACGGTCGCCGGGGTGATCGACGCGCTCGACGCCCGCTGGCCGGGGATGCGCGACCGGCTCTGCGACTCGAGGCCGGCGATCCGGCGCCATATCAACGTCTTCGTCGCGGGCGAGCGCGCGACCCTCGAGACGCCCCTGGCACCCGGCGCCGAGGTGATCATCATGACCGCGATCAGCGGCGGCTGACCGGCGCCGCGGCGGCGCTTGTCGGGGCGGCCAAGGCGCCTCATCTCTCAAGGAGCCGCTGGTTCATGGAGGAGGATCCGAGCATGAAGGCCGTCCTGGAAGGGCACGTGGTCGCCGACAGCGACGACATCGTCGAGGCCGCCGGCTACCAGTATTTTCCGAGTTCGGCGGTGCGCATGGAGTGGCTCGAGAAGGCGCCGCAAGACCGCGGACGACCTCGAATGCCCGCACAGCGTCCAGTTCTACGACGTGGTGATCGACGGCGCCCGCCACGCGCGTGCCGCCTGGTCCTACGAGGACCCGCGCCCCAGGATGGAGCGGGTCGCCGGCCGGTTCGGCTTCTGGCAGGACGTCGAGGTCGGCTGAGGTCGCGCGATCAACCGAGGCCGAGGCGGGCCAGCACGCGCTTGCGGGCCTCGCCGCTCTCGTAGTCGCTGACGTAGAGCAGGCCGGTGATCCGGCGCAGGAGGCTCGCCTCGTAGTCGTGCAGGCGGCCGTCGGCGTAGACCACCTCCCACAGCATCTCGATCACGCTGACCCGCTCGGCGGGCGCGAGGCGCTCCTTGATCACCCGGGTATAGCCCTGCCACTCGACGCTCTCGGCCGCGGTCCGCTCGGCGAGCGCCAGGAGCTCCCGTGCCTCGTCGGCATCCAGGGCGAAGCGTTGCCCGAGCAGCGCCTCGATCCGGGCGCGCTCGGTGGCGTCGAACTCGTCGTCCATGCGGGCGGCCTCGACCAGCAGGACCGCCGCCGCCAGGTGGAGCTCGTCCTGGGCCGACCGGACGACCGCAGCCTCCGGCTCCAGAACGCGTCGCAAGCGCTCGAGCAGGCCCATGGTCCTACGCCCCGAAACCCGATCCGGTGCCGGCCGCCGTCGCGACCACGCCACCGGCTCGCCCTGTCATGGGATGGATCATCGCCCTGTTCACAGGGATGATGTAGGCGATCCGCGCGCTGCTGACCAGCCGCCGCGCCGACCGTTCCCGCCGGCCGGTCCTCCAGCCCTGCCCAGCGCGTACGGGAGTGCAAGAGCGACGCGAACCCCCGGGCGACGATTCAGACCGCATGCACGATGCCGGGGATGCAGCCGGGCTGCCTC
Source organism: uncultured Alphaproteobacteria bacterium (assembly GCA_963730195.1). Classification (GTDB taxonomy): domain Bacteria; phylum Pseudomonadota; class Alphaproteobacteria; order Geminicoccales; family Geminicoccaceae; genus DATAOG01. Next base: position 53,675 of record CAVSRN010000080.1, read on the forward strand.
CGGTTCCGATCACGATTTGGCAACCGAGTTCCGGCTATCTCTTCAGACGCAGCCCGTCGGCACCGGTCGGGGTGCGCGCCGGGCGCGCTCGAGGCTGGACCGGGTCGCCGCGCCGGGCTAGCGTCGAGCGCTTGTTCTCGTGCACCAAAGGGGGCAGCTGCCGCCGTGAATATTCTCGTGCCCGTGATTCTCGCCGGCGGCTCCGGCACCCGCCTGTGGCCGGTCAGCCGCGACACCTTGCCCAAACAGCTGGCCAGGCTGAGCGCCGAGCCGTCGCTGCTCGAGCAGACCGCGCGCCGCCTGCTCGCCCGGGCGCTGCCCGAGCACGTGGTCATGGTCGGCGCCAAGGCTCAGGACTTCCTGGTCCGGCGCGAGCTCGAGCGGATCGACCCGGCCCTCGCCCAGCACCGGCTGCTCGAGCCGGTCGGACGCAACACCGCGGCCGCGATCGCGCTCGCCGCCCTCTACGTCCAGCAGCGGTTCGGCGCCGACGCGCTGCTCTGGGTCTGCCCCTCGGACCATCTGATGCAGGCCCCCGACGCCCTCTATGCCGCGCTCGAGGCGGCCCTGCCGCTGGCGGCGGCGGGCGAGCTGGTGACGTTCGGCATCACGCCGACCCGGCCCGAGACCGGCTACGGCTACATCCAGACCGGGGCGCCGCTGGCGGCCGCGCCGGGCGTGCTCGGCGGTCAGGCGCTTCGTCGAGAAGCCCGCGCGGGCGGTCGCCGAGGCGATGCTGGCCGCGGGCGGCCATCTCTGGAACAGCGGCATGTTCCTGTTCCGGGCCGATCGCATCCTGGCCGAGCTCGGCAACCATGCCCCCGCGATCCTGGCCGCCGTCGCCCGCGCCTTCGAAGCGCTCGAGGAGGTCCCGGGCGGCGCCTTCGAGGTCCCGCTCGAGCTCTATGAGGCCGTGCCGGCGCAGCCGATCGACAAGGCGGTCATGGAGCACAGCGACCGGATCGCGGTCGTGCCCTGCGATCCCGTCTGGTCCGACCTCGGCTCCTGGCAGGCGCTCTGGGAACAGCTGCCCAAGGACGAGGCCGGCAACGCGGTCCAGGGCGACGTCCTGCTCGATGACACCGAGGACTGCCTGGTCCACGCCGAGCGGCGGCTGGTCGCCTGCTCCGGGGTCCGCGATCTGGCGGTGATCGAGACCGACGACGCGGTCCTGGTCGCCGATCGCGGCCGCAGCGATGCGGTCCGCAACCTGGTCACCATGCTGCGGGCCGCCGGCCGCCCCGAAGGCGACGCCCACGCCAAGGAGCAGCGCCCCTGGGGCAGCTTCCAGGTCCTGCACGAGGGCGCCGGCTTCAAGGTCAAGGAGATCATCGTGGCACCCGGCGGCCGGCTCAGCCTGCAAAGCCACAAGCACCGCGCCGAGCACTGGGTGGTGGTCGCCGGCACCGCCAAGGTCACGGTCGACGATAAGGTCCTGCTGCTCGAGCCGAACCAGAGCGTCCACATCCCGCTCGGTGCTGTGCACCGGATGGAGAACCCGGGTGCGGTGCCGATGCACCTGATCGAGGTCCAGTGCGGCGACTACCTCGGCGAGGACGACATCGTCCGCTACGAGGACGTCTACGGCCGCAGCTGAAGCGCCTCGGCCGGGCGGGTCTGCGAGCCAGGCGGGCAGGCGGCCGTCGATCGCGGCGAGACCGAGCCCGATCAGCGCCATGCCGGCGAGCTGGCCCGGGCTCAGGAGCTCGCTCAGGATGGTGGTCCCAAGGATCAGGGCGCTGACCGGGATCAGGAAGGTCACCAGCATCAGGTTGATGGCGCCGGCCGTGGCCAGGATCCTGAGGCGAGTGCCGTGCTGAGCAGCGCGCTGCCGGCGAGCGCGCCGAGGGTAGCGAGCCCCGGCGCCGGCAGGGTCCAGGGGCGATCGACGAGGAGCGCCAGCGGCAGCATCATCAGGTTCGACACGCTGACCTGGCCGAGCGCGGTCACGAGGGGCGGCGTCGCATAAAAGCGCCGGCCGTAGATCCCGGCGAGCGCATAGGAGAGAGCCGCTTCGAGCGCCGCCAACTCGGCCAGGACCTGCCCGCCGACGCGCGCAAGCGCTCCCAGCGAGCAAATTGCCTAGGATTTTAGCCGCATTGCGCTCATGACAGATTCGTGATAGCAGACATCACAAGGCAAGTAGCTGTGGCTCCGCCGGGGTTACGTGCCGATGCAAAGGGTCCTCTTGCCATGCGCCGGTCTCGCCCCGGCCATTCGATCAGTGAGCCCGTTACGGCGATCCTGTGCACCGCCGTGAGTTTGTTTGCGTTCCTGGCAACGATACGCGGCGTCATCGTCGGCGCCGTCCCTCCACCGGGCTCGGTCATCCGGGCAATCGCCAAGTTGCTCGTGGCATCCTTCTACGACTTCGTCTTCGTGGCCCTCTCAACCGTCGTATTCCTGGCCGCGCTTTGGCTGTCCCGGGCCACAAGGGCTGCTAGTCGTGCGGTCGTTGCAACCTCATGCCTCGCGTCGGCAGTCACCCTCCTGGTCGCCCTGATCAACATCAAGAATGTCCAGATGCTCGGTGATCCCTTTACCTATCAGTGGCTCTATTACTCCGATTTCCTGACCTCGAAAGAATCCCACGACGCTATCGCATCGGCGATCCACTGGTACACAATAGTGATGATTATAATATTGCCGATCAGCATGCTTTTGATTGCCTTCGCGCTCAATCGAGCGACGACGTCGGTTCTGTTGGCTGTTGTCTCGCCGCGGACGCTTGCCACCACGCTAACTGTATTGAGCGCGATTTATGTTGTAACTGAAAGTTTCCTCTTGCAACAGTTGCAACAAACAAGCTGGAGCTATCGAATCCTCGCCAATCCAATTGTTGCTTTTTCATCGTCTGTTCTTTTCAGAGACACCCCCAAGATCTTCACCATGGCCACTCCGGTCAACACCGACGATTTCGCCGTCGCGGCGGATCATCCACCCGGCCACGGTTCGCTCGCCTCAGCCTCGCCGACCCCGATTCGGAACGTCCTCATCTATGTGCTCGAGTCGGTGCCCGCCGAATACGTTGATGGCTATGGGTCGCTCTATCATGCAACTCCCGAGTTGGCCAAGCGTCACGCGTCGTCATTGAAATTTGATAACATTTATGCGCCTGTACCAAATTCCCCAAAAGCTTTGATCGCGCTCCTACTCTCGTCATACGGAATCATTGGCTACGAGCACATTACGAGTCGATATCCCAACATCGCGCTGCCTTCCCTTAGCAGTGAACTCAAAAAACATGGCTATCGAACCGCTCTGTTCTATGGAAGTTACTTACACTTTGCGAATCAAGGCGAGTTTTTGTCGCATCAGAAATTTGATGTCATTCAAGATTATCGGACAAGGAAGTGTGAGCTCTCGGTTCGGACCGATACTTTGAAGGAAAAAGATGTTCCTGGTGGTTCCTCGGACCGGTGCACAGCGCGCGCGTTGGTCAAGTGGATCGACGCGCAGCCAAATAAGCCTTTCCTGGGACTTCTCTGGACTATGCAGACGCACTATCCGTACTTTGCCCCCTCTCAAGAAATCGATTTTGGGGTTGATAATCCAGATCTCAATCGATATCTGAACGCGTTGCATGGGAGCGATGCCGCTCTTGGTGAGATTTTATCAGCGCTCGATGAGGACGGGCTCACGGACTCAACATTGGTTCTGCTTCTGGGCGATCATGGAGAGGCTTTTGGAAGACATCAACACTGGGGTCACGCGTCAAGCATATATGAAGAGAATGTGCACATTCCGTTGATACTGATCAATCCGCGTCTATTCAATGGGAGCTCAAACCCGGTCATCGGAGGCTCGGTAGATTTAGCGCCGACGGTCATCGATCTGCTCGGTCTGGAGGCTCCGGAGGAATGGCAAGGGCGAAGCTTATTTGAAAGTGAGAGAAGCCCACGAGCATATTTCTTTTCCACCTGGGCCAACGTGATGTTGGGGTACCGTGAGGGCCAGCGCGCATATATCTTGAATGCAACGGAGGATCGACTGGAGATTTATGACGTGCTTGCTGACCCCCAGGAGACCGCCAGCTTGGCGAGCGAATCGCCTTCGGGGACGCTCGCGATCCGGCAGCGGCTCGCCGCGTGGGTGCAATACCAGGACAGACTGATTCGCCGGTGGTCGCGGCTTCCGAACGAAATCGGCTCGAAACTGGTTGCACATCGCGCGCAGGAATGATCGTCACCGCATCGGGGCACGATCCAGGGGTTCCAATCTTAATGGAGAAAACGGCTGACCAGCTGATGGCCGGTCAGCAGGCTGACGAGATGCGCCGCCATCAGCAGCGCCACCACGAGCGCGATCATCTGGACCGCGGTGTAGGAGACGAGCGGCGGATCGCCGACCTCGCGCGGGCGGCGCTCCCGCCAGTTGGCGACGCCCGCCGCGCCCACCGCCAGGAGCATCAGGACCAGCGTGATGGTCAGGCTCATGGCGGTGGGCCCCGGCGCGCGGGGGATCAGCCGGCGGTGGTCGGGTCGATCATCCGCTTGATCTCGGTGATCTTGCTGGCCGGGAAGCCGCTGATCTCGGCGTGCCGCCTGATCGCGGCCTCGTCCTTGGCGAGGTAGACGCAGAAGGTCTTGTCGGCGGCGACGTAGGATTCGACCCACTGGATGTCGGTCGGGCCGATCTCGGCGAGCGCTGCGTTGGACTTGGCGGCGGCGCCCTTGAGCTGCTCGCCCTCCAGCTTGCCGACCGCCGGCAACTCGCGCTCGATGATGTACTTGCGCATGGCGACTCCCTCTCGGTGGTTGCTGTGTGCGCCCGCCCTTGCCAACGGCCGGCCACGGCGTGATCTTAGAGCCTGACGACGGCTTTGGGGAGCCAGGCCTTGAGGGTCCAGGGGCCGCACACCGCACCGGCTTCCGAGCCGGTGGCATCAGGTCACGGCCGAGCGGGACTGCTCGGCTGGCTGCCGCTGCTGGTGATCGGCGCGGGCCTGGCGTTCGGCCTCGTGCTGTGGGCGAAATGGGGCTTCCTGATCGTCTTCGAGACGCTCCGCAGCTATTGCCTCTGAGCCTCGAGGCGAGTGGGCAGGGGATCATGACCGAACCCGAGCATCGCGGGCGTTGCCTCTGCGGCGCCGTGCGCTACCGGGCGGTCGGGGCGCCGAAGTGGATCGCCAACTGCCACTGCGCCAGCTGCCGGCGCGCGACCGGGGCGCCGATGGCGACCTTCGCGGGCTTCGCGGCCGGAGCGCTTTGCCTGTACCTCGCCGGCGCGCCGGTCCGCTTCCACTCGTCGCCGGGCGTCACCCGGAGCTTCTGCGGCCAATGTGGCACGCCGCTGACCTACGAGGGCGCCCGCTGGCCGGGCGAGGTCCACGTCCTGGTCGGCACGCTCGACCGGCCGGAGGACTTTGCCCCGACCGGCAACGCTTTCGCCGAGGAGCAGCTGCCCTGGCTACGCCTGATCATGCCCGGGCATGACGTGGCCGCAGGCTGAGCCGTCGCGGCAGCCGTGCGCCTTCTGAACCACAGCCCATGGCGCTGCCATCGCCCCTCCTGCCCGCCGGCGCGGTCGCCCTCTCGGCCGCGCTCTGGGGACTCTGGTGGCTGCCGTTGCGCGCGCTCGCTGCGAGCCGGGCTGAGCGGGCGCCGCGCTCAACGCCGCCCTCTATGGCACGATGAGCCTCGCGCTCCTGCCCTGGCTCTGGCGCCGGCGCCGCCGGCTCGCCGCGGGCGGCCTTTTGCTGCTCGGCGCCGGCGGCCTGTTCGGCGCCGCGCTGGTCAGCTGGAACCTCGCCCTGATGCTGGGCGAGGTCGTGCGCGTGACGCTCCTCTTCTACCTCGCGCCGATCTGGGCGACCCTGCTCGCGGTCGGGCTGCTCGGCGAGCGGGTCGGCGCCCTCCGCCTGCTCTCGGTCCTGCTCGGGCTCGCGGGCGCGCTCGTGCTGCTCGGTCTCGGGGCCGGCTTGCCGCTGCCGCGCTCGGCAGGCGACTGGCTGGGGCTCGCCGCCGGCCTTCTGTTCGCGCTCTCGATGACGCTCGTGCGCAAGGGCCAGGCGATCGAGGGCCTCGAGCAGACCCTGGTGTCCTGCGCCGTCGCCACGCTGCTCTCGCTCCTGCTGATGGCCCTGCTGCCGGCGCCGGGAGCGGGATCGTTCGGGCCGGGCGTGCTCGCGCTCGCGGCGCTCGCGGCGCTCGCCTGGCTGCTGCCCTGCACCTGGCTCCTGCTCTGGGGCGCCCGATTTCTCGAGCCTGGGCGAGTGGCGCTCCTGCTGCTGCTCGAGGTCGCGGTCGCCGCGGTCTCGGCGGCGATGCTCGCGGGCGAGCCGTTCGGCGTCCGCGAAGCTTTCGGCTGCCTCCTGATCCTCGGCGCCGGCGCCGTTGAAGCCCTGGCCGAGCTGCGCGCCCCCGGCCCGGCCTGACGCGGTGCCGATTCCAAGCTGTTGGCGGGCGTTTCGAGCGCTATAACCGACCGGTCTGGGGCGAGGCGCGCGCGCGGCGGAGGATCCTGATGTACGACTACGTCATCGTCGGCGCCGGCTCGGCCGGCTGCGTGCTCGCGCGCCGCCTGAGCGAGCTGGGCGATGCCAGGGTTCTGCTGCTCGAGGCCGGCCCGCCCGATCGCGACCGCTTCATCCACATGCCGGTCGGCTTCTATCGGATGACCACGGGCCCGCTCACCTGGGGCTACCGCACGGCGCCGCTCGGCCAGGCCGACAACCGTCAGATGGTCTTCCCCAAGGGCCGGGTGCTCGGCGGCGGCAGCTCGGTCAACGCCATGGTCTATACCCGCGGCCACGCGCTCGACTACGACGAGTGGGCCCGGGACGAGGGCTGCGCCGGCTGGTCCTACGCCGAGGTTCTGCCGTATTTCCGCCGCGCCGAGGACAACGAGCGCCTGGTCGACCGCTATCACGGCAGCGGCGGGCCGCTCGGGGTGTCCGATCCGATCAGCCCGCACGAGCTGAGCAAGACGTTCGTCCGGGCGGCGCAGGAGGCGGGCCTGCCGTATAACCCCGACTTCAACGGCGAGCGCCAGGAGGGCTGCGGTCTCTACCAGGTGACCCAGCGGGGCGCCAGGCGTTGCAGCGCCGCCGTCGGCTACCTCCGGCCGGCGATGCGGGGCGGCAAAGTCACCGTCGTGACCGGCGCGCAGGCGACCCGGCTGCTGATCGAGCATGGCCGCGCAGTTGGCGTCGAGTACGTCCGCGGCGATGGCGGCGGCCTCGAGACCGCGCGCGCCGGGCAGGAGGTCGTGGTCGCGAGTGGTGCGATCGGCTCGCCCCGGCTCCTGCTGCTGTCCGGGATCGGGCCGGCGGACGAGCTGCGGGCGGTCGGGATCGCACCGGTCCACGATCTGCCGGGCGTCGGCAAGAACCTGCAGGACCACATCGACGTCTACGTGATCAACGAGCTCGCCGGGCCGTACAGCTACGATCGCCACACCCGGCCGCACCGGATGCTCTGGGCCGGGCTGCAGTACGCGCTGTTCCGCAGCGGGCCGGTGACCTCGAACCTCGCCGAGGGCGGCGCCTTCTGGTACGTCGACCGCGACCAGCGCTCGCCCGACATCCAGTGCCACTTCTTACCGGGCGCCGGCCTCGAGGCGGGCGTGCCGCCGCTCGACGGCTACGGCTGCACCCTCAACTCCTGCCATCTGCGCCCCCGGAGCCGCGGCAGCGTCCGGCTGCAGAGCGCCGACCCGAAGGCGCCGCCGGTGATCGACCCCAACTACTGGGCCGAGCCCTACGACTTCGAGATGTCGCTGCGCGGCTTCGAGCTCGCCCGCGAGATCATGGCCCAGCCCGCCTTTCGCCCCTACGTCCGGCGCGAGCATCTGCCGGGGGCGGAGGCCAGGACGCGTCAGGAGCTCGAGGCCTACGCGCGGCGCGTCGGCAAGACCGACTACCACCCGGTCGGCAGCTGCAAGATGGGGGTCGACGCGCTCGCGGTGGTCGATCCGGAGCTCCGCGTGCGCGGCATCGAGCGGCTGCGGGTGATCGATTCCTCGATCATGCCGCGGCTGATCAGCTCGAACACCAACGCCGCCTCGATCATGATCGGCGAGAAGGGCGCCGACCTGATCAAGGGCAACCGCGCCGAACCGCTCGCCGCCTGACGCGTCAGGCGGCCGGCTCGTAGTCGATCACCAGCACCTGATCGCGGTGCGGGCGCAGCAGATCGGAGAAGGCCTGATGCGCGGGATGCGGCAGATAGGCGTCGCGCGCGGCAGCGCTCGCGAAGGTCAGGAAGAAGCAATGCGTGAAGCCCTGAGCCTTGCCTTCCGGGCTGCAGTCGGTGCCCCATTCCAGGGCCTGGATCGCCGGAATCCTGGCCTGCAGCCCGGCGAACGCGGTCTCGACCTCGCGGATGGTCGCATCCGGCGTTCCGGGCTTGAAGCGGATCAGCACGACGTGGCGCAGCATGGCCATGGCCTCCTATCCCCTTTGGGTGGCTTTGATCGGAACACTGTGCCAAGCCAGGCGAAGCCAAGCCAGGAGGAAGGGCGATGAAGCTCAAGACCGATCTGCCGCTCGAGGCCGCCAAGCGGATCATCGAGCGCGCGCTCGAGGCCGGCCGGGCGGCCGGAATGGCGCCGCTCACGGTCGCGGTGCTCGATGCCGGCGGCCATCCGGTGGCGCTGGCACGCGAGGATGGCTCGGGCATCCTCCGGCCCGAGCTTGCGACCGGCAAGGCCTGGGGTGCGCTCGGCATGGGCCAATCCAGCCGCGCGCTCGGCGCCCGCCTGCGCGAGCGGGTGGCTTTTCAGGCCGCGCTCGCGGCGGCCTCGGGCGGCCGCTTCGTCGCGGTGCCGGGCGGCGTTTTGATCCGCGATGGCGCGGGGGCGGTGATCGGCGCGGTCGGGATCAGCGGCGACACCTCCGAGAAGGACGAATATTGCGCGATCGAAGGCATCCGGGCCGCGGGCCTGACGCCCGAGCCGGCCGAGCCCGATCCGAACTGGCGGGGGTGATCAACCGCCTTCGCGGAACGCGTCCTGGTAGGTTTCGCGCAGCACGATTCTTCTGCACCTTGCCCATGCTGTTGCGCGGCAGGTCGTCGACGAACACCACCTGCTTTGGGGTCTTGAACGCGGCGAGCTGGCCGCGGGCGGCGGCGATGATCGCCTCGGCATCGAGCGCTGCCGCACCATCCCGGCGCTTGACCACGGCCAGCACGCCCTCGCCGAAATCCGGGTGCGGCACGCCGATCACCGCCGATTCCGCGACCCCGTCGAGGGCGTCGAGCACGCTCTCGATCTCCTTGGGATAGATGTTGAGGCCGCCCGAGATGATCAGGTCCTTGGCCCGGCCGACGATCGTGACGTAGCCGCCCTCATCGATCCGGGTGATGTCGCCGGTGACGAAGAAGCCGTCGGCGCGGAATTCCTCCCGGGTCTTCTCGGGCAGGCGCCAATATCCGGAAAAAACGTTCGGGCCGCGGACCTCGAGGACGCCGGTCTCGCCGGCCGGCAGCACACGGCCGGCCTCGTCCGCGACCCTGGCCTCGACCCCCGGCAGCGGCGGCCCGACCGTGCCCGCTCGCCGCTCGCCATGGAGCGGGTTGGAGGTGTTCATGCCGGTCTCGGTCATGCCGTAGCGCTCGAGGATGCGCTGGCCGGTGCGCGCCTCGAAGGCGTGGAAGGTCTCCTCCAGCAGCGGCGCCGAGCCGGAGGTGAAGAGGCGCATGTTGGCGCTGACCGCGGCCGTGAAATCCGCGCGCGCGAGCAGGCGGACGTAATAGGTCGGCACGCCCATGGTCACGGTCGCGCGCGGCAGGGCGGCGATCACCGCACCAGGCTCGAAGCGCGGCAGAAAGATCATCCGGGCGCCGGCCAGGAGCGTCGGGTTGATCGCCACGAACAGGCCGTGGGTGTGGTAGATCGGCAGCATGTGCAGGAGCACGTCGGCCGCCGTGAAGCCCCAGGCGTCGCGCAGGGTGAGCGCGTTCGAGGCGAGGTTGCCGTGGCTCAGCATGGCGCCTTTGGCGCGCCCGGTGGTGCCCGAGGTGTAGAGGATCGCGGCCGAGATCGTCGGCGCTGCGCGCAACCGTCGCGAACGCCGCCGGCGCGCGCGCCGCGGCATCGCTGAGCGCGCCCCGGCCCTCGGCATCGAGGGTCAGCACGCGGGCACCGGCCGCGCTTTCCAGGCCCCCGATGCCGGCCGCCCGCTCCGGATCGCAGACGATCACCGCGGGCTCGGCGTCGCCGAAGAAATAGTCGAGCTCGGCCAGCGTGTAACCGGTGTTGAGCGGCAGGTAGACCGCACCCGCGCGCAGGCAGGCGAGGTACAGAAAAACCACCTCCGGGCTTTTTGCCACCTGGACCGCGACCCGGTCGCCGGGGGCGACGCCCTCGGCGGCGAGCAGGTTCGCGATCCGGCCGGTCAGCCGGTCGAGATCGCCCCAGGCATAGCGCCGGCCGTCCGGCGTCTCGAGCATCGGCGCCGCGGGGTCGGCGGGCGCGCTCCTCTGGATCAGATCATAGAGATTGGCGGTCATCGGGCTCTCTCGGCAGCAGCGCGGGCGACGGCTCCAGTCTGCCGCCTCGAGCCGAGAGCGCAAGCCCGCTGGTCGGTCGGCGCCGGGATCGATCCGCTCACACGGGCTCTGCAGTCGGCAGGCGGATGACCACCCGCAGGCCGCCTTCCGGGCGGTTGGCGAGCTCGATGTCGCCGCCGTGGCCGCGCACGATCGAGCGCGCGATCGCCATGCCGAGGCCGATCCCGCCGGTCTCGCGCGAGCGCGATTCCTCGAGCCGGACGAAGGGCGCGAACACGCGCTCGAAATCCGCCTCGGGGATGCCCGGGCCGTCGTCGTCGATCACGATCCGGAGCGCCTGCGCCCCCGGCTCGAGCGTGACCCGGGCGCGCTGGCCGTAGGCGACCGCGTTCTCGATCAGGTTGCGCACCGCCCGCTTGAGGCCGGTCGGGCGACAGGCGTAGGGCAGGCGCTCGGGGCCGTCGAAGGTCACGTCCTGGCCGAGGTCGGCGAGATCGGCAGCGACGCTCTCGACCAGCGCCGCGAGATCGACCGAGCGGGTGTCCTCGACGGTCGCCTCCTCGCGGGCAAAGGCGAGCGTCGCCTCGGTCATGCGCTGCATCTCGTCCAGGGTCTCGAGGATCTTGGCCCGGGTCTCCTCGTCCTCGACGAACTCGGCGCGCAGGCGCAGCGTCGTGATCGGCGTCCGCAGATCGTGGCTGATCGCCGCCAGCATGCGGGTCCGGTCCTGGACGAAGCGCTGCAGCCGGCCGCGCATGCGGTTGAAGGCGCGCATGGTCTGGCGGACGTCGAGCGAGCCATGCTCGGCGATCGCCGGCACCGTCTCGCCGCGCCCGAGGCGCTCGGCCGCCGCCGCCAGCTCGGCCATCGGCCGGGTGATCCGCCGGACCATGAGGATCACGATCAGCGACAGCGCCACGGCGGTGACCGCCATCGCCGCCAGGGAGGCAGGGGTCCAGTGCGGTGGCGGGTCGGGGACCGCGAAGCCCGCGTTCAGCCAGCGGCCGTCGGTGAGGCGGGTCGAGATCATGAGGTCGGCGGGCGGCAGGTGGTGATGCCAGCGCGCGCGCCAGCGGGCGGCGCGCTCGGGCGTCACCTCTCCGGCGCGGGCGATCTCGCCGACCGCCGCGATCCGCTGGTCGCGCTGGGCATCGTCGTCCTGCGACCAGAAATGCTGGTCGTTCTTGCCGAGATCGATCAGCACCTCGCGCGTCAGGCCGTCGTCGAGCAGGCTGACCAGGCGCTGGCGCAGCCAGCTGTCGGGGGCGGCGTCGGCCGGTGTCACCGCGCTCTGATCGCTGAGCCAGAAGCGCAGCTGGCGGCTGCTCGCGGTCCGGAGGATCTGGTCGTGCAAGGACGCCGGCGTATTCTCGATCAGGCGCACGATCGAGGCGGTCCGGGCCAGGATATGCCCGCGCTCGGCGGTCTGGAGCGCCGCCCAGCGCTCGTCGGCGAAAATCAGATAGCTCGCCGACTGGGCGAGCACCAGAGCCAGCAGCAAGAGCGCGATCATCTGGCCGGCCAGACGCCGGGGCCAGAGGCGCCTGAGCCAGGCAGGCAGGCGCGTCATCCCCGGGTCACCTCGGTGGTCAGCATGTAGCCGCCGCCCCAGACGGTCTTGATCAGCGCCGGCTCCTTGGGGTCGGTCTCGATCTTCTTGCGCAGCCGGCTGACCTGGTTGTCGATGCTGCGGTCGAACACGTTGGCGGCCCGGCCGCGGGTCAGATCGAGCAGCTGGTCGCGGCTCAAGACCATGCGCGGATGGTTGAGCAGCGCGCTCAGCAGGAGGAATTCCGCGGTGCTGAGCGGGATCGCGACGCCGTCCGGGCCGACCAGCTCGCGCCTGGCGACCTGCAGGACCCAGCGGTCGAAGCGCAGGACCTCGGCGTCGACCGGCTGACGCTGCTGCGGCAGGCTGTTGGTGCGCCGGAGCACCGCCTTGATCCGCGCCAGCAGCTCGCGCGGGTTGAACGGCTTCACCACGTAGTCGTCGGCGCCCATCTCGAGGCCGATCACCCGGTCGGTGTCCTCGGCCATGGCGGTCAGCATGATCACCGGCCGCTCGCTGGTGGCGCGCAGATGCCGGCAGAGCGACAGGCCGTCCTCGCCCGGCATCATGATGTCGAGCACCACGAGATCGACCGCGCTCGCCTCGAGCAGCTTGCGCGCCTTGGCGGCGGTCTCGGCGGTGCTGATGCGAAAGCCGTGCTTGGCGAGATACTTCGCCAGCAGGTCCCGGATCTCGCGATGGTCGTCGACCACCAGGATATGCGCAGACGCGTCCATTCGGACCTCGAGCTCCTTGTCGCGCCAGCAGTATGGCGCGCGCGGCCGCGGCCGCAGCGGCCAATTTTGTATCAAACCATGTCAGCCCCGAGACTCGTCACACTTGCTGACACTTTCGCCTCTGGCCGACGAACTCCCGGGACATCCGGCTGTTCCAATCGGCAGCGTTGCAGGCAGGCGGTGGGCAGGCAGGACGTTGGATGCCCGCGCGCTGCCGAGGAAATCGAGGAGACGAGCATGACGATCAATCGTTCGAACTCGTTGCCGCGCTGGCCGCGCTGCCGCTGCTCGGTACGGCATTGCCGGCGGCCGCCAATTCGCCCTGGCAGGGCCGGGACCATTCCCAATACGCCTTCCCGGGCCGCGGCGTGGTCCCGATCCCGGCAAATGCGTCCTGGCACGGGCAGGGTGGCTCGGGCCAAGGCGGCCCCGGGCGCTGGGACCACGGCCGACCCGGTCGGGGCGCGGCTCCGATCCAGCGGGGTCGCCACGTCGTGGTCGTCCCGGCGCCCCGGATCCGCCACTATCGCAACGTCGTGGTGGTCAGGCCGCATGGTCCCCTCTACGCCGGCTACGGCCACTACCGCACCGATGACGACGCCTACAAGTGGCTCGCCTTCACCGCGATCACGCTCAAGGTGCTCGACAGTTTCGACCAGGCGCAGGAGCGGGCCCTCGAGGCGGCGCAGATCCGGGCGACCTCCGCCCCGATCGGCGAAGGCATCACCTGGCACGAAGGCGGCGCCTCGGGCTCGGTGACCGCGGTCCGCGAGGGCACCAGCACGCTCGGCCGCTACTGCCGCGAGTTCCAGCAGAACGTGACCGTCGGCGGCCGCATCGAGCAGGCCTACGGCACCGCCTGCCAGCAGCCCGACGGCTCCTGGGAGGTGGTCGCGACCGGCGACTGAACCCCCATGAGCCTGATGCGATCAGCCCGGACGGGCAGCCGTCCGGGCTTTTTGCTGTCGCGCGCGCGCCGCAACGGACGCGCCGCTCCGGACCGCTGGCCCGGGAAATTGTATCAAACTGTGTCAAGGCTGCCGGCTGGTACACTTGCCGACACTTTCGGGCTGGGTCTGACGAACTTCCCTGACGTTTATTTGCTTTCCTGCGGGTCATCGGAACGACAGCAACCCACGAGGTTCAAAGATGACCAGGACGACCAAGCTTCTACTGACGGCGGGCGCGCTCGCGCTCGGCGCCACCACCTTCGCGGGCGTCAGCCTGGCCGATGGCGGCTGGGGCGGACATCGCGGCTGGGGCGGCTGGGGCGGCTGGGGCGGCGGGGGCCAGCATGGCGGTTTCGCCGAGGGTCTGTTCGAGACCTTCGATACCAACCATGACGGCAAGCTGACCCAGGCCGAGATCGACCAGGTGCGCCAGGACCGCTTCGCGGCCTTCGACAAGAACGGCGACGGCATGCTGTCGCTCGAGGAGTACCAGGCGCTCTGGCTGGACGCCATGCATCGGGCGATGGTGCGCAGCTTCCAGGCGCTCGACGTGAACGGCGACGCGGAGGTGACCCAGGAGGAGTTCACCGTGCGCTTCAGCCACGTCGTCGACCGGCTCGATGCCAATGGCGACGGCCAGGTGACCGAGGACGAGCTGCACCAGCGGTTCCAGGACCGGATGCAGGAGCGGATGCACGACCACGGTCGCGAACGCCGGGGGGGTCCTGACGGCGACCGGGGCTGACCGCCGCCACGAAAGCTCCGCCCGCCGTCGGCAGCGCCCGGCGGCGGGCGGCCGCCCACCAGGACGTGAATGGCGATGGGCTGTGGCGCGGCCGCCAAAGGCTCTAGAATGGGATCAGGATCGGGAGGCGGAGCATGCGGCAGGACATCATCGAGTTGTACGACGAGTACACCCACGCGCGGCTGGACCGGCGGTCGTTCATGGACCGGCTCGCGGCGCTGGCCGGCGGGACGGCCGCGGCCCTGGCGCTGCTGCCGCTGCTGCGCTGCGACTACGCCAAGGCGGCGATGATCGGCGCCGACGACCCTCGCCTGACCACCGGGCAGATCACCTTTCCGGGGGCGAGCGGCGAGGTGAAAGCCTATCTCGCGCGCCCGGCGGACGCGAGCGGCAAGCTGCCGGGGGTCGTGGTGATCCACGAGAACCGCGGCCTCAACCCCTATATCGAGGACGTCGCCCGGCGCGCGGCGCTCGAGGGCTTCGTGGCGCTCGCCCCGGACTTCCTCTCGCCGATCGGCGGCACGCCCGCGGACGAGGACGAGGCGCGCCGGATCATCACCCGGGTCGATCCGGAGGATAACGTTGCCAACGCGGTCGCCGCGGTCGCCTTCCTCGAGGCCGACGAGCGCACCACCGGCAAGGTCGGCGTGGTCGGCTTCTGCTGGGGCGGCTCGCTCGCCAACCAGGTCGCGGTCCACGCGCCCGAGGTCGACGCCGTGGTCGCCTTCTACGGCGGCCAGCCGAAGACCGAGGACGTCGCCAGGATCAAGGCGCCGCTGCTGCTGCACTACGCCGGGCTCGACAAACGGACCAACGCCGGCATCGCGGACTTCGAGAAGGCGCTTAAGGCCAACCACGTCGAGTACCAGGTCTACGTCTACGACGGGGTCAACCACGCCTTCCACAACGACACCAATCCGGCGCGCTACGACCAAGCCGCGGCCGAGCTCGCCTGGTCGCGCACGATCGACTTCCTGAAGCAGCATCTCGCCGGCTGAGCCCCGAGGAGGGCAAGCTCATGACCGCCCGCAATCGCTCAGGCCTGATCCTGGCGGCGCTGTTCGCCGCCGCGCCGGCGCTGGCCGCGGACCGGGTGCAGATCTTCGATCTGCCGGCGGGCGCCCACCCGCATGACGCCGCCCCCGCGCCCGACGGCAAGGTCTGGTACACGGCGCAGGCTCAGGGCGCGCTCGGCATCCTCGATCCCTCGACCGGCGCGATCGAGCAGGTGCCGCTCGGCGACGGCTCGGCGCCGCACGGCGTGATCCCGGGGCCCGACGGCAAGGCCTGGATCACCGACGGCGGCCAGAACGCGATCGTGAGCTTCGATCCCGCTTCCCGGAAGATCACCGTCTATCCGCTGCCCGGCGACGCCGGCTACGCCAATCTCAACACCGCCGCCTTCGATGGCGCGGGCAGCCTCTGGTTCACCGGCCAGAGCGGCGTCTACGGCCGGCTGGATCCGGCGCGCGGCGCGATGCAGCTGTTCGAGGCCCCGAAGGGGCGCGGCCCCTACGGCATCACCGCGACCCCGGCCGGCGAGATCTACTTCGCCTCGCTCGCCGGCAGCTACCTCGGCCACGTCGATACCAGGACCGGCGCGGCGACCGTGATCGAGCCGCCGACCCCTGGTCAGGGTGCCAGGCGGGTCTGGGCGGACTCCAAAGGCCAGATCTGGGTCAGCGAATGGAACGCCGGCCAGGTCAGCCGCTACACCCCTTCGAGCGGGGCCTGGCGGAGCTGGCGGCTGCCGGGGGCCGCGCCCCGGACCTACGCGGTCTACGTCGACGACCAGGACATCGTCTGGCTCAGCGACTTCGGCGCCAATGCGGTCGTCCGCTTCGACCCGCGGACCGAGACCTTCACGAGCTTCCCGGGCAGCGCGCCCGGCGCCGAGGTGCGCCAGATCCTCGGCCGCCCGGGGGAGGTCTGGGCGCCGGAATCGGGCACCGACCGGCTGATGTTGATCCGCAGCGATGCCGGCTAGGCTGGCTGCCGGCCCGGCACGATGGTTGTGGACCCGAGGCCCGCGCGATGCTTTGTTAATCGCGATGGAGGAGTCTGCGGCCGAAATCTTGGTCGGCGGGCCGGGCCGCGGGGCGCGGATCGACGTCTGGGCGCAGCGGGCGGCGGCATCGGGCGTCGCCTGCCAGGAGTGAGGCGGTGTCGGTAGGCAAGCAGCTCGTGATCGGCGGCCTCCTGCTGCTGATCGTCGGCGCCGCCGGGTTCGCCTATCATCGGATGGCGGTCGAGGGCGAGGCAGCGGCGGCGGTCGGCCGCGGGCCGAGCGCGGTGCCGGTCGAGACCGCGACCGCGGCCGCCGGCACCATGCGTGAGCGGATCGAGGCGGTCGGCACCACGCTGGCGCGCCAGGCGGTCGACATCGTCGCGCTGACCGCCGGCCGGATCGCCGAGATCGACCTCGAGCCGGGCCAGCAGGTGGCAGCCGGCGCGGTGCTGATCCGGCTCGACGACCGGATGGAGCAGGCCGCGGTCGCCGAGGCGCAGGCCGCGCTCCGCGAGGCGGAGCTGGCGCTCGAGCGCGCCCAGAAGCTGCGGACCGGCAACACGGTCGCGCAGGCGACCGTGGACCAGCTCCAGGCGGCCTTCGATGGCGCCCAGGCCCGGCTCGCCGGGGCCGAGAAGCAGCTCGCCGACCGCACCGTCCGGGCGCCGTTCGCGGGCGTGGTCGGGATGCGCCGGATCGACGTCGGGGCGCGGGTCGACAACGACACGGTGCTGACCACCCTCGACGATCTGGCGGAGCTCGAGATCGAGTTCAGCGTGCCGGAGATCTACTTCGGCCGGGTGCGCCGCGGCCAGCCGGTGAGCGCGACCACCCCGGCGTTCGCGGGCCGCACCTTCGAGGGCAAGATCGCGACCATCGACACCCGGGTCGGCCAGGTCTCGCGCGCGTTCCGGGTGCGCGCGGTGATTCCCAACCCGGACCTGGTCCTGCCGGCGGGCATGTTCATGCACGTGACCGTGGTCCTGGAGGAGCGGCCGGCGGTGCTGATCCCCGAGCAGGCGGTGCTGGCCGAGGGCGACAGCACCTACGTGTTCAAGGTCCGGGACGCGCGGGCGGCGCGCCAGGAGGTCCGGCTCGGCCAGCGCGAGGCCGGCACCGTCGAGGTGCTGGACGGCCTTGCGGCCGGCGACGTGATCGTCCAGAGCGGCCTGCAGCGGCTGCGCGACGGGGTCGCGGTCAAGGTCGCGGGCGAGGCCACCGACGCCCGGCCGGACACGGCTGAGAGCGGCGGATGAGCCTGTCCGACTTCTGCATCAAGCGGCCGGTGTTCGCGGCCGTCCTCAGCATGCTGATCGTGGTCCTGGGGATCGCGTCGTTGTTGCGGTTGCCGATCCGCGAGCTGCCGGACGTCGACGCGGCGGTGATCAGCGTCAGCACCGATTACACCGGCGCCGCGCCCGAGATCGTCGACACCGACATCACCGAGGTGATCGAGGGCGCGGTCGCGGGCATCGCCGGGATCAAGACGATCGGCTCGACCAGCCAGCGCGGCCGGGCGCGCACGGTGATCGAGTTCGAGCCCGGGCGCAACATCGACGAGGCCGCCAACGACGTGCGCGACGCCGTCGCCCGGGTGCGCGCCAAGCTGCCGGACGAGGTCGACGAGCCGAGGATCACCAAGAACGACAGCGATTCCGACCCGGTGATGCGGATCGCGGTCACCAGCGATCGGATGAGCCCGGCCGAGATCACCGACTTCGTCGAGCGCTACCTGGTCGACCGGCTGGCGACCCTGGATGGCGTCGCTCAGGTCAATGTCTACGGCGAGCGGCGCTATGCGATCCGGATCTGGCTCGACCGGCGGGCGATGGCGGCGCGCAACCTCACGGTCGACGACGTCGAGAGCGCGCTCCAGCGCAACAACGTCGAGCTGCCGGCCGGCGAGCTCAAGTCGACGCTGCGTCAGTTCACCGTCCGCACCGACAGCCGGCTGACGCGGGCCTCGCAGTTCGAGAACATCGTGCTCGAGCGGATCGACGGCTATCCGGTCCGCCTCGGCGACATCGCCAAGATCGAGCGCGGCGTCGAGGATGACACCACGATCGTCCGCTCCGACGGGCATCAGGCGGTCGGCCTCGGCGTGCTGCGCCAGTCGCAGGCGAACACGATCGCGATCTCGAACCGGGTGCGCGCGCAGCTCGATCTGATCCGCCCGACCTTGCCCGCGGGCATGGACGTCGAGATCGGCTCGGACGACGCGGTCTTCATCAACCGGTCGATCCACGAGGTGCTCAAGGCGCTCGGGATCGCGGTCGTGCTGGTCGTGCTGGTGATCTTCGCGTTTCTCGCCTCGGCGCGCGCGACCGCGGTGCCGGCGGTCACCATCCCGGTCGCGGTGATCGGCGCCTTCATCGGCATCTACGCGCTCGGCTTCTCGATCAACGTCCTGACCCTCCTGGCGCTGATCCTCGCGATCGGGATCGTGGTCGACGACGCGATCGTGGTGCTCGAGAACATCCAGCGCCGGATCGAGCTCGGCGAGAGCCCGCTGGTCGCGGGCGTGCTCGGCGCCCGCCAGGTGACCTTCGCGGTGATCGCGACCTCGCTCACCCTGATCGCGGTGTTCGTGCCGATCTCCTTCCTCCAAGGCCAGGCGGGCCGGCTGTTCACCGAGTTCGGCTTCGTGCTCGGGGTCGCCGTGCTGCTCTCGATGCTGGTGGCGCTCACCCTCTGTCCGGCGCTCTGCACCAAACTGCTCAAGGGCGCCGAAGGCCGCGGTGCCGGCGCCCGGCTGCAGGCGCGCATCACGCGCGTGGTCACGCGCGGCTACGGGGCGCTGCTCGGGCGCGCCCTCGACGCGCCGGTCCTGGTCCTGCTGGTGGCGGCACTGATCGCCGGCACCTCCTGGGGGCTGTACCGCGCCCTGCCGCAGGAGCTGACCCCGACCGAGGACCGGGGCGTGTTCTTCATCCCGGTCACCGCACCCCAGGGGTCGACCGTCGGCGCTACCGACGACCAGGTTCGCAAGGTCGAGGCGATCCTGCAGCCCCTGCGCGCCAGCGGCGAGGTGACGCGGATCTTCGCGATCGTCGGCCGCGGCGGCCAGCCGCATCAGGCGTTCGTGGTCGCGCGGCTGGCGCCCTGGGGCGATCGCGCACGGGGTCAGCAGGCCATCATGCGGCCGCTCATGCCCGACCTTTCGGCGCTGCCGGGCGCGCGGGCGTTCCCGGTCAGCCCGGCGGGCCTCGGGCTGCACGGCAGCCGGACGCCGCTCCAGGTCGTGATCGGCGGTCCGGACTACGAGGACGTCAAGCGCTGGAGCCAGGCGATCATCGAGCGTGCGCAGGCCAATCCGGGCCTGCTCAACGTCGAGACCGACTTCGAGCAGAACCAGCCGCAGTTCGACGTCCTGATCGATCGCGACAAGGCGGACGACCTCGGGATCGGGGCCGAGACCATCGCCTTGACCCTGCAGACCATGCTCGCGTCGCGCCAGATCACCAGCTACATCGATCGCGGCCGCGAGTATCCGGTGATCGTCCAGGCGCGCGCCGAGGACCGGCGGACGCCGACCGATCTCGCCAACATCTTCGTGCGCTCGACCACCAGCAACGAGCTGGTGCCGCTCGCGGCGCTGGTCCATCTCGACGAGGGGGCGGCCGCGCCGGCGCTCCGGCGCTACAACCGCCTGCCCTCGATCACCATCTCGGCGGCGCTCGCCGAGGGCTACGACCTGGCCTCCGCGATCCGCTTCATGCGCGAGCTCGCGGCCGAGACCCTGCCGCCCGAGGCCAAGCTCGGCTTCGCCGGCCAGTCGCAGCAGTTCCTCGAGACCTCGGGCGGGGTCGCGGTCACCTTCGGCCTCGCGCTCCTGATCGTGTTCCTGGTGCTCGCGGCCCAGTTCGAGAGCTTCGTCCACCCGCTGATCATCATGCTCTCGGTGCCGCTCGCGGTCTCGGGGGCGCTGCTCTCGCTCTGGCTGACCGGCAATTCCTTGAACATCTACAGCGAGATCGGGATCATCCTCTTGATCGGCCTGATGGCCAAGAACGGCATCCTGATCGTCGAGTTCGCGAACCAGCTGCGCGACGAGGGCCGCTCGATCCGGGACGCGGTGGTCGAGGCCTCGGTGCTGCGGCTGCGGCCGATCGTGATGACCGTGGTCTCGACCATCCTGGGCGCGGTGCCGCTGGCGCTGGCTTCCGGTGCCGGCGCCGAGAGCCGGACCGCGATCGGCACCGTGGTGATCGGCGGCCTCGGCATCGCCTCGGCGCTGACCCTGTTCGTGACCCCGGTGCTGTACGACCTTCTGGCCCGCTTCACCCACCCGATCGGGGCGATCGAGCGGGCGCTGGAGCAGGCGCTGCGAGCCCGCTCGACCACGCCCGCGGAGTAGAGCTTCAGGGCCGAGGCCGGAGCAGCGGTCGCTTGTCCGACCAATTCATCTGCACGCGCCCACTAAGTCCACAATATAAGTCTTTCGACGCTGCGCGCTGAAAGTCGTTCCCACACATCCTTGACTGAATTGAGTCGGCAAAGATCACGGCCACGGCGCAGATTCGCGGATTCTGGCGGCCGTCCTGTCGCCTCTTTCACTTTCACGTGGCGCATCGTGTCGCCTCTTTGACTTCCGATCAGGGGACGGTCAGAACGACCCGCCTCCATCCGGTCAACCTGGCCTCCATCCAAGCGATTTCGCGCCCCCTGACCCGCGGTTTTCCTGCCCCGATGCTTGATGCGCTGTTGATCCGACCTTGACCCGAGCCGCGTTCCGAAGCGCACGGCCCGTCGCATCGTGACGCACCCGACGTACGGCGTCGCCGTCACGAGCACCGACATCGATCCGGGCGCAACGCGGTCCCTCCGCTGGCACGTTCGACCCCGCTAACTAACTAAGAGCCCTCGTATTTCTCGACATGTTGGGATCGGGCGGGTCGGGACGAGACCGCCTCGTCCGGGCCGCGACCGGGACTGGGCCGGCGGACGGGGCGCTCGCACGGGGCGAAGCCCCGCGCGAGTCGGTCCCGGAAGCTCGGAATGCGTCAGCTGCGGAAGTAGCGCTTGGCGCGGCGCTCGGCCTCGGCGGCGGCTTCCTCGGGGGTCGACTGGCCGGCGCAGACCGCCTGGAACATGTCGACCGAGACGAAGTCCGCCTTGACCGCGGCCGACGCCTCGCTCGGCGGGCCCTTGTAGCTCTGCGGCAGGGCGTTGCGCATGACGTCGCGATAGGGCAGCGCCTTCGGGTCCTCGGTCCAGACCGGGTTGTTGTCGTAGGCCTTGAGCGGGTGGCACCAGTAGCCGAGGCTGGCCTCCTGCCAGGCGGCGTACTGCTCCTCCTCCATCATGAAGCGCAGATACTCGCGCGCCGCGTTCGGGTAGGGCGTGTATTTGAAGATGATCGCGTTGATCACCAGCGTGCCCTGGCTCGGGAAGCCGACCGAGCCGATCGGGAACGAGGCGTGCTGGATGTCGTCGGCGAGCGCCTTGGTGGCCGGGTCTTTGGAGGTCTTGCAGGCGTAGTAGATCGAGATGCCGTTGGCGGTCAGGCCGAGGTCGCCGGCGATGAACGCCTTGTTGTTCGACGGATCGAGCCAGGACAGCGTGCCCGGGATGAAGGTGTCGTAGAGCGACTTGGCGTACTTCAGCGCCTCGATGGTCTCGGGGCTGTTGATGATGACGTGCTGCTGCTCGTCGATCATGGCGCCGCCGGAACCCCACAGCACCCAGTCGGTCCAGCCGCTGTCGCCGACCGCATGGCCAAGGGCGAAGCCCGCCGGATGCTTGGTCGCCTGGAGCGCCTTGCAGAGCTCGAGGAAGCCCGGGAAGTCCTTGGGCACGTCGTCGTAGCCCGCCTCCTTGAGCCAGGACTGGCGATAGACCATGGTCGAGCCGCCACCGCCGAACGGCAGCGCCACCCAGTCGTGGGTGGTGGCGCTCTTGCCGTAGATCTCGGCGACCGGGAACCAGCCGCCGTACTTCTCGCCAAGATAGGCGGCCAGATCGTTCAGGACGATCAGCTTGTCCGAGAACAGCTGCGGGTCCTCCTGCCAGGCGAGCACGACGTCCGGGCCGGAGCCGACGTTGGCCGAGACCGAGGTCAGCGGCCGCAGGTCCTCCCAGCTCTGGTTGTCGACCTTGACCTCGACGCCGTACTTGTCGGTGAACTTCTTGGTATTGGCGTTGAACAGGTCCTCGTCGCCCTGGACGAACTTGGACGGCCGCAGCACCCGCAGCTTGGCGCCGTCCTCGATCGGGTAGTCGGGCGGGGTCGGGTTGGCGACCGCGAGCTTGGCCTGGGCCGGGCGCCAGCGGCCCAGCATGGTGGTGCCGGCGAGCGCGGCGCCGAGGCCCTGCAACGTGCGTCGACGGTTCAACCGAAACATCATGCTGATCTCCCTGATTGCGGTCATTTGACCCGAGCAGGTTGACCCAGGGACGATGGTGGCAGCGGGCTCAAAGCTCCTCGCTCGCCGCTATCTTGCTCTCGTCGAGCGGCGGGCACAAACCCGGGAACTCCGGCAGCCGGATCACCCCGCCCTGCGGCTCGAGCGGGGTCTCGAACCAGAACTGGTGGACCGCGTTCCACTTGACCAGAAATTCCTGGTAGGGGGTGTGGATCGGCGACTGCAGCGCCGAGAAGGTGGCGTTGACCGGCGTCGAGTGGCCGTGCGGGATGCAGATCAGGTCGTGGGTCGTGGTCAGCGCCGCGATCTTGAGGGTCTCGGACAGGCCGCCGCACCAGTAGGGATCGGGCTGGTAGACGTCGAGCGCGCCCTTCTCGATGAAGCGCAGCATGCCCCATCTCGTATAGTCGTGCTCGGCGCCGGCGAGCGGGATTTTCGTCTTTTCCTTGAACCGCCGGTAGGTCTCGATGCGGTCGGGCATCGCCGGCTCCTCGAGCCAGCAGGGGCGGAACTCCTCGATCCGCGCGGCCAGCGCCAGGAGATAGGGAAAATCGAAGCTCTGCCAGCAGTCGAGCATGATCTCGTCGTCGTCGCCAAGGGTTTCCCGCAGCGTCCTGACCAGCTCGACGTTTTTTTTGAGGCCTTCGGCCCCGCTCATCGGCCCATGCCGGAAAAACCATTTCTGGGCGCGGTAGCCTTGCTCCTTGGCCATCAGCGCGCGCTCGCGCACGAGGCCCGGATCGAGCACGGCATAGCCCAGCATGCTGGCATAGGCCGGAATCTGGTCCCTGGTCGGTCCGCCCAGGACCCGCCAGACCGGCTGGCCCAGCCACTTGCCCTTCAGGTCCCAGAGCGCGCAGTCGACGACGCTGATCGCGAACATCGCCTCGCCCTGGCGGCCGTGCACCAGGAGGCGATGCATCACGTCCCAGAGATATTCGCTCGCCAGCGGGTCTTTTCCGACCAGAATCGGCCGGAGTTGCGTGGCGACGATATGGGCGCAGGGCTCGCGGAACGGCCCCGAGAGGCCGCTGACGCCATCATCGGTCTCGATGGTCAGGAAAAACGCCTCGATCTCGAGCCCGCGGTCACCGATCTGGCGGCCGTACTCGCCGAGGTAGTGCTCGGCGCGGAAGTCCGGATAAACGTCGATCGGCCGGACCAGCCGCTCCTCCCAGAACGGCCCCTCGGTCGGCATGGTGCCGCGGACTTTGCGCACCCGCACTCTGGTGATTTTCAACGCCACCCTCTCGGTTTGCCTGGCCCCGGCGTCCGCACGCCAAACGTACGGTTGCCGCTACGGTAGCAGAAAAGCCGTCGAGGACAACAGAGCGGGCAGCCGTTTGGCTGAAACATGGACAGGCCGACCGGGCGAGCTTACATAGAGCGAAGGCGCCAGTGGCTCCAATCAGCGACCGCGCCCATGGGAGCTTGGTCAATATGAACCAGGAGTTTACTGTCACGGCAACCTGGGACGCCGAGGCGGCGGTCTGGGTTGCCGAAAGCGAAAATGTGCCCGGACTCGTGACCGAAGCCGAGAACTTGGAGGCGCTGGTGAACAAACTACGGGCGTTGATTCCTGAACTTCTCGAGGCGAACGGCGTGGCCACTGATGACGAGTTTCCTTTCAGTCTGGTAGCGCGCGACCGCGCTCACCGCTATCCAGCTTAGTGGCCGACTATGCGCCGACAGTCAGGAAGCTCCTCAAGAGCGCCGGCTGCTGGGTTGAGCGCAAAGGCAAGGGGCGATCACGAAATCTGGCATAGCCCACTGACAGATCGTAGATTTCCAGTCGATCACAAGATCAGATCCCGGCATACGGCCAATGGCATTCTAAAGCAGGCCGGGCTGCCGAACACCTTCTGAGCGATGCGCTATCGGCGCATTGACCGACCGGCAGCGCCGCGCGGTCAGGGCGCGATCTCGTAGTCCCGGGCGGTGGTGAGGGCGACCAGCCGGAGGTCGTGGCTGGCGAGGTTGGCCGCGGCGCCCTCGAGGCGGTCGACGATGGTGACCACGGTTTCGACCGTTGCGCCCGCCTCGCGCGCGGCCTCGACCGCCCGCAGCACCGAGTTGCCGGTGGTGGTCACGTCCTCGAGCAGCAGCGCCCGCCGGCCGGCGATCGGGACGCTCTCGGCCAGGCCCTCGACGATTTTCCGCGTGCCGTGCTCCTTGGCCGCCTTGCGGACGAAGAAGCCGGCGATCGGCCGGCCGCGGAGGAAGCTCAGCTGGGCGACGCAGGCGACGATCGGGACCGCACCCATCTCGAGCCCGCCGACCAGCTCGGCCCCGTCGCGCAGGGCCTCGGCCAGCACCAGCTCGGCGATCAGGGCCGCGCCCTCGGGGTCGAAGCAGGTGGGCTTCATGTTGAAGTAGAAGGAGGAGGAGGCGCCCGAGACCAGCTTGATCTGGCCGCCGCGCAGCAGCGAGCATTTCGTGACCAGGCCGATCAGCCGATCGCGTGACGACCCACTCCGGTCCGGTCCGCTCGCTGCCACCGCCATGCGTCCTCCATCCGGCCTCGCCAGCCGAGGCGCATGATAGGTGCGCCGGCTTGCCAAGACCACCTTGGATCTCGATGTTAGACGCCGGCAGAGCAGCTGCGCGCGTTGCGCGTGCATCGAGGCGGAGGCATGCAGACCACCTTCACGGCCGAGCAGCTGAGCGATCCGGAGGTCCGCTAGTCGGCGGGCATCCTGCGCCGCTGCGTGCACTGCGGCTTTTGCACCGCGACCTGCCCGACCTACGTCCTGCTCGGCGACGAGCTCGACAGCCCGCGCGGCCGGATCTACCTGATCAAGGACATGCTGGAGAACAGCAAGCCGGCGAACGCCCAGGTCGTCAAGCACATCGACCGCTGCCTCTCCTGCCTTGCCTGCATGACCACCTGCCCGTCCGATGTCCACTACATGCATCTGGTCGACCACGCCCGGAAGCACATCGAGCAGACCTACAGCCGGCCCCTGCCCGAACGGCTGCTGCGGAACCTGCTGGCGACCGTGCTGCCGCGGCCCGTCCTGTTCCGTTTTTCGCTACTTGGCGCCTGGCTTGGCCCGGCCGCTCGCGCGCTTCCTGCCGGGGCGCCTGCGGACCCTGTTCGAGCTGGCGCCGAGCTCGATCCCGCGCCCTCGCCGGTCGACCGGCCGCAGGTGTTTGCGGCCGAAGGGACCGAGGCGCGCACGGGTCGCGCTGCTGAGCGGCTGCGCCCAGCAGGTCCTGGCGCCCGAGATCAACGAGACGACGATCCGGCTCCTGACCCGGCACGGCGTCGAGGTCGTGGTCGCACAAGGGTCCGGCTGCTGCGGCGCGCTCACCCACCACATGGGCAAGGAGCGGCAGGCACTGCGCGCTGCCAGGGCGAACATCGACGCCTGGTGGCGCGAGCTCGAGGGCCCGGGCCTGGATGCCGTGGTGATCAACGCCTCGGGCTGCGGAACCACGGTCAAGGACTACGGGTTCATGCTCCGGGAGGATGCCGCCTATGCCGAGAAGGCCGCCCGGATCAGCGCCATCACCAAGGACGTCACCGAGCTCATGACCGAGCTCGGGCTGAAACCCCCGATCGAGGTTCCGGATCTCGTGGTCGCCTATCACTCGGCCTGCTCGATGCAGCATGGCCAGCAGATCCGCGTCCAGCCGAAGCAGCTCCTGAGCGACGCGGGCTTCGTGGTCAAGGACGTGCCCGAGGGCCATCTCTGCTGCGGCTCGGCCGGCACCTACAATCTCTTGCAGCCGGCGATCGCGACCCGGCTGCGCGCGCGCAAGGTCCAGAACATCGAGCGGCTCGAGCCGGACCTGATCGCGACCGGCAACATCGGCTGCATCACCCAGATCGCGGCCGGCACCGCGATCCCGATCGTGCATACCGCGGCCCTGCTCGACTGGGCGACCGGCGGGCCGGTGCCGAAGGGGCTCGAAGCCCTGGCGTGGCGGAGCGCCGTACGCCGATATCCGAAGCCGCGGATTGAGCCGACGCGGCGCGCCGCGTCAAGAGGGAGGGAAAACCGCCATGGCAGCGGAAGCCAAGCTCAACGGCGATATCGACCCGGCCGAGACCCGCGAATGGCTGGAATCGATCGATTCGGTGCTCGAATTCGAGGGCACCGAGCGCCTGCGCTTTTTGCTCGAGCAGGTGGTCGAGCGGGCGCACGAGGCCGGGACCGATCTGCCGTTCACGGCGAAAACCGCCTACGTCAACACGATCCCGCTCGCGCAGCAGGTCAAGGCGCCCGGCGACTACCACCTGGAATGGCGCAACCGCTGCTTCACGCGCTGGAACGCGCTCGCAACCGTCGTGCGCGCCAACAAACATACCAACGTCGGCGGCCACATCGCGAGCTTCGCCTCCTCGGCCACGCTCTACGATGTCGGCTTCAACCACTTCTGGCACGCGCCCTCGGAGGAGCACGGCGGCGACCTGGTCTACATCCAGGGCCACTGCGCGCCCGGCATCTACGCCCGCGCCTACCTCGAGGGCCGGATCACCGAATCCCAGCTCGACAACTTCCGCCAGGAGACCGGCGGCCAGGGCCTGTCCTCCTACCCCCACCCCTGGCTGATGCCGGATTTCTGGCAGTTCCCGACCGTCTCGATGGGCCTTGGGCCGATCATGGGCATCTACCAGGCCCGCTTCATGAAGTATCTGCACAACCGCGGCATCGTCGAGACCGAGGGGCGCAAGGTCTGGGTGTTCTGCGGCGACGGCGAGATGGACGAGCCCGAGAGCCTGGGTGCGATCTCGCTGGCGGCGCGCGAGCAGCTCGACAACCTGATCTTCGTGATCAACTGCAACCTGCAGCGGCTCGACGGGCCGGTGCGCGGCAACGGCAAGATCATCCAGGAGCTGGAGTTGGATTTCCGGGGTGCGGGCTGGAACGTGATCAAGGTGATCTGGGGCTCGCTCTGGGACCCCCTGTTCGAGCGCGACCAGAACGGCCTGCTGCGCCGGCGGATGATGGAGGCGGTCGACGGCGAGTACCAGGCGTTCAAGGCCAAGGGCGGCGCCTATACTCGCGAGAACTTCTTCGGCAAATACGAGGAATTGAAGGCGCTGGTCGCCGACATGAGCGACGAGGAGGTCTGGAAGCTCAACCGCGGCGGCCACGACCCGCACAAGATCTACGCCGCCTATCACGCCGCGGTGCATCACAAGGGCCAGCCGACCGTGATCCTGGCCAAGACGGTCAAGGGCTACGGCATGGGCGAGGCCGGCGAGGGCCAGAACATCACCCACCAGCAGAAGAAGATGGGCGACGAGGCGGTGCGCGCGTTCCGCGACCGCTTCCAGATCCCGATCGGCGACGAGGAGCTGGCCAAGGCGCCCTACTACCGGCCGCCCGAGGACAGCGACGAGATGCGCTACCTCAAGGAGCGGCGCAAAGCGCTCGGCGGCCCTCTGCCCCAGCGCCGGCACGACGCGCCGCCGCTCGAGATCCCGGAGCTCAAGGCGTTCGATGCGCTGCTCAAGGACTCCGGCGATCGCGAGATCTCGACCACGATGGCGTTCGTGCGCATCCTGAACGTGCTCTGCCGCGACAAGACGATCGGCAAGTTCGTGGTGCCGATCGTGCCCGACGAATCGCGCACCTTCGGCATGGAGGGCATGTTCCGCCAGCTCGGCATCTATTCGGCCAAGGGCCAGCTGTACAAGCCCGAGGACGCCGACCAGCTGATGTTCTACAAGGAGGACAAAAGCGGCCAGGTGCTCCAGGAGGGGATCACCGAGGCGGGCGGCATGTCGTCCTGGATCGCGGCGGCGAGCGCCTACAGCGCGCACGGCGTGCCGATGATCCCGTTCTTCATCTTCTATTCGATGTTCGGCTTCCAGCG
Source organism: uncultured Alphaproteobacteria bacterium (assembly GCA_963730195.1). Taxonomy (GTDB): domain Bacteria; phylum Pseudomonadota; class Alphaproteobacteria; order Geminicoccales; family Geminicoccaceae; genus DATAOG01. The sequence goes on from CAVSRN010000080.1 coordinate 82,312, forward strand.
GGTCGGCGATCTCTGCTGGGCGGCGGGCGACAGCCGCGCGCGCGGCTTCCTGATCGGCGGCACCGCCGGGCGCACCACGCTGAACGGCGAGGGCCTGCAGCACGAGGACGGCCACAGCCACGTGCTGTCCGCGACCGTGCCGAACTGCGTCAGCTACGATCCGACCTTCGCCTACGAGATGGCGGTGATCATCCACGACGGGCTCGAGCGCATGTTCGTGCGCCGCGACGACGTCTATTTCTACATCACCGCGATGAACGAGAACTACCATCACCCGGCGATGCCCGAGGGCGCCGAGGACGGCATCGTCAAAGGGCTCTACCGGCTGCAGTCGACCGGTAAAGCGCGCGAGAAGAAAAAGCGCGTGCAGCTGTTGGGCTCGGGCACGATTCTGCTCGAGGTGCTCGCGGCCGCGGAGCTGCTCGAGCAGGATTTTGGCGTCAGTGCCGATGTCTGGAGCGCCACCAGCTTCACCCAGCTGGCCCGGGACGGGCATGAGGTGGCGCGCTGGAACCTCCTCCATCCGACCGAGCCGGCGCGCAAGGCCTACGTGACCGAATGCCTCGAAGGTCAGGGCGGGCCGGCGATCGCGGCGACCGACTACATCCGGCTGTACGCCGATCAGATCCGGGCCTTCGTGCCGCAGCGTTACGTCGTGCTCGGCACCGACGGTTACGGCCGCAGCGACACCCGCGAGCGGCTCAGGCGGCACTTCGAGGTCGACCGCCATCACGTGCACTCGCGGCGCTGAAGGCGCTGGCCGACGAGGGCACGATCAAGCCCGGCGTGGTCGCGGACGCGATCAGGAAATATCGGATCGATCACGACAAACCCTATCCGCTCTATCTCTGATCGAGTGAAAGCGATGACTAGGGACCAAGTCCCGGCAGTGACGCTCCCCGCGGGCGTGGTGCTGATGGACGGCGGTATGGGCCAGGGACTGCGTCGCCGCGGGCTGACCGGGGGGCCGCAGGGCTTATGGTCGGCCAATGCGCTCCTCGAGGCGCCGGCAATCGTGCTCGAGGTGCATCGCGACTACATCTATGCGGGCGCCCGGATCATCACCACCAACACCTACTCAACCAAGCGGCCGCGGCTCGATGACGCCGGCATCGGCGACCGGTTCGAGGCGCTCAACCGGCTGGCGGGCGAGCTCGCCTGTCAGGCCCGCGACGAGCTTGATCGGGAGGTGCTGATCGCGGGCTCGCTGCCCCGCTCTACGGCAGCTACCGGCCGGACCTGGTGCGGCCATTCGAGGAGATCGTGCCGCTCTATCGCGAGCAGGCGGAGATTCTGGCGCCCTACGTCGACCTGTTCTTATGCGAGACCATGTCCTGCGCGGCCGAAGCGCGCGCGGCTGCCTGCGGTGCGGCCTCGACCGGCAGGCCGGTCTGGGTCGCCTGGACGCTCGACGATCGCGGCCTCGGCCGTCTGCGCAGCGGCGAGCGCGTGAGCGAGGCCGCAGCCGCGATCGCAGGGGTGCCGGTCAGCGGCTTGCTCGCCAACTGCTGCGCGCCGGAGAGCATCACCGCGGCGATGCCGGAGCTCGCGGCGCTCGGGCCCTGGCCCTGTGGCGGCTATGCCAACGGCTTTGCCATGGTGCCGGCAGGCTGGGGATCGACCGATGGGATCGCGGCGCTGGGCATGCGGCGGGATCTGGGTCCGGATGCCTACCTGAAGCACGCAAGGGAGTGGATCGCCGCCGGCGCCCGCCTGGTCGGCGGCTGCTGCGAGATCGGGCCCGAGCACATCTCGCGCCTCCACGAGGCGTTGAGCTGAGGATCCGGCGACGACAACAGGGGAAAAAACGCCATGGCTCGGGTGCAGGAGGTCAAGGTTCCGGACATCGGCGACTTCAAGGACGTCGAGATCGTCGAGGTGATCGCCAAGCCGGGCGACGAGGTCCAGGAGGAGGACCCGTTGATCACGCTCGAATCCGACAAGGCGAGCATGGAGGTGCCGGCACCGTTCGCCGGCAAGGTCGCCGAGATCAAGGTCAAGGCGGGCGACCGGGTGTCCGAGGGCGATTTGATCCTGCTGATGGAGGCGGGCGAGGTGGCCTCGCCGGTCCAGCCGCCCTCGCCCGAGGGCGTGCAGGAATCCGATGCCGAGCCGCTCGAGGCGCCCGAAGAGGGGGCGGCCCGCCCCCCGCCGCGCCCCCCAAGGCCGATGGTGAGGCTCGAGACTTCGCCGGCGTCCATGCCAGCCCGAGCGTCCGTCGGCTCCCCGCGAGCTCGAGGTCGACCTCACCGGATCAAGGGCAGCGGCGAGAAGGGCCGGATCACCAAGGACGACGTCAAGGCGCATCTCAAGGGTGGTGCGGCGACAGCGCCGGCGGCGGGCGCGGGCATCCCCGAGATCCCGCCGGTCGATTTCTCCAAGTTCGGCGAGATCGAGACCGTGCCGCTGTCACGGATCAAGAAGATTTCGGGGCCGCATCTGCACCGCGCCTGGCTGAACGTGCCCCAGGTGACCCAGGCGGACGAGGCCGACATCACCGGGCTCGAGGCCTATCGCAAGGAGCTCGACGCGGCCGCCAGGGAGCAGGGCTACCGGGTGACCCTGCTCGCCTTCCTGATCAAGGCCGCGGTTTCCGCGCTGCGGAAATATCCGGACGTCAACGCCTCGCTGGCGCCGGACAAGGAGAACCTGATCCTCAAGAGATATGTGCACATCGGGATCGCGGTCGATACGCCAGGCGGGCTCGTGGTGCCGGTGCTCCGCGACGTCGATAAGAAGGGCGTCGACCAGCTCTCGCGCGAGCTCGGCGAACTCTCAAAAAAGGCGCGCGACGGCAAGCTCGCCTCGGCCGAGCTGCAGGGGTCGTCGTTCACGATCTCGAGCCTGGGCGGGATCGGCGGTACCGGCTTCACCCCGCTCGTCAACGCGCCCGAGGTCGCAATTCTGGGGGTCGTGCGGGCCAAGATGGCGCCGGTCTGGGACGGCAGCGCGTTCGTGCCGCGCCTGATGCTGCCGGTCGCCCTCTCCTATGATCACCGGGTGGTCGACGGCGCGCTCGCCGCCCGCTTCACCCCGACACCTGTCCATGTGCTCGAAGACGTGCGCCGGCTGTGCTCTGAGGGGGGAGGAAGACGATGGCGACCACCGAGGTCAAGGTCCCGGACATCGGCGACTTCAAGGACGTCGAGGTGATCGAGGTCCACGTCAAGGCGGGCGACCGCCTGGCGGCCGAGGACCCGATGATCACGCTCGAATCCGACAAGGCGAGCATGGAGGTGCCGGCCCCCACCGCCGGCGAGGTCAAGAAGGTCAAGGTCAAAGCGGGCGACCGGGTGTCCGAGGGCGATCTGATCCTGCTGCTCGAGACGAAGGCGGCGGAGGGGGCGAAGCCCGAGCCACCTAAGGACAAGGAGGAGCCCGCCGCGCCCAAGGCTGAGGAGCCGAAGCGGGCGGCAGCGCCGGCCAAGGCGGAACCCGGTCAAGGCGACATCCAGGCCGAGCTCGTGGTGCTGGGCTCGGGGCCGGGCGGCTACACGGCGGCCTTCCGGGCGGCGGATCTCGGCCTCAAGGTCGTGCTGGTCGAGCGCTATCCGACGCTGGGCGGGGTCTGCCTGAACGTCGGCTGTATTCCTTCGAAGGCGCTCCTGCACGCGGCCAAGGTGATCGCGGAAGCGCGCGAGATGGCGGCGCACGGCCTCGAGTTCGGAAAACCCGAGATCGACCTCGACGCAGCTTGCCGACTGGAAGGACGGCGTGGTCGGGCGCCTGACCGGCGGCCTTGCGGGGCTTGCCAAGCAGCGCAAGGTCCAGGTCGTGCAGGGCGTCGGCAAATTCGCCTCCCCCAACCAGCTCGAGGTCGTGACCGAGAGCGGCAAAAGACGATCGGCTTCACCCAGGCGATCATTGCGGCGGGCTCGCAGGCGATCTTTCTGCCCGTTCATCCCGAAGGACGATCCGCGGGTGATGGATTCGACCGGGGCGCTCGAGCTCGAGGACATCCCCGAGCGCCTGCTGGTGCTGGGCGGCGGCATCATCGGCCTCGAGATGGCGACCGTCTACCATGAGCTCGGCTCGAAGATCACGGTGGTCGAGCTCCTCGACCAGCTGATCCCGGGCGCCG
>CAVSRN010000081.1:0-21138 GCA_963730195.1 uncultured Alphaproteobacteria bacterium
TCGGGTCCCCGGCGGCGACCGCCGCCGGGGCCAACACCGGGGCGGCGCGTGGCGGCCGGTAGCGCACCGGAAAGGTCAGGGTGAAGGTCGAGCCGGCGCCGACCGTGCTCGCGACGGTGATCTCGCCGCCGATCAGGCGGGCGAGGTGGCGGCTGATCGAGAGCCCGAGACCGGTGCCGCCGTGCTGGCGGGTGCTGCTGCTGTCGACCTGGCGGAACTCCTCGAACACCAGATCGAGGGCGTCGGCCGGAATGCCGCAGCCGGTGTCGGCGACCTCGAGGACGATCTGACCGCCTTGATGGCGCGCGCTCACCGTGATGCTGCCGGCGTCGGTGAACTTGCTGGCGTTGCCCAAGAGGTTGAGCAGGATCTGGCTCAGCTTCTCCTGATCCGTCTCGAGCTCCGGCAGATCGGGCTCGACGACCTTGGCGAGCCGCACCCGCTCCCGGACCATCGGCTCGATCGTGCGCAGGCCCTGGTCGACCAGCGGCTCGAGCGCGAACGCCGAGGGCCGCACCTCGACCCGCCCGGCCTCGACCTTGGACAGGTCGAGCACGGCGTTGATCAGCGACAGGAGATGCTCGGCACTGGTCAGGATCTTGCCGAGGTTGTCGTGCTGCCGCTCGGGCAGGACGTCCTTGGCGCGCCGCATCACCAGGCGGGTGAAGCCGATGATCGCGTTGAGCGGGGTCCGAAGCTCATGGCTCATGTTGGCCAGGAAGTCGGACTTCGCCCGGTTCGCCTGCTCGGCCTGCTCCTTGGCCGCGCGCAGCGCCGCCTCGGTGCGCTTGAGGTAGGTGAAGTCGTAGTAGGTCAGCATGCGCCCGCCATCCGCCAGCGGCACGCAGCGATATTCGAGAATCCGACCGTCGGCGAGGCGCAGCTCGGCGGGTAACGCCTGACCTTGCCTGATCTCCTCGAGGCGCCGGGTCGCATAGACGTCCCAGTCCTGATCGAGAACGCTGTAGATTCCCCGACTCCGGATGGTCTCGAGCACGGTGCGAAAATGCGGTTCTCCGGCCAGACCCTCGGCCGGCATCCCCGACAGCTCGCGGAATGCCCGATTGTGCAGGCGCACGCGGAGATCCGGGTCGAGCATCACCACGCCGTAGTCGATGGTCTCGAGCAGCGCGTGCAGGTCGCGCAGGTTCTTCTCCTCGACCTCGACCGCGGTGTCGCGGAACACGGTCAGCGCCTCGGCCATGCGGCCGATCTCGTCGCGCCCGCCGGCCGCCGGCAAGGGCGCCCGCAGATTGCCGCCGGCGATCGCCAGCATGCTGTCGCTGAGCCCGGTCAGGCGCGCGATCAGGTTGCGCCCGACGTAGAGCCAGACGATCAGGCCCGAGCTCAGCAGGCTCAGCGCCACGACCCCGATCAGCACCGCGGCGCCGAACCGCTGGACCCCGAGCGCCTCGAGGTTGGCTCTGGCGATGTCGTCGCCCGCGTCGCCCACCAGGCGGTCGACCGCGGCGGTGAGCTCGTGGGTCAGGCCGGCGTTCTGCTCGAGCACCCTCTGGGCGTCGGCGAGGATCGCGAGTTCCTCCTGCCGCGCCTGGAGGATGCTGTCCGCGCCGTCGGTCAGGCGCTTGAACTCGGCGACCCGCTCCAGCAGGCGCGCACGCAGGCCCGCATCGAACTCGCTCGCCAGCGCCTCGAGGGTGAACAGCGAGCGGCGCAACGGGAAGCCGAGCAGCGGCAGGTCGGCCTGCGTCGGCGCGGCCGCCGCCTTGAGCAGGCCGTCATTGATCGCCGACAGCTCGATCTGCGCCTTCTGCTGCGGCAGATAGGTGGCGATCGCCTGGCCGAGCACGGCGGTCGCGGCGTCGCGTTGCGCCGGATCCTGCTCGGCGCCGCCGCTGTTGCGGCGCCACTCGGCGATCTTGGATTCCATCACCAGGATGCCGGGCGCCACCAGGCGCTGGGTGGCGACGTTGGTGTCGGCGAGGTCGCCGAGCCGCGCCTGCTTGCGCGCCGCGACCGCGAGCCGCTTGGCGATCAGAGCGTCGAGCGCGTCGAGATTGCGGCGCAGCCCGTCGACCGCCGGCTCGAGCGGCGCCAGCGCCCCTGGATGCAGACCGCTCTGCCGCAGCGCCTCGAGCAGGCGCTCGAGCTTACCGGCCTCGGCCTGGATACCGCCCGAGACCCGCCGCAGCTGGTCCTCGGAGCGGACCGCGAGCAGGGCGGGCGCGGCCGCGACGATCCGCTCGGCCTGACGCGACAGCTCGAGCGAGGCGAGCGCCCCCGGCACCCGCTCCTCGGTGATCCGACCCAGCGCCTTGCCGACCTCGCCGAACGAATAGAGCCCCGCCGCCGCGGCGATCACCGCGAACGCGCTGATGCCAAGGAACGCGAGCAGCAACCGCCCGCGCACGCCCATACGCCACAGCATGGCGGCCTCCGCCGTCGTTCGGCGCGATCGACTCGCCAAACTACAGGACGCCGGCGGCTTTGGCCATCCTTTCCCGCCCAGCCGCGGCGAGGATGACAGACCCTGGCGCTTGCATCCGACTCCCGACGGACGCAAGCTCGGCCATCAACCAACCCTTGCGCGGGATGTCGGATCAGGGGGACATGCTCATGCGCAGGCCAGCCATTGCTCTTGCCGCGGCGACGCTGATTCTCGCGCCGCTTGGCGCCCGCGCCGCCGACCTCGTCGTCTGGTGGGAGAAGGGGTTCTATCCTCAGGAGGACGCGGCGGTCCGCGAGATCATCGCCGCCTTCGAGCAGAAGACCGGCAAGCAGCTCGAGCTCATTCAACCCACGCCGGACGAGATCTTCGGCAAAGCTCAGGCCGCCCTCGAGGCCGGCCAGCCGCCCGACTTCCTGTTCAGCTTCTTTGCCGCGCGCGGGCAGCCGCAGTGGGCGTACGAGGATCGGCTGGTTGACCTCGAAGGCACGCTCGGCGGGCTCCTCGATCTGTTCGATCCCGATGCGGTCGAGGCGGCCATGATGTTCGATGGCAAGGCCCGCCGGCGCGGCCTCTACGCGTTGCCGATGGGCCGGGGTTCCAATCACCTCCACGTCTGGAGCAGCCTTCTGGAGCGCGCCGGATTCAGCCTCGATGACATCCCGCACACCTGGGAGGCATTCTGGCCGTTCTGGTGCGACGAGGTCCAGCCGGCGGTGCGCGAGGCCCTGGGCCGCGACGATATTTGGGGTGTTGGGCTGCCAATGTCGGCGGCCGCTGTCGATACCTCGGACGAGCTCATCTAGTTCCAGCTCGCCTATGGCTCACCGTGGCTCGACCGGCGCGGGCGGCTCCAGGTCGACGATCCCGACGTCCGGGCCGGAATGATCCGGGCAATGGAGGCTTACACGGAAATCTGGCGCAAAGGCTGTACGCCGCCCGCGTCGGCGACCTGGACGAACATCGGCAATAACAAGGCGTTCCTTACGCGGACCGTGGTCATGACCGCGAATACCTCGCTCTCGATCCCGAGCGCGCTACGGGCCAAAAGCCTTGAGGACTACCGTAAGAATGTTGTTACCCTTGACTGGCCGACCGACGTCAACGGCCAGCCTGTGGTGCTTACAGGATTCATCGTCCGCGCGGTGGTCTTCAAGGACGGCCGCAATCGTTCGTTGACCGAGGACTTCGTCCGCTTCCTCGTCGATGAAGGCTGGCTCGCTCACTGGCTGACCTTCGCCGGCGATCGCTTGGTGCCACCGATGGGCAAGCTGGTTGAACAGCCGTTCTGGCTCGACCCGAGCGATCCGCACCGCATGCGCGCGGCGATCCAGGTCCTGACCCGGCCGCATCTGATCGATACCGGCGTGCGGGGAAAGGAATGGCGCTCGGGCCCGATCTGGGACGAGAACGTCTGGGGCAACGCCGTGCACCGCGTCGTCGCCGACGGCATCAGCCCCGAGCAGGCGGTCGACGAGGCGATTGGCCGGATAAAGCAGATCCTGAGCGAATGACGCTCCTGGCCGTCAGCTGCCGACCACCGCCGGCTCGCGCAGGCCAGCCGCCGCGGTCGGGGTCACGACCGCCGACTTGCGCTTGGGCGGGGCCGGCGCCGTCGGCGCCGTCGGCGGGACCAGCATGCCGGCCGTGGCGAGCAGGTACTCGAGGCTCGCGAGCGGCATCGGCCGGTTGATCAGATAGCCCTGGACCTGGTCGCAGTGCTCGCGCCGGAGCAGCTCGAGCTGGCCGGCGGTCTCGACCCCCTCGGCGATCACCGGGATGCCGAGGCTCTTGCCGAGCCCGATCACGGCGCGCACGATCGCGCTCGAGTTGGTGTCGGTGCCGAGCGCGCGGATGAACGACTGGTCGATCTTGATCGTGTCGAACGGGAAGCGGTGCAGGTAGCTCAGGCTCGAGTAGCCGGTGCCGAAATCGGTGATCGCGATCCGCACCCCCAACGCCTTCAGCCGCCAGAACTCCGCCAGCATGCGCTCGCTGTCCTTGACCAGCACGCTCTCGGTGATCTCGAGCTCGAGCCGTCCGGGGCGAGCCCCTGCGCCTCGAGCACCTGCTCGATCTGGGCCGGCAGGTCGCTGCGGGTGAACTGCACCGGCGACAGGTTGACCGCGATCCGGATGTGCTCCGCCCAGGAGACCGCGGCGGCGCAGGCGGTGCGCAGCACCCATTCGCCGAGCTCGACGATCACACCGCTGTCCTCGGCGAGCGGAATGAACTCGCCGGGCAGGATCATGCCCCGCTTCGGGTGCCGCCAGCGGGCCAGCGCCTCGAAGCCGATGATCCGGTTGACCCCGAGCTCGACCTGCGGCTGGTAGTGCAGCTCGAACTGCGCCTGCGGCAGCGCCAGCTTGAGGTCGTATTCCAGCGCCCGGCGGGCCTGGAGCACGGCGTTCATCTCGGGCTCGAAGAAGCGGTAGGTGCGGCGGCCGTCGGCCTTGGCGCGGCGCAGCGCCGTGTCGGCGTTGCGCAGCAGCGTGCCGGCATCGCCGCCATCGGCCGGGAACAGCGCGATGCCGATGCTGACGCCGATCACCAGCGGCTCGTTGTCGAATTCGAACGGCTCGGCCATCGCCGCCATCAGGCGCTCGGCGAAGGCGGCGGCGGCGTGCGGCTGGCGCACCCCCGAGTGGACGATCGCGAACTCGTCGCCGCCGAGCCGGGCGACCGCGTCCTGCTCGCGGACCGTGCGCACCAGGCGCGCCGCGACCTGCTTGAGCAGCGCATCGCCGCCGGCGTGACCGTGGGCATCGTTGACCTCCTTGAGGCCGTCGAGGTCGAGGCAGAGCACGGCGATCTCCGGGTCGCCGAGGGCGCGCATGTCCCACTGGCCGGAGCCGGTCGCCTTGGCGAGCGCCTGCTCGAGACGGTCGCGCAGCAGCACCCGGTTCGGCAACTCGGTCAAGGCATCGTGCTTCGAGATGAAATGAATGCGGGCCTCGGCCTCCTTGCGCTCGCTGATGTCCCGGATCGCCGCCACGCACACGTCGCGACCGTTGTAGTCCATGCGGCGGACGTGGATCTCGACCGGGACATCGCTGCCGTCGGCGCGCAGCAGGCGGGTCTCGTAGGCACCCTCCGCACCTTCGGTGATCCAGGGCCCTCGCGCGCGCGCTCGGCCTCGGGGATCAAGTCCAAGACGTCGCGTCCGATCAGCTCCGCCGGCGACCGCCCGGTGAGCTCGGCGAGCGCCCGGTTGCCGTCGAGCAGGCGGCCGTCGGCATGGATCGCGATGCCCTCGAAGGCGGCGTCCGCCAGATCCCGCAGCCGCCGCGCCTCCTTGGCGCCGAGCGTGGCGAGGTGCTGATCGACGATCGAGCCGCCGAGGCTGAAGCCGAGCAGGAGGATCGTGACCCCCGCGATCGCGACCGCCAGCAGCGCCGGCACGCCCGCATCCAGCGGCCGCCCGAACGGCGCCGAGGTGAGCTCGAGCGCGGCGATCGCCGTGAAGTGCAAGGCCGCCATGGCGAGGGTCAGCAGCGCGGCGCCCAGGGCGCGTCGGACGAGCGTCTCGGGCGGCCGCGCGACGACCATCGCCAACGCCCCGAGGGCGATCGCGAGCGCCCACGAGAGCGCAACCAGGAGCGGATCGTAGCCGACCGCGGCGTCGATCTGCAGCCCGGCCATCTCGAGGTAGTGCATGGTGCCGAAGGCGATGCCCAGGATGCCACCGGCAAGCCAGGGGGCGGCCGCCGGCCGGGCGCCGATCGCGACCGCGAGGCCGATCCCGGTGACCATGATGCCGGCGGCGACCGAGAGCGCGGTGAAGCCGGTGCCAAAGCCCAGCGGCATGCCCGGCCGGTAGGCGAGCAGGTCGACGAACTGGCTGGCCCAGAGCGCGCCGCCGCTGGCGACCGCCGTGGTCGCGAGCCACTCCAGCCTGACCCGGCCCAGGGTCGCCCGCGTGCGCTGGAGCAGCGCGAGCGCGGTATACGCCCCCAGCAGGCCGATCAGCGCGGCGAGCGCGATCAGGCCGAGATCGTGCTCCTGGACCAGGCTGGCAAGTATGCGCACCGGCAAACGCCTCGAAGTCGACGGCGCCGACACTCTGCCAGACTGAGTCTAAGAGTCCCTTACGCGCTGCGGGCGGCTCCGTCGGCGCGCCGCGCCCAGGATGCGCGTACCACGGGGCTCACGCCGCGCTCGGGCCGGATCTTGTTAATCTTGTATTAATAGTTGTGTGATTATTTATGTGGGCTACCTTAAGTATAGTTAGTGCGGGCCGAAACGGCACCTGCCGACCGGGCCCCTGAGGGGTCCACGAGGCTACAGCATGCTGGCCCGGGCGGCCGGTCGGGACGGTGACCCATGGCAACGGACTTCATCGAGACCGAGAGTCGGTGTCGCCAGGGCCCGAAGCACGCCCTCTGGCAAAGCGAGGAGCGCTTTCACCAGGTGGTGGAGTCGGCGCCGAACGCGATGGTGATGATCAACCAGGCGGGCGCGATCGAGATGGTCAACGCCCAGGCCGAGCGGGTATTCGGCTACGCCCGGACCGAGCTGTTGGGCCAGCCGGTCGAGATGCTGGTGCCGGAGCGGTTTCGGGATGGCCACCCGGATATGCGGAGCGCGTTCTTCGCCGCGCCGCGCTCGCGACCGATGGGCGCGGGTCGGGACCTGTACGCACTCAGGAAGGACGGCAGCGAGTTCCCGGTCGAGATCGGGCTCAACCCGATCGCGACCGACGAGGGCACCATGGTCCTGTCGGCGATCGTCGACATCTCCGAGCGCAAGCAGAACGAGGCCCGCATCGTCCACGATCTGAAAGAGAAGGAGGTTTTTCTGGGCGAGATTCATCACCGGGTCAAAAATAACTTGCAGATCGTCGACAGTCTTTTGGAACTTCAATTGCCCAACATATCGGACCCGGGGGTCATCGAGATCTTCAGAGATGCGCAAAATCGGATCCGGTCGATGGCCCTGATCCATCAGACCCTGTATCAGTCGCAGGACTTTGCCCGCATCGACTTCAGCAGCTTTCTCGATGCGCTGATCCCGAACCTGTCGGTATCCTATGCGGTCGAGCCGAACCAGATCGCGCTTTCAATCGACACGGTCGAGATGCTGCTGCCGATCAAGGTCGCCGTCCCCTGCGGCCTGGTGGTCAACGAGCTGATCACCAACGCGTTCAAGCACGGCTTTCCCGGGGTGGCCGGTCGGGCGAGATCACCGTCGGCCTGCGTCATGAGCCGGACGAGCGGGCGCTGCTGGCGGTCAGCGACGATGGCGTCGGCATTCCGGACGGGTTGGATATCGCGCACGCCGAGAGCTTGGGGCTGCAGTTGGTGACGCTGCTCACCGAGCAGCTGGGGGCGGAGCTGACCATCCATCGCTCGGGTCCCACCCGTTTCGAGCTGCGTTTGCCCAAGCATGCTTAGGGAGGAATCGAACATGGCCACTCTGATCATGGTGGTCGAGGACGAGCGCATCGTCGCCATGCACCTGCGCCAGGAGCTCACGAAGCTCGGCTATCAGGTCGTCGGCGTCGTCGGCTCGGGCAAGCAGGCGTTGGAGAAGGTGAACGAGCTGCACCCCGACGTCCTGCTCATGGACATCCACATCGAAGGCGAGCTGGACGGCATCGAGACCGCCGCCCAGCTACCCGAGGATCTCCAGATTCCGGTCGTCTTTCTCACCGCCTACTCGGAGGACGCGACGCTGGCGCGGGCCCGCGCCATGAAGCCCTACGGCTACCTGGTCAAGCCGTTTGCGGCCCGGGAGCTGCACGCCACCATTCAGATGACGCTGGAGCGGCGGGCCGCCGATCTCGCGCTGCGCGAGAGCGAGAAGCGCCTGCGTCTGGCACTCGACGCCGCCGAGACGGGCTCGCGCAACCTCGCCCTGGCGAACGAGCGGCTGCACGCCGAGATCGTCGAGCGCCGGCGCATCGAGCGGGAACGGGAAGCGCTGATTGTCGACCTGGAGCGCAAGAACGAGGAGATGGAGCGCTTCTGCTACACCATCTCGCATGATCTCAAGGCGCCGCTGATCACCATCTGCGGTTTCGCCGACCTGCTCCAGCAGGACACCGCCAGCAGGGACCTCAAACGGTTGTCTGAGGACGTCGAGGAGATCGCCAAAGCGGCGCACGTCCTGCAACGCATGCTCGACGACCTGCTCGAGCTGTCGAGCAATGGTCAGGTCGTCGCGGCCGACCAAGAGGTCTCATTGAGCGAGGTCGTGGAGCATGCCAAACGCCTGCTCGGCGGGCAGATCCTGGACGGTCGGATCACGCTCAGGATCGCCGACGATCTGCCGGTCATCGTCGGCGACTACAATCGTCTGCTGGCGGTCTTCCAGAATTTGATCGAGAATGCGATCAAATACCGGGGCAATCAACCCGATCCGTGGATCGAGATCCAGGCGAAGAGAGTCGACGGGCAGGTCGTCTGCTCGATCCGGGACAACGGCCGGGGCATCGACCCGCGCTATCAGCAGCACGTCTTCGGGCTGTTCGCCCGGTTTCAGTCCGAGGGCGGCGGCAAGGGCATCGGCCTGGCGCTGGTGAAGCGGATCATCGAAGCTCACGGTGGCCGGATCTGGCTCGACTCCGAAGGCGAGGGCCGGGGCTGCACGTTCAGCTTCACCCTGCCGTTCGCGCCTCGGACTCGCTGAGCCGGGGCGCGTCCGACCCAGCCGGCGCCGGCGCCGCCCGGCCCGACAGGATCACCTTCTCGAGGATCTCGGGCAGCCGGGCGGTGTCGAACTCGCCCTTCACCAGGAGGGTCAAAGCGCCGGCGCCGCGTTGTTTCAAGAGATCGATCTCATGCCGGCCCGAGCTGATGACCACGATCGGCATGCCTTCGGCATGACGCTCGACCTTGTCGACGGTTTCGCTGGCCCAGGAGTTGGGCAGATTGAGGTCGACGAGCAGCGCATCGAAGCGGCGGCGGCCGAGTTCCTCGACGGCGTCGCGGAGCTCGGTGACGTGGCAGATATTGAACTCGCCGCTCTCGAGAAAGCGTTGGATCAGGCGCGCGTGCGAAGGGTTGTCCTCAATGAGCAAGAGATCAAACACTGGCTTCTCCCGGGGCAGAGTTGCATAACGTCCGGCCAGTTCGGCGACGGCGATCCTTTCCGCCTCGCCAGCTCGTGATCGCCGGCCATCCGCGATCGGGATGGGTCTGGGCAGAGGATCGAGGCGGGGCCGCGGTCCTCGTCCGAGGGCAGCCGGGGCGCGAGTCCGAATGGCATGACCGGTTCCCCCCGCGGCTCGATCACCTGCCGTGTCGACCCGAGTGTAGGGGCTGGTGGTTAAGAGAACGTCAGCAGGCTTAACCGGAATGTCACCCGGTTAATGCTTCGTAGTCCGGCCGGGGTCCGGGCCGAGGGCGCACCGCCGCGAATCCGATCCGCATCACGATCCTGGCGACCGACACCCCGCGCCGGCCGCCCGGCTGGTCACTGTGGGGGGCCTCGAATTCGAACGCCAGAGCTGGCGGTCGCGGCCTTGCTGTGCTCTCATGGCGCCGGTCTCGGTGGTCGAGCGCCTGAACGGGGGGAGGCAGGGTCACATGACGGCACTGGCGAACGAGCGCATCGCGTATTTCAACGGCGACTATGTCCCGGAAAGCCAGGTCCGGGTGCCGTTCCGGGACCGCAGCTGGGTCTTCGGCGACGGTGCCTTCGACATGACGCGCACCTTCAACGGCCGCCTGTTCAAGATCAGGGAGCACGTCGAGCGTCTGTACCGCTCGCTCAAGGTCCTGCGCATCGACCCCGGCCTGTCACCGGCCGAGATGATCAGGGTCAGCGAGGAGGTCAACCAGCGCAACCTGCACCTGCTCGGGCCGGACGAGGATCAGTGGGTCGGCCAGCGGATCTCGCGCGGGATCAACCGGGTCGAGGGCGACAACTGGGACCACTACGGCCCGACCGTGATCGTCGAATCCATGCCGCTGCCGTTCAAGGCGCGCGCGCGCCTCTACCGCGACGGCATCGACGTGGTCGTGCCGTCGGTCCGCCGCGTGGCCCCGGACGCCCTGACCCCGCGCGCCAAAACCCACAACTATCTGAACCTGATCACCGGCGACCTCGAGGTCCATGCGCAGAATGCCGAGGCCTGGACCGTGCTGCTGGACGTCAACGGCAACCTTTGCGAGGGCCTCGGCGCCAACATCTTCGTCTACAAGGACGGCCGCCTGCTGACCCCGCACGAACGCTACGTGCTGCCCGGCGTCAGCCGCGCGACCGCGATCGAGCTCGCGGCGAAAGCCGGCATAGCGTTCGCCGAGGCCGACATCGACCTCTACGACGCCTACACCGCCGAGGAAGCCTTCATCACCTCGACCAGCTTCTGCATCTGCCCGATCCGCACGATCAACGGCACCCCGATCGGCTCTTCCCCGGTTCCCGGCCCGATCACCAAACGCCTGACCGACGCCTACATCCACCTCGTCGACTGCGACTTCGTCGCCCAGTACCTAAAGCACCTCGAGAGATGACGACCGGGTTAGGCTGATCGGGGCAGCGCGATCCGGAAGCCCGGGGCGTTTTTGGCGACGTTGATCGCTGTGAAGGGCTCGCCCTCGAATACGATCTGCTTGGTCGCGGATCCGTGCTTTTTGAGGTAGTCCGTGACGTTCATCCAGCGTATCTCACCGTCGGAGGTGCGAATCACCAGCATCACTGGATACTCGTGCGCCTGCCAGTACTCGGCGTGGCGGGAATTCTTGATCCGGAAAATTTCTTTGCCGTCGGCCTTCCGCTGATAGAGATAGGAATCGCCGGACTTCAACTGCAAATATAGCCGTCTGCCGCTGGCCTCACCCTTCTCGTTCTTGAACTCGATCTCGCCGTCGATGCCCCAGTCCGAGTTGGGGACGGGGCGGAAGATGTGCCCGGCCTCACCGACGGTCGAAAAGGCATGGCCGACCAGGATCAGCTCCAGGCTCTCGTTGTCGAGCCGGATCTGCGCCTGGGCGTCCATTTCCCGGACATTCTTAAGAAAGCTATCTGATGCAAACTTGTCCTCGATCAGATCGATTAGCAACACTCTCTTCTCGCACACGCCGCAAATGATGTCTCGCGCGCCAAGCGCGAGCCGCTTGGCGATCGCACTCTTGTTCTCCAATGGCGTATCGCAATGCGGACAGACGTAGGTTCGCACCCGCGTCACGTCCTGGGCATGGCGCTTCAGATGCTCATGAATGTACTTGATGAATAAGACCTTCGTGTCGTCGGTGACGCCGGCATCGAAATAGGCTTTGAGCGCGGCCGCGTCGTCCTCTGATTTGGTCAGGAGAAGGCCGGCGCGGCCGCCGCAAAACGGCTTGAAGTCTCCCGCATAGCGCCAAAGCCGTTCGATCTCGAAATCGTTGGTGTAGTGCAGCCGAACCACCAGCGTCGTGTAGATCTCGTCGACCGGCCCCGCGAAGCCATAGGTGACGACGACGTTCGGGTGCTCGGCGATCTCCGGCCGGTCGTGCCTGAAATAGGCCGGGAAGACCAGCTTCGTGCCTTCGCCCGTGTCCACGCGGGCGCAGAGCGAGCGGTCGAGAAAGGTCTGGACCATGGCGCGCAGCAGGATCAGCTCATCGGTCTGATCAAGCCGCACCATGTCCTTGAAGTCGATCTGCGCATCGAGGACCTCGCGCTCGGGAATCTCCGCGAGCTCGCTCGGGCTGTCCCGCGCCGCGCGCACGACCGCCGAGGCGTAGTTGTTGATCTGTTCCGGCTGCAGCAGGACCCAGTCGCCGAAATCCAGCTGGCTGGACGATCCCCTGACCCGGCAAGGAGCCCGACGACCGCGCGGAGCGCCGTCTCCTCCACCGACTCGCCCGACTCGAGCTCCAGGCGCTGGCGAAGCTCGGCAAGCCGGGTGAGCACGATGCCCTCGTCCTTGATGCGGATGATCGCATCCTTCAGGGCCTTGAACAGCTTGGTGGTCGCCGTCCAGGGCAGGCGCTCCCAGGGAACGTGCTCGGCGATCAGGCTTCTCAGCTCGTCGCAGCGGTCACCGGTCGCGGCGGCCGTCGGGATATAGCCGCTGTAGCCATGCGCGCTTCGGTAATCGTCGACGTCCCGCTGGCTGATCATCAAGCCGCCACGATCGCAGCGGGCGGCGACCAGGAGCTTGGCCGGGTCGTGCTTGACCGCCCGGGTCAGCGCCTTCTCCCAGTGGCCAAGCGGCTCGAAGGGCTTTTCCTTCTGCGGATCGAACACCATCAGCGCCAGCGCCGTCTCGTCCATGTAGAGCTGATGGATCAGGCGGTAGTCCGGCTGGCCGGCGAAATCCCAGAGCCAGACCTCGCGCTCCATGGCCGCAGCTTTCCAGGCATCGTCCCGCGGAAGCTCGAGCGGCCAGACGTTCATACCGTGGGTCGAGGAGGTCTCGCGCCAGCGGTCCTCGGCGAGCCGGATGGCAAGGCCCGTCTTGCCGACCCCGGATTCGCCGACCAGGACGACCTTGGCATTGGTGTAGCGCGTCGTCTCCCCCGGCCTGGGGGCGACATCAAGCGCGGGCAGGTCCCAGACCTTGAGCGTCCGGTCGTCTGAGCCCGAGACCGCGCGCCGGCCGTCCGGCGTCACCGCCACCGCCCAGACCCCAGCGCCATGGCCCTCCAGGGTCGCCAGCAGCGCGCCCTGCTCCAGGTCCCAGACCTTGAGCGTCCGGTCCTCTGAGCCCGAGACCGCGCGCCGGCCGTCCGGCGTCACCGCCACCGCCCTGACCCAATCGCCATGGCCCTCCAGGGTCGCCAGCAGCGCGCCCTGCTCCAGGTCCCAGACCTTGAGCGTCGCGGTCGTCTGAGCCCGAGACCGCGCGCCGGCCGTCCGGCGTCACCGCCACCGCCCCGACCCAATCGCCATGGCCCTCCAGGGTCGCCAGCAGCGCGCCCTGCTCCAGGTCCCAGACCTTGAGCGTCCGGTCGTCTAGAGCCCGAGACCGCGCGCCGGCCGTCCGGCGTCACCGCCACCGCCCAGACCCGATCGCCATGGCCCTCCAGGGTCGCCAGCAGCGCGCCCTGCTCCAGGTCCCAGACCTTGAGCGTCCGGTCGTCCGAGCCCGAGACCGCGCGCCGGCCGTCCGGCGTCACCGCCACCGCCTTGACCCCTCCGCCATGGGCCTCCAGGGTCGCGAGCAGCGCGCCCTGCTCCAGGTCCCAGACCTTGAGCGTCGCATCGTCAGAGCCCGAGACCGCGCGCCGGCCGTCCGGCGTCACCGCCACCGCCCAGACCTGAGCGCCATGGCCCTCCAGGGTCGCCAGCAGCGCGCCCTGCTCCAGGTCCCAGACCTTGAGCGTCTTATCGGAAGAGCCCGAGACCGCGCGCCGGCCGTCCGGCGTCACCGCCACCGCCAAGACCCCGGCGCCATGGCCTTCGAGCGTGCGCACGGAGCTCGGGGTGCGCGCGACGGAGTTGGTGGCGTCCACGCCGCCATCGGGTGGCTCGCGTTTCGACGCCTCGGGACGGCACGTCATCAAGAGCTTGTCGTAAGCCTCGCCCGACGGCGCACGCCAATCGACGTAGGCAAACTGCGCTATGGCGTAGGGACGGTCACAATCCTCGATCAGGACCGGGATGAACCGACGCTCCTTGTTGGTCGGATCGCGGAAGAGCAGGCTGTGGTGCTCCAGGCCGGCCCAGTCGGACCTGAAATACGCCTTGGACATGCACATCAGGAGCAGGCGCGAGGTCTCGAGGCCCTGCTGGATCTTGAGGCTGACCGGATCGCCCGGCTGGATCACCCAACTGTCCAGCCAGACCCGCAGGCCGGCGTCGCGCAGCTTCCGGGCCAGAGCATGGACGACGTTCCGATCCTCGGAGCTGTAGCTCAGAAAAACGTCATAATCGAAAGTTTCAGCCATGATGTCGAGGCCCACAACCCCGTTGCCGCCCCGCGCGCTCGGCAACGAGCAGGAGTCAACCTCAGGCTATTATCGAAGGCAAGGGCATCGATGCGGCGGACCAGGTTTACCCCAGCGTGCGGCCGAGGACGCCGGCGCGGTGCATGAGCCAGGCGATCAGGGCGATGGTGAGGATGCTGAGGGCGATCAGGAGGGTCGCGATCGCGGTTATGGTGGGGTTCACCTGGAGGACCAGCTCGTTGAACATGCGCTTGGGGATGGTGTCGTAGGCGCCGGCCAGGAAGATGGTCACGATCACCTCGTCGAAGCTGATGATGAAGGCGAAGATCCAGGCGGCGAAGACCGAGGGCCAGAGGTTGGGCAGCAGGATGCTGCGGAACATCCGCAGCCAGGAGGCGCCGAGGCTTTGGGCGACCTGCTCGATCCGGACGTCGAAGGCGCGGATCGCGACCGACATCAGGAGCACGACGTAGGGCACGGTCAGGATCGTGTGGGCGACGATCAGGCCGGGAAGGGTGCCGAGCAGGCCGATCCGGGCGAACACGATGTAAAGCGCGACGGCCGTGATCACCGGCGGCAGGATCAAAGGCGCGATGAAGTTGCCCTCGAGCACGGCGCGGCCGCGGAAGGTGCCGCGGACCAGGCCGTAGGCGGCGATGCTGCCGAGTGCCAGTGCTATGGCGCTGGCGCTGAAGGCGATCAGGGCGGAGTTGGCGGCGGCCCGCAGCCAGCGCGGGTCGCTGAAGAAGGCGTGGTACCAGCGCAGCGACAGGCCCGGTGGCGGGAAGGCGAGCGAGGACGCGCTCGAGAACGACATCGGCACCACGACCGCGATCGGCAGGCAGAGGAACAGCAGGACCGCACCGCCCGCGAGGGCGAGCAGGTAGCGGGCGGCCGCACCCTCATGGCGGCCGGGCACGGCGTCGGCGGGCGGCTCGCTCCGGGCCATGGCGCTCAGCTCTGGCTCCGGCCGCCGACCCAGCGGTAGCCGGCGTAGCAGGCAAGGGTCAGGGCCAGGAGCACGGTCGAGATCGCCGCCGCCAGCTCCCAGCGCGGCAGGCGGTTGATCAGAAGGTCGAGCATGTTCGCGATCATCGGCACCCGGCCGCCGCCTAAGATCGCGGGCGTGATGAAGAAGCCGAGCGTCAGGATGAAGACCAGGATCGCACCGGCCGCCAGCGAGGGCAGGGTCAGTGGAAAGAAGATCCGCCAGAAGATGGTCCGGCGCGAGGCGCCGAGCGAGGCTGCCGCCTGCAGCAGCCGGTCGTCGAGCTTGAGCATCGCGGCGAGCAGGGGCAGGACGAGGAACGGCAGCAGGACGTTGGTGGTGCCGAGGATGACGCCGAACTCGTTGTAGAGGAAGCTGACCGGGGCGCCGGTCAGGCCGAGCGCCTCGAGGGTCCGGTTGACCACGCCGTCGTTGCCGAGGATCACGATCCAGGCGTAGGTGCGCACGAGGATGCTGACCCAGAACGGCAGCACCACCAGCGCGATCGCGATCAACTGCCGGGCAGGCTGCGAGGGTGCGCATCCAGTAGGCGAGCGGGTAGCCGAGCAGGGCGCAGACCACGGTCGCGATCAGCGCGATCCGGAAGGTGTTGCCGAGCACCTTCAGATAGACCGCATGCTCGAGGATCTGGGCGTAGTACGCGAGCACGTCGGGCGGGGCGCCGATGCTCCAGCCGAGCATCAGGGCGATCGGCACGTCGAACGCGAGCAGCATGAAGACGACCAGCGGCAGGACGTGGACCACGCCCGCCGGCAGCCCACGCCGGCCGGCGACCGCCGTCACCATCGGGTCGGCCTCAGGCGGCAGCGGAAAGCAGGGGCAGGCGCCCCCGCTCTCCCGGCATCCGGGCCGGCCTCACAGGCCGAGCTTGAACTCCTGCCAGCGGGTCTCGACCGCATCGGCGTTCTCGAACCACCACTTGGCGTCGACCAGGAACTGCGCGTCCTTGTTGGCCTTGGTGGTCGGGAACTCGCCGAGCCGGTCCTGGGGCAAGAGCGGCTCGAGGTTGGGGCTGTTGCCGGTATAGGAGACGACCTCGGCAGCCTTCGCCTGGTTCTCGGGCACGCTCATCTCGTAGAAGATGCCCATGGCGGCCGCCTTCTGATTGGGATCGGCGCCCTTGGGCACGGCGAAGAAGGCGATGTCGAGCTGACCCTGGTTGAAGCTGTAGTCGATCCCCGCTTGCCCAGCGACCCGGCCCGACCACGCGACCGCGTACTGGACCTCGTTGTCCTTGAGCAGCTGCGGCGGCTGCGCGCCCGCCTGCCACCAGACGGCGACGCTGTCCTTGATCTTCTCGAGGCTCGCGAACGCGCGGTCGAGGTCGAGCGGGTAGAGATCCGCGGGCGCCACGCCGTCGGCAATGAGCGCCATCGGCAGAATGTAGGTCGGGTAGTCGGGCAGCGCCCGCTTGCCCGGGAAGTTCTTGGTGTCCCAGAAGTCCTGCCAGTTGGCCGGCGCCTTGGCATCCGCGCGCCAGGCCATGATCGTCGAGTAGTACTGATAGCCGTAGCCGGACTCGTCCTTGGCCTCCTCGAACATCGGCTCCGGCCCGATCGCGTCCCAATCCAAGGGCTCGACCAGGTCGAGCGCCTTGGCCTGCTCCAGCTCCGGGCTGCCGAGCTCGAGCAGGACCGAGGTGACGGCGCCGGCCTCGACCATGGCGCGCAGCTTGCCGAGCCCGCTCGGGTTCTCGCGGATCACCGTGATCCCGCTCGCCTTCTGGAACGGCTCGAGATAGCCCGCCTGGATCGAATCCCCGGACGCCCCGCCGGCCTCGGTCATGCGCAGCTCGGTGATGCCGTTGGCCTTGGCGATCTCCTTGATCTTGTCGTAGTCGACGGCGCCGGCCGGCCCCGATGCGCACAGCAGCGCCGCGCCAGCGACCGCGAGCGCGACCGTGGAATGTCGAAAATGCCTTCGGATCGTCATTGTTCTGCCCCCCTGATGGCTTATCGATGGTCGACCTTGCCCCGGTCCGGCACCGAAGGCAAGCGCCCGCGGCGGGTGGCCGGCGCGCTCCTCGGCGGACGGCCCGCGTCGAGGTCGAGGTCGACCAGCCACGACCAGGCGACATCGGGCGGCGCGCCTGCGCTCGGCCAGCTTCGCCTATGCGCCCCGATACCCTCTGGTTTTTTTGCCCAATCTGCTGGCGGGGGTCGCCCCGGGTTCGTAGGATGGCGATCCAGACCATGCGGAGGGGAGGACGGGATGACCATGGCGGCGGTGCGCAACATGAGCCTGGACGACGCACTCAAGGATGCCGAGGTGCGTTACGTCGCGGCCAATCCCAGGAGCCGGGCGCGGCACGTCGAGGCGGCGCAGGCGCTGCCCGGGGGCAATACCCGGAGCATCCTGTTCTATCCGCCGTTTCCGGTGACCATCGCGCGGGGCGAGGGCGCGCGTCTGTTCGACCTCGACGGCCACGAATATCGTGGATTTCCTCGGCGAATACACCGCCGGCCTCTACGGCCATTCCGATCCGGTGATCCGGGCGGCGGTCGAGCAGGCGCTCGGCGATGGCATCCTGCTCGGCGCGCCGAACCGTTACGAGGCCGACCTCGCTTCGCTGATGTGCGCGCGCTTCCCGTCCTGCGATCTGGTCCGGTTCTGCAACTCCGGCACCGAGGCCAACCTGAACGCCCTCTCGGGCGCCCGGGCCGCGACCGGCCGGAGCCACATCCTGGTATTCGAGGGCGCCTACCACGGCGGCATGCTGTCGTTCGCCCATGGGTCCTCGGCGATGAGCATCCCGTTCCCCTACGTCTTCGGGCGCTTCAACGATCTCGACCTCACGCTCGGCCTGATCGAGCGGCATGCGGAGCAGCTCGCCGCGATCATCATCGAGCCGATGATGGGTGCCGGCGGCTGCATCGCGGCCGAGCCAGGCTTCCTCCAGGGTCTGCGCGCGGCCGCCACGCGCCACGGGATCATTCTGATCTTCGACGAGGTGATGACCTCGCGCCTGTCGCCGGGCGGCCTGCAGCAGGCGCTCGGCATCATCCCGGACATGACCACGTTCGGAAAGTATCTGGGCGGCGGCATGAGCTTCGGCGCGTTCGGCGGCAAGAGCGCGATCATGAGCCGCTTCGACCCGAACCGGCCGGACGCCTTGCCGCACTCCGGCACCTACAACAACAATGTGCTGACCATGGCGGCGGGCGTCGCCGGTCTGTCCCGGGTGTTCACGCCCGAGGCGGCCGAGGCGTTGACGGCCAAGGGCGAGCGCCTCAAGGCCAGGCTGAATGCGATCGGCGAGCAGCATGCGGTGCCCGTTCTGGTGACCGGGGTCGGCTCGATCCTGTGCATGCATTTCCAGGACCAGCCGATCCGGCAGCCGGACGACACCCTGCACACGCCGGCCGCGGCGCGGGCATTGTTCCACCTCGAGATGCTGGCTCGCGGCTTCTATGTCGCCAGGCGCGGCTTCATCGCGCTGTCCCTGCCGCTGACCGACGCCGACGATGATGCGTTCGCGGCCGCGTTCGAGGACTTTCTCGGCGCCTGCGGCCCGGCGCTGGCCGGCTAGTCACTCCGATGGCTTGGCGTCGGCGATCTGGTCCTTGAGCGCGGCGAGCTTCTCCTTGGCCACGATCAGGGGCGCGTGGCCAACCGGGATCGCGCCGCGGTAGCGCGCCTCGAGGTCAACGATCTGGCCCTCAGCCTTAGCCAGATAGCCCTCGGCGTCGGCCGGGTGGTCGAGCAGGAGCGCGGTCTCGGCCTGCTTCTGGAGCGCGTCGACCTGCTTCAGCCCGGCGGTGAAGCCCGCGGGCGCGGTCGGGACCGCGGCCGCGCCGACGCCGTTGGCGGCATCCTTGGCCGCCGCCGCGATGCCGGCCTGGAGCTCGGCGTATTTGCGCTTGAGCGCCGGCAGGGCCGGATGATCGGGCGTCTCCGTCTCGAGCAGCTCGAGCCGGCGCCCCTCCGCCTTGAGGTCCTGGGCCGCCTGGTAGGGACGCAGGTCGAGGCGGAACTCGATCCCGGCCAGGCTCTGCTCGATCATCGAGGCGAGCTCGTCCGCGCCCTGGCCGAGCGCGCTCGCCGGCCAGAGCGCCGCCGCCGCGACCAGCCAGAAGCGCCAGCGGGCACGCAGCCGCTTCGGTCGCTCAGAGGCCAATGCGATCTCCTCCGCGGTCATTGCCCTTCAGATAGCCAAACGAGTGGAGAGCCGGCAAATTCCCGGCGGCCCAAGATCGCGGCATGACAACCGGCGGCGGGGGCGCTACCCAATCCGGGCCGGGCGAGGCAGCCGGCGCGGACCAAGCGAGCGGAGGGAACGCATGCTCGACGACCTGACAGGCAAGGCGGTGCTGGTGACCGGTGCCAGCACCGGGATCGGTGCTGCGGTCGCCAAGGGGTTCGGCCGACTGGGGGCACGGGTCGGGGTCCACTACAACCGCAGCCACGACCAGGCGGAGACGGTCGCCGAGGCGGTCCGCGCCACCGGCGGCGCCGCGGTGGTGCTCCAGGGCGACGTCACCAGGGAGACCGAGCTCGAGCGGGTGATCGATGGTGCCGTGCAGGCGTTCGGCCGTCTCGACGTCCTGGTCAACAACGCCGGCGACGTGGTCGGGCGGGTCGCGTTCGACCAGGCGGAGGGCGACTTCATCGACCACGTCATGACGCTGAACGCCCGCTCGGTGGTCACCGCCTGTCAGCTCGCGATCCGCCAGTTCAAGCGCCAGGGCAAGGGCGGCATCATCAACACCACCTCGCTCGCGGCGCGCCAGGTGGGGGGGCCGGGCAGCGCGATCTACGGCTCGTCGAAGGCGTTCGTGCAGACCCTGACCCGCTATCTGGCGAGGGACCACGCGCGGGACGGCATCCGGGTCAACGCGGTGGCACCGGGTCTCGTGCTGACGCCGCTCCAGGATCGCAACACCACCCCCGAGCAGCAGGCGCAGATGGCGGCCGGCATCCCGATGGGCCGGGCGGGCGTGCCCGAGGACCTGGTCGGCGCCTATCTGTTCCTGGCCTCGGACGCCATGAGCGGCTGGATCACGGGTGCCACGATCGACGTCAACGGCGGCGCCTGGTTCGGCTGAGCGGCGCCTGCTATTCTCTTGGAGCCCTTGGCTTGGAGCTTGCCTGGCGCGCTCGAAGGGGGCAAAGTAGGCTTTCGGAAGCTGGTATCCGGGGAATCCCGGTTAAATTGGCAGTGTCCCACCAGGTCTTGGAGGCGGCGATTGTGGAGAACAAGCGGCTTGGTGCCGGTCCCGCCTTCATTCCTGAACGGCATAGACAACGTGGGTCTGACGTGAGGTCAATCCTATGACTGTCACTTTCAGTATGTCGCTGTTACAGCCAATCGTTGCCCTGATCGCAGGAATACTAATTCTCTTTATTCCACGGATCTTGAATTTCGTGGTCGCTATCTATCTCATCTTTGTGGGCGTGATAGGGTTATGGCCGCACCTTCTATCCACCTTTTCACAGTGAAAAGCCGGATTTAGGAAGCTGCGGCTGCACCCGAGACTCCGGCACTTAGCTCAAGTCCAATCTTGCCTGCGGTGAGAGAGACCGCATTCCCGAAAGGAAGGCACTAATGCGCTCGGACTCATCCTCGTCATCATCGTCGTCATCGCCCTGTTCGGCGGGTCGGCGGTCGCTTTCGTGGCTATGGCTACGGCTATGGTCACAGCGGCATCGGCATCATCAGCGTCATCCTGATCATCCTCGTCGTCCTGCTTCTGATGGGACGGCTCTAGGCGGGATAATTCGTACGGAAACGGCGGCAAACGGTATTCGCCTTAAGGTAGGCGTCTCAGAGCTCAGGGTACGTCCTAAGGTTGCGGGGCGAGCTCCCGGCCTCGTTCGGCTGAGCGGCGGCAGCCGGAGCGGTCAGAAAGAGAGCGCCCCGGCCGAAGCCGGGCGAAAGGCGTCGCTGGGAGGGGATCACA
>CAVSRN010000082.1:0-14794 GCA_963730195.1 uncultured Alphaproteobacteria bacterium
AGGGTCAGTGGAAAGAAGATCCGCCAGAAGATGGTCCGCCGGGTGGCGCCGAAGGAGGCTGCCGCCTGCAGCAGCCGGTCGTCGAGCTTGAGCATCGCGGCGAGCAGGGGCAGGACGAGGAACGGCAGCAGGACGTTGGTGGTGCCGAGGATGACGCCGAACTCGTTGTAGAGGAAGCTGACCGGGGCGCCGGTCAGGCCGAGCGCCTCGAGGGTCCGGTTGACCACGCCGTCGTTGCCGAGGATCACGATCCAGGCGTAGGTGCGCACGAGGATGCTGACCCAGAACGGCAGCACCACCAGCGCGATTGCGATCAACTGCCGGGCCGGCTGGAGGGTGCGCATCCAGTAGGCGAGCGGGTAGCCGAGCAGGGCGCAGACCAGGGTCGCGATCAGCGCGATCCGGAAGGTGTTGCCGAGCACCTTCAGATAGACCGCATGCTCGAGGATCTGGGCGTAGTACGCGAGCACGTCGGGCGGGGCGCCGATGCTCCAGCCGAGCATCAGGGCGATCGGCACGTCGAACGCGAGCAGCATGAAGACGACCAGCGGCAGGACGTGGACCACGCCCGCCGGCAGCCCACGCCGGCCGGCGACCGCCGTTACCATCGGGTCGGCCTCAGGCGGCAGCGGAAAGCAGGGGCAGGCGCCCCCGCTCTCCCGGCATCCGGGCCGGCCTCACAGGCCGAGCTTGAACTCCTGCCAGCGGGTCTCGACCGCATCGGCGTTCTCGAACCACCACTTGGCGTCGACCAGGAACTGCGCGTCCTTGTTGGCCTTGGTGGTCGGGAACTCGCCGAGCCGGTCCTGGGGCAAGAGCGGCTCGAGGTTGGGGCTGTTGCCGGTATAGGAGACGACCTCGGCAGCCTTCGCCTGGTTCTCGGGCACGCTCATCTCGTAGAAGATGCCCATGGCGGCCGCCTTCTGATTGGGATCGGCGCCCTTGGGCACGGCGAAGAAGGCGATGTCGAGCTGACCCTGGTTGAAGCTGTAGTCGATCCCCGCTTGCCCAGCGACCCGGCCCGACCACGCGACCGCGTACTGGACCTCGTTGTCCTTGAGCAGCTGCGGCGGCTGCGCGCCCGCCTGCCACCAGACGGCGACGCTGTCCTTGATCTTCTCGAGGCTCGCGAACGCGCGGTCGAGGTCGAGCGGGTAGAGATCCGCGGGCGCCACGCCGTCGGCAATGAGCGCCATCGGCAGAATGTAGGTCGGGTAGTCGGGCAGCGCCCGCTTGCCCGGGAAGTTCTTGGTGTCCCAGAAGTCCTGCCAGTTGGCCGGCGCCTTGGCATCCGCGCGCCAGGCCATGATCGTCGAGTAGTACTGATAGCCGTAGCCGGACTCGTCCTTGGCCTCCTCGAACATCGGCTCCGGCCCGATCGCGTCCCAATCCAAGGGCTCGACCAGGTCGAGCGCCTTGGCCTGCTCCAGCTCCGGGCTGCCGAGCTCGAGCAGGACCGAGGTGACGGCGCCGGCCTCGACCATGGCGCGCAGCTTGCCGAGCCCGCTCGGGTTCTCGCGGATCACCGTGATCCCGCTCGCCTTCTGGAACGGCTCGAGATACCCCGCCTGGATCGAATCCCCGGACGCGCCGCCGGCCTCGGTCATGCGCAGCTCGGTGATGCCGTTGGCCTTGGCGATCTCCTTGATCTTGTCATAGTCGACGGCGCCGGCCGGCCCCGATGCGCACAGCAGCGCCGCGCCAGCGACCGCGAGCGCGACCGTGGAATGTCGAAAATGCCTTCGGATCGTCATTGTTCTGCCCCCCTGATGGCTTATCGATGGTCGACCTTGCCCCGGTCCGGCACCGAAGGCAAGCGCCCGCGGCGGGTGGCCGGCGCGCTCCTCGGCGGACGGCCCGCGTCGAGGTCGAGGTCGACCAGCCACGACCAGGCGACATCGGGCGGCGCGCCTGCGCTCGGCCAGCTTCGCCTATGCGCCCCGATACCCTCTGGTTTTTTTGCCCAATCTGCTGGCGGGGGTCGCCCCGGGTTCGTAGGATGGCGATCCAGACCATGCGGAGGGGAGGACGGGATGACCATGGCGGCGGTGCGCAACATGAGCCTGGACGACGCACTCAAGGATGCCGAGGTGCGTTACGTCGCGGCTAATCCCAGGAGCCGGGCGCGGCACGTCGAGGCGGCGCAGGCGCTGCCCGGGGGCAATACTCGGAGCATCCTGTTCTATCCGCCGTTTCCGGTGACCATCGCGCGGGGCGAGGGCGCGCGTCTGTTCGACGTCGACGGCCACGAATACGTGGATTTCCTCGGCGAATACACCGCCGGCCTCTACGGCCATTCCGATCCGGTGATCCGGGCGGCGGTCGAGCAGGCGCTCGGCGATGGCATCCTGCTCGGCGCGCCGAACCGTTACGAGGCCGACCTCGCTTCGCTGATGTGCGCGCGCTTCCCGTCCTGCGATCTGGTCCGGTTCTGCAACTCCGGCACCGAGGCCAACCTGAACGCCCTCTCGGGCGCCCGGGCCGCGACCGGCCGGAGCCACATCCTGGTATTCGAGGGCGCCTACCACGGCGGCATGCTGTCGTTCGCCCATGGGTCCTCGGCGATGAGCATCCCGTTCCCCTACGTCTTCGGGCGCTTCAACGATCTCGACCTCACGCTCGGCCTGATCGAGCGGCATGCGGAGCAGCTCGCCGCGATCATCATCGAGCCGATGATGGGTGCCGGCGGCTGCATCGCGGCCGAGCCAGGCTTCCTCCAGGGTCTGCGCGAGGCCGCCACGCGGCACGGGATCCTTTTGATCTTCGACGAGGTGATGACCTCGCGCCTGTCGCCGGGCGGCCTGCAGCAGGCGCTCGGCATCATCCCGGACATGACCACGTTCGGAAAGTATCTGGGCGGCGGCATGAGCTTCGGCGCGTTCGGCGGCAAGAGCGCGATCATGAGCCGCTTCGACCCGAACCGGCCGGACGCCTTGCCGCACTCCGGCACCTACAACAACAATGTGCTGACCATGGCGGCGGGCGTCGCCGGTCTGTCCCGGGTGTTCACGCCCGAGGCGGCCGAGGCGTTGACGGCCAAGGGCGAGCGCCTCAAGGCCAGGCTGAATGCGATCGGCGAGCAGCATGCGGTGCCCGTTCTGGTGACCGGGGTCGGCTCGATCCTGTGCATGCACTTCCAGGACGAGCCGATCCGGCAGCCGGACGACACCCTGCACACGCCGGCCGCGGCGCGGGCATTGTTCCACCTCGAGATGCTGGCTCGCGGCTTCTATGTCGCCAGGCGCGGCTTCATCGCGCTGTCCCTGCCGCTGACCGACACCGACGATGATGCGTTCGCGGCCGCGTTCGAGGACTTTCTCGGCGCCTGCGGCCCGGCGCTGGCCGGCTAGTCACTCCGATGGCTTGGCGTCGGCGATCTGGTCCTTGAGCGCGGCGAGCTTCTCCTTGGCCACGATCAGGGGCGCGTGGCCAACCGGGATCGCGCCGCGGTAGCGCGCCTCGAGGTCAACGATCTGGCCCTCAGCCTTAGCCAGATAGCCCTCGGCGTCGGCCGGGTGGTCGAGCAGGAGCGCGGTCTCGGCCTGCTTCTGGAGCGCGTCGACCTGCTTCAGCCCGGCGGTGAAGCCCGCGGGCGCGGTCGGGACCGCGGCCGCGCCGACGCCGTTGGCGGCATCCTTGGCCGCCGCCGCGATGCCGGCCTGGAGCTCGGCGTATTTGCGCTTGAGCGCCGGCAGGGCCGGATGATCGGGCGTCTCCGTCTCGAGCAGCTCGAGCCGGCGCCCCTCCGCCTTGAGGTCCTGGGCCGCCTGGTAGGGACGCAGGTCGAGGCGGAACTCGATCCCGGCCAGGCTCTGCTCGATCATCGAGGCGAGCTCGTCCGCGCCCTGGCCGAGCGCGCTCGCCGGCCAGAGCGCCGCCGCCGCGACCAGCCAGAAGCGCCAGCGGGCACGCAGCCGCTTCGGTCGCTCAGAGGCCAATGCGATCTCCTCCGCGGTCATTGCCCTTCAGATAGCCAAACGAGTGGAGAGCCGGCAAATTCCCGGCGGCCCGAGATCGCGGCATGACAACCGGCGGCGGGGGCGCTACCCAATCCGGGCCGGGCGAGGCAGCCGGCGCGGACCAAGCGAGCGGAGGGAACGCATGCTCGACGACCTGACAGGCAAGGCGGTGCTGGTGACCGGTGCCAGCACCGGGATCGGTGCTGCGGTCGCCAAGGGGTTCGGCCGACTGGGGGCACGGGTCGGGGTCCACTACAACCGCAGCCACGACCAGGCGGAGACGGTCGCCGAGGCGGTCCGCGCCACCGGCGGCGCCGCGGTGGTGCTCCAGGGCGACGTCACCAGGGAGACCGAGCTCGAGCGGGTGATCGATGGTGCCGTGCAGGCGTTCGGCCGTCTCGACGTCCTGGTCAACAACGCCGGCGACGTGGTCGGGCGGGTCGCGTTCGACCAGGCGGAGGGCGACTTCATCGACCACGTCATGACGCTCAACGCCCGCTCGGTGGTCACCGCCTGTCAGCTCGCGATCCGCCAGTTCAAGCGCCAGGGCAAGGGCAGCATCATCAACACCACCTCGCTCGCGGCGCGCCAGGTGGGGGGCCCGGGCAGCGCGATCTACGGCTCGTCGAAGGCGTTCGTGCAGACCCTGACCCGCTATCTGGCGAGGGACCATGCGCCGGACGGCATCCGGGTCAACGCGGTGGCACCGGGTTTCGTGCTGACGCCGCTCCAGGATCGCAACACCACCCCCGAGCAGCAGGCGCAGATGGCGGCCGGCATCCCGATGGGCCGGGCGGGCGTGCCCGAGGACCTGGTCGGCGCCTATCTGTTCCTGGCCTCGGACGCCATGAGCGGCTGGATCACGGGTGCCACGATCGACGTCAACGGCGGCGCCTGGTTCGGCTGAGCGGCGCCTGCTATTCTCTTGGAGCCCTTGGCTTGGAGCTTGCCTGGCGCGCTCGAAGGGGGCAAAGTAGGCTTTCGGAAGCTGGTATCCGGGGAATCCCGGTTAAATCGGCAGTGTCCCACCAGGTCTTGGAGGCGGCGATTGTGGAGAACAAGCGGCTCGGTGCCGGTCCCGCCTTCATTCCTGAACGGCATAGACAACGTGGGTCTGACGTGAGGTCAATCCTATGACTGTCACTTTCAGTATGTCGCTGTTACAGCCAATCGTTGCCCTGATCGCAGGAATACTAATTCTCTTTATTCCACGGATCTTGAATTTCGTGGTCGCTATCTATCTCATCTTTGTGGGCGTGATAGGGTTATGGCCGCACCTTCTATCCACCTTTTCACAGTGAAAAGCCGGATTTAGGAAGCTGCGGCTGCACCCGAGACTCCGGCACTTAGCTCAAGTCCAATCTTGCCTGCGGTGAGAGAGACCGCATTCCCGAAAGGAAGGCACTAATGTCGCTCGAACTCATCCTCGTCATCATCGTCGTCATCGCCCTGTTCGGCGGGTTCAGCGGTCGCTTTGGTGGCTATGGCTACGGCTATGGTCACAGCGGCATCGGCATCATCGGCGTCATCCTGATCATCCTCGTCGTCCTGCTTCTGATGGGACGGCTCTAGGCGGGATAATTCGTACGGAAAACGGCGGCAAACGGGTGTTCGCCTTGAGGTAGGCGTCTCAGAGCTCAGGGTACGTCCTAAGGTTGCGGGGGCGGGGCTCTCCGCCTGGTTCGGCTGAGCGGCGGCACCCGGAGCGGTCAAAAAGAGAGCGCCCCGGCCGAAGCCGGGGCGAAAGCGGTCGCTGGGAGGGGATCACAGATGAACAGCTGCGCGTCCTTGAACCGGCCGCGTGCGACCAGCCTTTGCACAGCGTGGAGCGCAGTTGCTGTCTTGCCGATGCCGCCCATGCCATGAAGCGCAGTGATGACCGCGCCTTGAGCTTTGAGCGCCTTCTCGATCTTGCGGACGTCCGCCATACGGCCAGTGAACGTGAGCGGTGCTGCCGGCAACCTTCGTCGCTGATCGCGCGGAGGAGGCGGCGGAGGGGGTTGCTTAGGCCACCGCCACGCGATCTCGGGCCCGGTGGTCCGGATATGGCCGTCCCGGTTCGCGACGTTGTCGAACTGGTTCGCCCAGATCGCCCATTCGGCAGCGCCTTGTCCAACGCCTCGGCGAGCCGCCCCGAATACCGCACATAGTTGTTCGGGTCCCGATAGGGCACGGCCGGCACCTCGATCAGCTCCGCCCCGCAGAGCCGGATCATGTCCTTCTTCTCCTGGCTCTGCGTCTCCGGAATCACGATCACGGTCCGATACCCCTTGGCATTGCCAACGAGCGCCAGCCCGATCCCGGTATTTCCGGCAGTCCCCTCGACAATCGTCCCCCCCGGCCGCAGCTTTCCAGACTTCTCGGCATCCTCGATGATGAACAACGCCGCCCGATCCTTGACCGACTGGCCCGGGTTCAAAAACTCGGCCTTCCCCAGGATCGTACACCCGGTCTCTTCCGACGCCCGCCGCAGATGCACGAGCGGCGTGTTGCCGATCAGCTCGGTGAAGCTCTTTTTTTCCATTTTTCCCACATGCCCGCTTCCCGGACCGCCACCCTAATCGACCCGTTGCTCTGGCTCAAGGTCGCTAGCGCCGGGGGAGCATCTCAGTCAGAAATCTCCGCGGTCGCCGAGCGCTTGCGATACGAACCGCGCGCCGTCCCGATGCCCGAAGCCGATCGAGACGCCCGCCGACACGCATGGCCTGGACGTGCAAAACGATGGTCTGATGTGCGAAGTGCTGAGCTTAGCGGTGAGCTGGATGACGTGGTCAAACACCTTAGGGGACAGCGCTGCGTGCACCTGATCGATAGCCAAGCCCGGCGATCGTTGCGGTCCGCGAGCTTAGCAAGCAGCCACAAGGTCGGACCATCGAGCCATGGCCTGCCGTCGTGAAATACAGAGACTTTGTTCAACTCCTTGAAGGGCATGGTTTTCGCCAGACCCGGCAAAGGGGCAGTCACAGGCGTTACGAGGGGCTGGTCTCTGGACAACTGCGACTGGTCACGGTGTCCGGCAAACCCGGAGATGAGGTTCTGCCGCGGACCCTGGCATCCATGATCCGCCAGTCGGGACTGCCCAAGCGCCTGTTCAGGAGCTAGGCCGGATACGGAATCGTGTATCGATGCTCAAACGGCCCGCCATCCCGGCTGCGCATGAAGAAGAAGAACGCTTCCAAGGCGTAGCGGAGGCGCACGTGCCACGGGACACGGCGGTTCAGAAGCCGGGCTCGGTCTTTCTCCGGGAGTTCCATCACTCTCTCGAGATGAAACGCGATGGCCTCCTGCAGGAGGCTGGCGACCTCCTCGAAGGATCCTCCTTGCACGGCAAGATCGAGATCGATGCAGATTGCCTCCCAGGCTCCTTCGCGGCCGAAGGCGTAGCAGTGGAGAACACCCTGCATCTGTTCGTCCTCCTTGCCCCATTCCTCGCCCCGAGAAACGTCCATCACGCCGGTTGCGCAGTCACCGTTGCTACCTTCTCGGCCATAGCGGGTATCTCAGCGGACGGAAAGGATTATGCCATATTCTCACTGGTAACGCCTATAGGGACGGGCCACCGGAAATCGTCGACGCGCGAGCAGCCCCTGCGGCCCCTGCAGGCCCACGCTGACTTTCGCAACACGACCACAACACCGTAGGTGTCTTGCGAATCTGGCTACGCGCCGGCGACGTTCTGGGCGAGGACCGCCTCGAGGAAGTCTCGAGGTCGCCGCCGAGGACGCTCGCGCGTTGCCTTTTTCGACGACGGTGCGCAGGTCCTTGACCATCTGGTAGGGCTGCGGACGTAGGAGCGGACTGGCGTTCTGGTCAAGCCGCCCTGGCACCCGCTCCGATCATGACTTCGAGCTCGGTATGGAAGCCCTCGTGGTCCTCGAAGGGTAGCAGGTATTCGCCGACCTCCGACCACGCGGCCGCGCGAGCTTCATGATCGAGGTCGGCGACGACGGCGCGATAGGCGCCGAAAGCCTGCTGCATCATCTCGAGCGCCTGCGTGGCCGAAGCCAACCGTAGTGCTGCCTTGACAACTCTGGTTTCGACCTCCACCAGGCCGGCGTCGGAGAGCAGGCCTCCAAGAACGCCGGGGCCGCCGAGCGCGAAAATTCCCGGCTTGCCGGCCGCGGGCGGTGCTTTGCCGGCGTGGCGAAGCAGGATCTGCATGGGCTTTGCCATGAAGGGATTGCCGGAGGGCGTCGTGAACACGAGCGACAGCGAGCCGGGCCTTCGGTCTCAGAACACGGCGAACCGCGATCAGGGCTTGCCTCGGATCTGGAAAGTGCATCAGGCCGAGACGGCTGATCGCCGCATCGAACGGGCCGGCGCTCTCGGGGAGATCCTCGGCGGCGCATTCGAGGGTCTCGATGTTGCCGAAACCTCGGCGGCTCGCCGCCTCGCGAACGCAGGCCAGCATGCTTGCCGACAGATCGCTGGCCAGGACCCGCCCCTGCGGCCCGACCCGCTCCGCGGTTCTCAGAGTCTGGCTACCAGCTCCGCAGGCGAGATCGAGGACGTGCATGCCGGGATCGACGCCGGCCATGTCGAGCATCGTATCGGTCGCATTGGCGAGCCCTTCCGCGAACGCGCCCTCCCACTTGGCCCAGCCGGGCGCGGCAAACTCCCAGGTCCGGCGCAGCTCGGTCCTCACGTCATCGCCAGCCATCTTGCGCCCCTTTCGTGAAGTCCTCCCGGATGCGAGACTCCCCTGCAGCCGGCGTGGGACCGCGGTTTCGACACCGACTGCCAGCGCACCTGGCAACGAAGGCCCGAAGGAATCATGGGCGCGGCGCGCCGTCAATTCGTGGCGGCGGGCTCGGCGCCGGCGACGTTTTGGGCCAGGGCAGCTTCGAGAAAATCGTCGAGGTCGCCGTCGAGGACGCCGGCGGCGTTGCCTTTTTCGACGCCGGTGCGCAGGTCTTTGACCATCTGGTAGGGCTGGAGGACGTAGGAGCGGATCTGGTGGCCCCAGCCGATGTCGCTTTTGTTGGCCGCTGCGGCTTCGGCGGCGTCGGCGCGCTTTTGCAGCTCGAGCTCGTAGAGGCGGGCGCGTAGCATGGCGTAGGCCTGGGCGCGGTTGCGGTGCTGCGAGCGGTCGTTCTGGCAGGCGACCACGATCCCGGTCGGCAGGTGGGTGAGGCGGATCGCGCTGTCGGTCTTGTTGACGTGCTGGCCGCCGGCGCCGGATGCGCGGTAGGTGTCGATCCGGAGGTCTTTTTCCTGGATCTCGACCTCGATCGTCTCGTCGACCACCGGGTAGACCCAGACGCTGGCAAAGCTCGTGTGCCGGCGCGCCTGGCTGTCGAACGGGGAGATCCGGACCAGGCGGTGGACGCCGCTTTCCGATTTCAGCCAGCCGTAGGCGTTGGGCCCCAGCACCTTGGCCGTGACCGACTTGATGCCGGCCTCCTCGCCCGGGCTCTCCTCGATCCATTCCAGCTGGTAGCCCTTGGCCTCGGCCCAGCGCGAATACATGCGCAGCAGCATCTCGGCCCAGTCCTGGGACTCGGTGCCGCCGGCGCCGGCGTGGATCTCGAGGAAGGCATCGTTGCCGTCGGCCTCGCCATCGAGCAAGGCCTCGAGCTGGAGGCGGGCGAGCCGGTCGCGCAGCGTTGTCAACGCCGCCTCGGCCTCGGCGGCGCTGTCGGCGTCGTCCGCCTCCTCGGCAAGCTCGGCCAGCGCCAGGCCGTCCTCGAGCTCGCGCTCGAGCCCGCGCTGGCGCTCGATCGCGTCGGCGAGCCGGGTGCGCTCGCGCATCAGCGCCTGGGCGCGCGCGGCCTCATCCCAGAGCTCGGGCTTCTCGACCTCGGCGTTCAGCTCCTCGAGCCGCCGGAGCGCCCGGTCCCAGTCAAAGATGCCTCCTCAGCAGGGCCAGGCCCTGCTCGATCTCTTCGGCCAGATGAGCGGTCTCGGCACGCATGCGGCCTCTCCACGGGCTTGTGCGGTCATCGACGATGGCGGCGGCCTGTAGCACGGATCGCCGCCGGCGCGAAGGGCCGCGGGCTCAGTACAGCCCGCCCGGGCGCGGCACCCCGCCCGGCGGCCGGCCCGGCGCGGCGCTGCCATCGACGCCATCGAAGCTCACGGTCTCGCCCCGCGGCGGGCTGACCTCGGTCGGCTCGGTGCCCGGGATGTAGGCCTCGAGGATCACGGTCTTGGTGTCCGGCCCCGGCAGCAGGCCGGTGTCGGCGTCGATCCGGACCAGGCGCACGCCGGGCGGCACCCGGAACGGGGTCGCCGGCCGGTCGGCCAGCGCCTTCTGCATGATGTCGACGAAGATCGGCAGCGCCGCGGTCGCCCCCTGCTCGCGGCTGCCGAGGCTCTTGGGCTGATCGAAGCCGACGTAGACGCCGACCACCAGATCGGGGGTGAAGCCGACGAACCAGGCGTCGCGGCTGTCGTTGGAGGTGCCGGTCTTGCCGGCGACCGGCTTGCCGAGGGCGCGGGCGCGCACGCCGGTGCCACGCTGGACCACGCCCTCGAGCAGGTTGACCATCTGGTAGGCGCGCGCCGGCGGGATGATCTGCTCGCGCTGGTCGACCAGGATCGGGGTCGGCTGATCCTGCCAGGCGACGTCGTCGCAGCCGGGGCAGGGGCGGTCGTCGCGGCGCTCGATGGTCTTGCCGTGGCGGTCCTGGATGCGCTCGATCAGGGCCGGCCTGATCCGCTTGCCGCCGTTGACCAGGCTGGCGTAGGCGCTGGTCAGGTCCAACAGGTCGACCTCGCCGGCGCCGAGCGCCGCGGCCAGGTTGTTGCCCATGCCGCGATCGATGCCGAAGCGGTGGACCATCTCGGCGACCCGGTCCATGCCGGTCGCCTGGGCGAGCCGGACGGTCATCAGGTTGCGCGACTTCTCGAGCCCGAGGCGCAGCGTGCTCGGCCCGTAGAAGTGGCCGGAATAGTTGGCCGGCTTCCATTTGCCCAGCCCCGGCCCCTGATCGATCACGATCGGCGCGTCGAGCAGGATCGTGGACGGCGTCATGCCGCTCTCGAGGGCGGCCAGATAGACGAACGGCTTGAGCGCCGAGCCGGGCTGGCGGAGCGCCTGGGTCGCCCGGTTGAACACGCTCTGGGCGTAGCTGAAGCCGCCGCTCATGGCGAGCACGCGGCCGGTGTGCGGGTCGAGCGCGACCACGGCGCCCTCGACCTCGGGCGCCTGGCGGAGCGCGAAACGCGCCGGCTCGGCATGGCCGGACGGCGCGACCGTGACCTCGGTCCCGGGGGCGACCGTGACCTCCGGGCCGCCGAGCGGCTCGACCCAGACCACGTCGCCCGGCTGCACCACCTGGTCGGCCGCGGTCACCTCCGGCCCGCGCGTGTCGTCGTCGATCTCGCGCCGCGCCCAGGTCATCTCGGCGAGCGGCAGCAGGCCCTGGCTGCCGTCCTCGAGACCGAGCACAGCGCCTTCGGCGTCGGTCTCGAGCACCGTCGCCAGCTGCCAGCTCTCGAGACCGTCGCTGTGGTCGAGGGCGGCCAGCTGGGCCGGCCAGTTCTCGGTGCTCGCGAGGTGGCCTGCCGGGCCGCGCCAGCCATGCCGCCGGTCGTAGGCGATCAGCCCGTGGCGCAGGGCCCGATCGGCGACCGCCTGCAGCGTCGGCGACAGCGTGGTCCGGATCGACAGGCCGCCCTGGTAGAGGAAGGCCTCGCCGTGCTGCTCGACCAGCTGCCGGCGGACCGCCTCGGTGAAATAGTCCGCGGTCACGATCTCGGTCGGCGCCCGATGGCGCATCACCAGCGGCTCGGCCACGGCGTGCTCGGCGTCGGCGTGGTCGATGAACCCGAGACCGAGCATCCGCCCGATCACCCAGTCGCGCCGCGCCTTGGCCGCCGCCGGCCGCCGGGCCGGATTGTACCAGGACGGCGCCTTGGGCAGACCGGCCAGGAACGCGGCCTCGGCGATGGTCAGCTCGTCCAGCGATTTGTCGAAATAGTTGAGCGCCGCCGCCGCCACGCCGTAGGAGCCGAGCCCGAGGTAGATCTCGTTGAGGTAGAGCTCGAGGATCTGGTCCTTGGTGAACGCCCGCTCGATCCGGAACGCGAGCAGCGCCTCCTTGATCTTGCGCGACAGCGAGACCTCGCCGGTCAGCAAGAAGTTCTTGGCGACCTGCTGGGTGATGGTCGAGGCGCCGACCGGCCGGCGGTTCTGCCCGAAGTGCCAGAGATTGGTCAGCGCGGCCCGGATGATGCCGAGCGGGTCGATGCCCGGATGGCTGTAGAAATTCTTGTCCTCGGCGGCGAGGAAGGCCTGGATCAGGCGCTTGGGGATCGCCTCGACCGGCACGAAGATCCGCTTCTCCTGGGCGTATTCGGCCATCAGACGGCCGTCGGCGGCGTGGATCCGGGTGACGGTCGGCGGCTGATAGTCGGCCAGCTGGCGATAGTCGGGCAGATCGCTGCCGTAGCGATGGAGCAGGTAGAGGGCGCCGCCCGCGCCGACCACCGCCAGGATCAGCAGGCTGGCGAGGAGCGCCCCGAGAAACCTCAACACTTTGCGCAAGGCAGACCCTCTAGCGGATGCAAGGGCGGCGTGGTTGGCCGGGCCGGCCGAGATCGCCGGTCAGGAGGGCTCGGCGGCGAAGTAGCGATCGATCCCGTGGACGATCGCCTTGGCCAGCGCGGCGAGATGGGCGGGGTTACTGAGCGCCCGCTCGTCGGCCGTATTCGACAGATAGCCGAGCTCGAGCATCACCGAGGGCATGTCGGGCGACTTGAGCACCACGAACCCGGCCTGGGAGCGTTGCTGGCGAACCATCTTGGTCACCGATCCCAACTCGTCGACCAGGAGGTCCGCGACCTCGATCGACTTGTTGTTGGCATCCCGCTGCGCCAGATCGATCAGGATCTCCGTGACGATGTCCTCCTGGCCGGAAAGGTCGATCCCCGCTAGGATATCGGCACGATTCTCCTTGCTGGCAAGTCTTGCCGCCTCGTCGTTGGAGGCCCGCTCGGAGAGGGTGTAGACTGCCGCGCCACGCACGTCGGGCGCCTTGACCAGACTGTCGGCGTGGAGCGAGATGAACAGCTGGCCACCGCTCTCGTGCGCCACTTTCAGCCGATCGCGGAGGCGGACGATGCGGTCGGTATCGCGCGTCATGACCACCTCGTAGCGGCCGGTCGCCTCCAGCTGGCGGCGCAATTCGAGCCCCATCCTGAGCACGATCTCCTTCTCGTAGACGCCATCGGCGCCGATCGCGCCGGGGTCGATCCCGCCATGGCCGGGGTCGATCACGATGGTCCGCTTGTGGGTCGGCGGGGGGGCCGCCTTCGGCGGCGGCGGCGCGATCACCGGGACCGCCGCCAGGCGTTGCCCGTCGACCGCGTCGGCGCCGCCCGCGACCTCGGCCGCCTGGGGTGAGGCCGCGACCAGGTCGGTCACGATCCGATGGCCGTGGCCATCGCCCGGCGGCAGCTCGAAGACCTTGCGGATCTCGAACGGTTGCGTGAGGTCGAGCACGATCCGCGACACGCCCGGGCGAAAGCGGCCGAACCGATAGCCCTGGACCAGGCCGGTCGCCGCCGCGCTGCTGGCCGGTGGCACCTGCCAGGTGACCTCCGGCAGGTCGATCGCCAGCCGGGGCGGCTGCTCGAGCTTGAGGTGGCGAAAGCTCACCCGTCGGTTGAGCTCGATCACGATCCGGGTACCGTCGCCGTAGGGCGCGATCCGAATGTCCTGGACCGCGGTCGGCTCGGCCCGGAGCGGCAACGGCGCCAGGCAGGCGAGGCTCAGGCAGGCGAGGGTCAGGCAGGCGAGCGCCAGCAGTACGCTGCCGGCGAGCGCACCGAGCCGCCGGGAGAGGCGCCCGGCCAAGCCCGATCCGGCGGCCCATCTGGCCGCTTGGCTCCGGTCCTCAGCACGCATCCGGATTGCGGTCCCGTCGCTGACCTGGTCTGGCGGGCGCGTCATAATCAGATTGTATGGTGTCAGCGGAAGCACTATAGTTAACAAACAACGGTTTGTCGCCGATCGATGTGATTTTTCGTGAGCGCCTGTGGCGCCGCTGCCACCGATCGGCCCACTGCCCGTTCCTGCGGCAGGTCATCGTTGCGACGGACCCGGCGCTCGCAAAAGCGCGGGTCGGCATGGAAAACTGGTGCGAGACGACCACAGCTCCGCCCTTGCCTTGGATCCCTCAGTTGCGGCGGCCGTCACGGCCCGCCGTACCCGGTCGATCCCCGCGCTCGCTGATGACCGATGCCAGCTCGCCGCGGCGCGCCCGCGGCCCGGCCACCGATTCACGGAGAAGCTCCCTAATGACGAAACGCATGCTGATCGACGCCTCCCATCCGGAGGAGACCCGGGTGGTGGTGGTCAACGACCACCTGCTCGAAGACTTCGACTTCGAATCCGCGACCAAGAAGCAGCTTAAAGGCAACATCTACCTCGCCAAGGTGACCCGGGTCGAGCCCTCGCTGCAGGCCGCGTTCGTCGACTACGGCGGCCAGCGGCACGGCTTCCTGGCGTTCAGCGAGATCCACCCCGACTACTACCAGATCCCGCAGGCCGATCGCCGCCTGCTGCAGGAGCCGAACCCGCCGGAGGTCGAGGCCGCGCCCGAGCCCGCCCCCGAGCCGGACGCCGGCCCCGACGAGGCGGCGGCCGGGGCGGGCGGCGACGATGCGCCGGTGGCCGCTGCCACCGATCCCGACGAGGAGGCGGCCGAGGTCTTCGACGAGCAGGCGAGGCAACGCTCGCGCCTGCTCCGCGGCTACAAGATCCAGGAGGTCATCAAGCGCCGGCAGATCATGCTGGTCCAGGTGGTCAAGGAGGAGCGCGGCAACAAGGGCGCGGCGCTGACCACCTATCTGTCGCTGGCCGGCCGCTACAGCGTCCTGATGCCGAA
>CAVSRN010000083.1:0-48424 GCA_963730195.1 uncultured Alphaproteobacteria bacterium
TCCGGCAGGACTGCCTCGCGCTCGCGGATGAAGGCCAGAAGGGCCTCGTCGATCGCCGGGTCGAGGGCAGGGGGCTCGTAGTTGTCGAGCAGGTGGCGGGCGGCTTCGAGGCCGCGGGTGTTGGCGTCCTTGGAACCGTCCAGCTCCCACTGCTCGAAGCTGTTGTTGTCGAGCAGCTCGGGCATGAAGAACGCGGTCTGGAAGTGCTCGCGGGTGTGGGCGGTGCCGAGATAGTGGCCGCCCGGGCCGATCTCGCGGACCGCCGCGAGCGCCGCCTCGAAGTCGCCGAACTGGGGGCCCTGGCCCAGCTGGTAGAACATCTCGATCTGCTCGCAGTCGAGCACGAACTTGGCGAAGCTCGCTCCAGTCCGGCCTCGTTCCAGCCGGCCGAGTGCATGATGTAGTTGGCGCCGCTTAAGAAAACCGCCCACATGGTCTGGATCGATTCGTAGGCCGCCTGGGCGTCGACCCGCTTGGAGCCGGCGATCATGCCCGAGGAGCGCAGCGGCAGACCGTATTTGCGCGCCAGCTGGCCGATCATCAGGTTCATGAAGGCGATCTCGGGCGTGCCCGCCATCGGCGCGCCCGAGCGCATCGAGACCGCGGCCAGGAAATGGCCGTAGACCATCGGGCTGCCGGGGCGGCAGAGCTGGGCGAACGCGATCCCGGCCAGCGCCTCGGCGTTCAGCTGCGCGACCGAGCCCACGGCCGAAGCGGGCGTGTTGGCCCCGGCCAGCACGAATGGCGAGACGATCACCGACTGGCCCGCGCGGGCGTAGACCTTGAGGGCGCCGAGCATGGTCTCGTCCCAGACCAGCGGCGAGTTGCAGTTGACCAGGGCCATGACCACCGTGTGCTGGTCGAGGTAGGCGTCGCCGAACAGGATGCGCGCCATCCGGACGGCATCGGCCGCCCGCTCGGGCGCGGTCACCGGCCCCATGAACGGCTTGTCGGAGTGCTTCATCGCGCTGTAAGTGATGTGCAGGTGGCGCTTGGGGATCGGGATGTCGACCGGCTCGCAGATCACCGCCCCGGTGTTGTGCATGGCCGGCGCCATGTAGGCGAGCTTGTGGAACTGGTTGAGGTCTTGAAGTGTGCCGTAGCGCCGCTGGTTGTCGAAGTCGTAGACGAAGGGCGAGCCGTACGTCGGCGCGAATGCGACCTTGTTGCCGCCGATCTCGGTGCTGCGCAAAGGATTGCGCGCGTGGACCGTGAAACGGCTCGGGTTCTTGGCGACCAGGCTCATCAGCAGCTGGCGCGGGATGCGCACCCGGAAGCGCTCGACCTCGGCGCCGGCGTCCTGCCACATCTTGGCCGCCTCGGCGTCGCGGAAGTCGATGCCGACCTGCTCCAGGATCTGCAGCGAGGCCTCGTGGATCATCTCGAGGCCCTCCTGGTTCAGGACCTCGTAGACCGGGATCGCCCGCTCCAGGACCGGGAGCGCCCGGATCGTGATCGCGGTCCGCGCCTGACGCCTTGCCTCGCGCCCGCCGCGGCGGCCCTCGTGCGCTGTTGCGGCCATGACTGTTCCCCACCTCTGCTTCCGCCTCGTTGGCCCGAGCATAGCCGAGTTCGTCGGCAGCGCACCATGGCATGGCCGCCGTGAAGCCGCGGATTTTCGACACGAGGCGCGGCGCCGCGCTGCTTCTGGCGCTGCTGGCGGCGACGCCGGCCGTGGCCGGCGAGCCCGGCCCGCGCCTCGAGATCGCGAGCTACAATGTCCAGTTCGTGATGCCGGAGGTGCCGGTCCTCCGCCATCTGCTGCGCGATCTGCCGGGCCACAAGCCGAACGTCGAGCTGCGGGCGCGGGCGATCGGAGCGGCGCTTGCCTGCTTCGATGTCGTCGCGCTCCAGGAGACCATCAACGATCGCCGCCGGGCGGAGCTGCTCGATCAGCTGGAGACGGCCGGCCGGACCTGCGACAAGCCCTCCCGGCTGCCGTCGGGGCGAATGTTCGAGACCATCGCCGGGCCGGCGATCGCCGATGGCTGGACCTTGCTGCCGCTACTCGACGACGAGCTGGCGCTCGCCTCGCGCCTGCCGATCGTCGGTGCCGACAGGCACGCGTTCGAGACCGCGGCCGGGGCGGATGCGCTCGCCGCCAAGGGCGTGCTGCACGCCAGGCTCGCGCTCGGCCCGGACCCCGCCGACCGGCTGGATGTGTTCACGACCCATCTGCAGGCGGACGCGGAGCAGGCCGGCGTTCGCAGCCGCCAGATCGAGGAGCTCGCGGCCTTCGTCCGCAGCCGGGCGAGCGGCGACGGTCCGGTGCTGATGATGGGCGACTTCAACCTCTGGGGCGGCGACGTCGATCGGGCCGATCCCGACTCCGAGTACAATTTCCTGCTTCGGACGCTGGACGCGGCCGTGGCGCCCCGGCGCTTCGTCGACCTCTGGCTCGCGACCCACGCACGCGATCCGGAGACCGACAGCGGCACCAAGCCGCGCGTGCTCGAGGACGGCTCCATCCGGCCGCGCGAGAAGCGGATCGATTTTCTCTTGCTCGCCGGCGCGCAGCGGGCGGAGCCGCTCGGGATGCGCCGCGACTTTTTGCCGAGCAGGCTCGTGACCGACGGCCAGCCGCTTGGCAACCTTTCGAACCACGCCGCGCTGATGGCCGGGATCGGCTGGCGCCGGACACCGGCCGCCTTGACGGCCGATGCCGGGCAGCGTCAATCGCGACCGTAGTGGCGGCGCATGAAGTCCGGCGAAAACTTGCCGCTCGCCCGGTCCTCGGCCAGGTCCTCGGCGCTGCGCTCTGCCGGCGGGCCGTAGCCGCCGGCACCGGGGGTCTCGACCACCAGTGCCTGCTGGGGCGAAAGCCTGATCTCGCCCGGCTTGTCATGGATGCGCCGCCGGCTCCCGTCGGCCTCGATGATCAGAAACTGCCCGGACCCGCCGGGTCCCCCGCCGAAGAGGCCCCAGGGTCGGTGGCGAAAGCGCTCGCCGACGCCGTTGAAGACACAGTCGCAGAGCGGCCGGACCACGCGCCGCAGGCCGAGGCCGCCGCGGAAGCGGCCGGCGCCGCCGGAATCGGGAATCAAACTGTATTCCTCGACCAGCAGCGGATACTCGAGCTCGATCGCCTCGACGGGCAGGTTGGAGGTGTTGGTGATGCCAACCTGGACGCCGTCCTTGCCGTCCTTCATCGGCCGGCCGCCCATGCCGCCGCCCAGCGTCTCTAGATAGACGAACGGGCGGCCGGTGCGCGGATCGGTGCCGG
Organism: uncultured Alphaproteobacteria bacterium; assembly: GCA_963730195.1. Taxonomy (GTDB): domain Bacteria; phylum Pseudomonadota; class Alphaproteobacteria; order Geminicoccales; family Geminicoccaceae; genus DATAOG01. The sequence goes on from CAVSRN010000083.1 coordinate 3,224, forward strand.
CGAACACGGCCATCGAGTTGGCGCCGTTGGCGGCCGCGACCGCGCGCTCGGGCAGCGCCTGGGCGAGCGCCCCCAGCACCACATCGATGATCCGCTGGCTGGTATGGGCGCGCGAGGAGACCGGCGCCGGGAACCCGGCGTTGACCAGCGTGCCGGGCTCGGCCGCCACCTCGAGCACGTCCAGCATGCCCTGATTGTTCGGCATCTCGGGGTCGAGCAGCGCCTTCAGCGCATAGCCGACCGCGGCCACCGTCGCATTGAGCGTGACGTTGATGCTGCCCGGCACCTGGGGTGCGGTGCCGGCGAAATCGAAGCGGATGCGATCGCCGGCAACGGTGACCTCAACCTCGATCGGAATGTCGAAGGCATCCAGGCCATCGCCGTCCATGACGTCGGCGAAGCGATAGCTGCCGTCGGGGATCGCGCGGATCCCGGCCCGCATGCGCTGGCCGGTGCGGGCGATCAGCTGCTCGAAGGCCGCGAGCAGGGTCGCGCGGCCATGCGTCTGGAGCACCTCCTCGAGGCGGCGGGCGCCGAGCCGGGCGGCCGCGATCTGGGCGAAGTAGTCGCCGCGCCGCTCCTCCGGCACGCGCACGTTCAGGAGCAGAAGGTCGAGCAGGTCCTGCTGCAGCACGCCGGCGCGGAACAGCTTCAGGACCGGGATGCGCAGCCCCTCCTGAAAAATCTCGGACATGCCGCCCGCCATGCTGCCGGGCGCCATGCCGCCGATGTCGGCGTGATGGGCGATGTTGCAGACGAAGGCGACAAGCTCGCCATCCGCGAACACCGGCATCGCGAGGTTGACGTCGGGCAGGTGCGTGCCGCCGGCGACGAACGGGTCGTTGGCGACGAACAGATCGCCCGGGTGGATCTGGTCCTCGGGATATTTCGCCAGCAGGGCCGCCATCAGGCCCCACATCGAGGCGAGATGGATCGGCAGCGACTGGTGCGCCTGGACCACGAGCCGGCCCTGCCGGTCCATGATCGTGGTCGAGTGGTCGTGGCGCTCCTTGATGTTGGTCGAGTAGGCGCTGCGCATCAGCGCGACGAAGCTCTCGTCGGTGACCGAGCGGAGCGCGTTCGCCAGGATCTCGAGCGTGATCGGGTCGAGCTCGGGCGATCGGGTCATGGGGCAAGCTCGATCAGCAGGTTGCGGGCGCCATCGACGCTGGCGCGATCGCCCGGGAAGATCAGCGTGGTCGCATCCAGCTGCTCGATCACCGCGGGGCCGGCGAGCTGCTGTCCCGGCGCCAGAGTCGCGCGCTCGAAGACCGGGGTCAGAAGGGCGGCCTCGGCGCCGAAGTGGACCTCCCGCTCCTCGACCGGCGCGGGCGACGCCATCGCCGGGGACAGCGGCTCGGGTGCCGGCGGCCGATAGAGCCGGCCGCGGGCCGTGAGGCGAAAATTCACCACCTCGACCAGGTCCTCGGGGTTGGAGTAGCCGTAGGCCGCCTCGTGCGCTTCGAAGAAGCGCTGGCGCAGGCTGGCCGCTGCGGGCCGCGCGTCGATCGCGAACGGAACCGCGAGCTCGAAGTTCTGGCCGACGTAGCGCAGGTCGAGGCCGAGCTCGAGCCGGCGGGCCGCCGGTGGCAGCTGCTCATGCTCGAACCAAGCTTCAGCACGCGCGCGTAACGCATTGATCTGCGCACCAATCTCTCCCTCAGTTGAAGAAGAAACCGACAGCCGCCGGCCGGCGACGAAGTCCTCCTTGAGATCCGAGACCACGAGGCCCTGGGCGCACAGGATGCCGGGCGCCGCCGGCACCAGGATCTGGCGCATGCCGAGCGCCTGCGCGACCGCGCGCGCATGCAGCGGCCCGGCGCCGCCGAACGGCATCAGCGCGAACCGGCGCGGGTCGTGGCCACGCTCGACCGAGATCGTCCTGATCGCCCGCACCATGTTGGCGGCGACGATGTCGAGCATGCCGTGCGCGGTCCTCTCCAGCGTGAAGCCGAGGCGCTCGGCGAGCGGTGCGAGGGCGGCGCGCGCGGCTCCGACGTCGAGCGCCATCCGGCCGCCGAGCAGGCCCTTGGGCGCCAGGCGGCCGAGCACCAGATTAGCGTCGGTCACGGTCGGCTCGCTGCCGCCCTGGCCGTAGCAGGCCGGGCCGGGCAGGGCGCCGGCGCTGGTCGGCCCGACCTTGAGCAGCCCGTCCCGCTCGAACCAGGCGATCGAGCCGCCGCCCGCGCCGACCGTGTGGATGTCGACCATCGGCAGGCGGATCGGGAAGTCCGCGACCTGGCGGTCGAAGCCGATCGCGGCCCGGCCGCCCCGGATCAGGGCAACGTCGGCGCTGGTGCCGCCCATATCCAGCGTGATCACGTCCGGGCAGCCGGCCGCCGCGGCGACCTCGACGGCGCCGATCGCGCCGGCGGCCGGCCCCGAGAGCGCGGTCCGGATCGGCAGGCGGCAGGCGCGGGGCAGCGACATCAGCCCGCCGCTCGACTGGTTGATGCCGACCTCGGCGCTGGGCAGCCGCTTCGCGAGCGCCGCCTCCAGCCGGCTGAGGTAGCGGACCAGGACCGGCTGCAGATAGGCGTTGAGCGCCGTGGTCGAGAAGCGCTCGTACTCGCGGAACTCGGGCTGGACCTCGGACGACAGCGAGAGGTGCAGGTCGGGCAGGGCCGCCTGCAACGCCTCGGCGATCGCCCGCTCGTGCGCCGGATTCAGATAGCCGAACAGGCAGCAGACCGCGCAGGCCTCGGCGCCGGATGCGGCGACCGCCTCGATGGCCGCCGCGAGGTCCCCGGCATCAAGCGGGCGATGGACCGAGCCATCGGCGAGGATCCGCTCGGTCACCTCGAAACGGCGCTCACGCGGCACCAGCGGCGGCGGGTAGTCGGCGTAGAGGTCGTACATGTGCGGGCGGATCTGGCGGCCGATCTCGAGCAGATCGCGAAAGCCGCGGGTGGTGATCAGCGCGACCTTGCCGCCCCGCCGTTGGATCAGCGCATTGGTGCCGACCGTCGTGCCATGGGCGAGCCGGCGCACCTCATGGCCGGAGCGGGCCGTCCCGGTCATGAACGCCTCGACCCCCTCGACGATCGCCCGGCCGGGATCATCCGGCGTCGAGGGCCGCTTGTGCAGCCAGACCGCGCCGCTCGCCTCGTCGAGCGCGAAGAAGTCGGTGAACGTGCCGCCGACGTCAACTCCGATCGTCCAGCTCAAGGCAGCTCCTTCGGCAAGGTCGGGCTCCACGCTACACCATCGGCGGCAGGCGCCGGCGGCGGACGCCGGACAGCGCCTGGAAGCCGATCGCGGCGATGATGATCGCGCCGCCGGCGAGCGTGAAGCCGCTTGGCACCTCGCCGACCCCGATCCAGACCCAAAGCGGCGCCAGCCCGAGCTCGGTCATCGACAGCAGCCCGAGCTCGACCGCGGGTACGTGCCGGGCGCCGATCGTGAACACGGTCAGGCCGAGGCCGACCTGGAGCCCACCCATCGTGAGACACAGCAGGAGATCCCGTGCGCCCAGCACGAACCCGGCCGACGGGCTGCCGACGGCCGACGTGGCGGCGACCACCGGGGCGGCGATCACCGCTGCGGTCAGACCGGCGATCACCACGCAGGGCAGCATGTCGTGGCCGCGGCCGCGGCGGAGCAGGACGTTGAAGCCGGCGAACGAGAGGCTGGCGCCGAGCGCCAGCAGACTGCCGGCGATCGTACCGATCACCAGGCTGCCGGCGACCATCACCCCGATGCCCGAGAGCGCCAACGCCATGGCGAGCCAGGTCGCCGGCCGGACCCGCTCGCCGAGGAACGCGCGCCCGAGGACCGCCGCGAAGAACGGCGCCGTGCCGAGCATGAACACGGCGTTGGCGACGGTCGTGTGATAGAGCGCGAGCACATAGCCGACGAAGCCGCCCGACAAGCAGGCGCCGGCCAGCGCGCCGTTCCAGCCGGCGCGCCTGAAGGCCTGAACCACCCGGCCGCGATGGCGGAGGGCGACGATCAGCAGCAGGCTGAGCGCCAGTGACAGCGACCGGTAGAAGATGATCTGCCAGGCGTCGGCGGTGTCGATCCAGCGCACCAGGATGCCGCCCGTGCTCCAGAACACCCCGGCGAGCGCCACCAGGAGCACACCGTAGGCGTAGTCGGGGTCCGCCCGGGCGGCGGTCCGGACGGGCGCGGCGGTCTCCGCGACCTGGCTCATGCGGCGCACCCGCTCACGCGGTCCGGGCGGCGACCAGGACGCCAGGGTTCATGACCCCGGCCGGGTCCAGGGTCTGCTTGGCCGCCGCCAGCGCGGCGCCGAACAGGGCCGGACGCTGGCGCCGATACCAGGGCATGTGGTCGCGGCCGACCGCGTGGTGGTGGGTGATCGTGCCGCCGCCGGCGATCAGGGCGTCCGAGGCCCGCTGCTTGATGTGCCGCCAGGGCGCCAGGAGCGCGTCCGGGCGGCCCGGCGCGTGGAAGGTGAAGTAGGGTGCCGGGCCGTCCGGGTAGACGTGGGTGAAGCGGCAGGTGACCAGGCCGTCGCGGCCGGTCGCCTCGCGGATCGCCTGCCCGGTCGCGGCCATGATCTCGCCATGGAACGCCTCGAAGCGGTCCCAGGTGATCGCGGTCTCGAAGGTGTCGCCGATGATCCCGGCCGGCACCTGGACCTCGCGGGCGTAGGGCATGCGGATGAAGGCGGTGCGCCAGGCCTGCGCGGCGCGGTCATCGGGCAGCAGGCGCCCGCCGTGATCCTGGACCAGCTCCAGCGCCCGGGCCTGCCAGGCCTCGACCGGGTGATCGGCGGATTCGAACGCCAGCACCAGCAACGCATGGCTGCCGTCGTTGATGCCGTTCACCAGGCACTCGTTGGCGTCGACGAGGCGCAGGTTGGACGGGTACAGCCCCGCCTGGGCGACCGCGCGCACCGCCCGGGCACCGGCCAGAAAATCGTCGAAGGCGAGCGCGGCGCCGGCCCGGAAGGTCGGGCGGTCCTGGAGGCGAAGCCACGCCTCGGTGATCACGCCGAGCGCACCCTCGGAGCCGATCAGCAGGCGATCGGGGCTCGGCCCCGCGCCGGAGCCGGGCAGACGCCGGCTCTCGAGCACGCCCGCCGGGGTCACCACCCGCAGGCTCGCCACGAAATCGTCGATGTGGGTGTAAAGCGTCGCGAAATGACCGCCCGAGCGGGTCGCGATCCAGCCGCCGACGGTCGAGAACTCGAAGCTCTGCGGGAAGTGACGGAGGGTCAGCGCCTGCGGCTTGAGCGCTGCCTCGAGTGCCGGCCCGAGCATGCCCCCCTGGACCCGCGCCGCCCGGCTCGAACGATCGACCTCAAGCACCCGATCCAGCCCCTTCAAATCGAGGCTGATGGTGCCGGCGAAAGTGTCCCCGACGTCCGGCTCGACGCCACCGACGACGCTCGATCCGCCGCCGAACGGGATGACCGCCGCCCGGGCCTCGCTCGCCCAGTCGAGGATGGCGACGACGTCCTCCTCGGAGGTAGGCCTGGCAACGAGATCCGGGGCGTTGTCGAAGTCGCGCTCGAAGGCACGCACGGCATCGGGGAACGACTTGCCGTAGCTGTGCAGGAGACGCTCGTAAGGGTCAGCCGTACATAGACTTGCGAGCCTGGCCAACGGTCGCAGGCGGGGTGTCCGCAGCTCGACCTCATCGACGGTAGGCGGCGACCGGCGCGCGCCGTCCTGGAGCCCGATCCGGTCCCGATAGAAGCCAAGCAGGCGCTGCTCCTCGACCGGCTCGAGCCCGCTGCCCTCGTATCCCCAGCCCCAGAATTTCCAGCGTTTTGCCGCCATTCCCGGCCTCCCTGCCGCGCCGCCGGAGCAGCATAGCGGCAGCCAGGGCAGGTGTCGCCGGATGCTTCGGTTGTGGTATTCTGATGCTCGACAGCCAGCGGCAGGCCAGGATGATGGCGACCAGGACCAAGGCCAGAGACGCCGACCTTTATGCCTCAGATGCCTATCTCTGGGCGCTGTCCCAGGCCGACGCGCTGCGGGCCGGGCGGCTCGCCGAGCTCGATCTCGCCCATCTCGCGGAGGAGATCGAAGCCTTGGCGATCGGCATCAGAAGCGCCGTCCGCACGCGCACGCGCACGATCATCGAGCACCTGCTCAAGCTCGAGCATTCGCCGGCGCAGGAGCCGCGACATGGTTGGCGGCGTACGGCGCGCGTGCAGCGGAGCGAGCTGCGTGACGACCTGACGGCGAGCCTGAGGCGGCAGCTCGAGGATGATCTCGCGGACCTCTACCGTGATGCCCGCGACAATGCGGCGGACGATCTGCGAAGCTACGGTGAGGCCGCCGCTGCGGAGGCATTGCCGGCGGAGTGTCCCTACAGCCTGGATCAGATCGCTGGCGATTGGCTGCCTGAAGGACCGCAGAGCCGCGCCTAAGGCGTGATCGGCGGCAGGACCAGCAGAAGCCCTGTGATCGTGAGCATGGCGAGTGCGGTCGAGACCAGGATCGCGCTGGACGCGGTCTCGATCCCGACCTCGTAGTGCTGGGCGAAGACGTAGACATTGAGCCCGACCGGGCAGGCGGCGAAGATCACCCCGGCATTGATCCACAAGCGATCGAGATCGAGCAGCCAGCCGAAGGCGAGGAACGCGAGCAGCGGGTGCAGGCAGAGCTTGGCGGTGATCATGGCCGCGGCCGGGCCGAGGCTGCCGCCGACCCGCCGGAGGCTGAGGGTCGCGCCGAGCGCGAACAGGGCGGAGGGTGCCGCCGCCTGGCCGATGAAGCTGAGCGTCCGGTGCAGGACGGCAGGCAGGCCAAGGCCGGAAAGGCTGTACAGAATGCCGAGGACGGTGCCCATGATGATCGGGTTGAGCGCGACCGAGCGCAGGGCCTGCAGCGCGATCCGCCAGCTGGCGCGGCCGTCGCCGTGGCGGCCGATCTCCAACAGCACCGTGACCGAGCTGAACACGATGACATCGAGCGTGATGATCAGCAGCGCCGGCACGCCGCCCGCATCGCCGTACAGCCAGAGCAGCAGCGGCAGAGCCAGCATGACGCCGTTCGAGAAGGCCGAGCCGAAGGCCTGGATGGTCAGCTCGGCGATCCGCATGCCGAACCCGAAGCGCCCGATCAGAGCACCGGTCGCGAACGCGAGCGCCTGGGCTCCGAGATAGCCGCCGAGAAAGCCCCACTCGGTGATCGCCTCCAGATCAGTCTCGGCCATCAGGCGGAAGACGTAGGGCGGGATCGCAAAGTTGAAGACGAAGGCGCCGAGCCCGCGGATCCCGGCCTCGCCCAGATAGCCCGCCCGGCCGGCGAAATAGCCGAGAAAGATCACCGCGAACAGCGGCGTCACCGATTCGAGGACGACGCTCATGGCGTTGCGCTCAGCTCGAATGGGCGAAGAAAAGGGGGCCTTGCGGCCCCCTCGGACGGTGCGGCCGTGACGCCAGCGTCAGCCGCCGGCCGCCTGGACTGCGCGTTTGGCCATGACCTTGACCAGATGGGCGCGGTATTCGGCGCTGGCGTGGATGTCGCTGTTGAGGTCGTCGGCGCTGACGCTCAGGCCATCGAGCGCGGCGGCCGCGAAGTTGCCGGCGAGCGCGCTCTCGGCGTCGGCGAGCCGGAACACGGACGGCGCCGCGCCGGTGACCGCGACCCGGGTCTGGCCGCCGGTCTGGGCGACCATCACGCCGACGATCGCGTAGCGGCTGGCCGGGTTCGGGAACTTGGCGTAGCCCGCCCGGGCCGGCTTGGGGAAGGCGACCGAGACCACGATCTCGTCGTCGTCGAGGGCGGTCTCGAACATCCCGGTGAAGAAGGCGTCGGCCGCGATCTCGCGCTTGTTGGTCTTGACCGTGGCGTTCAGCCCGACCACCGCGGCCGGATAGTCCGCGGCCGGATCATTGTTGGCGATCGAGCCGCCGATCGTGCCGCGGTTGCGCACCTGGGCATCGCCGATGTGGTCGGCAAGCGCGGCGAGCGCCTTGATGGCTCCGCGCACGGCTTCCGATCCCGCCACCTCGGCGTGGGTGGTCATGGCCCCGATCACCAGCCGGTCGCCCTCCTGGCGGATGCCCTTGAGCTCGGCGATCGCGCCCAGATCGACCAGATCGGAGGGCTGGGCGAGCCGCTGCTTGAGGGTCGGCAGCAGGGTGTGGCCGCCGGCCAGCAGCTTGCCGTCGCTCGCCCCCTTGATCAGCGAGACCGCTTCGGCGACCGACTTCGGACGATGATATTCGAACGCGTACATGGCTCTTTGCCTCCCTATTCGGCCGCCTGCGGCATCTGCTTGTCCTGCAGCGCCCGCCACACCTTCTCAGCCGTCGCCGGCATCGAGATCCGGACCCCGATCGCATCGGTGACCGCATTCATCACCGCCGGCGGCGCGCCGATCGCGCCCGCCTCGCCGCAGCCCTTGACGCCGAGCGTGTTGTGGGTGCACGGCGTCTCGGTCAGCGCGACCTGGAAGCTCGGCACGTTGTCCGCCTTGGGCATGCAGTAGTCCATGTAGGACGCCGACAGCAGCTGGCCGCTGTCGTCGTAGACGCAGTTCTCGATCAAGGCCTGGCCGATCCCCTGGACCAGGCCGCCGTGGACCTGGCCCTCGACGATCATCGGGTTGATCACCTTGCCGAAGTCGTCGACCGCGGTGAAGCGGTCGATCTGGACCACGCCGGTGTCGGGATCGACCTCGACCTCGCAGACGTAGGCGCCGGCCGGATAGGTGAAGTTGGCGGGATCGTAGAACGCCGTCTCCTCCATGCCCGGCTCGAGCCCTTGCGGATAGTTGTGCGGCACGTAGGCCGCGAACACGACCTCGCCGATGCTCTTGGCCCGGTCGGTGCCCTTGACCGTGAAGCTGCCGTCCTTGAAGTCGATGTCGGCCTCGGAGGCCTCGAGCAGGTGGGCCGCGATCTTCTTGCCCTTGGCGATGATCTTCTCGGCCGCGTTGACGATCGCCTGGCCGCCGACCGCGATCGAGCGCGAGCCGTAGGTGCCCATGCCGACCGGGGTCTTCTCGGTGTCGCCGTGGATCACCTCGACGTTGGCGGTCGGCACGCCGAGCTTCTCGGAGATCAGCTGGGCGAAGGTGGTCTCGTGGCCCTGGCCGTGGCTGTGGGTGCCGGTGAACACCTGGACCGTGCCCGTGGTGGCAAAGCGGATCTTGGCGCTCTCCCATAAGCCCACGCCGCAGCCGAGCGAGCCGACCACCGCCGACGGCGCGATGCCGCAGGCCTCGATGTAGCAGGAGAGGCCGACGCCCCGGAGCTTGCCCTTGGCCTCGGAGGCTGCCCGTCGGCTCGCGAAGTTGGCGTAATCGGCGAGCTGCAGCGCCTTGCTGAGCGACGCCTCGTAGTCGCCGATGTCGTACATCAGCGCGACCGGCGTCTGATAGGGGAAGGCATCCTTGGCGATGAAGTTCTTGCGCCTGAGCTCGGCCGGATCGCGCCCGGTCTCGCGGGCCGCGGTCTCGACGATCGTCTCGAGCAGGAAGGTCGCCTCGGGACGCCCGGCGCCGCGGTAGGCGTCGACCGGCGCGGTGTTGGTGTAGACCGCGTCGACCGCGCAATAGATCGCCGGCGTCTTGTACTGGCCGGCGAGCAGGGTCGCGTACAGATAGGTCGGCACGCAGGACGCGAAGGTCGAGAGATAAGCCCCCATGTTGGCGGTGGTATGGACCTTCAGCGCGGTGAAGTTGCCATCGGCGTCCATCGCCAGCTCGGCGTGGGTGACGTGGTCGCGGCCGTGGGCGTCGGAGAGGAAGCTCTCCGAGCGCTCGGCGGTCCACTTGACCGGCCGGTGCAGGAGCTTGGCTGCCAACAGGCAGGCGCATTCCTCGGCGTAGATGAAGATCTTGGAGCCGAAGCCGCCGCCGACGTCGGGCGCGATCACCCTGAGCTTGTGCTCGGGTGCGACCCCGACGAAGGCCGCGATCACCAGCCGCGCGACATGCGGGTTCTGGCTGGTGGTGTAGAGCGTGAAGCCCTCCGAGCCCCGGTCGTACTCGGCGAGCGCGGCGCGCGGCTCGATCGCGTTCGGGATCAGCCGGTTGTTGCGCAGGTCCATCCGGGTGACGTGGGCGGCGCCGGCGATCGCCTGGTCGACCGCCGAGAGGTCGCCGATCTCCCACTCGTAGACCGTGTTGCGCGCAATCTCGTCGTGGACCAGCGGTTGGCCGGGGTCGCGCGTGTGCGCGGTCGCGACGCAGGCCGGCAGCACCTCGTAGTCGACCGCGACCAGCTCGGCCGCATCCTTGGCCTGGTTGTAGGTCTCGGCGACCACCATGGCGACGTGATCGCCGACGTAGCGCGCCTTGCCCTGGGCCAGGATCGGGTGCGGCCCGGCCTTCATCGGGCTGCCGTCGCGGGAGTGGATCATCCAGCCGCAGATCAGCCCGCCCCAGCCGGACGCCTTGACGTCGTCGCCGGTCAGGACCGCGAGCACGCCCGGCGCCGCCTGCGCCGCTGCCGTGTCGATGCCGTTGATCTTGGCGTGCGCATGCGGCGAGCGGACGAAACAGGCATACACCTGGCCCGGCCGGTCGATGTCGTCGGTGTAGGACCCGGCTCCGGTGATGAAGCGGTGGTCCTCCTTGCGCTTGACGGAGGCGCCGATGCCGTCGGTGGCCATGGTCTCAGCTCCTCATCTCGGCGGCCGCCGCCTGGATCGCCTTGACGATGTTGTGGTAGCCGGTGCAGCGGCAGATGTTGCCCTCGAGCCAGGTGCGGATCTCGGCCTCGGAGGGGTTGGCGTTCTGCTGCACGAGGTCGATCGCGCTCATGATCATGCCCGGCGTGCAGAAGCCGCATTGCAGGCCGTGGTGCTCGCGGAAGGCCGCCTGCATCGGGTGCAGCTCGCCGTTCTTGGCCAGGCCCTCGATGGTCGTGATCTCGGCGCCGTCGGCCTGGAGCGCGAGCGTCGTGCAGGACTTGACCGAGCGGCCGTCGATGTGGACCACGCAGGCGCCGCACTGGCTGGTGTCGCAGCCGACATGGGTGCCGGTCAGATCGAGATGCTGGCGCAGGAACTCGACCAGCAGCGTGCGCGGCTCGACCGTCCCGCGTCACCGCCTGGCCGTTCACCGTCATCGAAACGCTGGCCATGGTCACGATCTCCCTTTTGGGTGCCCCCTGTCCGGGTCGCCCACGCCGCCCCTCAGCGCCGGCGGGAGCGGACCGCCAGGGAAGTTTGGAATGGGTCGAATTGGACGCGAAGCTAGGGGAGCCGCCTGGGGCCGTCAACCGGCTAGCTCCGCTGACCATCCGCTGACCCGCAGCCCCTTCCGCGGGCCGCCCGAGGTGCCCCCGCTGCACTTGGGGTTGACGACTTGTCCGCCCGGCCCCATCCCGCCACCGGCCTCGCCCGAAGCCGCGAGGCTCGACATCTCGATCATCAACGCCAGGATGCCGAACCATGAAGTGCAAGCTGATCCTCAACGGCAATCCGACGGCGGAGATCGTCGGCTAGCTTGACGGCGACAGCGGGTGGTGCGTAACGTTCCGGCGACCGCCGCGGGTCGCTCAATCTTAACGCGATCCATGATCAAGTAACCACCGAAACGCCTTGGAGATCAATCAGGATGAAGCATGTCGTCTTGTGCACACTGACGGGGATCGTCGTCGGGCTGGCTGGTTCGCCAACGGTCTATGGCCAAGCCAGCACGATCGGCGCCGAGGGTGGCGGTGGCGGTGGCGGCGGTGGGGTGGCTCAAATCATCGCGGCTCTACAGGCAGAGACGACCGGGCGCGCCACGTCCGCTTCGCAGGCGATCGTCTCTGCGACAGGCGAAGGCGCCGGAGAAGGCGGTGGCTTGGCCAATCTCGGCATCAGCTTCGGCGACAGCCTGCTGTTTCTCGATTTTGGCATCGGTGGTGGCGGCGGGGGCGGCGGCGGCGGCATCACCGAAGTGCAGACGTCAGTCTACGCCTCAAGCGAGGAGGGTGGCTCAGCATCGGCCCAGTCGTATGTGTTCAGCTTCTCGGGCGGGACTGGAGCGGGCTTTGGCGGCGGGTTGCTCGATGTCTCTGGGGATCTGGCAAGTTTGTTGCCCGTCGAAAAGCTAGAAGCGCAGTTCGAGCAGATGCAGGTCGTCGACCTCGGCCATGAGTTCCCAATCCCGTTGCGTATCGGCCTCACGGTCGGGAGCCACGAGGTGTCACCGGAGTGATCGAGGCGACCGCGCGCCGATCGCGGACGACGTCGGGGCGCCTTTGTCGAGAAAGCGCTGCCGAATCGTGTCGCAGGCAGCTTCAGGGGAAAAGGCTCTTTAATCGGGCAAGCGGTGGTTGCACAGTCGCCGCTGCCAGGGTCATGGTTCTTTTCGGGCTCGAGGCTCCAGCATGACGCTCGCGGGCGGGCCGGATCAATGTGTCAGACGGGGTGGCCGGTCCCCACCTTTTCCGCGATCTCGGCTGCCAGCGTCCCCGGCGGGAACAATTTGTGGTGGTCGCTCAGGGCTCATGCCGACGCCCACCGGAAATGCTTCTCGTGTGACCAGAGATGGTGGAGCAGCACGGCGAGCTTGCGGGCGAGCGCGTCACGCGTGCCTTCTTGACACCGATCCGCTCGGCGAGCGCGCGGGCCCAGGCGCTCAGCGCGCGCGGTCGCTGCAGGCGGCTGACGAGCACGGTCGCCGCCTCGTGGCCCGCAGCGCATGGTGGTCCAGATCGCCGTCAACCGGCTTGCGATCTCCGTCGGCCGGGCGGGCGGCGAGCGCCCCTCACCGAAACAGCAGCACCAGGATCATCAGCACGACGATCGCCCCGCCGACCCAGACGAACCGGTTCTGCATGAGGTCGGCGAGACCGCCGCCCGGCTCGGGTTCCGGCTCCGGCAGCGGCTTCCGCACCACCTCCGGCACCGGCTCCGGCGGGGTCAGCTGCCGGCGGAAGTTGTTGAAGAACTCGTCGGCCAGTTTCTTCGCGGTGCCGTCGATCAGGCGCGAGCCGAGCTGGGCGAGCTTGCCGCCGACGTCGGCCTTGGCGGTGTAGCGGAGGATCGTCGCCTCGCCGTCCTCGGTCAGATGGACCTCGGCGCCGCCCTTGGCAAACCCGGCGGCGCCGCCCTTGCCCTCGCCCGCGATCGTGTAGCTCTCGGGCGGGTTGAGGTTGGACAAGGCGACGTTGCCGTTGAACTTGGCCTTGACCGGGCCGACCTTGGCGATCACGACCGCCGCGAACTCGGTGTCCGACCGCTTGTCCAGGGACTCGCAGCCGGGCAGCGCCGCCTTGAGCATCTCCGGATCGTTCAGCGCCGCCCAGACCTTGGCGCGCGGCGCCAGGATCCGGTACTCGCCCGTCATGTCCATCGTCATCTTCCTTAAGCTCGCGTCTGCTCGCGCAGAAGCTACATGGGTCCGGCGACGCCGGCAACCACAGCGACGATGGGCAGATTGGCTCACGGTGCGCCCGCGACCGGGTGGCGCTCGCCAACGTGACCACGCTGGTCGCCCGCGAGACGGAGAAGGCCGCGCACTCGGTCGACCAGGCAGCCGGCAGGGTCGCGGACCAGAGCCGACGGCAGGGTCCCTCCCCGGCCAGGACCGGGCGCCACGCGCTCCCCGCTGACGCCGGCGCCGCCGCTCGCGCCCTACCACTCGAGGATCAGGCGGCCGTCCTCGACCCGGTAGGCGTGCAGCTGGCTGAGGAAGCTCATCCCGAGCAGGGAGATCGGCAGCGGCGCCGCGTTGACCGAGGCCTCGAGATCGTAGAGGCTGAACTGGCTGATCCGCAGCTCGCGCAGCCTGACCGGGGCGCCTTCGACCTCGCCGTTGGCGGTCCCGAAGCGCTCGCTGAACTCGAGACGGCCCGGCTCGAAGCCGAGCCGGCGGGCGTCGGCGAGGGTCAGCACGATCTCCGAGGCGCCGGTGTCGACCAGGAAGGTGACCGGGATCCCGTTGACCACGGCCTCGAGCACGAAGTGCCCCTGCGGCCCGGCCTCGACCACGTATTGCCAGGCATCGCTGGCGGCCGTGGCGGCGCGCGGGTTGCTTGCTATGCTCGCCGGCGGTGCCGGCGGCGCGCTCGCCCGCTGCCACCAGTCGCTGCTCTTGAGCGTGGCGAAACCGACGCCGACCAGCACGGCGACCGCGAGATTGCGCAATGCCCAGGCGAGCATGGCGATCGATCAGCCTCATCCTCGGTCGCGACCCGAGCCGAGTATCGACGATCGGCGACAACGAAACGCTAACGAGCGGGGTCGGGCGATGACCTGGAGCCTGGCGACGGCGGAGACCACGCGCTGATGCCGGAGGCCGTGCGGCAGCTGCTGCTGATGCCGCTGCTCCTGCCGTTCGCGCTCGCGGCGGCGGCCACGGCCGCGGGCGGGCTCTGGCTCGGCAGCCGGCGGAGCGCGTCGCTGCCGGGCGTGGCCCAGACGATCGGCTTCCTCGCGGCCTATGGGGCGCTGCTCGGCCTGCCGGCCTGGCCACCGCTGCTGGCCGCGGCCAAGGTCGCCTGGGTCGCGGCCTTCGGCGTCCTGCTCGGGCTCCTCTTGCCGCTGCTGCCGCGCTGGGCGGATGCCTTGCAGACCGTGGTCCTGGCCTGGCCGATCGCGATCGTGGTCTGGCTGGCGGCGCGCCTGCCGCTGAGCACCTCGACCCTGCTGACCGCCGCGGCGCTCGCGCTGTTCGGCGCCGCCATGGTCGGGCCGCTGGCGGGCGCCCGCCAGAAGAGCCCGCGGCGGGTCCTGATGTTGCAGAGCGCGGTCATCGGCCTCGCGGCGCTCGCCGTCTTCGGTCGTGCCCCGACGCAGGCCGAGCTCGCGCTGGCGCTCGCCGCCTCGCTCGCGGGCGTGCTGGTCGGCGGGCGCTCGCTCGCGGTTACCAACGCCACCCTGATCGGCCCGACCGGAACCGCTCTGGCGCTCGCCGCCAGCCTCGCCTTCGTCAGCACCGCCAGCCGGCCGGCGCTCCTGCTGCTGGCGCTGGTGTTTGCCGCCGACCGGGTCGCCAGACGGCTCGCCTCGCGCCGCCACCTCTGGCTCGAAGGCCTGGTGTTCGCAGCCGCCTGCCTGATCCCGCTCGGCCTCGCCCTCGCGCTCGCGCGGCTCAGCTCCGGGCCGCTGCGTCTACCTTGACCGTCCCGCCCGGCCGGTCCCGCCCGGTCCGTCCCGCCCTTTCCGGCCTCCTTGTCCGACCATCGATCGACCCGCGGCGATCCCGCCCTGGGCTTTTGGCCGGGCACGGATTCCCACGGTCCCATGGACCCTCCGAAGATTCCCTTAACCAAAAATCGTTAACGATCCGTTACCCAAGACCTCAGCGCGGCCGGGACGCCCGGATCTCGATGTCGATCACCACGGGCTCGCCAACCGTCTTGGTCGAGGCCCAGTCGCCCTGGCCGACGCCATAGTCGAGCCGCGAAATCGTGAGCTCGCCCTTGGCCTCGGCCAAGAGCCGGTCCGGCTTGCCCGGGTCGGCGCCGATCGAAAGGGTGAACGGCAATACCACGGCCCTGGTCACGTCGCGGATCGTGAGCTCGCCCTTGGCCTGATAGGCGTTGCCCTGGCCATGGCTCAGCTCGATGGTCCGGAAGCGGGCCATCGGCCAGCGCTGGACGTCGAAGAAGGCGGACGAGCGCAGCGCCGTGTCGCGATCCTTGTGGCCGGTCGTGATGCTGCTGGCGTCGATCTCGACCTCGACCAGGCTCTTGGCCAGGTCCTTCGGATCGAAGGTGATGTCGGCGGTGAAGCGGTCGAACCGGCCCTCGACCGGGCTGCCCTGCTGCAGCGCGGTAAAGCGGATCTGGCTGCCGTCCTCGACGGTCCAGACCTGCGCGAAAGCATTCTGGAGGCCGAGCAGGAGGAAGGCGAGAGCGAGCGGCAGGGATCTCTGAAGGGCGCGCATGGGCGTTGTCCGTGGTCCGGAGGGGGGGTCAGCGGCGGCCGCGCGCCGCGGGCAGCATCCGGCGGAGCACGTCGTCCTTGAGCAGGAAATGATGGCGGAGCGCCGCCGCCACGTGCACCAGCACCAGGAGCATGAACAGGAAGGCGCCCAGGTGGTGCAGCTGGAGCAAGGTCTCGCTCAGGGGCTCGTCCGGGCCGATCAGCGCCGGCAGCGGCAGCACGCCCCAGAGCACGACCGGGAAGTTGGCGGCGTTGGATTGCAGGAAGCCGACCGTCGGTTGCACGAACAGCAGGGCATACAACAGGCCGTGCGAGATCCGGGCCGCGGTCCGCTCCCAGGCGGGCATGCCCGCGGGCAGCGGCGGCGCCGGATGCCACAGGCGCCAGAGCAGGCGGAGCGCGGCGAGGGCGAAGATCGTGATCCCGAACCATTTGTGCAGCTGATAGAGGTCGAACTTCTGCACACTGAGCGGCAGGCGGACCATGTACCAGCCGAGCCCGAACATGCCGAGGATCAGCGCCGCGATCAGCCAGTGCAGGCCTTGCGCGATCCCGCCGTAGCGCTGGGTGGTCATTGGCTCGCGGGCTCTCAGGGCTGGGCGTAGCTGAGCCGGACGACCTGGCCCTGGCGATGGAGCAGGGTGCCGACCAGGCCAAGGTTGCCGAGGTTGAACGCGACGCCGACCAGAAATGCGTTCCGGTAGCTGCCGGTGAGGTCGAAGATCTGGCCGCCGAGCCAGCCGCCGAGCGCCATCCCGATCGAGCCGAACAGGATCACGGCGCCGATCCGCCAGCCCGCCTGCTCGGGCGGGAACAGCTCGCGCACGATCAGCGCGTAGCAGGGCACGATGCCGCCGAAGGCGAAGCCGAACAGCGCCGAGACGACGTAGAGCCCGAGCAGGGAGTGGACGACCGTGAAGCTGGTCAGCATGACCGCCTGGCCGGCCGAGCCGATGAGCAGGGTCCAAAGACCGCCGATCCGGTCGGCGACCAGGCCGAACAGCAGGCGGCTGACCAGCGCGCAGCCGAGCAGCAGCGAGAGCATCTCGGCGGCGCGCGCCCGCGGATGGCCGAGATCGGTCGCGTGCGCGATCAAATGCACCATCGGCATCGCCATGGCGACGCAGCAGCCGACGATCGCCAGGCACAGCATGGCCTGGACCCGGCCCGCCGGCCAGCCGAGGGTGCGGCGCTGCCAGGACGCCGGACGATCGTCCGAGAGCAGCTCGGCCACCGGCGGCGGCCGGCGCACGACCAGGCTCAGCGGCACCAGCGTCGCGAGCGCGATCAGGGCATAGACCTCGAACGCCCGGCGCCAGCCGTAGCCGTCGGTCAGCCAGCGCAGCACCGGTGGCCAGATCGCGCCGGCCAGGTTCTGGCCGCTCGCGACCAGCGCGATCGCGAGCCCGCGCCGGCGATCGAACCAGCGGGTGGCGTTGGCGAGCAGGGGCGCGATGAAGGCGCCGTCGCCGAGCAGGCCGAGCAGCAGGCCGTGGCTGAGATAGAGCCCGAGCCTGCCGTCGGCGGCGCTCGCCCACCAGGCGCCGAGGCCGATCGCGAGGGCCCCGATCAACGTCGGCGGCAGGATTCCGACCCGGTCGGCCCAGTGGCCCATGACCAGCCCGCCGACCCCGCCGCCGAGCAGGACCAGGGCGTAGCAGAGCGACGGCACCGCCCGCGGCCAGCCGAACTCGGCCGCGATCGGCTTGAGCGCCACGACCACCAGGTAGGGCGCGCCGAGCGCCACCGCCATCATGGCCATCGAGACCAGGACGACCACCCAGCCGTAGGGCCGCTCGACGCTGGCGGCTGACAAGAGCGAGCCTCCCAAAGCCAGGGCTGGCTAAGCGCGGGCGGGCGCGCGCGCCGATCGGGCGCCACCATGCCCCGGCCCGGCGGGCTCGACAAGGCGCGCCCGGCGGTGATATTGGCGCGCTGGTCGATACCACAGCAGCCCCGACGATGACCATCAAGGCGGTGACCTTCGATCTCTGGGACACGATCGTCGACGACGATTCGGACGAGCCCAAGCGCGCCGCGCGCGGCCTGCGCAGCAAGCGCGCCGAGCGCCGCCATCTGCTGTGGGCGGCGCTCGACGCCGAGGCGCCGGTCGAGCCCGAGCGGGTGGCGCTCGCCTACGACACCGCCGATGCCGGCTTCAACCTGGTCTGGAGGGAGCTGCACATCAACTGGACCGTCGAGCAGCGCCTGCGCGTGGTCCTGAACGGCCTCGGCCGCAGCCTGCCGGCGCCGGCCTTGGCGCGCCTGATCGAGGCGACCGGGCGGATGGAGGTCGAGATCCCGCCCGACCCGATCGCGGGCATCGCGGCCGCGCTGGCCGAGCTCGCGACGCGCTACCGCCTGGCCGTGGTCTCGGATGCGATCGTCACGCCCGGCAGCCAGCTGCGCCTTCTTCTGGAACGGTACGATCTCGCCAAATACTTCAGCGGTTTCGCCTTCTCCGACGAGGTCGGGCATGCCAAGCCGCACCGCGCCATGTTCGATGCGGCGGCGGCGCAGCTCGGCGTCGGCCTGCACGAGATCGTGCACGTCGGCGACCGCGAGCACAACGACGTCAAGGGCCCGCATGCGCTCGGCGCCAAGGCGGTCCTGTTCACGGCCGCGCGCGCCGACGACCAGGCCGGCACCACGGCGGACGCCGTCTGCGAGCGCCACGCCGACCTGCCGGCGGTGATCGATCGCCTGGCGGCGGCCGGGTAGGGGAGGCGCCACCGATGTCGGGCCGGCCGCGCTTTCTGGTGGTCGACGGCTATGCGAGGGAAGGCCGCGACGACCTGCGCGCCGGCGGCGCCAGCACCGCGGGCGAGCTCTACGATCGGATGCTGAAGAGATGCGCGCCCGGTGCTGTGGTCGAGATCCTCTATCCGGCCGACCCGGACGCCCGCATGCCTGAAGGCGCCGCGATCGGGCAGTACGACGGCATCGCCTGGACCGGCTCGAGCCTGACCATCTTCAAGGACGATCCGCGGGTGCGGCCGCAGATCGAGCTCGCGAGCGCCGCTTACGCCGCGCGGGTGCCGAGCTTCGGCAGCTGCTGGGCGGCCCAGATCGCCGTGGTCGCGGCCGGCGGCCAGTGCGCCGCCAACCCCAAGGGCCGCGAGATGGGCCTCGCGCGCAAGATCACGCTGACCCCCGAGGGCCGCGCCCATCCGCTCTACATCGGCAAGAAATCCGTGTTCGACGGCTTCATCAGCCACGACGACGAGGTCACCCACCTGCCGCCCTCCGGGGTCCTGCTCGCGACCAACCGCTACACCCACGTCCAGGCGGTCGCGGTCACCCATCTAGGCGGCAGCTTCTGGGGCCTGCAGTACCACCCGGAGTACGATTTGCACGAGCTCGCCCGGCTCTGCTACTGCCGTCGCCAGAAGCTCACCGGTCTCGGCTTCTTTCAGGACCTCGATGCCGCCGACGGCTTCGTCGACCAGCTCGAGGCGCTGCACCAGGACCCCGGCCGCAAGGACCTCGCCTGGCGGCTCGGCATCGACGAGGACGTCATGAACGAGGACATCCGGCTCGCGGAAGTGCGCAACTGGATCGAGCAGCTGGTGCGGCCATGCATGCGGTTCTGAGCCGCCGCCGGCCGGGCGGCAGCAGCGAGCGGGGGCAGGGATGAGCGGAGCAGGCACGCGACCGGTCGCACTCGTGACCGGCGGCCGGCGCGGCATCGGCCGCGGCTGTGCGCTGGCGCTCGCGGCGGCCGGGTTCGATCTGGTGCTGGCCGACCTCGAGCAGGACGCCGACGCCGGGCAGACCCTCGCGGGGATCGCCGAGCGCGGCGGCCACGCGGCCTTCCTGGTCGCCGACATCGCCGATCTCGGGGCCCACGCGCAGCTGGTCGACGACACGTTCGAGGCTTTCGGCCGGCTCGACTGCCTGGTCAACAATGCCGGCGTCGGCGCCTTGAGCCGCGGCGACCTGCTCGACGTCTCGGTCGAGAGCTACGACCGTTGCCTCGGCATCAACCTGCGCGGCCCTTTTTTCCTCACTCAGGAAATCGCCCGGCGGATGTTGCAGGTGCCGCCGGCGGCCGGGGCGCCGGGCCGCTCGATCGTCACCATCACCTCGGTCAACGCGGAGATGGTCTCGATCGACCGCGGCGAATACTGCATCTCCAAGACCGGCGCCTCGATGCTGACCCGCCTGTTCGCGCTCCGGCTCGCGGCCCATGGCATCGGCGTCTACGAGGTCCGTCCGGGGGTCATCCGGACGCCGATGACAGCACCGGTCGCCGAGCGCTACCAGCGCCGGATCGAGGCCGGCCTCAGCCCGATCGCGCGCTGGGGCGAGGCCGAAGACGTCGGTCGCGCGGTCGCGACGCTCGCAACCGGCGGCCTGCCGTTCAGCGTCGGTCAGGTGGTGTACGTCGATGGGGGACTGAATTTGCCGGTGCTCTGACCGGCTGGAACGGCGGCGGCTCGCGGCCGCCCTCGCTGAGCTCGCGCAGGACCGCCTCGCCGGCGGCGGTCGGGATCCAGACCGCGCCCGGCCCGTTGGCCCAGCCGCGCGCCAGGATCAGGCCGGCGCTCGCCAGCTCCTCGACCGCCCAGGTCGGAGTCGAAGTGGCGATCCAGCATGGCGCCCGAGATGCCGCGCACCGGCTTCGGCATCGCGCACAGGCGCTCGAGGATGCGGAAATGGACGCTGTCCCGTTCGATCGACATGGGTCATGTTTGTTTCCCAAGGACGCACGGTTGTAAAGCGCCGCGATCACCGCGGCCGCCCAAGCGGGAGAATGAGATGTCGGAGCTGTTCGCGCTCGATGGCCAGGTCGCCCTGATCACCGGCAGCTCGCGCGGCCTGGGCTTCGCCATGGCCGAGGCGCTCGCCGAGCACGGCGCCCTGGTGGTGCTGAACGGGCGCGAGCCGGCGACCCTCGAGAGCCGGGCGGACGGCCTCCGGCAGCGCGGCTACCGGGCCGAGGCGATGGCCTTCGACGTCACCGACGGGGTCGCGGTCGCGGCCGCGGTCCAGGACGTCGCCGACCGCCACGGCCGGCTCGACGTCCTGGTCAACAACGCCGGCATCCAACATCGGGCGCCGCTCACCGAATGGGCCGACGCCGACTGGGAGCGGGTGATCGCCACCAACCTCTCGGCCGGCTTCCGCAGCGCCCGCGAGGCCGCCAAGGTGATGCTGCGCCAGGGCTCGGGCCGGATCATCAACACCGGCTCGGTGGTCGCGATCCTGGCGCGGCCGACCGTGCACGCCTACGTCGCGGCCAAGGCCGGCCTCCAGGGTCTGACCCGGTCGATGGCGGCCGAGCTCGGCCCCCGCGGCATCACGGTCAACGCGATCGCGCCCGGCTACTTCGCCACCGAGATGAACACCGCCCTGCTCGCCGACCAGGCGTTCACCGCCTGGGTCGAGCACCGGACGCCCCTCGGCCGCTGGGCCAAGCCCGAGGAGATCGGCGGTGCCGTCGTGTTCCTCGCGTCCAAGGCCGGCGCCTACGTCAACGGCCACGTCCTGGTGGTCGACGGCGGCCTGTCGGTGACCCTTTAGGCGGTCGCCGGGCGCGGCGCGCGGGCGCAGGCCTCGCCTATTGTGGCGTTCGCCCTCAGGACCTAGATTTGCGGGGTGTCTCGGGCCCGGTGCTGGCGGCACCGGACCGGGTCCGGGCTCGCCACGACAACCGCCTCGAGGCCGGGGCAGCCGGGCGTGCCGCGGGCGCGTCTGAGGAGAGAGCGCCAGGACCCGTGCAGTGAAGGCCTTTGCCCAAATCCTCGTCGCCATCTGCATGGTCGCGGTCGCCGGCGCCGCCTGGTGGTACTTCTATGCCGAAGCGCCGGCGGCCGGCGGCGCCGCCCAGCCGGCGGCGCGCGGCGCCATGGAGATCCCGGTCGAGGCCGCGCCGGTCACGGTCGGGCCGATCCAGCGCCGCCTGACCGCGGTCGGCTCGCTGCGCTCCAACGAATCGGTGATCATCCGCCCGGAGATCGCCGGCCGCATCGCCGAGTTCCGGTTTCAGGAAGGCAAGCGGGTCACCAAAGGCCAGCCGCTCGTGATTCTCGACAATTCGGTCTACCGCGCCCAGGTCGAGCAGGTGCAGGCCTCGCTCGAGCTCAGCCAGGCCAACTACGAGCGCGCGGTCGACCTCCTCAAGCGCAAGGTCGGGACCACCAAGGTCCGCGACGAGGCGATCGCCCAGCTGCGCGCCGACCAGGCGTCGCTCGAGCTCGCCAAGGCGCGCTTCGACAAGACCGTGATCCGGGCGCCGTTCGATGGCGTGGTCGGCCTGCGCAAGGTCTCGGTCGGCGATTTCGTCGACGTCGGCAAGGACATCGTCAACCTCGAGCAGATCGATCCGCTGAAGGTCGATTTCCGGGTCGCCGAGGTCTACGTCGGGGCGGTCAAGCCGGGCCAGCAGCTGGACCTCGGGGTCGACGCCTATCCCGGCGAGAAGTTCACCGGCAAGGTCTATGCGATTGATCCGCTGATCGATGAGAGCGGCCGCAGCGTCGTGCTGCGCGCCGGCCTGCCCAATTCGGACGGGCGCCTGCGGCCGGGTCTGTTCGCCCGGATCAGCCTGGTCCTGAACGAGCGCGACGATGCCATCCAGGTGCCCGAGCAGGCGCTGGTGCCGCAGGGCCAGGAGCAGTTCGTGTTCAAGGTCGCGGACGGCAAGGCGGTGTTCACCAAGGTCAAGGTCGGCATCCGCCGCGACGGCATGGCCGAGATCCTCGACGGGCTCGGCCCCGGCGACGTGGTCGTGACCGCCGGCCAGCTCAAGATCCGGGACGGGGTCGCGGTCAAGCCGGTGCCCCGAGCGGAGGTCTGACGCCCCGTGGTCCTGTCCGATCTCTCGATCCGCCGGCCGGTGCTGGCGACCGTGATGTCGCTGGTGGTGGGCCTCGTCGGCCTGATCGCCTACGGCCGGCTGACCGTGCGCGAGTACCCCAAGATCGATGAGCCCGTGGTCACGGTCGAGACCAACTTCAAAGGCGCGTCTGCCGACATCATCGAAAGCCAGGTCACCCAGCCCCTCGAGGAGTCGCTGTCCGGGATCGAGGGCATCGACTACATGAGCTCGATCAGCCGCCAGGAGAAGAGCCAGATCACCATCCGCTTCCGGCTCGACCGCGACCCCGACGCCGCCGCCAACGACGTCCGCGACCGGGTCAGTCGGGTGCGCTCCCTGCTCCCCGACAGCATCGACGAGCCGGTGATCGCCAAGGTCGAGGCGGACGCCCAACCGGTCCTCTACCTGGCGTTCTCGTCCGATCGCCACTCGCCGCTCGAGGTCACCGACTTCGCCGATCGGTTCGTCAAGGACCGGCTGCAGAACCTGCCGGGCGTCGCCGACGTGCGCATCTTCGGCGAGCGCCGCTACGCCATGCGCATCTGGCTGGATGCCGCACGTCTGGCCGCCTACCACCTGACGCCTGCCGACGTCGAGACCGCGCTCGAGCGCCAGAACATCGAGATCCCGGCCGGCCGGATCGAGAGCTCGGCGCGCGAGTTCACGGTCGTCAGCCAGACCGATCTCAAGACGCCGCAGCAGTTCGAGGCCATCATCCTGCGCGAGGAGAGCGGTTATCCGGTCCGGCTCGGCGACGTCGCGCGGGCCGAGCTCGGACCGGTCAACGAGCGGGTCAACGTCCGCTTCAATGGCCGCAGCGCCGTCGCTCTGGGCGTGGTCAAGCAGGCGACCGCCAACCCGCTCGATATCGGCAAGGAGGTCGAGAAGGAGCTGCCGATCATCCAGCGGGATCTGCCCGAGGGCATGCGCACCGACATGGCCTACAACAGCGCGATCTTCATCAGCCACTCGATCCAGGCGGTGTTCGAGACCATCGGCGAGGCGATCGTGCTGGTCGTGCTGGTGATCTTCTTCTTCCTACGCTCGTGGCGTGCGACCCTGATCCCGCTGGTGACCATCCCGGTCAGTCTGGTCGGGGCGTTCGCGCTGATGTACGCCTGCAACTTCAGCATCAACACGCTGACGCTGCTGGCGATGGTGCTGGCGATCGGCCTCGTGGTCGACGATGCGATCGTGATGCTCGAGAACATCCACCGCCACGTCGAGGCCGGTATGCGGCCGGTCCAGGCGGCGCTGGTCGGCTCCAAGGAGATCGGCTTCGCGGTGCTCGCGATGACCGTGACGCTCGCCTCGGTCTACGCCCCGATCGGGTTCATGACCGGGCGCACCGGCAAGCTGTTCACCGAGTTCGCCTGGTCGCTCGCCGGCGCGGTGCTGGTCTCGGGCTTCGTCGCGCTGTCGCTGTCGCCGATGATGTCGAGCAAGATGCTGCGCCACGTCGAGCGCCACAACCTGCTCTACCGGCTGATCGAGCGCGGCATCGAGGGCCTGACCAACGGCTACCGGCGGGCGCTGGCCGTGACGCTGGGCGCGCGCTGGCTGGTGGTGCTGGCGGGCCTGCTGGTCGCCGGCTCCGCCTATTTCCTGTTCACCACGCTCAAGTCCGAGCTCGCGCCGACCGAGGACCGGGGCGTGTTCATGGGTATCGGCATCGCGCCCGAAGGCTCGACGCTGGAGTTCACCGACCACTACGCCAAGCAGATCGAGCAGATCTACAAGCAGGTGCCGGAGATCGAGCATTACTTCGTGGTCACCGGCTACCCGGTGGTCAGCCAGATGATCGCCTTCGCCCGCCTGGTCGACTGGGGCCAGCGGCAGCGCAGCCAGCAGGCGATCGCGGGCTCGCTGGCGCCCAAGTTCTTCGGCATCCCGGGGCTGCTCGCCTTCCCGGTCAACCCGCCCTCGCTCGGCCAGCGCTTCACCGAGAAGCCGGTCGAGTTCGTGGTCCAGACCTCGCAGCCCTACGAGCAGCTGCAGACCATGGTCAACAAGCTCCTGGACGCGGCGCGCCAGTTCCCGGGCATGGTCAACCTCGACAGCGACCTCAAGCTCAACAAACCCGAGCTCAGGATCGACCTCGACCGCGACAAGGTCGCGGCCATGGGCCTCGAGGTCGATACCGTCGGGCGCACGCTCGAGACCCTGCTCGGCGGCCGTCAGGTCACCCGCTTCAAGCGCAACGGCAAGCAGTACGACGTGATCGTGCAGATCGCCGACCTCGACCGGCGCAACCCGGACGACCTGGCCTCGATCTACGTCCGCAATCCGCACGGCGTCATGGTGCCGATGAGCAACATCATCAAGGTCACCGAGCAGGTCGCGCCCAAGGAGCTGAACCACTTCAACAAGCTGCGCTCGGCGACCCTGACCGCGACGATCGCGCCCGGCTACACCCTGGGCGACGCGCTCGCCTACATGGACGATGCCGCCCAGAAGGTGCTGCCGGCATCCGCCCAGGTCGACTACGCCGGCCAGTCCCGCGAGTTCAAGGAAAGCTCGAGCAGCCTCTATTTCACCTTCGTGCTCGCGCTCGCCTTCATCTATCTGGTGCTGTCAGCCCAGTTCGAGAGCTTCGTCGACCCGCTGATCATCATGCTGACCGTGCCGCTGTCGATCACCGGCGCCCTGATCGCGCTGCATCTGACCCACAACACGCTCAACGTCTACAGCCAGATCGGCCTGATCACCCTGGTCGGGCTGATCACCAAGCACGGCATTCTGATCGTCGAGTTCTCGAACCAGCTGCAGGAGCAGGGGCGGAGCAAGGCCGAGGCGGTGATCGAGGCCGCGGGCCTGCGCCTGCGCCCGATCCTGATGACCACCGGCGCCATGGTCCTGGGCGCGATGCCGCTCGCCCTGGCCCGCGGCGCCGGCGCCGAGAGCCGCTCGCAGATCGGCTGGGTGATCGTCGGCGGCATCTCCTTCGGCACGCTGTTCACCCTGTTCGTGGTGCCGACCGCCTACACCCTGCTCGCCCGCACCCGCCACCCGGCCGCGGCCCGCCAGGCCCCGGCCCACGCCGAGCTGCCGGCCGCCCAACCGGCGGAGTAGGCCAGGCGGCGCGAGCTCCCGGGCAGAGCGGTCAACGCCTGTGGCGAGCTCGGGGTTCGAGCGGCGCCGCGATCTCCGGTCCACGGCCGGGCGATGCTCTCAGCCCTGGCGGAACCGGTCAGGCTGCCCCGACCGGCGACATGGCCCGATCTTCGTGCGGGGTTGCGAAAGCCTGCGGGCGAATGCTTGCTCGCCCAAGCAACCCTCCACTAATTGTCCTTGGCACCCTCGCGGATCCAGTTGCGGATCGCATCTCGGTCGCAGGTGGACAGTTTCTTCTTGCCATGGGGCATGCGAAGCTCGGGCGAGGCCCGCCAATCCAGCAGCCACATCAAATTACTCGTGTCGGGATCACCCGGAACGACGATCGGACCGAATTTGGTGCCCTTCATCAGTCCTTCATAGGTGCTGAGATCGAGCCCACTCTTCTGGTAACCTTGGCCTTCGGGTTGGTGACAGTCGATGCACCGGCCTTTGAAGATTGGGAAAACGTCCTCTTTGAAGCTCGCTTCAGGCTTGGCGGCGCATACTGGATTCGGATGCCCGGTAAGGGTGATCACGCCGCCGAGAACGGCGGCAAGGGTCAGCGCTGTGCCAACCGTAAAGAGAGGCTTCCTGTTCCTCATAGGTTCGCTCCAAGGTGAGGTCCTGACCTTCTTCGGAAAAGCGTTGGGAGTGCGCCCTCGCCTGATTGGCGATCTTCGGAGGTCCGGTTTGCCGCCCGCCTCCAGCCGGGAGCACGCCAGTACAAAGGATACCTGCATCCGAGCCCACGCGCGAGCAATTAAAGAGGTTGATCGAGGGGCAGGGCGCCCGCACCATGCGCGTTCGGGGTTGGTTCGCTTGGCGGCGTGGCCGATGGTCGAGGAAGCCTGGAGGGCAGGATGGCCGAGTTCGAGCGCTCGCAGTCGAAGGCGATCGAGAACGACCTCGACGGCGACGGCGCCGAGCGAACCAGTGCGGTCGCCTCGGCATCCGTCACCGCACCCCAGACCCGTTGTTTCCACAGGTTTCCACAGCGACCGGACTTGACCGTTCTGGCGGCGTGGCGCATTCTGTCCGCCGCCAGAAGGCGCTGCTGAGCCTCGTGCCAGAGCCTAGAAGGAGACGGCGAGCGGCCGAAAATTCTCCCAGCATCTGCGGCGGGGACCATCCGAACCGCTGGTCGTCGCGAGCGGCCATTGGTCCGGCCTGATCTGCGCGGTCGAGAGGCTCTTGCGGCGCAGTCGCCGGCAACGCTGTCGCGCTCACGAGATGCGCAACCGCGAGACTAAGTTGCCTGGAGCGTCTGGTCCGCGTTCAAGGGATCGCACGCTCTCGGCGAAAGGGCCGTCCTCGAGGACGGTCGCCCGTGACCAAGAGGAGATCGACGCTATGATTTCAATCCGCAATCTCGTGATCGCCGCGGCTGGCCTGATGGTATCCGCAGGCGGAGCTTATGCGGCCTCGGACTGGCTCAAAGGCAGCACCGAGGAGCAACTGAAGACCCTCGCCGACATCCAGCCCGGGCTGGGAACGGTGATGATCGAGTACTCGAACCGCTATACCGACACCTACTACGCCGCGAAGGGCGGCAACTGGGGGCTGGCCGCCTATATGATCAAGGAGGCGCTCGAGATCCAGGAGGTCGGCGAAGCCACCAGGCCGGCGCGGGCGGGAGCTCTGAAAGCGTTCGAGACGGCTTATGTAGAGCCGCTCAATGCCGCCATCGAAGCCAAAGACTTCCAGAAATTCGAGGCGGCGTTCAAGGCCGGCGTCAAGGGCTGTAACGGCTGTCACGCCAGCCAGGGGTTCCCCTTCATCGAGTACGTGCTGCCGGATGCCCCGCCGTCGCCGCTGAACTTTGCCCAGTGAGACTGCCGGCGAGGTTCATCTCATCACACCTCGTCGGTAATCTCGATGAGTGTCTGAGTCCTCCTGCGCGTTGGCGGCGGCGTGAGCTTGGTCGTGGTTCTGCAAACGCTGGCTGATCACGCCGGCACCGGCGCGCAGCTTGGAGTATGGGCGAGAGAGACCACGGCGTTCGCAGGGCGCCACGGATCCGGGCGCACGGAAGTTCGCGTGGATCGAGGTTCGCGCAAAGCCACTCGATCGCGCCTGTCGTGATGGGCGCAGAGTTGGCGCGATCGGAGCACAAAGGATCGGAGCCCCACGGTCATGCCACAAGTGCACCGGATGTTCTTTCATTACAGCGAGCTGCCACTCAGCATGCGCACGCTGTACACGGCGACGCTGATCGTGCTGGGGATCGGCTACCTGTTCGCCATGGTCCAGATTTACGAAGTCGACGCCGGCCGCGATGGCCAGCCGGGCTTGTCGGCCGACGACATCGCCATTGCCTATAGCGGCAACAAGACGGCGACCAAACTGGAGTCGGCCTTGTCGGGGCCGATGTCGGGCATGCTCCCGGGAGACGAGCGCGCCACGATCATCGGATGGGTGCACCACGGCCTCGACCAGACCGAATATGACTCGAGCATCAAGCCGATCATCGACCGTCGCTGTCTCGCCTGCCACGACGGCAGCAACCCTCACATCCCCAATCTCAACGGCTATCAAAACCTCACCAAGGTCGCCCAGATCGATACCGGCATGAGCCTGGCCAGCCTGGTGCGCGTTTCCCACATCCACCTGTTCGGCATCACCTTCATTTTCTTCACCATGGGCCTGATCTTCAGCCATGCCTACGTGCGGCCGGTGTGGTTCAAGTGTGCCGTGGTCGCCTTGCCGTTCCTCGCCATCGTCATCGATATCGGCTCCTGGTACCTGACCAAAATCGATACCGCCTTCGCCTGGGCAGTGATCATCGGCGGCGCGCTGATGGGGTTCAGCTTCGCGACTCAGTGGTTAGTGTCGATGTACCAGATCTGGTTCTACACGTACAAATATGGTGCCGAGCACCCTGCCAAGGCCACAGTTGGCTGAGGTGGCTCAGGACCGGGCGACACCTTGCGGCCGTCGCCCGGCTTCGACATGCGCCGATGCTCTGATCGTTCGAGGGTGCCATGAGACGCAAGACTTTGGTGACTGCATTCGCGCTGTGCCTGGCTCCGGTCGGCGCGGCATGGTCGGCGGAAGGGGCGTCGCCCGCCGGTGACATCGCCGCCGGCAAGGTCGTCGCAGCAGCCAGTTGCGCCGCCTGCCATGGCACCGGCGGCATCAGCGCAGCGGCCGGGGTTCCCCATATCGCCGGCCAGCACGCCTCCTACATCCAAGGCGCGTTGATGGCCTACCAGAAGGGCGCCCGAAAAGACGACCGCATGCACCAGGCCGTCGCCGGGCTGAGCCAACAGAACATCGCCGACGTCGCGGCCTATTACGCCGGTCTGAAGAGCTTCAGCTCACGACCGAAACCGCCCGAGGCCGCGGCGGCGGCTGAGCAGGACCCGTTCGCGGCGGTCAGAACCTTGACGGCGATGTGCGCCGGCTGTCACGGCGAGGACGGCAACTCGGCGGCGCCTGGTACGCCGAGCCTGGCCGGTCAGCACGACATGTATCTGATCACCGCGATCCAGGCCTACGAGGACGAAACGCGGACCGAGCCGATGATGCACGCGCTCACCCAGGCACTCACCCGAAGCCAGGTCGAGGATATCGCCTACTTCTACGCCGCGATGATCCCGCGCCGGGCCGCCGCGCCGACCAAGGGAGACCCGGTTGCGGGATTGGCGATCACGGCGCCTTGCGCCAGCTGTCACGGCGTCGACGGCAACAGCACCGACCCGAAGAACCCGAGGCTCGCCGGCCAGGGCGCCGACTATCTGATCACCGCCGTCAATGGCTACAAGGACGGCAGCCGCAAGAATGACCTCATGCGCGACCAGGTGATGGCGCTCCGGGATCAGGACGTCGAGGATCTTGCTGCCTACTATGCCTCGAAGGAGCCCCAGGCGCTGCCGATCCGCAAGCCGCTCACGATCGCCGAATGGACCGCCAGATGCGGTCGCTGCCACGGGTCCGAGGGCAACAGCACCGATGCGCGCTTCCCGGTGCTGGCCGGGCAAGATCAGAGCTACCTGGCCAGGGCCATGGAGCTCTATCATGGCGGCGAGCGCACCAACCCGTTGATGTTCGCGATGGCGTTCCTGATGACCCAATCGGACATCGACAAGCTCGCTGCCTATTACGCGCGCCAACGCCAGGAGTGACCGGCGGGCGAAGCCCGGCCCGCGAAGCCCCGGCCACGCCGAGCTGCCGGCCGCCGAGCCGGCGGAGCAGCCCGGGCGGGCCACCGATCCGGCCGAGCGCTGCTCAGGCGGTGCCGAAGCTCACGCCCAGGCGCCGCAGCCAGCGCCGGTACATCACCGCGGTGCGATCGGCGCGCACGTTGAGCTCGGCCGCGAGGTCGAGCGGCAACAGCTCCGGCCGCTGCGATTCCACGATCGGCCGGTCCTGCTCGAAGATCCGGTCCTGCCAGGCGACCAGCTCGGCCGCCGGGATCTCGTGGCCGTAGTTCATCGCCAGCCACATCCAGGCGGTGCTCTCTGCCGGCTCGTGCGGGGTGATCGTCAGCAGGATCGAGAACCGCGGCCCCTTCGACTCCTTCAAAAGATACGCGGTCAGCGGCCGCGGCACCCGATAGGTATAGGACACCCAGTCGCCCCGGCCGGTGCCGTAGGGGTCGGGCTGCCAGACCCGCACCCCGCTCGCCTCGACACCCCGATCGTCGATCACCGCCTCGTGGTCCGCGATCTCGGGCCGCTCGGGCACGCCCAGAATGCCCGCGTGCACGAACGGGAAATGCGCGACGTCGAGAAAATTCTCGACGATCCGCGGCCCGCTCGCCGCGACCGGATAGGGCCCGCACAGGATCTTCCGAAAGCCGCTCTCGGCCCATTCCGGGAACGGCGCCACGTCGTGGGCGGGGGTGCCGAGGCTGACCCAGACCAGGCCATAGCGCTCGAGCGCCCGGTAGGTCCGCACGCGCGCCTTGTTCGGCGGAACGACGTCGGGCAGCGCCGGGATCCGGACGCACTGGCCGCCCTCGCCATAGACCCAGCCGTGATAGGGGCAGTGGAGCGTGCAGCCCTCGACCCGGCCGAGCGACAGCCGGGTGCCGCGATGCACGCACAGATCCTGCCAGGCGAGCACCCGCCCCGCGGCCCGCCACACGACGACCTCCTCGCCCAGCAGCCGCACGCCCACCAGCCCGCGCCGCGCGAGCTCGTCCGCGCTCACGACCGGATGCCAATCGTCGACCAGCACCGGATCGGTGATCACAGTCGGCGTTCTCCCCGAAAAGCCGCGCTCCACGACCCGTAAGGATGCCGCCCCGGCGGGCTGGCGACAAGCCGGCAGCCGGCCGGGTCGGACCCGGCAGCGATCGCTCTGCCTTGGCGGGGGCACGTATCTCGACCGGGTCCGTCGGGTGCCGGATCAGATCCAGATCCGGTCGTCCTCGATCCAGTCGCGCGGCCAGGGGCGCATCTCGCTGGCGAAGGCAAAATCGATCGGGCGGCCGAGGCGGTCGCCGAGCTCGTCTTGCAGGTCGAGACGATCGGACCGCCCGAAGCGGGCCGCGGAATCGACCTCGATCAGCCGATCGACGTCGCTCTCCGGCCAGGCCTCGCCGCGGGGCGCAGGATGCGCAGCACCCGCTCGCGCTCGGCGAGCGCCCCGGGGGCGAGGGTCGGGGGCGAGGTGGACATGGCGAAGGGCATGGTGGCATAGCCGCGCGGGCTGGGGTCGAGCGGGGGTGGATAGGGGATAGCTGGCGACGATCTTATCGGCGGTCAGGCTTGCGGCGAGATTGTCGAGCGCCACGGCGACCGGAATCCGCGTGCCGCGGATGCACGCCGGCCGTGGCAGACGGAGGGGTCGGTGCTGATGTGCTGACTCCAGTCCATCGTGGTCGGCTCTGTGCGGGTTGCGCTGGAATTGCAGACCGGTGTTCGGGCAAGCACAACCCGCCCGGCGCTGCTCCTCGATGTGTGCGCTGGGCTTCCCGTCCGCCGGTTGATGGGGCATGTTGTCGGTCCGCGGGCAAGTGCAGGCGATCCTCGGGATGAAAAAGGCCATCCTCCAACCGGCCGGATGCGACCATGTCCGGGCCAAGCTCGCCAGGTTGGAGCGAGGGGGCGCGCTTCGGGTCCTCGATCTTTTTGCGGGTTGTGGCGGCCTGTCGCTCGGGCTGCAGCGCGCCGGCTTCGAGATCCTGGCGGGCCTTGATTCCGATCCGCACGCGGCTGCAAGCCATGCGCTCAATTTCCACGAGGGGTGCGCCGCGCACGGCATGCCTCAGGACCTGACCGATCCCGAGGTGACGCCTGCGAGTGTGTGCACGCGCCTGGGCCTGGGCACACCTGCCGAGGCGGTCGATGTCGTGGTCGGCGGCCCACCGTGCCAAGCCTTCGCCCGGATCGGTCGGGCCAAGCTCCGGGCGATCGCGGGCGACCCGGAGGCGTTCCTGAACGACCCGCGCGCCGGCCTGCACGAGCGTTGGGTGGCCTGGGTCCGTGAGCTGGACCCGCTCGCCGTCCTCGTCGAGAATGTACCG
This sequence comes from uncultured Alphaproteobacteria bacterium, assembly GCA_963730195.1. Classification (GTDB taxonomy): domain Bacteria; phylum Pseudomonadota; class Alphaproteobacteria; order Geminicoccales; family Geminicoccaceae; genus DATAOG01. The sequence goes on from CAVSRN010000083.1 coordinate 35,373, forward strand.
GATGCCCTGAACGCCGGAGGACGCAACATCGCCGAAGAGATCGCCGCGTGAGCCAGATCGCCGGAGGGCCGTCGAGGCTCGGATTCGGGAGGGATGGACGCCGTGGGGACGAATTCTGGGACGAGCGGAGGCGAGCACCCGGCACTGGTGCGTATTGGGATATGCTGGGACGCTCAGAAGGCGGCGACGCGCTTCAGGTAGAGATCGGCGAGGTGATACTCGTCGCGGTAAGGGCAGGCAGACGCCATGGCGATCTTGATGCGGCGCACGCTGGTCCGGACCTGGGCACCGATCTTCAAGAGCTTGAGGCGGATCGTGCCGCAGGTGGCATTGGCGAACTGCGTGTGCCGCAGGCCGATGCGGCGCAACGCTTCGAGCCGCACGTAGGCGAACGAGGCGAACCACAGCCTGAGCTGATTGGCGCGCATGGTGGCCGCCGAGGTGCGGTCCGCGAACAGATCGAGCTGCTTGCCGCTCCGGGGCGACCTCCGGTGGTCGCCCCTGGGAGCCAGGCAAGTCCTTGATCCGGTTCTCCATCTCGCCGCGGGCGCAGTCGATGTCCTCGTAGAGGGTCTGAGCGTCGATCTCGGACGTCGGCAAGGAGGTGACGATGAAACGCGGATTCGGGCCCTTGGCCAGGTGCTCGGCCTTGCCGACCACCCGGCGTTCGCGGCTCCAGCTGTCGAGCGTGGCGTAAGTGAAGTCGTCGAACCGGCGGGCCGGCTGGCCGGTTGTGCCATGCTCGGCTTTGGCCTCGGCCAGCGCGTCCTCGATCGCGACCAGCAGGCGGGCGTTGCGGGCGAGGCCGAAGACGTCGTCGACGTCGTGGGCTTCACACCCGCCGCTCTTGCGGCGCCGTCTCCGAAGGAGCCGAGCGTACAGCGCTCGAAGGGCCATCAGTTCGTTGCGGGCGAAGCCCGCGCCTGGCTCCCAGCACCGACCACAGAGGTCGGTGCGGAGCGGCGCGCGGCGCGCAAGACGATCGCCACCTTGGGCCAGCTTTCGCGGATCTGGGCGACGATCCGGGCGATCTCCTCGACGGCACCGGCGCAGGCGTCGATGTCGGAACGCCGCAGCTTGGCCGCCAGCAGATGGCGGCCGCAGAAGACATAGAGCGGCAGGTAGCAGTAACAGTCGTAGTCGCCGTGGAAGAAACGGCCTTCCTGGTGGCCGTGGAGCGGGTCGTCGGTGGCATCGAGATCGAGGACGATCCGCTCGGGCGGCTTCGCGTGAGCTTCCACGAACAGCGCGACGAACAGCTGCTCGATCGCCGGCGCGTCGTGGCCGATCTTGTGGTCGCGGTCGAACGCCGCGGCCGGCGCATGCTCGAGCCGGTTCAGCGTGCTCTTGCCGGCCAGCGGCGCGCAGTCCTGGCGCCGGGCCTCGAGCTTGCCGACCAGGGTCGCCAGTCCTGGGTCGTGGCGCAGCTCGTCGTGGTCGACCAGGTCCTCGTAGCCCAGCGCGAGGCCGCAGATGCGCTGCATCAGCATGGTCTCGACGCTGGGCTCGACCAGCTCCTGGCAGCGCCCGTCAGCGAAACAGCCGGCCAGGCGCCCCACCAGACCGATCGCCCGGTTCACGGCCCCCAGCAGCAGCGCGCCGGCGTCCGAGGTCACCTGCCCGCCGTCGAACGCGGCCACCACCTGGCGCCCTTCGACGGCTTCAAATCCGAACCGATCGCGGCTACACTCTGTCGGCATCGGGGACCTCCTCTGCGTCGTGTTAACCCTTTGTCACAGAAGAGTTATCGCCGATCCAGAGCCCCGATGCACGCCTTAGTTTGAGAAATCCGGGCTTCTGTAATCGGGCCGCGGATGTCAACCCTCACGCTCTGCTCTTGCCGTCACGCCGCGGGGCTCGTGCTTCTGTCCGTGGTCGGCGCCCGATGTCGGAAGCCGCCACATGATGCGATCAGACGGAGCGAGCGAGCCGATCTAACACACGTGGTCCGGTCCAGATGAACCGGCCACTCCCGGATTTGCGGCTTCACCCGATCCGCGCGTCCCCGCGACGGGACCTGGTTGCCGAGGCTGGCGGTCGTGCTCTGCCGTCGCCTCAGGCGGCGCTCACGCTGCCTCGCCCCAGCGAAAGGTGGTGCCATCGAGCCACATGCGGTGCATCACCACCGCCAGCTTGCGGGCCAGCGCCACCTTGGCCTTCTTCATGCCGTGCCGGCCGGCGACGCGCAGCGCCCAGGCCTTGAGCGGTGAGAAGCGGACCGCGCGGGTCAGCATCACGTTGGCAGCCTCATACAGCGCCGTGCGCGCCATGGCGTCGCCGACCTTGCTGATCCGGCCGGTGCGGTCGATCTCGCCGGACTGGTACTTCTTCGGCGTCAGGCCGAAATGGGCGCCCACTGCCTTCGACCTGGCGAAGCGTTCGGGCCGGTCGATGGCGGAACGGTAGGTCATGGCGACCACCGGGCCGACGCCCGGGATGGTCATCAGACGGCCGCACACGTCGTCCTCGCGCACCGCCCGAGAAGGTCGCGATGCAAGGTGCGTATTCGGCACCAGTGCGGCTCTTGCCCGAAGCAGTGGCGCGGCGACCCGCTCGAGCATGGCCTGGCCGACCACGAGTTCGCGGATGCGGGCTTCGAACTTGCCTTTGCTCACCGCGCCCACCTTGAGCCCGAAACCGCGTAGGATGCCGCGGATGCTGCTCTCGACGTCCCGCAGCTTGGCCACCAGGAATTTGCGCGCGGTCAGCAACGCGCGGATCTCCTGGGCCTGAAGCGTCTTGACGTGAACCGGTCGGAACCAGCCCATGCGCATCAGCTGGGCCATGCCACGGGCATCGTTGCGGTCGGTCTTCACGGTCATCGCCTTCAGCGCCGCCTTGACATGGCGGGTCTCGATCAGGATCGCCGGCAGTCCGGCCTCGACCAGCCCCGCATGCAGCCACTGCGACAAGGGGCCGGCCTCCAGCCCGATGCGCGCGAAGCGCAACCCACTTGCTGCGAACAATGCGACCAATGCCTCAGGCTCGCTCGGCACCTTGGCCTCACGCACGATCTCGCCGGCGGCGTCGACCACGCAGACGCTGCTCCATTCCAACGACACGTCGATCGCGGCATAGTGCTCCATGGCTGTCCCTCCTGCTCGATGCTTGGGGCCGACCATCGGACCCCGTTCCATCATCAGCGTGGGGGACAGCTGCCTCCCAGAGAAGCCCCAGACGGCGACCCTGGCCCGATTACCGCATCTAACATTGATTCGTCGAGTCAGAGCACGAGGGACGCGCCGAACAAAGCCCTCGCCGCCAAGTCTGGCGGGAGCGCGGCAATCCCAGTTACTGGAGGGCACCTCGAAGAATGAGGGTTTTGGCGTGAAGCTCGGCGTGCTGGGCGATCTTCGCGGGCCAGCATCGGGTTCGACGGCTTGGTTTCCGAGGAATTCTTGCCCCACCGGGCCTATTTTTTCCTCCAGGCGCCCAATCCAGGCAGATGGGTCCTCTGAATCCCGTCATGTCGGTGCCGCCACCGTGCGGCGCTCCAGGTGCACCAGGCGGCGCATGTTGTAGGCGAGATTCTTCAGCCCGATCCGCGCCTTGGCCCGCACCAGGCCGATGCTGCGCACCAGCGTCCCGCCCATGTCGTTGCTCTGGGCGCCGAACACGTGCTCGACCCGTGCTCGAACCTTCGAACGGGTTCGGTTGCCCTGGTGCTCGCGCTCGCTGAGCGGCTTGCCGCGACGGCCCTGGCGGTGGATCCGGCTCTTCAGCCCCTTCTCAGCCAGCTTCGCCTCGATCTCGGCCGAGCGATAGGCGCTGTCCGCCCAGACGCTGGCGGCGGTGTTGTCCGGGTCGAGAATGTCCGCTACCACTTGGCTGTCGTGCACCGAGGCGGGCGTCACCTGGTAACGCCGCACCAGCTTGTGCCGCCGGTCCACGTCGATGTGGTTCTGGTAGCCGAAATGGCTCCTGCCGTGCTTCTTGGTCCAGCGCGCGTCGGTATCCTTCTGGGCGCGCCTGGCTGGCTGCTTGGCCCAGCCCTCGGGGACCTCGCCCGCCTTGATCTTGGCATTGTCGTCACGGCCGTCGGCCGGAGCCGCCGTGGGGTCGCACAGATCATCGGCGCAGGCGGCGGCTTCAGGGGCTGCTCTTGCCCTGCCGCTCGGAGCGGCGACCCCGCCGGCGATCGGTAGCTGGCGCCTGGTCCACGGCGATCGCGGTCGCGATCTGCCGGCTCAACGCGCCGAGCGCCCGGCTGAGCGCCTGGACGGCCGCCGCCTCGTCGTCGGTCGGGGCCGGCTCGACGAGGGTCGAGCGGGCGCTCTGCACCAACTCGCCGCTGACGTCCCGGTAGACCAGCCAGCGGGCATCCAGGACCGCGCGGCCGCCGCTATCGACATCGAACCGCGTGACGTTGACCTCGACGTCATAGTCGAGGTGCATCGACCGGCGCAGGGGCAGCGGCACGACGTCGTCGGTGCCGAGCAGAAGCGACAGATTGTCCGTCAAGACGCGGGCGAACAGTCCGTCCAGGGGCTCGGCCCAGCTTTCGAAATCGGCCAGGACGATCCGGTTGCTGCCGGCGCGCGTGACAATCTGGGGCCGGTTGAGATATTCCGGCAGGATCACCGGCCCGACCCCGATCGCGAGATGCGGGAGCGCCTGAGTTGCCTCGCCCGGTGCAGCGAGCAGGCCTGAGAGAGTGTAGAATTGGGTCGGCGTGGTCGCCGCGCAGCCCGCCAACAGCAGGCCGGCCACGACCGTCGCCAGCGCCAGGGGCCGAGCGGGACTCCTCATTGGGCGGCTCCCTTGCCGCGGAGCAAGGCCTCCGGGTGGCGCTGGAGATAGTCGGCGAACACCCGGATCGAACGCGCCGCACCGGTCAGCTCCTTCAGCAGATCGCCGAGGTCGTAGCGTAGCTGCGAGTCCGGGCCAACAAGCGTGGTGGTCGAAGTGAGCGTCGAATCAGCCCGCTTCAGCAGCGGCCCGACTTGCTGGTCAAGAGTGCCGAGCAGCGCCTGCAGGTGGGTCGCGGAGTTGCGCAAGGCGGTCACCGTGTCCTTGGTGTCGGGTGAGGCGACCAGGCTGTTGATGCTCTGCACCGTGGTGCGCAGATCGGCCGCCAGCTCGGGCAACGGCAGCGCCGCGAGCTTGTTCAGGACGCCAGTGACCGATGCGGTCAGCACCTCCAGCTGGGTCGGCACCGACGGAATCGCAGGGTAGGTGCCGCTCTCGTCGAGCTTGGCCGGCGGGCTCTCGGGATGGAAGTCGAGGTCGACCAGCAGGTCGCCGGTCAACAGGTTGCCGGACTTGAGCTGGGCCCTGAGCCCGCCCGCGACCAGACTGCTCATCATGGCGTTGGGCTTGGCGCTGAGCATGCCCCCGACCATGGTGACCCGCTCGGGCTCGATCGTGATCGTCACCGGGATCCGGACCGTGTCCTGCTGGGGATTGATCTCAAGCCTGACATTGGTCACCGAGCCGACCCGCATGCCCCGGAACTCGACCGGCGCGCCGGCCTGCAGGCCGCGCACCGAGCCGTCGAAGTAGACCAGATAGAAGACCTTCTCGGTGTAACGCGCCTCGGTCACCGCGCGGTAGTTGTCGAACAGCGGGAACACGGTGTCCGCCGCGGCCGGCCCGCCTGGACGGTCGATCGTCGGGGTGTCGAAGGCGATCCCACCGGCGAGCAGCGACTGCAGCGACTCGACCGAGACATCGACGCCGCCGGCGCCCAGGGAGACGTCGAAGCCGCTGGCGTTCCAGAACCGGCTGTCGTCGCGGACGAGTTGGTCGTGCGGCGCCCAGACGAACACGTCGACATCCAGGCTCTTGTGATCGTCCGCCAGTTCGTAGTTCAGGACCTGGCCGACCTGGATGTCGTGGTAGTAGACGGGCGAACCGCGCGAAACCGAGCCGAGCCGGGCCGCGCGCAGCCGGTAGCGCCGCCCGGCGACGTCGGAATTGATCGGTGGCGGCTCCTCGAGGCCGGTGAAGCTCGTGGTCGGGTCGCCCTCGCCGGGATCGATCGCGACGAAGGCGCCCGAGACCAGCGTGCCGAGCCCGGATATCCCGCCGGCGCCGATCCGCGGCCGGACAATCCAGAATTTCGTGCCCTCGTTCAGGTAGTGCCCGGCGCCCTTGACCATCGAGGCGGTCACGATGATCCGCGACAGGTCCTCGCTGATCGTGACGTCGTCGACCAGGCCGACCTCGACGTCCTTGTACTTGACCTTGGTCTTGCCCGCCTCGAGCCCCTCGGCGTTGGCGAAGGTGATGGTGACGGTCGGTCCCTGCTCCTGCAGGGTCTTGTAGCCGAGCCAGATCGCGATCGCGCCGGCGACCAGCGGGATCAGCCAGACGATCGAGGGGCCGCGGCGCGCGGCGACCTCGACCTCGGGGACGTCGTCGAGCTCAGTGGTCGAGTGCCGGTCGCCGAGCATGGCTCGTCTCCTGCCTGTCCCAGATCAATCGCGGGTCGAATGACATCGAGGCGATCATGGTGATGATCACCACCGCGGCGAACGCGATCGCCCCCGCGCCCGGCTGGATGGTGGCGATCGAGCCGAGGTTCACCAGCGCGACCAGGATCGAGATCATGAAGATGTCGACCATCGACCAGCGCCCGACCGATTCGATGATCCGATACAGGAAGGTGCGATCGCGCGGCCGCCACGCCGAGCGCCGCCGCACCGAGATCAAAAGACAGCTCAGGCCGATCAACTTGAGCACCGGGACGGTGATGCTGGCGAAGAACACCAAAAGCGCGATCGGCCACATCCCGGCCGCGATCAGGACCTTGACGCCGCTCAGGATGGTGTCCGGCTCACCCTTGCCGAACGAGGTCACGGTCATGACCGGCAGCAGATTGGCCGGGACGTATAGAATCGTGGCGGTGATCACCAGGGCGGTGGTGCGGGCCAGGCTGTTCGGCCGCCGCCGATGCAAGGTCGCGCCGCAGCGCGGGCAGGCGAGGTGGGCATGCTGCGCCGGGTGGCGGATGCGCACCAGCTGATCACAGGCGTGACAGCTCAAGAGCGCGCGCGCCTCGGGCAAGGGCAGGGGCGATGCCGCCTGCGGCGCGAGCCGCTCCCACACCTGGCGCGGATCGAGCGCGGACTCGGCGGCGACCATGGTCAGGATCAAAGCGACGAAGGACCAGAGCGCGATCCCGAGCTCGAGGTGGGCGAAGTCGGTGAGCTTGACGTAGGCCACGATCACGCCGAGCACGTAGACTTCCATCATCGCCCAGGTATGGACGATCTCGGTGTAGCGGAACACGCGCGCCAGCCCGAAGCCGCGCCAGCCCAGCCTGAGCGGCAGGAGCACGTAGAGGTTGCCGAGCAACTTGAGCAGCGGTGCCAGCGAAGCGGTGAAGAAGACCAGCACGGCGAGCGGCCACATGCCGTCGCGATAGAGCTGCACCACGCCGGTGAGCAGGTCGCTGACCTGCTCGCGGCCTTCGAGCTTGAAGGTCATGAACGGGAAGGTCTGCGCCAGCACGAACAGGATCAGCGCCGCCAGCGTGAGCATCAGCACGCGGTTCAGGCTGTCGCGCCGCTCGCGGTAGAGGGTCGCGCCACAGCGCCGGCAGCGAGCGCTGGCGCCATCCGGCAGGGCGCGCATCCGGTGGATCAGGCCGCATTCGTGGCAGGCGAAGATCGGGAAGCGCGGCCGTTGGAAGCTCTCGTCGTTCATGGCTCGATCGATCAGAGGCGATCATCTCACCCGGCGCAAACCATGCAGGTTATTAGCCTTAGCACAAGTGACCATCAAGTTAGTTCACTTTGTTGCCTGACGACATCAGGAAGCCGCGGTGCTACGCCGTCGTTGCCATGGCGGCAAAGTGGCGGCGCATGCGCAGGGCGTCCGGCACGATCCCGGTGAACAGCCGGAAGGCCAGGGCCGCCTGAAGGACCGCCATGTCGCCGCCGCCCTGGGTCCGGCAGCCAAGCGCCCGCGCGCGCCGCAGGAGCTCGGTCTCGAGCGGGAAGTAGACGATGTCGACGACCCGGAGCCCGGCCGCAGCGGCGCCGCCGGCAGCGGCAGGCCCGGATAGCCGGCCATGCCGACCGGGGTCGCATTGATCAGGCCGTCGGCTGCCGCCAGCGCGGCCGCCGGGTCCGGCTCGGCCTCGGCCCGGCCGGCACCGAAGCGCCCGCACAGGCGCGCCGCCAGCCGCGCCGCCCGGCCCGGCTCGAGGTCGACGATCGTGAGCCGGCCGACATCCAGGATCAGCGCGGCATACGCCACCGCCGCGCCGGCGCCGCCGGCGCCGAGCAGCACGACCCGATCGCGCGGCACCTCGTCGAGGTTGTGGCGGAAGCTCTCGGCGAAGCCCTGCCCGTCGGTGTTGTGGCCGATCCGCCGGCCGGCCTCGAACACCACGGTGTTGACCGCGCCGAGGGCGCGCGCGGCATCCGACAGCTCGTCCAGCAGCGGCACCACCGCCTGCTTGGCGGGATGGGTGATGTTGAGGCCGGCAAAGCCCATCCGTTCCGCCGCGCGCAGCAGCTCCGGCAGAGCCTCGATTCCGAGCTGCAATGCCCTCAGGTCGATCCGCCGGTAGACGTAGCGCAAGCCTTGGAGCGCGCCCTCGCGCTCGTGCATGGCCGGCGTCCGCGAGGCCTGGATGCCGGCGCCGATCAGGCCGCCCAGGACGGCCGGCCGCGCGTCATAAGCCATGCCTCGCGGCGGACCGGCCACCCGAAGCTCCGTCAGGCGGGCGGCGCGATCAGGTCTGCGAGCGCGTCCAGGGCGAGCAGGTAGCCATGGGCGCCGAGCCCGCAGATGACGCCGGTCGCCGCCAGCGACACGTAGGAATGATGCCGGAAGGACTCGCGCCGGTGGATGTTCGAGAGATGGACCTCGACGATCGGCCCCTCGAAGGTCTTGAGCGCGTCGAGGATCGCGATCGAGGTCGAGGTGAAGCCGGCCGGGTTGATGATGATCGCCGCCGCCTCGAGGCGCGCCTCGTGGATCCAGTCGATGATCTGGCCTTCATGGTTCGACTGGCGGAACAGCGTCTCGAGGCCGCGCTCGGCGGCGCACCGCCGGCACATTTCCTCGAGGTCGGCCAGCGTCTGATGACCATAGATCTCGGGCTCACGCACGCCGAGCAGGTTCAGGTTCGGCCCGTTCAGGATGTCGATCCGCTGGCTCATGGGGGTTCCTTTGCGATCAGAGAAGACCGATCACCGCCCTGGCGACCTCGGTCGTGGTCTGGGTGCCGCCCTGCTCGATCGGCCGCACGGCACCTGACCGATAGCCGGTCTCGATCGCGGACTCCAGCATCGCCGCCGCCTCGCAGCAGGCGGCCAGCTCGTGGCGCTCGCCCAGCCAGTCCAGCATCAGCGCCGCCGACAGCAGCATCGCGGTCGGATTGGCGAGGTTGCGGCCGGCGATGTCGGGGGCCGAGCCATGGGCCGGCTGGAACAGCCCGTGGCTCGGCCCGATCTCGGCGCAGGGCGCCATGCCCATGCCGCCGACCAGGCCCGCCCCGAGGTCGGACAGGATGTCGCCGAACATGTTCTCCATGACCAGGACGTCGAACTCCCAGGGTTTTCGCACCAGGTCGAGCGCCGTGGCGTCGACGTAGTGATGATCGGCCCGGGTCTCCGGGAAGTGCCGGGCGCGCTCGTCGAAGATCTTCCGGAAAAAGGCCATCGAGGTGAACACGTTCGACTTGTCGACGCAGGTGACGCGGCCCTGGCCGCCACGGGCGCGCCGGCGCTCCGCGAGCCTGAAGGCGAAATCGAACAGGCGCTCGCAGGTGCTGCGGGTGATCACCATGGTGTCGCGCGCGACCTGCGTCGTCCTCGACCACGCCCTTGCCCCGCGAGGCGAACAGCCCCTCGGTCGATTCCCTGAGGATCACGAGATCGATCTCCGCAGCGCGCGGATCGGCGAGCGGACTCCGGCAGTTCGGGAAAGGCCTTGACCGGCCGCACGCCGGCATAGAGCCCGTAGTTGCCGGCGCATCTCGAGATGGGGCGCGATCTCGGTGCCATCCGGATAGCGCACGTCCGGCAGCCCCATCGCGCCGAACAGGATCGCGTCCGCGGCCTCGGTCTTCCGAAAATTCTCGTCGCTGAACGCCGTGCCCGTGTCGCGGTAGAGCGCGGCGCCGCCCGGCAGCACTTCGGTCACCAGCCGATAGCTGCCGACCTTGCGCTCGAGCGCGGCGAGCACGGCGAGGCACGCGTCCATGACCTCGACCCCGATGCCGTCCCCCGGTAGGACCGCGATCCTGAGCTCCGTATTCACCGCCTGCTGCCTCCCAGTTCTTGCCGATGCCGCACCCGCCGGTCAGGATACGCGCCCGCCGCCAGTAGAAGGGCGAACGGCATGACGATCAAGGTCGCGGTTGCCGGCACGGGCTACTTCGCCCGGTTCCACCTCGACGCCTGGCGGCGCCTGGAGGGCGCGAAGCTGGTCGCCGCCTGCAGCCTGGACCCGGCAAGCCTGGTCGAGGCCGCCGCGCGCTACCTGATCCCGCGCCAGTTCGCCGACGTCGGCGCGATGCTGGACGCGACCCGGCCCGACCTCCTCGACATCGCCGTCCCACCCGCCGCGCAGCGCCCGATCCTGGAGGAAGCCGCTCGGCGGCGGGTGCACGTGATCTGCCAGAAGCCGTTCGGCGGCGACCACGAGACCGCCCGCGCGATGGTCCGGATCGCCAAGGACGCCGGCATCACGCTCATCGTGCACGAGAACTTCCGCTTCATGCCCTGGTATCGGGAGGCCAAGCTCCTGCTCCAGCAGGGCGCGCTCGGCGAGCCCTACAGCGTGAGCTTCCGCCTGCGGCCGGGGGACGGGCAGGGGCCGGACGCCTACCTCGACCGCCAGCCCTATTTCCAACGGATGCCGCGCTTTCTGATCCATGAGACCGCGATCCACCTGATCGACGTCTTCCGGTTTCTCCTCGGCGAGGTGAGCGGCGTGTTCGCGCGCCTGCGTCGCCTGAACCCGGTGATCCAGGGCGAGGACGCGGGCTACGTGCTGTTCGACTTCGCCTCGGGCGCCGCCGGCCTGTTCGACGGCAACCGCCTGGCCGGCTTCCCGGCCGCCGACCCGAGGCTCACCATGGGCGAGATGCTTCTCGAAGGCGCCGACGCCACGCTCCGCCTCGACGGCTTCGGCCGCCTGTTTCTCAAGCCACACAAGCATGCTGAGCACGAGCATGTCTATGCCTGGCAGGACCAGGGCTTCGGCGGCGACTGCGTGTTCGCGCTCCAGCAGCACGTCGTCCGCCATCTCCGGGACGGCGCGCCGCTCGAGAACCCAGGCGACGCCTATCTGCGCAACCTCGAGATCGAGGATGCGATCTACCGCTCGGCCGCGCGTGGCCGGATCGAGGCCCTCGGATTCTGAGGGGCGAGGAGATCGAGCCCGGTGGGACCATGTCCAACGTCTTTGCTGCGACCATCGACAAGGTGCACAAGCCGATCTTCAGCCGCATCGAGTTCGAGCACGACCTCAGCCGCACCGGGTCCGCGTCGTGCTGCCGGACGGCTTCGAATATCACCAGGCCGAGTTCGCCAGCAGCCGCACCCGCCGGCCGGACGCCACCGTCCCGCTCGACTGGCAGGATCGCCACGGCTTTCTTGGCGGCGGTCGAGATGACGGGCGAGGGCGTGGTCCGCTGATCTCGGCAATCAGCTGGCGAAGGTTCGGCCCAGCGGCGCTGCCGCTAGATCGAGCCGGCCTCGACCATGTAGTTGTTGGCGGTGCACATGGCGGCGTCGTCGGAGGCCAGGAACAGGACCATGCGCGCGAGGTAGACCGGCTCGATCGGGTCCGGCAGGCACTGCCGCGCGAGGTGGCGCCCGAGCGCCTCGGGCGTCACCCAGAGCTGCTTTTGGCGCTCGGTCATGACCCAGCCGGGGACCACCGTGTTGACCCGGATCCGGTGCGGCCCGAGATCGCGGGCGAAGGCGCGGGTCATGCCGTGCACCGCCGCCTTGGCGGTGGTGTAGACCGGCATGCCGCCGGCCGCCTCCCACCAGGAGTTGGAGCCGAAATTGACGATCGAGCCCCGGCCGGCCGCGATCATGCCCGGCGCCACCGCCTGGATCGCGAAGAACATGTGCCGCAGATTGGTCGCGATCCGTTCGTCGTAATACTCAGGCGTGACCTCATCCCAGCCATGCCGGTCGTCGCGGGCGGCGTTGTTGACCAGCACCAGCCCGGGCCCGAGCGCCGCCTCGAGGGCGCCGAAGGCGTGCTTCAGGGCGTCGATGTCGCGCAGGTCCGCGGTCTCGAAGCTGATCATCGTCCCGGCCTGCTCGAGCTCAGCGGCGAGCGCCCGACCGCGCGCCGCGTCGAGGTCGATGAAGCCGATCTTCGAGCCCTGCTCGGCAAACGCGCGCACGATCTGCTCGCCGATCCCGGACGCACCCCCGGTGACGAATACCACCGTCCCCTTCAGGCTCGGATAGCGGGCGAATTGCATTTTTTGCGACTCCTCTTTTCCCGATCAGGGAACGCGCCCCGGTCTCGATGATTTGCGCGCCACCGTCAAGGCCGCCTTGATCAGCTCCGCGAGACGCTGATCGCCAGGTACCGCGACGATATTCTCGAGCTGCAGGACCTGATCCCACGCGACCTGGCGCATTGGCTGGTCTGAATGGACCGCTGTCGCCGAGTGTCGGGAACTCACCGAAGCGATGACCGAGCGGCCTGACCCAGGCTCATGCCCGGCTCCGCGTCCAGGTCGATGCAGCCGACCGTCGAGCCCGGCTCGGCAAAGGCACGCACGATCCGCTCGCCGATCCCGACCGCACCCGTCCGGCCGCAAGGCTGACGCCATTGAAAAGCTGGCGTCCCCTAGGGGACTCGAACCCCTGTTTTCGCCGTGATAGGAACGGTGCTACGTCCGCCTCCGTCCGGCACAGTGCGAGCAAGCCGTTGACAGCCCTAGCGCGCTCTCCACCCCAGTTCGCTCTTGTCCGGTGTTGTCTGCACCCGTATATTGGACAGGTGTTGGACAGGAGGCCGCCATGCCCCGCCCCGGCGGCCAGCAGTACAGGGTCGAGACGATCGGCACCGCCGACGACAACGCGGTCGCCGACGGCGTGGGGGTCACCGGCGATAAGGAA
>CAVSRN010000084.1:0-117114 GCA_963730195.1 uncultured Alphaproteobacteria bacterium
CCGAGCACGTTGGTGCCCAGCCAGGGGAAGCTCGAGGCCTTGACCCGCTCGGCCAGGAGCTCGGGGCCGAAGTCGAACTCGTGATTGCCGAGCACGGCGATCTCGATCCCGAGCCGGTTCATGAGGTCGATCATCTGCGTGCCCTTGGTGAGCCCGGACAGCACCGAGGGCGAGATCAGGTCGCCGCCGAAGGTCGTGATGCTGTCCGGGTTGCGGGCACGCTCCTGCTTGAGCAGCGTGCCGACTCGGCGAGGCCGCCCTGGCCGCCGACCGGCACGATCTCGTAGACGTCGTTGGTATGGAGGAAAGTGATCGTCGCCGCGCTCGGCGAAGGCCGCGGTGGCCCAGCCAAGCGCTAGCAGCAGCAGCGTCAGCGCGACCCCCGCGGCCGGCGTGGTGAGACTCGTGGTGGAATGGTCACGATGCCCCCTCCGCTTCGCCTGCGCTCCGATCGACGCTGGCGCGATCTGCCCTCGATGTCCGGCCGGTGCCCCTCTTAGCGTGCTGCCGCCGACACCCGATCTCTACCTAATTGGTCGTTCCGGGCAAAGCCCGACCGCCGGGCGCGCCCCGGCATCGGCATCACCGCTGCCCAATCATGCCCGCCAGAGCCGATTTCCGCCTTGCGCTCGTCGGGCAGCTCCCTAGACTTGATCGAGCTTTCCTTCACCCGGACTTCCCGCGTCAACTGACCTGGAGAGTGGCTAGTGACCCTGCGTGACGCGCGCGACCTCGAGGACGGCGCGGCGTTCGAGGGCGACCTCTGCATCGTTGGCGCCGGCGCCGCCGGGATCAGCATCGCGCGCGCGTTCGCCGGCACCAAGGCCCGCTTGTGCCTCCTGGAGAGCGGCGGGCTCGAGATCGAGCAGGCGACCCAGGACCTGTACCAGGGTCAGAGCGTCGGCGTGCGCTATTTCGATCTGGATGCCTGCCGGCTGCGCTTCTTCGGCGGCACCACCAATCATTGGGAGGGGCGCTGCCGGCCCTTCGACGAGATCGACTTCGAGGCCCGCGACTGGGTGCCCAACAGCGGCTGGCCGATCACTCGCGCCGACCTCGAGCCCTTCTACCGGCAGGCTCAGGAACTCTGCCAGCTCGGGCCGTTGGACTACGAGGCCAAGGACTGGATCGGCGAGGGCGAGACCCTGATCCCGTTCGCGCCCGATCGGTTCCAGAACCTGATCTGGCAGTACAGCCCGCCGACCCGGTTCGGCGAGGTCTATCGCGCCGAGCTCGAGCGCGCGGACAACGTCGACGTGGTGCTGCACGTCAACCTCGTTGACATCGAGGCCAACGAGGCCGGCTCGGAGGTCCGGGCATTGCGGCTCGCGACTTTGGACGGCAAGCGCTTCGAGGCGCGCGCCAAGGTCTTCGTCCTGGCCTGCGGCGGGCTCGAGAACCCGCGGCTGCTGTTGGCCGCCAATCGTCAGACGAGCGCCGGGCTCGGCAACGCCCACGACAACGTCGGCCGCTACTTCATGGACCATCCGCATGTGGTCGCAGCGCGGGCGCTGGTGGTCGATCCGGCCAAGATCCAGTTCTACAACTACGATCATAGACTGACGCCGCGCCGGGGTCACGGCGTGGTCGGCTGCATGCATCTCAGCCCGCAGGCCCAGCGCTCCAAACGGCTCTTGAACTATGACGCCAACCTGACCTTCGACGTGGTCGGCGTTTCGGGGTACGCCGCCCTTCGCCGCATCTGGAATTCGCTGGAACGTCGCGAGATGCCCGACGACCTGCTCGGCGACCTCAAGACCGCGTTGCTCGACATCGAGGACACGGTCGGCGGCGTGCTGGAGCGGTTGGGCCTGCGCAGCTACGACACGACCGCCGGCACGTACCGGCTGTGGAGCTTCTGCGAGCAGGCGCCCAACCCGGACAGCCGGGTCATGCTCGACACCGAGCGCGACGCTCTGGGCATGCCGCGGATTCGCTTAGACTGGCGCTTGAGCGAGCACGACAAGGATTCGGTGCGCGCAGCGCACGAGGTCTTGGCCCAGGAGTTCGGCCGCACCGGGTTCGGTCGTATCCAGTTGCGGGAATGGCTGCAGGACCCCTCGAACACCTGGTGGGACGAGCTCGAGGGCGGCTTCCATCCTATGGGCGCGACCCGTATGGCGGACGATCCGACCCAGGGCGTGGTCGATCGCGACTGCCGGATCCATGGCATCGCCAACTTCTACATCGCCGGCGGCTCGGTGTTCGCGACCGCGGGCACCGCCAACCCGACCTTGACCATCGTCGCGCTGGCGCTGCGCCTGGCCGAGCACCTCAAGGGCGCGATCGCCGCCTGAGCGGGTCGTTGGCGCGGCGCTGGTCAAGCTGGCTGGCGGTAGCGGCCGGCGCGGCACCGAGGCGGCGGCCGTTCACGACCTCGTCCGTGTTCAGCCGGGCAGAAGGAGCTGATTGGCCAGCCGGACCGCGACGTAGCTCGGGCTGGATGCGCCCGCGATCAGCAGGTGGCCAAGGGCGCGCCCCCAGCGGCGGCTGGCCATGTCGGAGCCGGCGACCCGATAGTTTACGCGCGCGAGCAGCTGCCGTTCTTGCTTCAGCCGGCGCCACCACGGCTGGGCGCGCAGGTCGGCGAGGTACTCTTCCCTGGTCGGCTCGGGACGCCCGGCGCGGCGCGCCGTCATGCAGGCGATGGCAAAATCGCATTGCTGCCAGTTGTGCCGGGTGCGCTTGGTCGAGACCGAGTCGCCGTGGATGCGGTACTTCATCAGCACCTCCTCCTGCTGCAGGATGAGGTGGCCGCGCTCCGCGACCCGGTTCCAGAGGTCGAAGTCCTCCGCGCCTTCGAAGTCGGGCCGATAACCGCCGACCTCGACGATCGTCGGCCGGTGCATCGCCGCCGCCGGGTGATTGATGCCGATCGGCCGATTGGCGGCGACGTGGCGCTCGAACGCCTCGCGCGTCGTGATCGGCTCGCACCGGGTCTTGCCGAAGACTTTGCCCTCGGCGGTAACGTAGTAGGCGCGGCAGGAGAAAACCTTGACGTCGGGATGCGCGCCGATGAAGGCGAGCTGGCGCTCGATCCGGTTCGGCAGCATGACGTCGTCGTGGTCGAGATTGACGATCCAGTCGGCGCGCGCCTCCTGCAACGCGCGATTGCGCGCCCGCGCGCCGCCGCCGTTGGCCTGGGTGATCACCCGGACCCGCCGATCGGCCGCGGCCGCCTCTTTCAGGATCGCCGGCGTCTCGTCGCTCGAGCCGTCGTCGATCGCCACCAGCTCGAAATCGGCGTGCGTCTGGCCAGCACGCTGCCGATCGCCGCGCGCAGAAAATCCTGGCCGTTGTAAACCGGCATGACGACCGAGACGAGCATCGCGGGCCTTCCTCGGCTCAGACCCGACCCTCCGCGGGCTTTCCCCTTGCCTTCGCCGAAGCTGGAGTTTGCACCGATCGCGCGCGGCAGGCAACCGCCGTCGGCGTCGTGACCGGGGGCGGCGGTTGCTGGCGCGGCGTCGCGGGCTCAGGCCGAGTAGTAGAGCTGGAACTCGACCGGGTGGGGGACGCCTTCGACCGCCTCGATCTCGGCGCGCTTCAGCGCGATGTAGGCGTCGATCAGGTCGTCGGTGAACACCTCGCCCTCGGTCAGGAAGGCCCGGTCGCGGTCGAGCGCATCGAGCGCCTCGGCGAGCGTCGTGCACATGGTCGGCAGCTCGTCGACGTCCTCGGGCGGCAGGTCGTAGAGGTTGCGGTCCATGGCTTCGCCCGGGTCGATCCGGCGCTCGACGCCATCCAGGCCGGCCATCACCAGCGCGGCGAAGGCGAGGTACGGGTTGGCGGCGGGATCGGCGAACCGGACCTCGACCCGCTTGTCCTCGGGCCGGGCGGCGAACGGCACCCGGACCGCGGCCGAGCGGTTGAGCGCGGCATAGGTCAGCTGGCGCGGCGCGCCGCCGCCCCGGATCAGGCGCCGGTAGCTGTTGGTGGTCGGGTTGGTGAAGGCGTTGAGCGCGCGGGCGTGATGCAGGATGCCGCCGATGTAGCGCAGGCACGGCTCGGACAGATCGGCGTAGCCCTGCCCCGCGAACACCGGCCGCTCGCCCTGCCAGAGCGCCTGCTGGACCTGCAGCCCCGAGCCCGGCTGGAAGGCCATCGGCTTGGGCAGGAAGGTCGCGCTCTTGCCGTAGGAGCTGGCGACGCTGTGGACCACGTATTTGTAGATCTGCAGGCGATCGGCGCTGGCCCGCAGCCCGCCGAAGCCGAGGCTCAGGCGATGCTGGCAGGGTGCCAGGTCATGGTGGTGGCGGAGCGCCTCCAGGCCCATGGTCTCGAGCATCGCCGCCATCTCGGCACGCAGATCGGCCATCTGATCGACCGGCGGCACGGCCAAGGGCGCGCCCGGCTGCGGCCGGTGGCCGCGGTTGCCGACCTCGTAGCGGGTGCCGGAATTGAACGGCCCCTCCTCGGCGTCGACCCGCCAGTAGCCCTCCTGCACCCGGACGTCGAAGCGGACGTCGTCGAACAGGAAGAACTCGGCCTGGGGCGCCAGCGAGATCCGGTCGGCGACGCCGCTCGCGGCGAGCTGCGCCTCGGCCCGCTCGGCGACCGAGCGCGGACAGCGCTCGTAGCCGAGGCCGGTGGCCGGCTCGGCGACGTCGGCGATCAGGATCAGGCTCGGCTGGGCGCTGAACGGGTCGAGCACCGCGCTCTCGAGGTCGGGCTTCAAGAGCATGTCGGACTGGCTGACGTCGCGCCAGCCGGCGATCGCCGAGCCGTCGAACAGCGCCCCCTGCTCGAGCAGTGCGGGCGTCACCCCGGACGCGGCGAAACCGATGTGCTGCCAGCGGCCGCGCAGGTCGGTGAAGCGGACATCGACGGTCTGGACGCTCTCACGCTCGATCCGCTCGAGCACGGCTGCCGCATCGGTTGGGGCATCGGCCATGGTCGCACCCACGTCGCTCTGGCTTACTGCCGGCTCCCGGCGGCCCGACGCATCGGTTGCCCGGAGCGGCTCAGGCCTCCTCTTTACGCGACCCTGCGGCCGACGCAAAGCTGCACGACGGATCGGGCGGCCGGGTCGCCCCCGAGGGCCACCTAGACACCACTGCCCTTCGCCACCGCCTGACCGGCCGGCGCCTCCATCGCAATTTCGTCTGACGCCCCTCGCCGCCCTTCCCGGCCTCGTTCGGCGTTTTGATCAACCGTAGGCGTGCCGCGACAACCTCCAACTTATGTCAGTCAAGATCCCGTTCATTCAAGCATACCGACGCTGGCTCCGACAATGAGTAAATATTGCCGCAATCACCATGCGCCGATTCGACTATGGTTCTGCGAATCTGTAGCGCGACATGCGTCACATGTGGCGCATCATTTACTTCTATGACACGGCTCTCCCCAAGTAGCGCCGACCCTCGAGTTGGATGGAGGCGCGCATCAATCGGTCTCAATCTTGCCCGCAATCCCAGCCATCCTGCGGCACACAGGCCCGTCTGCCGAAAGTCGGACAGCTTCTGCCGCGCCCTCGATTCTGCTGGCATTGACCGTAGAATACGCCGGAAAACGCTGTAAAGTCAGAGACTTACTGAAATACGCAGAAATGCGCCAGGAAGGCTACAGATCTGCGCCTCTCAAGCGTCATGATGCACGCTTGGCGCTACATGCTTGCACCGTTTTCTCCACCATGGCTTTGTGCGTCGAGCGGTATATCGCAATCGGACTGTGGAAATCCGCTGTCCCTGACCCCCACCATGACGCCTGAGCAGTTCATCGCCAAGTGGCAGACGGCCAACCTCAAGGAGCGGGCCGCGGCGCAGTCGCGCTTCAACGACCTGCGCGCGCTGCTCGACGAGCCGAAGCCGACCGACGCCGACCCCAAGGGCGAGTGGTACTGCTTCGAGCGCGGGGCGCCATCAAGACCACCGGCGGCGGCTGGGCGCGAGCCCGCGGTTCCAAACGTCCGCCCACGCCGGCCGGACCCTCGAAAAGGTTCCTGACACCGTTTCCCCTTTTCACGCCGGCCGGACCCTCGAAAAGGTTCCTGACACCGTTTCCCCTTTTCTGACACCGTTTCCCCTTTTCGCCGGCCGGACCCTCGAAAAGGTTCCTGACACCGTTTCCCCTTTCGGACCCTCGAAAAGGTTCCTGACACCGTTTCCCCTTTTCGCTTCGTGGGTTTAAGCGCGATTGACCCGTCGAGAGCCTACGGCACCGAATCTTCTGAGCGTGCTCCGATATTCCTTGATGTCGATAGCCATAACGAAAGCCAGCTCAATGACTCCCTCATCCGCAGATCTTTTCAAGAGCATAGATAGATAAAACCGCTCGCGTCCTGCTGCATGGAATTGCAACTCATTCCGGCGAGACAACACCACTGTTGCGGAGGCAGCCTGTAGTGAACGCAGCTCAAGAACGACCGTCTCTCGGTTCCGATTCCAAGGGAGCCGTGCTGCAAGGACGAATTTGCTCGTCCGATCGCTCACAGTGAGCGAATAACCAAAGTGGTTCGCAAAACGTTCTACCATGTCGACCAACGTAACTGCGCCATCAACGTTGACGACCGCAGGGTAAATGCGCAAGGCGTCCCACACATTCAAAACGGTTCCTTCCCGATAACCCAATACCAACAGAATAAAGCTGCGGTGTGGGTACGGGTCCTCGAAGCGGCGTGCAAATAGGGAGACAAGGCTCGGCCTGTCGTCGCTGACACGGGGCCCGTAGTGCTGCTCGGCGTGCGGCTCGCGAACTGTTGATCGGATAAGCTGCTCTTCTTGCTCCCGCGGCAGGCCGAAAGCGGCTAGGCGGTCGCCCAGATTTTGGTAGAGCTCCAAAACGTAGCGGTCTGACGGAAGCTCGGCGCGTTCCGAGAGCCGCTCGAGGGCGGGGTCGAGGTCCGGAAGTCCGAGCAGGCGATCGGACTCCTCGTCGAGCGCTTGATACAGCTGCTCAATCGATGCCTCATCTTCTCGGGTGCCCAGAGCAAAGCGGGCGCGTAGCTCGTCTAAGACTTGCTGCCGACTGGCGCCCTCGTCCGGCACCATCGGCCTAGCGTCGGGGTTATCGATATCCCCCTCCAACGCCAACGCCATGCGCGCGAGGATCCCCGCAGCCGTCCGTGGGTCAAAGTTCGCTAGCGCCTTGATCATCTTGGGACCCATCTCAGTATGTCGAACTCGTCCGGCATGAGGTCTTTGATCTGGTACTTCGGACCTAGTGTGGCCCGCCGCCCCGGCTCTACCAGACGCAGCCGCCCGGCATTCTCGATCGGGGCCCGGGGGATAACATAGAGCAACGGCTTAAAGATGTTCCAACCCCTACCTAGCAGGCTGAGGATCTCTGCGTACTGCAGGTCGTTGATCTCGTTGGCGGCCCGCCATGTTTTGGCCAGGCTACGAAACTTCCTGCGGTATCGTTTTATATGGTCGCTATGCTGCTCCTCCTGTTCACAATCCGCCGACAGCTCCTCAAAAATCGCACGCGGGCTCGAGGTCCGCCCGCCGACCAACCCGGACGCCACTCCAGACCCGACTGCCAGCGGGTCAAACACCTCCGATGCCCACACGACGTGAACACCACCCCGGTAGTTCGTTGCGACGTGGTGAGCGAGGGTCGGATTCGTTGAATAAATGACTGGGCCAGCCACGGGCGATGGATTTTCGGCTCATCGGGACACGTTGGGCGCGAGTCGCGGGAACCGCCCGAATCGCGCAGAAGCACCATTCTGTGCCGTTATGGCGAAATCCGCAACCGTGCCGTGCGCGGCGCGCGCACAGAGAAAAGGTGTCAGGAACCTTTTCGACCTTTTCGGGCGGGCGTGCATCTGCGCTGGGAACAGCATAGCCGGTTTCGAGGCACGTGGGAACGAAGCGCTGGCGCGGCCGGAGATCAGGCGGGGTGGAAGATGCCCATCTTGAGCAGGCCATTGCCGTAGAGGGCGCGCGCGGCTCGGTCCAGGCTGGCCGCAGCCTGACGGTACGGGCGGGCGGCGACGAGGCCAGCCGGTGGCCGGCCGCGGGATCGTTGGTCGAGCCGTTAACCAAGCCTTAACGATTGGCCGTTAACGGTAATTTCGGCGGGTCCATGCGACCGTGGGAATCCGTGCTCGGCCCAAAGCCGGAGGGACCGGGGGGTGGGCGTAGGCGCGCCCGGCGAAGGGGAAGGCTCCGAAGGGGCATCGTCGGGCCGGTCGTCTCCCGATCCTCTCGATATCGCTACGGAGCCAGCGGTCTCAGCTTGGTGGTCGCTCGGTTTCCTGCGGCTCGGGCGCGGGTTTGAAGGTGAGGCGGACGGCGACGCCGTGGTCGCCGTCGATCTCGAGGCGGGCGTCGAGCTGGTCGGCGAGGGCCTGCATCACGTCGAGGCCGATCGTGCGCCGGTCGCGCCGGCGCTCGTCGACGTCCATGCCGATGCCGTCGTCGGCGATCCGGAGCACCGGGCGCATCGTCGGTCTGCGAGGCCTCGAGCCGGATCGTGCCGGTCCGGCCGGACGGGAAGGCGTGCTTGAGCGCGTTGGTCAGGGCCTCGGTCACGAGCAGGGCGAGCGGCGAGGCCCGGACCACCGGCAGCGCCCAGGCCTCGAGCGCGCTCGAGAGGGTGACGCGGTCGGCCGCGCCGTAGAGCTTGATCACGTTCTGGCCGAGGCTCGGCAGCAGGCGGGCGAGATCGATCCGGTCGAGGTTGCTCTCGCGGTAGAGCTGGTTGTGGACCAGCGCCAGCGCCTGGATCCGGGCCTGGGCGTCGCGCAGCGCGTCGCGGACCGGACCGGCCGCATGCTTGCTCATCTGCAGGTTCAAGAAGCTGGTCATCACCTGCAGCGTGTTGCGCACCCGGTGGTGGACCTCGGCGAGCAGGGTGTCGCGCTCGTCGAGGGCCTGCTGGAGGTCCGACTGCAGGCGGCGCTCGCGATCCAGCTCGGAGCGCAGCCGGGCAAGGCGCAGCTCGAGCGCCCGGAAGACGCGCGAGGCCGGGTGGCGCTCGACGCAGCGGAGCGCGATCAGCCGCTCGCCGTCGGCGGGCACCGCCGCGGCATAGGCGTGGACGCTGAGCGGGCCGGTGGCGGTGACCAGGGTCAGCCGCCCGGGCACCGGCGAGCCGCTCGCCGAGGCCCGCCTCAGGAACGCGATCGCGGCGGCCGGCTCGCCGCCGACGACCTCGAGCAGCGAGCGCTCGACCAGGTCATGGGGGCGTCGCCCGAGCAGGCGCCCGGCGCGCTCGTTGGCGAGCTTGATCGTGGTCTGCTGGTCGAGCAGCAAAATCGCGTCCGGCGCCAGGTCGAGGACCGCCCGGAGCACGCTGTCCGTCGTGGCCATCGGCCGCCGGTCGTCTCGGCAGGCCGGCATCAGCCGGCGGCCGCGGGCTCGGCCTCGGGGTAGTACTCGCGGCCGTCGGCGGCAAGCGCCGCCTCGCTCGGCTGCAGGTGGACGACCACGCGGCAGCCCGGGTGGCCGCGCGCGATCGTCTCCTCGAGCTCGACCTTGGCGTAGCCCAGATGGTTGGCGGCGATATGGCCGAACACGTTCGAGGTCATCATGCACATCGAGGGCCGGCCCTCGACCATGGCCCCGAACGGGCAGGCGCGGTTGCCGAGCACGATCTTGCCGTCGTCCTCGGAGATGACGTAGAAATCGCCGCCGATCCGTCGCTTGAGGTCGACCAGGACCGCTGCGACCCGGGCCCGGTCGAGCCGGCGCCGGCCGAGCGCGGCCCGGTAGTGCCGATCGATCGTGGCGCCGATCGCGCCGCCGACCACGCTCATGTAGCCCCGGGTCTCCTCGAGCCCGATCACGTCCTCGAGGGTGCCGGCGAGCTCGCGGATCAGCGCACGCAGGAACCGGTCGCGGTCGAGCGGCAGCGCCGCCCGCTCGACCTCGTCGTCCTGGGAGTCCGTTGCCATCGCCACCTCACGCGCGCGCCTTACCAGGACAGCAACGCGCCGCCGCCGCTTTGGTTCCCAAGGCTTGTCCGCTCGGCTTGCCAAGACTCTCACGGCCGTCGAGAGAGGGTCTTGCCGGTGATCTCCTTGAGCTTGGCGAGCAGCTCGTCGCGATGCCGGTTGGCGTCGTCCGGCGAGGCATAGGTGGCGAGCGCGTGGGCGATGGTCACCTTGAGCGCCTCGTCGTCGAAGGGCTTGGCGACCACGAAGGCGGGCTCGAGGCCGCGGCCGGTCAGCAGACGCTCGGGATAGCCGGTCACGAACACGATCGGCACGCTGTAGGTCTCGAGGATCGCCTGCGCCGCCGCGATCCCGTCGCCGCCGGCCTCGAGCCGGATGTCGGCCAGCACCAGCCCGGGCTTGAGCTGGTCGGCCAGGGTCACCGACTGCGCCTGGCTGCCGGCCATGCCGGCGACCCGATGGCCCATGTCCTCGACGATCCGCGCGATGTCGCTGGCGACGATCTGCTCGTCCTCGATGATCAGGACCGGGGCCGACACCATGCTCAAAAGGTCGCTCCGGGCCTTGGCCACCGACCGGCGGACCTGGTCGAGGGTCATGCCGAGGATCCAGGCGGCTTCCCCGTAGGTGAACCCCTCGACCACCACCAGGGCGAGGGTCCGCCGCTCGGTCCCGGGCAGGCTCGCCAGCCCCTGCTTGACCCGCTCGGTCAGCTCGACCGCGGACGGCGTGGCCTCGGCGATGGTTTCCTGGACCTTGGTCCAGGCGGCGTGGAAGGCGCGGAACAGCTGCGCCCGCAGGTTGTCGCCGGCCAGCCATTCCGGTTCCGCGACCACCAGCTCCAGGCACAGGCGCACGAACTCGTCGCCGATCACCTGGGACCCCGTCAGCAGCCGGGCATGGCGGCGCAGATAGGGTATGTGCCGGATGATCGCGTCCTCTGTGCCGCCCATGTCTGGTGCCTTTGTGCGAAGCGATCTCGTGCTCGGTCCGGCTCGATGGCCACGCGCATCGAGCCCCTCAGACCGCCGGATCGCCAGACCCGATGCGGCTCGGTTGCCCGACCGGGAGGGAATTTGCCGGCGGCCGTGAGCCACTGGCTTGATCCTGATATGGGGGAAGCTTATGCGTACGCAAGCAGTTCCTTAACTGATCACGTCGATGGTTGAGGGCAGGAGAGAGCATCAGCGCGCGAGGCTCGGGCGTGTCGCGCCAATCCGGCTGCCCATCGGATGTCCAAGCGGAAAGAGACCCCCAAGCGCAGAAAAGCTCCGGCCGACGATCATCTGTTGCGCGTGCTCCGCCAGGTGGCCGACGAAGCCCTCGAGGAGACGGTCCCCGAGCGGTTGCTGCAGGTGATCCGGTCGGCGCGGCGGCAGCCCGGCGCCGACGGCGAGCCGGCGCCCGCCGACCCGGCCGCGCCGCCGGACGAGCCGGCCTGACCGCCGTCGACACCGGCGGGGCATGCGCCAGCGGCAGAGTCCGCCGAGGTCGTCAGCGCCGGGGTGGTCGGCGATCAGGAACTCGACATCGAAGGTGACGCTGAAGTTCCGCGCCTGCTCCGCCGGATTGACCAGCCGACCGGAGAAGCTGGTCTTGGCGCCGGCCGCGAGCTCGGCATCGTCGGCCTTGAACAGCTCCTGCTGCAGCCGGCGGCCGCCGCCGTCGAGCAGGGTGACGCGGATCGGCGGCACCGCGCGGCTCTGATCGGTGACGTTGACGATCGCGCCCTCGACCACCAGGACCGCGACGCCGCCCTCCTCGAGCCGTTTGGAGGTTACGCCCTCGAACTGCAGGCCGAGCTGCAGGTCGATCGGCAATCCCAACTTCTGGTAGATCGCGGCACTCGCCGGAAAGCCGGCGACAATCTCGTTGCGACCGATGACCGCACTCGCCACGATCAGGACCACCAGGACCCCGACCAGCCAGCCGACCAGGCTCGCCGAGCCGCCGGTGTGGGCCTTGTCCGGTGCCGCCACCGGCCACATCCGCGGGGCCGCGGGCGCCGCCGCCGGGCTCAGCTCGATGACCTTGGGCGCATCGGCGGGCGGCTTGGCCAACCAGCGATGGCCGCAGTTGGCGCAGCGCACCGTGCGACCGCTCGTGCCGACCGAGGCCGGATCGACGTGGTAGCGGGTCGAGCACTGTGGACAGGTCAGGATCATGGTATGGTAGTCTTGCAAGCCTGCTCACGCACTAGTTGAGCAATGACTGGACTAAAATGCGTGGCTGTGCAATCTTTAAAATTTGATAGAATTGCCTCAGGGACCACTGCACAGCATCATGCTCCGACTTCGAACAGGTTGCCATGCGCTACGGTGACGGCCCGGAGGTTCTGCACGATCTGAACCTCGCGTTGCCGCGTGGCGACTTCGTGTTCCTGATGGGCCCGACCGGCGCCGGCAAGACCTCGCTGCTGCGCCTGCTCGGGCTCGCGCAGATGCCCTCTCGGGGCCGGTTCACCCTGTTCGGGCGCGACATCGCGACCCTCCAGCGGGATGAGCTCACCGCGCAGCGCCGCCGCATTGGCATGGTGTTTCAGGACGTTCGACTGCTCGACCATCTGTCGGCGTTTGACAACGTGGCCCTGCCGCTGCGGATCAACGGCGGCCAGGATGATCAGATTGGTGGCTTCGTGTCCGAGATGCTCGCCTGGCTCGGACTCGCGGCTGCCATTGACGCCAAACCGCCGACCCTGTCAATGGGCCAGCGCCAGTTGGTCGCGGTCGCGCGCGCGGTCATCATCCGTCCCAACCTCTTGCTCTGCGACGAGCCCACGAGCAGCCTCGACGGCAAGCTCGCGCGCCGGCTGATGCACCTGTTCAACCAGCTGCGCAAGCTCGGCACGACGATCGTGCTGTCGACCCACAGCGATGACCTGGTCGACCGCTACCCGCATCCGGTGCTGCGGATCGCCGAAGGTCGCCTCAAGGGGCCGTTGCCGCCGCCGGCGACGATGGCCGCGGCCGACTGAGCGGAACCGCTGCCATGAACCTGCGCCGCTTCGATCTGCCCCTCGACCAGACCGCGGTCGGGCGTTTCCTGCCCTGGACGATCGCCGGGCTGATCTACCTCGCGGTGCTGGCACTGGCGATGGCCGCGGTCGCCGACGGCGCGCTCCGCATCTACAACCTGCGCGCCAAGCTGGTCACCGTGACCCTGCCCTCGGTCGAGGATGCCGCCCGGGGCGCCGAGCAGATCAAGGCCGCGCTCGACATCCTGCAGCAGACCCGCGGCGTCACCTCGGCGACCCCGGTGCCGCCCGACGAGCTCGAGAAGCTGATCGAGCCCTGGCTCGGCAGCGTCAAGGAGGCGACCGACCTGCCGCTGCCGCGGCTGATCGACGTGACCCTGGACCCGCACGCCAAGCCCGACCTGCAGGCGTTGCAGGGCAAGCTGCAGCAGATCGTGGCCGGGGCGACGATCGGGGTCGAGGCCCTCTCACGCGATCGCGCCGAGCGCACGGCGGCGTTCTTCCGGGCCTGGGCGAGCGGCGCCGGCATCCTGACCCTGGTCGGCGTGCTCCTGGCGGTCGGGGTGGTCACCCGGATCAGCCTCCGGGCGCAGACCCCGATCGTCGAGCTGCTGCGCAGCATGGGCGCGCCCGACCGCTACCTCGCGCGCCAGTTCGAGCGTTACGCCCTGCTGTGCGGTCTGCGCGGCGGCCTGCTCGGCTTCGGTCTGGCGGCGATCACCATCCTCGGCATGCTCTACAGCAGCCAGCGGATGGAGCTGGCGGGGTCGATCCAGCTGAACCTGAGCCCGCTCGACTGGTTGCTGCTCGCCTGCGTACCGCTGATCTGCGCGCTGCTGACCACGGCGATCGCCCGGATGACGGCGATGCGCGGCCTCGCGCAGATGCCCTGAGCCCGACCACCGGCGCACGCCGGCGCTTGCCATCGCCGGCGCCCGGCTTTACCTGTTCGCGCGATGTCCGAGCCGGCTCCGTTCAGCGTCACCGCCGGATCAGCGGGCGCGAGCCCGGCCATGGTCGTGCGCTCGCTCCTGTTCAACGTCGCCTTCTGGCTCTGGACCGGGGCGTTGGTGATCCTGGTGCTGCCGATGCTGCTCTGGCCGCGCCCGGCCATGATGGCGGCGGCGCGGCTCTGGGAGCGCGGCGTGCAGGGCCTGCTGGCGGCGCTCGCGGGCCTGACCTACGAGGTCCGCGGCCGCGAGCGGATTCCCGCCGAGCCGGCGCTGTTCGCGATCAAGCATCAGTCGACCTGGGAAACCCTCACGGTCCATCTCCTGCTCGCCGATCCGGCGATCGTGCTCAAGCAGGAGCTGACCCGGATCCCGCTGTTCGGCCGCTATCTGCTGCACGCCGGCATGATCCGGATCGACCGCCGCGGCGGCGCGCGGGCGCTGCGCGCGCTGGTCGAGGACGCCCGGGCGGCGCTCGCTCGGGGCTCCGAGGTGGTGGTCTTCCCCGAGGGCACGCGCGCCCCGCCGGGCGGCCGCAACCCCTATCATCCGGGAGTCGCCGCGCTCTATCTCCAGCTCGGCTGCAAGGTGGTGCCGGTGGCGCTCAATTCCGGCCTGTTCTGGGGCCGGCGCAGCTTCGTCAAGCGGCCCGGTCGGATCGTGATCGAGTTCCTGGCGCCGATCGAGCCGGGGCTGGAGCGCAAAGCCTTCATGGCCGAGCTCGAGCGGCGGATCGAAGGCGCGACCCAGGAGCTGATCGCCGAGGCCCGGCGGGCGCCGCGAACGGCCTCGGGCTAGGGGCCCGCCGAGGGCCGCCAGTTCGATCGTGAGCATGGACCCGAAGCCGATCAACCCACAGGTCGCGGAGCGGCTGCGCGAGGCGGCCGATCTGCTCGCCGCGCAGCGGGCCAACCCGTTCCGGGTCGCGGCCTACCGCCGGGCGGCCGACACGGTCGGCGCGCTCGACGAGGATCTCGGCGCCCTGCTCGAGCGGGCGGGCATCGAAGGGGTCGACGCGCTGCCCGGGATCGGCCCGGCGCTCGCGGCCGCGATCGTCGAGATGCTGCGGACCGGTCGCTGGGCGCAGCTCGAGCGCCTGCGCGGCACGGTCGCGCCGGAGGCGTTGTTCCAGGCGGTGCCGGGCATGGGGCCGGAGCTCGCCCAGCGGGTCCACGACGCGCTCGAGGTCGACACGCTGGAAGCGCTCGAAGCGGCCGCCCACGACGGCCGGCTCGAGACGGTGCCCGGGATCGGCCCCCGCCGGGCCGCCATGATCCGCGCTTCGCTCGCCGCCATGCTCGCGCGCGCGCGCCCGCACCCCGCCCGGCCGCGCGCCGAGCCGCCGGTAGCGCTGCTCCTGGACGTCGATCGGGAATACCGGGCTCAGGCGGCGCGTGATCTCCTGCCGAAGATCGCGCCGCGTCGGTTCAACCCCGCGGGCGAAGCCTGGCTGCCGGTGCTGCACAGCGAGCGGGGCGAGTGGCGCTTCACCGCGCTGTTCTCGAATACCGCGCGCGCCCACGAGCTCGGCCGGACGCGCGACTGGGTGGTCATCTTCTTCCACACCGATCGCGAGCCCGAGGGCCAACGGACGGTGGTCACGGAGACCCACGGTCCGCTGATCGGTCGCCGCGTGGTGCGCGGCCGGGAGACCGATTGCCGGGCGTCCTACGAAGCGGCGTCGGCGGCCCGGGCGGCCGGGGACAGCGAGCCGGACCTGCCGATCCCCGAGCCGAGCCGCTGATGCCCGGACCTCCGGACCAGGTCGCGCTCGCGGAGAAGCTCGCCGCTCTCGCTGCGGTCGAGACCTATCCCGAGCGGCCGGAGCGGGTCGAGGTGCGCGAGACCCACATGTCCTTCGTGTTCCTGACCGACCGCTTCGCCTACAAGCTCAAGAAGCCGGTCCGGCATCCGCTGGTCGATCTCCGCAGTCTCGAAGCCCGGCGACGCAACTGCCTCGCGGAGATCGGTCTCAACCGGCGGCTCGCGCCCGACGTCTACCTCGGCATCCGGCCGCTCGCCTTCGTACCCGGTCAGGGCCTGCGGCTCGCGGGCGACGGACGGCCGGTCGAGTGGCTGGTGGCGATGCGGCGGTTGCCCGCGCCGCTGATGCTCGACCAGGTGCTGCGCGCGGGTGGACCGGACGTGGTCGACCTCGAGCGGATCGCGCGCCGGCTGGCCCGCTTCTACGGCGGCCTCGCGCCCGCGCCGATCGAGCCCGACGCCCGGCGCGCCCGCCTCGAGGCCGAGACCGAGCGCTCCCGGCAGGCGCTCGTCCGGCCGGCGTTCGGCCGCGACCAGGGCCGGATCGACCGGGTCGCGGGCCGCCTGATCGACGGCCTGCACGCCTGGCCGGAACTCTGGATCGAGCGTCACCGCGCGGGGCGGATCGTCGAAGGCCACGGCGACCTCCGGCCCGAGCACATCGGCCTCGAGCGCCAGCCGGTGGTCATCGATTGCCTGGACTTCAGCCGGCCGCTGCGCCTGGTCGACCCGGCGGACGAGCTCGCGTTCCTGGCGCTGGAATGCGCCATGCTCGGCGACCCCGAGGCGGGCGCCCGTCTCCAGCGGCGGTACGAGGCGCTGACCGGCGACCGGCCGCCGGAGCGGCTGATCGCCTGGTACACGAGCTACCGCGCGCTGCTCCGGGCCCGGCTCTCGGCGCTGCACAGCCTCGAGCCCGGCGCGCGCCCGCCGGCGGCCTGGCTGGCGCAGGCCGACCGCTATCTGGAGGCCGCGCTCGACTGGAGCGAGCTGCTCGCCTGAGGCAGGCCGAACGCGCGCAGGTCCTCGAGCGGCTGGTCCTGGTGCAGCCGCCGGATCGCTTCGGCGACCAGCGGCGCCGCATCGAGCACCGTCAGGTATTTGCGCACGGTCGCTGGCGGCAGGCGAAAGGGCGGCACCGTGTTGGTGACGATCAGTTGCTCGAAACCCGCCGCCGCCACGACCTCGGCCGCGGCGCCGGTGAACAGGCCGTGGGTCACGGCCGCGTAGACCTCGGTGGCACCCGCGGCACGGCAGGCGGCGGCAGCACGCGCCAGGGTGGTGCCGGTGCTGATCAGATCGTCGACGATCACGGCACTCCGGCCCTCGACGGCCCCGATCACGGCCGCCTCGCCGCCGACCACGCCGCCGCTCCGGCGCTTCTCCAGGAAGGCGAGCGCGACCTCGGCGCCGAGGGTCACGGCGAGCGCCTCGCGCAGCAGCTCCGCCCGCTTCGCCCCGCCCGCGTCCGGCGAGACCACAGCCACGGGCTGCTCGCGAACAAGGGGTAGCAGGTGAGCCACGAACAGCGGCCGCGCCTCGAGGTGGATGGTCGGGCAGCGGAAGGCGTTCTCGAAGGCCGCCGGGTTGTGCACGTCGGCCGCCAGCACCCGGTCGATGCCGACCGCCTCGATCAGCTGGGCGACGTAGCGGCTCGTGACCGGGTCGCGGCTCTGGGTCCGCCGGTCCTTGCGCGCGTAGGCGAGATAGGGGATCGCGGCGGTCACGCGCAGGGCGCCGGCATCGCGGATCGCGCCGGCCAGGAACAACAGACCGCAGAGCTTGTCGTTCGGGCTCTGGTCGGGCCCGCCGTGGAGCGACTGCAGGACGTAGACGTCCCGGCCACGGACCGAAACGAGCGGGCGCGCCTTGTGCTCGCCGTCCTCGAACGCCCGCTCCTCATGCGGCGCGAGCTCGACCCCGAGCGCCTGCGCGACCGCGGTTCCGAGCGCCCGGCTGGCGTCGAGCGCGAAGATCAGCACCGGCAGCCGCCGCCGGTCAGCGCCAGAGTTCCCGGAGCTCCGGCGGCAGGCGCTCGATCACCTTGCCGACCTCGCCGATGTCCAGCTTCGCCCACAGGACCGCGAACACCGCGCGCGCCGCCAGGTCCGGATCGATCGGCGCGCCCCGCGGCAGCTCGCCCCGGACGTGGTCGAGAAAGGCGTCCCGGCTCCGTTCCCTGGTCGGCGTGCCCGCCATGTGCCAGCCCTCGAAGTAGAGGCCGCGCACCAGCATCGGCAGCTGGGCGGCGAGGTGGACCGCGTTTTCCGGCTGCAGCCGGTCGCGGAGCGCGTGCAGGGTCGCCCTGAGCGCCAGGTAGGCGAGGTGGCGATCATCGGTGTCTAGACGTTCCATTAACAACTTCAGCCATAGATTGGTCTCCTGCACCGTGGTGTCGAAGACCGGCAGACCGGTTGTGCTCATGGCGGGCTCCTTGGCGGCAGATCGGGCGTTGGAAGACGGTCGCTGACGCGCAACGGGCGCAATTCGAGCCTCTATCGCCAGAGGTAGCGATGCATTGCGCTGGATCAACGCTCCGGAGTCGGTATACCTGTCGGGAACTCGCCGGGCCGCGCAGGAGAGGCTGATGACAAACCCAGCATCGAGGTCGATCCTGCCGCTCGCGGTGGTCGCCGCCTGCTGCCTGCTCGCGGCGGCGCCGGCGGCCGCCGACGGCTGTCCGCGCGGCCTCGCCCAGGCGATCCCGCCACGGGCCGCAGAGGCGCCGACCGGCAGCGACTTCGTGCGCCAGACCACGGGCCTGAGCGAGGCCGCGCGCGAGCCGGTGATCGCCAGCGACCTGCTCGCGGGCGACCTGCCGGCGTTCCTGCGCCGCCTCAGGCCGGTGACCTTCCGGGGCTGGGCCGCGGGGCGGGTGGTGCGCGTGACGATCTGCGTCACGCCCGACTATCTGGCGCTCGGCTCGGACGACGACTTCCTGCGCATCCCGATGGCCCTGCCGACGGCGCTCGAGGTCGCCAGCCGGTTCGGCTTCGTCCTGCCGACGCCCAAGATGGTCGATGCGATCTACCAGCAGGCCGACGTCCAGCTCAGGCCGCAACCGCTGCCGGCCTCGGATGAGATGCGCTCGACCGCCTACTACTGGTGGCACGATCACGAGATCCGCAAGCAGCGCTTTGCGCTGGCGGCGCCGCTCGGGGTGCTGGTCGCGGGCGACAAGAAGGATCTCGTGCTCTCCAAACGGCTGCTGTTGAAGCCGGGGCGGGTCGCGATCTACGGCTGGCACCGCCGCGACGACGATCCGATCCAGCCGCTCAGCACCGCTCACGGCGCCCGCTACGCCGACTACAGCCACGGCGTCCGCCTGGTCAGTGCCACCGCCTACCTCGACGGCCGGCCGCGGCCGATCGCCGATCTCCTCGAGGACCCGCGGCTCGCCGACCTGCTGAGCGACGAAGGGCCGATCGTCCGCCTCGCCGCGCTGATTTATTCTCCCCCTGCCTCTCCCAAACTCGCCGCTCGGGACAACGGCTGTACCCTCACCGTCGCCTGCTGACCCTGCCCGCGCTTGGCTCCCAGCGCGCAAGCCCCCGCACAAAAGCGCCCTCGGGCTGATCCGGGGCCGCCCGATCTCATCGGGAGGGGACGCCGGCGCGTCGGGTGACCCTTGACCCTGCGGGCGTCGGCGCCCACTTTGGAAGGGTTCTAAACGCGTCAGCGGAGCCCCCGATGAAAGGCAATTCCGAAGTCGTCCAGCATCTCAACCAGCTGCTCGAGAACGAGCAGTCGGCCTACAACCAGTATCTGCTGCACAGCCAGCTCCTGAAGAACTGGGGCATCGAGAAACTGGCCGCGACCGAGCGGGCCGAGGTCGACGACGAGATGGGCCACGCCGAGCTGCTGATCGACCGCATCCTCTACCTCGAGGGCACCCCCAAGATGGCGGGCGGCGAGCCGGCCGAGGTCGGCGCCGACGTGGTCGAGATCCTCAAGCGCGACCTGGCGCTCGAGGTCAAGGGCATCGCCGATCTGCGCGAGGGCATCGCGGCCGCGATGCGGGTCGGCGATTCGGTCAGCCGCGAGCTGATGGTCAAGATCCTGACCGACGAGGAGCAGCACGAGGACCATCTGCTGACCCAGCTCGAGCTGATCGAGAAGGTCGGGCTCGCCAACTACATCACCGCCCACTTATAGTCGCCAAGCCGGCGCGAGACGGCGGCCGGCACCCACCGAGGGCGCGCGCCCGACCGCCGCGCCCTTGGACGCCGATCACGCGCGCCCGGCCTGTGTACAAGCCGGGCGCGCGCGGCTCGCGGGTGGCCGGCGCCGGCGGCTCGCCTCGACCGCGCCACCGCCCCCGCGCCGCTCTTCCGTCTCGTCTTGCGTCACCAGTCCAGTTTTGATTTAGAATGATTCTGATACAAGACGTAGTCGTCTAGCATCATGGGCGCTTGATTACGGGGTCGACAACAACTCTGGAGCCGGTTAGACATTTCTTGGATCTGCCGCCGGATCTACTTTTGCAGGAAGCGAAGAACCGGGTTCATACCCAGGCACGCCCATGCGCATGTCGTTACCCACGATCGATGCCGGCCCCCGACTGGGATGGCGCTGGCCCGCCTGGCTCGACCGTTGGAGCCTGTTCACGGTCGGGCTCGCGCTGCTGATCGCGCTGCCGGTGCTGGTGGTGTTCGCGAGCGTGCTGGTGCCGACCCAGGGCGTGTGGTCGCATCTCGCCCGGACCGTGCTCTGGGGCTACGTCTCGAACACCGCGCTCCTGGCGCTCGGGGTCGGGCTCGGGGTGGTCGCGCTCGGGGTCGGCGCCGCCTGGCTGGTCAGCATGTGCCAGTTTCCCGGCCGGAGCGCGTTCGAGTGGGCGCTCTTGCTGCCGTTCGCGGTCCCGACCTACATCATCGGCTACACCTATACCGATCTGCTGCAATACGCCGGCCCGGTCCAGACCGCCCTGCGCGAGATCACCGGCTGGAGCCATGCCGACTACTGGTTCCCGCCGATCCGCTCGCTGGGCGGCGCGATCGTGGTCATGACGCTGGTGCTCTACCCCTATGTCTATCTGCTCGCCCGGGCCGCCTTCCTGGAGCAGTGCACCTGCATGCTCGACGTCAGCCGGACGCTCGGGCGCGGCCCCTGGAGCAGCTTCATGGAGGTCGCGGTGCCGCTCGCCCGGCCGGCGATCGCCGGCGGCGTCGCGCTCGCGCTGATGGAAGCCCTGGCCGACTTCGGCACGGTGCAGTACTTTGGCGTCAACACCTTCACGACCGGGATCTATCGGACCTGGTTCGCGCTCGGCGAGCCGGTCGCGGCGGCGCAGCTGGCGGCCGCCCTGATGCTGGTGGTCCTCCTGGTGCTCGGGCTCGAGCGCTGGTCGCGGGGCCTCGCACGCTATCAGCACACCGCCCAGTCGCGCCTGCGCCCCTGCTACGATCTGCGCGGCGCCCGCGCGGCGCTCGCCTTCGGCGCCTGCGCGACCCCGGTGGTCCTCGGCTTCGGCGTGCCGGTCGCCGTCCTCCTGGGCATGGCGGTCAAGCGTGGCGACCCGCTGTTCGGCGGCCTGTTCCTGGGCCTCGCCTGGCACAGCCTGACGCTCGCGGTGATCGCCGCGGCGCTGACCGCGGCGCTCGCGATCGTGGTCGGCTATGGCCTCCGTCTCAGACCGACGCCGGTGATGCGCGTCTCGGCCCGGGTCGCCGGTCTCGGCTACGCGATCCCGGGGGCGGTGATCGCGATCGGCGTGCTGATCCCGTTCGCGCGCTTCGACAACGCCCTCGACGCCTGGCTGCGCGCCAGCTTCGGCATCTCCTCCGGCCTGCTCCTGACCGGCACCGTGGCCGGCCTGGTGTTCGCCTACATGGTGCGCTTCCTGGCGCTCGCGCTGAGCACGGTCGAGGCCGGGCTCGGCAAGATCAACCGCCATCTCGACGATGCCGCGCGCACGCTTGGCCGCAGCCCCGGCGGCACCCTGCTCAGGGTCCACGTGCCGCTGATGTGGGGCAGCGTGCTGACCGCGGTGATCCTGGTGTTCGTCGACGTCCTCAAGGAGCTGCCGGCGACCCTGATCCTGCGGCCGTTCAACTTCGAGACGCTCGCGGTCCGGGTCTACCGCTTCGCCTCCGACGAGCGCCTGGCCGAGGCCTCGACCGCGGCGCTGGCGATCGTCGTGGTCGGGCTGATCCCGGTGATCCTCCTGAGCCGCGCGATCACCCGCGCCCGCCCCGAGCGCCCGGCCGCCCAGTCCCTGCCCGAACGTTAGCGTCTGATCACCAGGAGATGCGTGCGCGCCGTCGGTGTCGACTGCCGTGGCCGCCGTCCACACCGGGCGCGCATGGCGCGGCCCTCAGAGCGAATTCAGGAACGCGAGCAGGGCGTCGCGCTCCGCCTTGGGCAGGTTCGCGAACGCCTCGCGCGCGGCCTCCGCCTCGCCGCCGTGCCAGAGGATCGCCTCGGTCAGGTTGCGCGCGCGCCCGTCGTGCAGGAGGAAGGTGTGCCCGCTCACCTCTTTGGTGAGGCCGATGCCCCAGAGCGGCGGCGTCCGCCACTCCCGCCCAGATGCGTCGCCCTCGGGCCGATGGTCGGCCAGACCCTCGCCCATGTCGTGCCCTCGGGGTTGCCCTCGCCGATCATCTGATCGTAGGCCATGAGCCCGCGGTCGGCGGTGGCCTTGATCCTGCGCACCGCCGCCTGGGTCGCGTCCAGCCTGGCACGCATCTCGTCGTCGAGCGCCGGGTCCCTGGCCCGGACCAGGTCGGACAGGCTCGGGCCCGCGACCGTCGAGCCGTCGACCCGGCGGTAGCGGCCGAGGTAGACGTTGGCGATCCCCTGCGCATCGTCATAGTGCGCGTTGTGGGTGTTGTCGGAGAAGCAGTCCTGCTCCTCCCCGGGGTCGTGGAGCATCAGGCCGAGCTTCATCCGCTCGCCCGCGAGCTCGCCGTAGGACAGGCTGCCGTCGCCGCGCAGGGGATCGATCATCGCCAGCCGACGCGGTCCATCAGCTTGACCGCCTCGGCATTGTTCTGGCCGTATTTGGACGCGTTGATCGGATCGGTCTTGAAGTCGCCGAGGCTGGCCAGCGCCGGCTCGAGCGGCACGCCCGCCACCGCCGGATACTCGTAGTTGCCCTCGGTGAAGTAGATCTGGGCCTGATCGGTCGTCAGATACTCGAGGAACTTGATCGCGTTGGCCTTGTCCGGGGCGTTGAGGGTGACGCCGGCGCCGCTGATGTTGGCCTCGGCGCCACGGCCGGCCTGGTTGGGGAACACGATCCCGATCTTGGCGGCGACCGCGCGATCGTCCGCGTCGTCCAACTCGATCAGCCGCACCAGGTAATAGTGGTTGACCACCGAGATGTCGCACTCGCCGGCCGCCACCGCCTTGATCTGGTCGGTATCGGCGCCCTGGGGCGGGCGGGCGAAGTTCGCGACCAGCCCCTTGCCCCATTGCTCGGTCGGCTCGAGCCCGTCGGCTTCGATCATCGAGGCGACCAGCGACTGGTTGTAGACGTTGGTCGAGGAGCGCATGCAGATCCGCCCCTGCCACTTCGGGTCGGCGAGCTCCTCATAGGTCTTGATCGCATCCGGCTGGACCCGGTCCTTGGCGTAGATGATGATCCGCACCCGCCGGCTCATCCCGAACCACAGGCCGTCGGGATGGCGCAGGCTGGCCGGGATCCGCTGATCCAGGATCGGTGACGAGATCGGCTGCAGGATGCCCGCCTGCTCGGCCCGCCAGAGCCGCCCGGCATCGACCGTGATCAAGAGGTCGGCCGGGCTGTTGCGGCCCTCCGCCTTGATCCGCTCGATCAGCTGGTCGGCATCGCCCTCGATCCGGTTGACCTCGATGCCGGTCGCTTTGGTGAACCCGTCGTAGAGCTGGACGTCGGTGTCGTAGTGACGCGACGAGTAGATGTTGACCTCTTCGGCCGCCGCGGGCAGCGGCGCCGCCATGGTCGCCATCGCCACGACCATCAAGGTGGCCAGCAGGCCGGCGGCCGCCCGGCAAGTCGGTTGGTTGATCATCTCGGTGTCCCTCAGTACCCGCGACCTTTCGACGCTCCGCGTGCACCTGATTTTCGACAATCGATACCAAACACGATAGCCATGTCTACAGATCATGACAAGTCAAAACAAAGTAGAACAATTCCAATTTGGCTTTCGATTTCGAATTGTTCTAATTATCACTGGTGATTGATCCGAAAGTCATTGGGCCGCCCGGGATCTGTCGGGGTGATGGCAAGATCGGCAGGGGAAGCTCCGGCGCGACCGAGACGGTCGCCGGGCCGCGCCTCGAGCGGCCGGCGATCGCGGGACCGGCGTCGGGCGCGGGGCGGGCAGGGGACCGAAGCGGCCGCGCGTCAGCCGCTGCCTGGCCGGCAGCTGGTGAACGTGAACGTCGTGCGCGGAGTGCCGGGTCAGGATCTCGAGCGCGCGGCGCTGGGTCTTCGGATCGGCCGTTCGCACCCAGAGCAGGAGGCCGCCGCGGTCCAGCTGTTCGTGCAGCTGCTGGGCGTGATGCTTGTCCAGCCAGCGGGTCAGGACGGTGCCGAGCAGGGCGCCGGCGATCGCGGTGCCGGTGATCGCGGCCGCGACCACGCCTTCCGAGGCGACCACCGTGCCGGCCGCGACCACGGCCGGGAGATAGGTCAGCGTGCCGATGATCACGTCGTCGCTGTCGCCGATCGAGGCCCGGGTCCGGTAGCTGATCCGCGGCGCGTCCGGCTCGTCCTCCAGCTCCTCGACCCGCTCGTAACGGTGGCCGAGCTTCTTGGTGACCGCGTCCTCGCTCGCCAGCAGGCTGATGTCGGACTTCTTGAAACCGGCCGCGAGCAGATCCTCGACCGCGGCGTCGAGCTCGCTGGCCTCGTCGAAGACGGCGACGGCTTCGCGGATCGTCGTTTTGCCGGGCTCTCCTGACATCTCGCTCACGTGCTCGACCTACCCCCCTCGGCCCCAGCGGCCACGCTTGCAAATCCTTACCCGCAGTGGCCCGGTTCGACAATCTCCATGGTTACGCCCGCCGCCCGGGCCTGTCGACCATCAAGTCCGCCAACAGCGAGCTGTTGGCGCTGCGCTCGATGAAGACCTGGACGTCGGCGGCCGGCAGCGGCCGGCAGAACAGATAGCCCTGCACCTCGTCGCAGCCATCGCTTGCCAGCTGCGCCAGCTGATCGACGCGCTCGACCCCCTCCGCGCAGGTCTCGATCCCGAGCCCGGCGCCGAGGGTGACCACCGCCTTGATGATCGCCTCGGCATCGCGATCCCGATCGAGATCGCGCACGAAGGACCGATCGATCTTGATCTTGTCGAACGGAAAGGTCCGCAGATGGCCGAGGCTCGAATGGCCGGTGCCGAAGTCGTCGATGGCGATGCGCACGCCGAGGTCCTTGAGCCGGAGCAGGGTGAGCAGGGATTCCTGGGGATCCTCCAGCAGCACCGGCTCCGTGACCTCGAGCTCCAGCCGGCCCGGTGCCAGGCCCGAGCGTTCGAGCGCGGACCCGACCGCGCTGACCAGATCGGCGTGCCGGAACTGCACCGCCGACAGGTTGACCGACATCCGGATGCCCTGCCAGGCGGCCGCCTGGGCGCAGGCGGTCTGCAGGACCCATTCGCCGATCGGCATGATCAGGCCGGTCTGCTCGGCGAGCTCGATGAACTCGGGCGGCTCGACCAGGCCGCGCTTGGGGTGATGCCAGCGCACCAGCGCCTCGATGCCGGCGAGCCGGCCATGGTGCAGCTCGATCAGCGGCTGGTAATAGAGCTCGAGCTCGCCGCCCTGCAGCGCGCTCCGCAGATCGACCTCGAGCGCCTTGCGCTCCTGGAGCCGGGCGTCCATGCCAACCTCGAAGAAGCGACAGCGGTTGCCGCCTTCGGACTTGGCGCGATAGAGCGCGATGTCGGCGTTCTGCAGCAGCGGTTCCGGCTGGTCGCCGTCGGCCGGCATCAGGGTGACGCCAATGCTCGCCGTGACCAGGGCCTCCTGGCCGTTGAGCTCGAACGGTCGGGCCAGCTCGGCCAGCAGGCGATCGCCCAGGCCCTGGACGTCGGCGAGGTCCTCGATTCCGACCTGCAGGATGGCGAACTCGTCGCCGCCGAACCGGGCGACGGTGTCGATCTCGCGCACGCAGGCCGCGAGCCGGCCGGCACAGATCTTGATCAGCAGATCGCCGGCAGCGTGACCGAGGCGGTCGTTGACCTCCTTGAACCGATCGAGGTCGAGGCACAGGATCGCCGCGGTGACGTGCCGGCGCCGACATTCGGCCATGGTCTGCTGCAGTCGCTCCTGCATCAGCAGGCGGTTGGGCAGGCCGGTGAACGGATCGTGCCGGGCCACGTGCTGGGCCTGGGTCTGGGCGTGGAGCTCGGCGCTGATGTCGGTGGCGGCACCGCGATAGCCGCAGAACCGGCCGTCGACATCGACGATCGGCTTGCCGGCGACGCGCAAGGTGTGCGCCCGACCGGCGACCTCGTCCAGGCGGCAGAGCAGCCCGCGAAACGGCTGTCGCGCCGCCAGATCGGCCAGATGACGATCCCAGCGCTCGCGGTCCTCGGCCGGATGCAGGAGCTCGGTCAGCGGGCGGCCCAGAATCGCCTGCGGGCTGATCCCGGCGATGGTCGCGAAGCGCTCCGATACGAACTCGACCCGAAGCTCGGCGTCGGTTTCCCAGAGCCAGTCGGAGCTGGCCTCGGCGATGTCGCGAAAACGGGTCTCGCCGGCGCGGATCACGGCGGCGGCGCGCCGGACGTTGCGCAGCGCGATGTCGGCGAAGCCCAGGAAGACCATCAGGGCGACGAGCAGTGCCGGGGTCAGCCAGACCAGGAGCTTGCGCCCGGGCTGGTGCGGGACCCAGGTGAGCGTCGCCAGCCCGCGCCCGACCGGCGAGACCAGCGGCATCCGAGCCGCCGAGGCGGGGGCCGACGGCGCTCCGATCCGCACCTCCTGCAGGCTGAAGTCGGCCTCGATCTGGTGCAGGAAGTCGGTGCCCAGAGGTTTCACGAACACCAGGACGGAGCGCGGACCCGGCGGCAGCTGCAGGTCGGAGCCGGCCTGCGGCAGCAGGGGGCTGACCGCCGCAACCACGACGTCGTCGCCCGCCTCGAGCAGCCCGACCGCGGGCTCCGGCATCTGGTCGGCGGCGGCCGGTGCCGCGCGCGCCTGCTGCGATCAGGCGACCGAGGGCCGCGCCGAGCACGGCGAAGGCGTCGGCATCGGAGCGCGCGCCGTCGATCTGGCCGTAGACCGTCCGGTCGTCGCCATCGATCACGAACGAGTACTCGAAGCCGAAGGTGTCGAAGACGTAGGCGCCGACATTGCCGTCGGCCCATGCCGGATCGAGCCCGAGCACCAGATGCTGCACGGCGTCGTCCCAGTAGGCGTAGTCCTTGACCTCGAGGGCGGTCTGGCGGCGCACCGTGGCGACGGCATGCTCGATCAGCTGGCGCTCGTGCTGGAGGGCGAGCTCGTCCTGACTGACGCTGGCGAACCAGAGCGTGCCCGCGAGCAGCCCGAGCGCCGCGACCACCAGCGCCGCGATCGGCACCAGGATGCGGGCATCGGCGTGGTTCGGCGTCGGTTCAGCGTTCAGTCGGTCGGTGGCCATCGATCCGGTTCGGTGCAAATCGCGTAACCCCGAGCACTATCCGTGGATCAGGTGTGTCTTCTCTTAAGGCCGCCGCCGCGCGTGCTCCGACAAAGCCGTTGGTCGCCCGCAGCCGGCCGGCTAGGCTGGCGCCCGTGATCGGCGCCCCCAGCAACCGAGAGGAAGGCCAGCCCCGCCATGCACCTCGCCCGCTTCCCCCGCGTCCACTTCGCCCATCTGCCGACCCCGCTCGAGCCGATGCCCAACCTCAGCCGGCGGCTCGGGGGCCCGCGCCTCTACGTCAAGCGCGACGACTGCACCGGCCTCGCGACCGGCGGCAACAAGACGCGCAAGCTCGAGTTCCTGGTCGGCGACGCGCTGCAACGGGGCGCCGACACCCTGATCACCCACGGCGCGGTCCAGTCCAACCACGTCCGCCAGACCGCCGCCGCCGCCTGCCGGTACGGGCTCAAGTGCGAGGGGCTGCTCGAGCGCCGGGTGCCGGGGCACGGACCCGCCTACGAGGCGACCGGCAACGTCCTGCTCGACCGGTTGTTCCAGGCGCGGCTCCGCCTGGTCGCGGCCGACACCGACATGGACGCCGCCTGCGCCGAGGTCGCCGAGGAGGTGCGAGCCCGGGGCGGCCGCCCCTACTCCATCCCGGGCGGCGGCTCGAACCCGGTCGGCGCGCTCGGCTACGTCAACGCCGCGCTCGAGCTCCTGCAGCAGGCCAACGACCGGGGCCTCAGGATCGATTGCGTGGTCGTCGGCACCGGCAGCACCGGGACCCAGGCGGGCCTGGTGGCCGGGCTCGAGGGCGCCAATTCCGGCATCGACGTGCTGGGCATCTGCGTTCGCCGGCCGGCCGCAGCGCAGATCGAGGCGGTCTGGCGGACCGCGAGCGCCACCGCGGCGCACCTCGGCCTCCGGGACGGGATCGAGCGGGCGCGGGTCATGGCCAACGGCGACTACGTCGGCCAGGGCTACGGCATCCCCACGGCGGGCACGCTCGAGGCGATCCGGCTCGCGGCCGAGACCGAGGCCCTGCTGCTCGACCCGGTCTACACCGGCAAGGCCATGGCCGGCCTGATCGACCTCTGCCGCCAGGGTTTTTTCCACGCCGACCAGAACGTGGTCTTCCTCCACACCGGCGGCTCGGCCGCCCTGTTCGCCTACGAGGCCGAGCTCAACGGTGCCGGAGTGACGCCCGCCGGGCAAGCCGGAAGCCTGGCAATTCCGGGACGC
The DNA here is from genome assembly GCA_963730195.1 of uncultured Alphaproteobacteria bacterium. Taxonomy (GTDB): domain Bacteria; phylum Pseudomonadota; class Alphaproteobacteria; order Geminicoccales; family Geminicoccaceae; genus DATAOG01. The sequence goes on from CAVSRN010000084.1 coordinate 28,326, forward strand.
GTGCCTATGCTGGCGCCTGAGCGCCGGGGGAAGGCGACGCATGAGCATGGCAGTCCGGACGATCGTGGTCAGGCACGTCTCGCAGAGCCACCGAGGATCGGGCTGAGCGGTTGTCGACTTTGTGGCTCCTGGTCGTGACGCTGGGCTGGTTCGGTGCCGGCCTGATCGCGACCCGGCGGGTCACCGAGGCCAGCGCGCCGACCTGGGCGATCTACCTGTTCACCGGGGTCGGCCTGCTGGTCGGCATGGCCTATGCCTTCTACTTCTGGCCGATCATCCGGGCGCAGGAGAGCACCACCCACGTGCTCCAGGTCCTGCCGATCGTGATCGTGATGCCGGCCCTGGTCGGTCTCCAGATCGGCCGCATCTACCCCAGGCGCAAGCCCCGCGAGCGGCTCGGCCTGCTGGTGGTCCTGGCGTGGCTGTGGTCGCTGGTCGCGAGCCTGCTCGGCTTCATGCTGGCGCTGACCTGGTGCCTGGTCGCGCAGCAGGTGCCAGCCTGACCGGCCGGCTGACGCGGCCAGCTTGGCGAGCACCGCGTTAGCACGACTTCAAGATTACCCGCGTTAGGCTTATCTCTACCTGCAGCCGGGCTCGGCCGCGCGTCGCGCGCTCGCGTCGGGGAGAGATCGCATGAGGGCGCAGCCGATCGGATTCGCCACCCACGAGGTTCTGAACCAGCCGCCGCCGCTCGAGAACACCAACCTGTTCGAGCAGGACGCGGCGTTGCGCGAGGCCGTGGCCCGCGAGGGCGGCGGCTGGGGCGAGGACCGGCTCGCGCGCTTCGGCGCCTGGCTCGGCCAGGCCTCGACGCTCCGGCTCGGCGAGCAGGCCAACCAGAACCCGCCGGTGCTGCACAGCCACGACCGCTTCGGCCACCGGATCGACGAGGTCGAGTTCCATCCCGCCTGGCACGAGCTGATGCGCCGGGCGATCGCCGAGCAGATCCACGCTCTGCCCTGGGTCGATCCCCGACCCGGCGTCCACGTCGTCCGGGCCGCCTCGGCGTTTCTGCTCAATCAGGTCGAGAGCGGCGTCTGCTGCCCGCTCGCCATGACCTTCGCGGCGCTGCCCGCGCTGCGCGAAGCCCCCCAGATCGCCAAGACTTGGGCGCCCAAGATCCTGTCGGCCGACTACGACCCCGGCGCGCGGCCGGTCGCCGCCAAGCGGGGCGCCCTGATCGGCATGGCGATGACCGAGAAGCAGGGCGGCTCGGACCTGCGCGCCAACAGCACCCGGGCCGAGCCGACCGGCGACGGCGGCCATGTGCTGATCGGCCACAAATGGTTCTGCTCGGCACCGATGTCGGACGCCTTTCTGACGCTTGCGCAGACCGAGGCCGGCCTGACCTGCTTCCTGGTGCCGCGCTGGCGCGCCGACGGCAGCCCGCAACCCCATCCACATCCAGCGCCTCAAGGACAAGCTCGGCAATCGCGCCAACGCCTCGGCCGAGATCGAGTACGCCGGGGCCGTGGCCCAGCTGATCGGCGAGCCGGGCCACGGCGTGCGCACGATCATCAAGATGGTCCACCACACCCGGCTCGACGCCGCGCTCAGCTCGGCCGCGCTGATGCGCCAGGCGGTCGCGCAGGCGCTGCATCACGCCGCCCATCGCAGCGCCTTCCAGAAGCGGCTGATCGACCAGCCGCTGATGCGCGGCGTGCTCGCCGATCTCGCGCTCGAGGCCGAGGCGGCGCTGGTCCTGGGGATGCGTCTCGCGCGCGCCTTCGATGCCGCGCCGGGCGATCCGGCGGCCGCGAGCTTCGCTCGTCTGGCGACCGCGGTCGCCAAGTTCTGGGTCTGCAAGCGGGCGCCCGCGACCGTCGCCGAAGCGCTCGAATGCCTGGGCGGCAACGGCTACGTCGAGACCTCGATCCTGCCGCGGCTGTACCGCGAGGCGCCGGTCAACTCGGTCTGGGAAGGCTCCGGCAACGTCGTCTGTCTCGACGCTCTGCGCACCCTGATGCGGGATCCGGGCGCCCAGGAGGCCTTCCTCGCCGAGATCGAGCGGGCCCGCGGCGCCGACCTCAGGCTCGACGCCTGGCTGGTCCGGCTGAAGAACTGCCTGCGCGAGCAGGACGATCTCGAGACCCAGGCGCGCCGGCTGGTCGAGCAGCTGGCGCTCGGCCTCCAGGGCGCCCTCCTGGTCCAGCACGCGCCTTCGGCGGTCGCCGACGCCTTCTGCGCGTCCCGCCTGGCCGATGGCGGCGGCCGGCAGTTCGGGGCCCTGCCGCGGGGCCTCGATCTGGCGGCGATCTGCGAGCGGGCGCGACCCGACCGCGCCTGAGCCTTGCGCCGCCCGTAAGGCCGGCGCGGGCCGGATATCAGGCCGCGGAGGGGGCCTCGTAGGCGGTCACGGGCAGCTCGGCCGCGACCGTGCCCCGGATGAACGCGTCGAGCTCGGCGGCCTCGAGCGGCCGGCTGAACAGGAAGCCCTGGAGCTCGGTACAGCCTTGCTCCCGCAGCCAGGCGCTCTGCTCGGCGGTCTCGATGCCCTCGGCGCAGACCTCCATGCCGAGCACGCGGCCGAGGCCCATGATCGCGTGGACCATGGCATCCGCCTGATCGTGCCGGCCGAGGGCCTTGGTCGACGAGCGCGCGATCTTGATGCGGTCGAATTTCTGCAGATAGCTGAGGCTCGAGTAGCCGGTGCCGAAGTCGTCGATCGCGATCATGACGCCCAGCTGCTTGAGCCGGCCGAGGATGTCGCAGGCCATGTGGGTATCGCTCAAAAGCGCGCTCTCGGTGATCTCGAGCTCGAGGCGCTCGGGCGCGAGGCCGGTCTCCTCGAGGGTCTGCTGGAGCAGGTTGACCAGATCACGGTGGCGGAACTGCGTCGGCGACAGATTGACCGAGACCCGGATCTGGGGCCAGGCGGTCGCGCGCGCGCAGGCCTCGCGCAGCACCCAGGCGCCCAGCTGCGTCATCAGGCCGGTCTCCTCGGCGATCGGCAGGAAATCCCGCGGCTGGACCAGCCCCAGAGTCGGATGCCGCCAGCGCAGCAGGGCCTCGAGGCCGACCACCGCCTGGGTCTTGGCCGCGATCTGCGGCTGATAATGGATCTCGAACTGGCCGGCGGCGAAGCCGCGCCAGAGATCCGCTTCGAAGGCGGTCCGCTCGCGCAGCTCGGCGTCCATGTCCGGCTCGAACCGGCGGCAACTGGCGGGGCCCTCGCTCTTGGCCCAGCGCAGCGCGATGTCGGCGTGCTTCAAGAGTTCGTCGGCGCTGGCGCCATCCTCGGGGATCAGGACGATGCCGATCCCCGCGGTCACGGTCAGGGTCCGGCCGTCGATCTCTAACGGCTCGGCGAGGTCGCCGAGCAGCTGCCGGGCCAGCGCCTCGGCGCTGCCCGCATCGAGGCGCTGACCGAGGATCCCGAACTCGTCGCCGCCGATCCGGGCCACCAGGTCGGTCCGGCCGACGCCGGCCCGCAGCCGTTCGCCGCAGGCCCGGATCAGCTGGTCGCCAACCACCGGGCCCGAGGGTGTCGTTGATCTCGCTGAACCGATCCAGATTGAGGCACAGCAGGGCCGCCTGCTCGCCATGTCGCGCGCGCGCCAGCGCCTGGTTGAGGCGTTCGCTGCAGCTCGCCCCGATGCGGCAGGCCGGTCATCGGATCATGCGCCGCCAGATGGCGGGCCTGCGCTTCCGCGACCGCGGCGCGGGTGACGTCGGTGCCGATGCCGCGGAAGCCGGTCAGCTGGCCCGCCCGGTCGTGGACCGGCCAGCCGCTGAGCTGCAGATGCCGCTCCTGGCCGCTGGCGTCGGTGATCCGGAACTCGAACTCCTGGAAGGCGCGGCCGCGGACCAGATCGGCGCGGTGGCGCACCCAGGCGTCGTCCTCGACCAGAGCGACCGCCCGGCAGCCAGGGCGCGCGCGCCCGCGCCAGCTCGACGAGGGCCGCCGGCGCCTGCTCCGACACCAGGCTGAGGTGCTGGTCGGCATCGATCTCCCAGGACCATTCCGACGACCTGCCGGCCTGATCGTCCGGCGCCGGGGCGGCGACCTCGACCGGGGCGCGACCGGCGCTCTCGGCCAGCCGGTCCTCGGCCTCGCCGCCGGCGGACCACCTCGGCGCCGAGCTCGCGCATGCGCCGGATCGCGAGGATGCCGAAGGCGATCGACATGACCACCGGCAGCGCCCAGAGCTCGCCGAGCAGCCAACTCCAAGTGTGGGCCGACCACCGGGCGAGCAGCCCGGCGATGTCGATGAAGGCCGCGATCACCGCCGTGCCGGCGGTCAGCATGAGCACGGTCAGGAGGTCGCTCCGTGCCGCCGGGCTGCCAAAGAGCCGGAGCGCGCGCGGGCTGAGATCGGGCCGCTGCCGAGAGCTGTGCATGATGAGGTGCCGTGCCGGGTTGCTGTCCAAGAGACCAAGTGTCGGCCAGCCGGGGTTAATAAAGCCTGTATGAGCCGGCCGGCGCGATGGCCGCGCGTGCCCGTTTCCAGCGCGCTCCGGAAGCGGGCGGGCAAGTCGGCGGGCGGCGCACCGCGTAGGTCCAGAACCTCGTCGAAGCAGCAGCTAAAAGCCGAGAAACAGGTAGTCGAGAGCGGCGATGATCCGGTCGCGAACCTCCGCCAGGTTAGCGACCGTGCGGCGCAAATCGGCCGTCGGCATGGCGGTCAGCGACGGGACGAGGACGGCATAGGCGGTCCCGTTCGATCGTGACGACCGGGAATCAGTCGGCCGGCCAAAGGGGGCATGGCGGCTTTGCGGAGTGAGAGGTGCGACAATCCGATCACGGCCGGTCTCGACCAGATCCGATTGCAGGATCATAACGAATGGGAGGGCTCGCCGCGCTCGCGGGATCGGGTTGTCGAGGACGTCAAACTGACGGATCGTCATCGTTCGGCGGCGTAGTGTTCGCGGACCATACCGGCGAACGAGCCGTGCTCCTCGGACGAAAGCGTCGTGGGCGTCGAGATCGCGTCGGATCTCGGCTTTCACTCGCTCGGCCACGCGCACCGCCAACGCATTTGCCAGGGCCTCCTCGGCGATCCGCGACAGATTGATGCCGGCGGCCTTGGCCTTGGCGCAGAGATCGGCGTTAAGGGTCAGACTGACGGTGCGTCGGCGCGCGTCGACGTCGTAGAGGGTCGGCTCTCATGCGGCCGCTCCCGGATCACGGACATGGGTATCTTACCCGTGCGATCAGCGCCCGCTGCAACCGACGGCCTCAATGAGCGCCGGCTACTCCAGCGCCAGGCGGAGCGCGGCGGCGGAGGCGAGCGGGGCGAGGGCGAGCGCGGCGAGCAGCATGGCGCCCAGGATCAGGAGCTGCGGCCGGCCGGAAAGGCCCATGACCTCGCCCTCGACCGCGCTGACCCCGAAGATCAGCACCGGGATGTAGAGCGGCAGCACCACGCAGCGCCAGCAGCACGCTGCCGCGCCGGGCGCCGATCAGCAGCGCGGCGCCGATGCTGCCGATCAGGGTCAGCGTCGGCGTGCCGAGCAGGAGGGCGAGCGCGAGCACGCCCTGCGCCTTCGCCGGCAGCTGCATCAGCAGCGCCAGCAGCGGCGAGACCAGCACCAGCACGAGGCCGCTGGTCAGCCAGTGGGCCAGGCATTTGGCGAGCGCCACCAGCTCCAGCGGCAGGGCGCCGGGCGCCAGCAGCTCGAGCGAGCCGTCCTCGGCGTCGGCCTGGTAGAGCCGATCCAGGCTCAGCATGACCGCCAGCAGCGCCAGCACCCAGATCACCCCGACCCCGATCCGCGCCAGGATCTCGGGCGCCGGTCCGACCCCGAAGGGGAACAGGGTCAGCGCCAGGACGAAGAACAGGACCGGTTGCAGGCTGTCGGCGCCGCGCCGGAGCCCGAGCCGGAGATCGCGCCGGACCAGGGCGCCGAAGGCCCGGATCACGGCTCGAGCTCGAGCAGCAGCGCGTCCTCGACCGCGACGTCGCCATGGGTGGCGATGACCGCGAGGCCGCCCGCGGCCCGATGCGCGGCCAGCGCCTGCTCGAGGCGCGCCCGGTTGGCGGCGTCCAGCCCGACCCCCGGCTCGTCCAGGAGCCAGAGCGGCCGGGCGGCGACGAGCAGGCGGGCGAGCGCGAGGCGCCGCTTCTGCCCGGCAGAGAGATAGCGGGCCGGAAGCTCGGCCAGAGCGGTGAGATCGAAGCCCCCGAGCGCCGCCTCGAGCCCGCCGGCGGGGGCGCCGCCGAACGCGGCCGCAAACGCCAGATTCTCGCGCACGGAAAGGAGGCTCTTCACGGCGTCGGCATGGCCGACGTAGTGGAGCCGCGCGCGGTGCGCCGCGAGATCGTCCCCGATCGCGGCCCCCGCCCAGACGAGCCGGCCGCCGGCCGGGGCGAGGAAGCCCGCGAGCAGGCGCAGGAGGCTCGACTTGCCGCTGCCGTTCGGACCGCGCAGCATCAGGACGTCGCCCGGCGCGAGCGCGAACGACAGGCCGGCGAACACGCGCCGGCCGCCGCGCACGCAGACCAGCTCGTCGGCGGCGAAGGAGCTGGCGGTGAATGACGGGGCGGGGAACAAGGCAGGGGCGGAGCCGCGCGGCGCTCAGCCCAGCTCGCGGCGATCGTCGATCACCTTGCCGTCGTTGGCGAGCGTGCCCGGGGCGACCAGCTGGATCTCGCCGCGCAGGCCGGTGATCGCGCGCAGGCTGGTCTCGATCGCCGCCTGCAGACCTTCGGCGGGCGCCGCCAGCTCGCACCGCAGGGTCATCCGATCGAGGTTCTCCCGGCGCTCGACCACGAGGCACGCCCGGCCGATCTCGGGGTGGCGCCTGATCACCTCGGCGACCTGGCTCGGGTAGACGAACAGGCCCTTGATCTTGGTCGTCTGGTCGGCCCGGCCGAGCCAGCCGCGCAGGCGCCGGTTGGTCCGGCCGCAGGGGCTCGCGCCGGGCATGATCGCCGAGAGATCGCCGGTCGCGAACCGGATCAGCGGATAGTCGGGGTTGAAGGTGGTCACCAGGAGCTCGCCGACCTCGCCGGCCGGCACCGGATCGCCGGTGCCCGGGCGCACGATCTCGACCAGCACGCCCTCGTCGACCACCAGCCCCTCCCGGGCCGGGGTCTCGTAGGCGACCAGACCGAGATCGGCGGTGCCGTAGCTCTGGTAGGCGTCGATCCCGAACGCGTCCCGGAGCTCCTCGGCGAGCGCCCTGGGGAAGGCTTCGCCGCTGACCACGGCCTTCCTCAGAGAGGCCAGATCGATGCCCAGGTCGCGGCCGCGAGCGAGCAGGATCTTGAGGAACGAGGGCGTGCCGGCGTAGCCGACCGGGCGCAGCTGCTCGATCACCCGCAGCTGCTGCTCGGTCTGGCCGGTGCCCGCCGGGATCACCGGGCAGCCGAGCGCGCGGGCGGCGCTCTCGATCAGCGAGCCGGCAGGCGTCAGGTGATAGGCGAAGCTGTTGTGGACCAGATCCCCCCGGCGAAGGCCGGCGGCATACAGGGCACGGGCGAAGCGCCAGTAATCGGGCCGGGCGCCCTCGGGATCGAAGATCGGCCCCGGCGATACGAACACCTTCGCCAGCTGCCCCAGCGGCGTAGCGTTCAGGCCGCCGAAGGGCGGGCTCGCCTGCTGCAGCCGGCGGAGCTCGTCCTTGCGCAGCGGCGGCAGCGCGGCCAGCGCCCCGAAGCTCGTGATCCGATCCGGATCGATGGCGGCGAGATGGCTCCCGAGCGCGGGCGCGTGCTCGCGGGCGTGACGGAGGAAGCCGGGCAGCGCCGCCAGCATCTCGGCATCGCGTTGCGCCGGGTCACGCGTCTCGAGCGGATCGTAATGGATCCCGCCGATGTCCGTCATATCTCGACCTCGCGCTGCCGGTCCGGGGCGGTCAAATAGGTCTCTCAAAAGGGTCTGGGCGCCGCGATCGTGACGCCATAGCGGGCGCGCAGCCGCGCTACGTGGCCGGCCAGCCAGGCCGGCTGCCGGCGCTCGGCCCACTCCCGGCAGAGGGCCTCGAAGCTCTTGGCCTGGAACACCACGCGCGCGCCCTGCACCGCCTCGCCGAGCGCCGCGAGCTCGGCGCGATGGCGGCGAAACTCGTCGAACTGATCGGCGTTCAACGGCTCCCAGAAGAGATACAAAAGGGTGGTCGGTCGGTCCGGGAAGGTGCGGCCGAGGGCGAGCGCGTATTTGACCAGACCGCCAAGGTCGACGTGCCGGTACATGGTCGGCTTGGCGCGCAGCTCCTGCAGCGCCCGCTGCCAGAGCTCGAGCGCGGGCGTGGCCGCGAGCAGCCGGTCGTAGGACGGCGCGACCGCGGACTTGCGCCGGCTGAGATATTCGATGCAGCGGACCGTGACCGCGACCGCCACGCCCTCGCGCAGCGCCAGGAGGTCGAGATGCGGCGGTGTGCCGCGCAGGCCGGTCGGGCAGCGAACCTCGAACTGCACGGCGTTGAAGCCGACCCAGCCGGCGAGCGGCAGCTGGTCGGTCGCCCGCCGCCAGGGCAGGAAGCTGTTGATCGCCAGCGCGGCTGCGGAATGGGCCGACTTGAGCCGGGTCCGGTCGATCGAATCCGGCAGCTGGTAGTCAGCGATGCCATCGATCAGAAGATCGCTGATCCGGCGGATCCGACCGTCGTCGAGCAAGGGCTCGCTCGGGCGGTCGTGCCGCAGCGCCTCGGTCAGCGCCGAGCCGGTGCGTTGGGCCAGACTGGCCTGGGGATGGCTGCCGATCATCGTCAACGTCCCTAAAGCCAACGCTTGCGCCGCTTGTAGCTCTTGATGTCGCGGAAGCTCTTGCGCTCGCCCGAGGACAGGCCGAGGTAGAATTCCTTGACGTCCTCGTTGCTGCGCAAGGCCGCCGCGTCACCGTCGAGCACCACCCGCCCGCTCTCCAGGATGTAGCCGTAGCGCGCGTAGCGCAAGGCGACGTTGGTGTTCTGCTCGGCGAGCAGGAAGGTGACCCCGGCCTCGGCGTTGAGGCGGGCCACGATCTCGAAGATCTCCTCGACCAGCTGCGGCGCCAGGCCCATCGACGGCTCGTCGAGCAGGATCATCTTGGGCCGGGCCATGAGCGCCCGGCCGATCGCGATCATCTGCTGCTCGCCGCCCGAGGTATAGCCGGCCTGCGCGTGCCGGCGCTCCTTGAGGGCCGGGAAATAGCCGTAGACCAGCTCGAGATCGCCGGCGACCCCGGCCCGGCCGTCGGTCCGGGTGTAGGCGCCGGTCAACAGGTTGTCCTCGACCGTCAGATGCTCGAAGCAGTGGCGGCCCTCCATCACCTGGACCACGCCGCGGCGCACGAGCTCGGTCGGCGACAGCGCGGCGACGTTGTCGCCGGCGAGCTCGATCGTGCCCTTGGTGACCTCGCCGCGCTCGACCCGGAGCAGGTTGGAGATCGCCTTCAGCGTCGTGGTCTTGCCGGCGCCGTTGGCGCCGAGCAGGGCGACCACGCCGCCCTCGGGCACGGTCAGCGAGACGCCCCGCAGGACCAGGATCACGTGGTCGTAGACGACCTCGATGTTGTTGACGACCAGCAGGGCCCGGGCCGCCTCGGGCCCGGGCCGCAGAGCCGTCTCCGCCAGCGCGGTCGCGCTCACGGTCGGAGCACGCGCGCGCTCAGCTCGAGCAGCTGCGCGGCGTGATCCCGTGCTCCTTGGCGTAGGCCTCCGCGCTCGCCTCGATCATCGGCCGGACCACGTCCCGCATCGGCTTGATCCAGTCGCTCACGAACGACCAGGTCTTGCCGTCCCACTGCTGGATGCGCAGCGCGTGGTCGCCCTCGTGGTCGGCGCAGCTGACCTTGATCGGCGGCGTTAAGCCGGCCATGCCGAGCTCCTGCAGCCGGTCCTCGGTGATGTCGAGGTGCTCGAGCCCGTCGCGCACCTGCTCGCCGGTCAACGGCTTCTCGCCGTGGATGCCCTGGGCAGTGCGGATCGCCTCGACCACGATCATGGCGTTGACGACGCCGCGATTGTACAGGACCTCGCCGACCTTGTCGCGCTCGCCTTTGCCGAGCCCCTTGTCGTAGACGTATTTGAAGATGTCGTCGAACACCGGGAAGTTGGTGCCCGGGGCGTTGAAGGTCGCGGCCTTGTAGCCCTTGGCGGCATCACCCGCCGGCTCGACGTCGGGCTCGGCGCCCGACCACCAGACGCCGATGAAGTGGTCCATCGGATAGCCGACCGCGGCCGCCTCCTTGATCGCGGTCGAGTTCATCACCCCCCAGCCCCACATCAAGACCCAGTCCGGGTGCAGCTGGCGGCCGATCTTCAGCCAGGTCGCCTTCTGCTCGAGCCCGGGATGGGCGACCGGGAACTCGCTGAACTCGTAGCCGTACTTCTCGGCCAGGACCTTGAGGGTCGGGATCGGCTCCTTGCCGTAGGCGCTGTCATGGTAGACCAGCGCGATCTTCTTGCCCTTCAGCTTGTCCATGCCGCCTTCCTGAGCGCCGATGTACTCGATCAGGGCCGACGCCTGGCTCCAGTAGGTCATGGGCAGGTTGAAGACGTAGGGGAAGACCCGGCCGTCGGCAGCGTCGGTGCGGCCGTAGCCCATCGACAGGATCGGGATCTTGTCGGCGGTGGCGCGCTCGATCAGCGCATAGGTGATGCCGGTGCTGTAGGGGTTGACCACCGACGCGCCGGTCGGGCCGCGGTCCTTCAGGCGCTCGTAGCACTCGACGCCGCGGTCGTTGTTGTAGGCGGTCTCGCACTCCTCCCAGGTGAGCTTGACGCCGCCGACGCCACCGTCGCGCTGGTTGACCAGATTGAAGTAGTCATTCATGCCGTTGGCGATCGGGATGCCGTTCGGCGCGTAGGGTCCGGTGCGATAGATCAGCAGCGGGATGAACTGCTCGCCGTCGGCCAGCGCCGCGGTCGCCAGCCCGCCCGTCAGTCCGATCGCCGCCGCCAAGCCAGCCAGCACGGTTGTCCTGAGGTCCATCGTCAGCCCCCTTGGTTTGTGATTCGGCATTGTTCGACCGGCGAGAGTCCGTCTCGCCCGCTCCCTTGGCCAGGACACTATCACGTTCGGCGGCGTTCAGCCAACTCGACGCTCGCCCGGTCGCGCGCTCGTCGGGCGGGTCAGGGCGCGGCGCTCGCCAGTCGGTTTTCCACCGCCCAAAATTTGACCCCCGGTGGTGGCTCGAGGGACGGCGTCGCCTCGACGACCACCTGCACCCCCTGCCAAGTCGAGACCACCGTGCCCTCTCACCGAAGGCCGGGTGTGCCGGCTGACCCGAGATCCAGCCGATATTTTCGCCCCCATGAAACGCGATTGCCGATCGTGGGGCCCGTGGATAGGGTGGCTCAGGCCCAGCGCCGAGCAACAAACGCCGAACAGGGGCTGGGTCGGACACGTCGAGGCGATCGGCCGCCCGGACCCAGCCCGGAGGAACAAGTGCCACTCCGGATCCTGATGATCAGCTACGAGTACCCGCCTCTCGGCGGTGGGGTCGGTGTCGCCTGCGGGGAGGTTCTCGGTGAACTGAGCCGCTGTCCCGGAGTTTGTATCGACCTGGTGACCAGCGGCCCGGGACCAGCTCAGGAGCGCATCCAATTCTCGCAGCAGATCGAGATCCACAAGCTGCCGATCGGCAAGAAGAAGTTCCGGCAGTACTGGCGGGCCAGGGAACTTCTGCGATGGACCTGGAGTGCGCTGCGTTACGCCGACGACTTGGTCCGCCAGCGGCGCTACGACCTCTGTCACTGCTGGGGCGGCTGGCCATCGGGAATCATCGGCTACCGGCTACGGCGACGATTTCCCTACGTGGTGGCGTTGCGCGGCTCGGATGTGCCGGGTTACAGCCAACGTCTGTGGCTGTTCGATCCGCTGGTCTTTCGCCACGTTTCGCGCCGGGTCTGGCGCGACGCCGCGCGCTTGCTGGCGCTCAGCGACGCTCTGCGCAGGCTCGCCTGGGGCACGCTGCCGGGGGTTGCGATCGACATCCTGCCGAACGGTGTCGACGCGGTCCGCTTCGCACCCGGAACCGCACGCTCACCCTTCAGTCTGTTGTTCGTGGGACGCCTCATCGAGCGCAAGAGCGTCCATCACCTGATCGAGGCCGTCGCGCAACTCTCCAAGGGGCAGGCCGGCGTGCGGCTGATCGTCGCCGGTGACGGGCCCGAGCGGATGCGTCTTCAGGCGCTGGCCGAGCGCCGCGGGCTCGAAGCCGGCGTCGAATTCCTCGGCCACCTGCCCAAGGACCGCCTGGCCGAGGTCTACCGCGACGCTTCGGTCCTGGTGGTGCCGTCGGAGACCGAGGCGCTCGGCAACGTCGTGCTGGAAGCGATGGCTTCCGGCCTCGCCGTCATCACCACCCGGACCGGCGCCAGCGAGCTGATCGACGGCAACGGCCAAGTGATCGAGGCGCCCAGTCCGGCATCGATCTGCGCGGCCGTCGAGCGCTATCTTTCCGACCCAGAACTGCTTGCCGAGCACCAGCAGGTGTCCCGACGTCGTGCCCAAGCCATGAGCTGGCAGGCCGTCGCTCAGGATCTGCTCTCGATCTGGAGCGAGGTCACGCGGGAGGCGCCCGAACCCGGGCACGGCAGCCTGGCGCCGCGGCCTGCTGGCTTCCCGAGCCCCGCGGGCGGCACCGAGCGCCGTCTGAAGCTGCGGAGTGTGGCGCAAGATTCCAGTGGCTTCGACCAGCCGTGATGCGCCTTGCAGCGAGCCAACCGCCACCAGCGCAAAGCCACGCTTGTCACGGCTGGCAAAGCGTTGCTCAGCTGGTCTCCGCCCGGACTGGCGTCGACTGACCAAACTCCCGGAGCGCGACGCGCCCGAATGGGACGAGCGGCAACAGAGCCAGCGTGTAAACGACGAATCCGGCGATGGCGACCATCCCGCCGGCGACCGGCATCAGATGGCCGAGGACGCCCACCACACCGGCGCACCACACCAACGGCAGCAGCGTTCGCGCCAGAAGGGCCGGCCAGTCGGTAAGCCCCGAACCTCGCGCCGCCACAACGACCAAGCTGGACGCATACACGGTCCGGCCCACCAACGTGGCGGCGGCGAGACCCTCGAGCCCGAGACCGCCGGCCAGGGCGACGACCGCGAGGAACAGGTTCAGCGCGAGGGCGCCAGCGGTGACAATCGGCAACTGCCACTGCCGGTTCGCGGCCACGACGCCGAGGGTGGCGAGATTGGCGAGCCCCGCGACCACGCCGGTGAACAGGAAGATACGCGCCGCCGGGATGGCGCTCTCGTACGCCGGTACGAAGTAGCGCACGGCCGGGTCGAGGGCCAGGGCGAGTAGGCCGAGAATCGGCGCGAAAACCCAGGTGAAGGGCGCGAGGGTCTTGCGCAGGTGGGCATGGGTTGCTGTCAGGGCACCCCGGGCTTGGGCATCGCGATAGACTTCCGGAAAGACCTGCGTGCGGAGCACGTAAGCCACCGCCGCCCCGAGACTCGAAAGGGAGACGGCGAAGGCATAGTAGCCGAGCGGCTCGGCGCCCCCGAACGCGGCGACGACAACTCGGTCGATGGTCGCAAGGCTGGTCACCAGCACGAAGGACAGGCCGACCGGAAAGCCCGTGTGCAGCAGGCTGCGCAGACGCGGCAGCGACAGCGATGGTCGCATCGGCACGCGGCCAAGCAGGAGGAGGATGGTGGCGGCGTTGGCGAGCACGAACCCGAGAAGCGCCCCCTTCAAGCCCCAGACGTAGGCGAGGCCAACCACGAGCGTGATCTGAAGGACCGCGCTGATCAGCTCGCACAGGGCGAGGCGCCAGAGATCCGAGGTTGCCCGCAAGTACGTGGTCCCGTAGCTCCAGAGGCCATCGAGCACGAGGCCGCCGGCGACGCCTGCGAGGGCGGGGGCGAGCCAGTCGTCGCGGCGCAGACCGGCGACCACGGCGGCGATCATGGACAGGCCGCCGAACGCCATGAGCAGGAAACCCAGCGTCGTGGCGGCGCTCTCCGCGCGCGCCGTTTCCGCGCCGATCCCCTCGGCCGTAAGTGGCGCGCTCGCCTCGCGCTCGAGGCCGCGCAGCAGGCCCAGGCCAGTGGACCCGCAGTAACCCATGATGACCCGAAAAAGCGCCCAGACCCCGAAAACCTCCGGCCCCAGAATGGTGGCGAGCACGAGGCCGCGGAGCCCCAGCAGGGCCTCGACGAGCATCCGGGCGACCCCATAGACGGCAAACCCGCGCGCACGGCCCAAAACAGCTGAAACCGCCGTCCCGCACGGAGCGCCAGCAGGAGTTTCGGCCTCCCTGGGCATGGTGAGCTTCAGCCGCCGATCGTTCCCGAGGCGCAACGATCGCGCAGCTTCATATGCCCTGGCCGGGGCCCATGGTTTGGCTCGCGGTCACCTCAGACCTCACGATCCGATATTTGCCACTGGGCTCGGGCGCGATGTCCTCGACGACGCGGACCTCGGCGGTGAGCCCGTGCAGAACGGGCCTGAGACGCTCCTGGATCTGGCGGCGGCTCGCATCGCCGAACTCCGGGCGCGGTACCACGAGCACCTCGAGCCGGCTGATCGTGCGCTGGATGATCTGGAATTGGCGCATGCCGGCAATACCCCGGATCGCCATGGTGAGGTTATAGGGCGGCAGGACCGTCCCATCCTCGAGCGTGATGTAGTCGACGCTGCGACCCAGCGTCGGTCGGGCGAGCGGCAGGCCGCGCCCGCAGCTGCAGGCCCGCTCGAGCATCTCGCCCGTATCGCCGATCTCGTAGCGCAGCAGCGGCATGGCCCGGTTGTAGAGGCACGTGACCAGCAGCGTTCCCTGCCTTCCGCCGTCTCCTGGACCGGTCGGCTGCACCTCCAGCAGCAGCCAGTCCGCGTTGACGTGATAGCCTTCCCGCCGGGGGCATTCCCAGGCGATCTCCTTGACCTCGGTGCAGCCGTAGATGTCCAGCACGCCGGCCCCGAACGCCTCTTCGATACCCGACCGCGTGAGCTCGTCGAGCATCTCCCCGGAGGTGAAGACGAGGCGTGGCCTCAGACTGCCGGCGGCCGCCCGGCCCAGGTGCAGGAGATAGCCGGGAAGCCCATAGAGCACCGCAGGCGCGAAGGCGCGGAGCTCCGGCAAGACCTCATCGATCGGACGGTGGATCGAGAACGAACGCACGCGGCTCGAGCCGGCCGACGATCGCGCCGTCGGCTGCTCCTCCTGCAGGATCGCGACCCGATCCCAGGGCTGGACGCCGCAGGCAAGGCGCCCCCTGAGCTTCAAGAGAAGGTTGCCCATCATCCAGGCATCGGCGTCGAAGTAGGACATGGTCCGCCGGCCGGTCGAGCCGGAGGTCAACGACTGTTTGAGGCGTGCTTTGTCGAACCCCCGGGCCACCAGGTCGCTGGGGTCGCGCATGTCGTCGCGCGTCGTGACCGGAATCCTGGCGAAGTCGTCGGGCGAACGGATGTCATCGGGCGTCACGCCAAGATCCTGAAAGCGGCGGCGATAGAACGGGGAGTGGGCGAACGCGTGCCGCAGGGTGGCCTGGAGCCGTTGCCATTGCAGCCGCCGGATCGTCGCCACCGGCAGCCACTGCTCCCGGGTCAGCCGCCGGTACCGCACGAGACCTTGCAACAACATTCCGACTCGGCGGCGGTGCTAATAAGGGAACGGCCAGCGGCGCAGCTTCTGCTTGGCGATCTGCCAGAGGCGGGCGAGGCCGTGGGGCTCGACGATCAGGAAGAAGATGATCAGGCCGCCGAAGATCATGAACTCGAGGTTGGTGATCAGATCGGTCGGCATCCGCAGGCCGATCATGCGGGGCGCGTTGCTGAGGAAGATCGGCAGCAGCACGATGAAGGCGGCGCCGAGGAACGAGCCGAGGATGGAGCCCAGGCCGCCGATGATGATCATGAACAGGATCTGGAACGAGCGGTCGATCTGGAACGCCAGCGCCTCGACCGCGCTGGTGTAGATGAACGCCCACATGGCGCCGGCGATGCCGATGTAGAACGAGCTGATCGCGAACGCCGACAGCTTGGCGGTCAGCGGCCGGATGCCGATGATCTCGGCGGCGATGTCCATGTCCCGGATCGCCATCCAGGAGCGCCCGATCTTGCACCGGGTCAGGTTCTTGGCGACGAGCGCCAAAAGGGCGGCGATCGTGAGCGTGAACAGGTACTTGGCCTCGGCGCTGGATTCGGCACCGGTGACGAAGACCTGGCCGAACACCGCCCGCGGCGGCGCGCTGATCACACCGGACGCGCTGTAGTTGGTGAACCAGGGCACCTTGTTGAACAGCCAGACCAGGAAGAACTGGGCGGCAAGCGTCGCGACCGCGAGATAGAAGCCCTTGATGCGCAGGCTCGGCAGGCCGAACAGCAGGCCGACGCCGGCGGTGATCAGCCCGGCCAGCGCGAACACCAGGACGATGTTGAGACCCGGAAAGGCGGTCGCGAGCTTGAAGGCGGCGAACGCGCCGCAGGCCATGAAGCCGCCGGTGCCGAGCGACAATTGGCCCGCGTAGCCGGTCAGGATGTTGAGCCCGAGGGCGGCGATCGAGAACACCAGGAACGGCAGCAGGATCGTGTCGAGCCAGTAGCGATCGGCGACCAGCGGCACGACCACGAAGGCGAGCAGCAGGATCGCCGCCAGCCCGATCCGGTCCTGACGGATCGGCAAAATCGCCCGGTCGGCGGCGTAGCTGGTCTTGAACTGTCCGGTCTCGCGATAGAGCATGGCTTGGGCCTCGCCTTTCTGGCTCAGACGCGCTCGATGATCCGCTCGCCGAACAGGCCCTGCGGCCGGAACAGGAGGAACATCATCGCCAGCATGTAGGCGAACCAGTCCTCGATCGCGCCGCCGAAGGCATCGCCCCAGAACACCTCGGCGATCTTCTCGCCGGCGCCGATGATCAGGCCGCCGACGATCGCGCCCGGCACCGAGGTGAAGCCGCCCAGGATCAAGACCGGCAGCGCCTTCAGCGCGACCAGCGCGATCGAGGGCTGCACCCCGAGCTTGGTGCCCCACATGATGCCGGCGACCAGGGCGACGATGCCGGCGACCGACCAGACGATGGTCCAGATCACCTTGAGCGGGATGCCGACGCTCATCGCCGCCTGGTGATCGTCGGCGACCGCGCGCAGCGCCCGCCCGATCGCGGTGTACTGGAAGAACAGGGCGAGGCCCGCGACCAGGGCGCCGCAGGTGACCGCGGCGAACACGTCGAACTGGTTGATGTAGATGCCGCCGACGATCCAGGGCTGCTGGGGGATGCCGAGGTCGAGCACGCGCACCTGGCTGCCCCAGACCGCCTGGCTGAAGCCCTCCAGGAAGAAGGTGATGCCGATGGTCGCCATGAACAGGCTGATCGGCGCCTGGTTGACCAGGGGCCGCAGCACGATCCGCTCGATCACGCCGGCGGTCCCGATCATGATGCCGATGGTGACGGCGAAGGCGAGCCAGGGGTTGAGGCCGACGTCGTCGATCAGGCCGGCAAAGCACAGCGCCGCGAACAGCACCATGGCCCCCTGGGCGAAGTTGAACACGCCCGACGCCTTGAAGATCAGGACGAAGCCGAGCGCCACCAGCGAGTACATGACGCCGGCCATCAGGCCGCCGATCAGCACCTCGACGAAGAACAAGGGCGCGCTCGCGATGCTCACGAACGGATCGACGAAGACCGCGCTCAAGGTGCTCACGACGCCGTCTCCCGCGCCGCCAGCCAACGCTCGAAGTCGGTTTTCAGAGCCTCGATCTCGACGATCCAGGCCCGCGCTTCCGCCGCCGATGGTTCGGGCTCCGGTGGCGCGCCGGCCTCGTCGGGATAACGGTGCACCCAGACGAACTTCGTGAACCGCCCGAGCGCCAGGAAGCGCTCGCGATAGACGAACGTTGCCGGCAAGCGCTTCGCGAATGCGCCGATCTCGTGACCCTTGCGTGGTCTCTTCTGCAGCGCCACGAGGGCCGCTTTGGTCAGCTTTTCTGCGGCTTGCTGGACGTGATACGCAGCTTGGTCGGGGACGGCGTCATCCCCCTCGCAAGCTTTGCGTGCCACGACGAGATCGCGCCTGACCCTTTCGAGCCATTCTTCGACGATTTTGACATTCATTGACCGCCGCTCGCCTGCCCGCGCCCCGCCGACTGGTAGATCTGGCCCCGATGCCGGATAGAGCCTGATACCGTCGACCTGAACCTCGTACTCCAGCGTGCCGACCTCGTGCCGGCGCCACGCGAAAGCTCCCGCGCGGGTGAGAAAAGGGTTGACGTCGATGCGATCGCTCCTGGCTGTCTCCCAGACCGCCGGTCGCGAGCGGACCCGTATATTGTCGTCCGCGAGCACCAGCATAAGGTCGTAGTCGCTCTCGTCGCTGGCGTCGCCCCGCGCACGCGAGCCGAACAGATAGATGGCGAGGGGGGCAAACGCGTCGACCAGAGCGCGCACGACGCGCGCCAGCTCCTTGGGATCGTCAATCCGCGGCCTGGCCCGGGTCAGCGCCTCAGTCATGGGTGACCCCGAGATAGGCCTCGATCACCGCCGGGTCGTTGCGCACCTGGTCGGGCGTGCCGTCGGCGAGCAGCTTGCCGTAGTCGAGCACCACGACCCGGTCGGAGATGTCCATGACCACGCTCATGTCGTGCTCGATCAGGGCGATCGTGGTGCCGAACTCCTCGTTGACGTCGAGCACGAAGCGGCACATGTCCTCCTTCTCCTCGAGGTTCATGCCGGCCATCGGCTCGTCGAGCAGCAAAAGCTCCGGCTGCATCGCCAGCGCCCGGCCGAGCTCGACCCGCTTCTGCAGGCCGTAGGGCAGCTGGCCGACCGGCGTGTTGCGGATCGCCTGGATCTCGAGGAAGTCGATGATCTGCTCGACGAACTCGCGATGCGCCAGCTCCTCGCGCCGGGCACGGCCGAGGTAGATCGCCTGCTCGAGGAGGGTCGCGCGCATCTTCAGGATGCGGCCGGTCATCAGGTTGTCGAGCGTGCTCATGCCCCGGAACAGGGCGATGTTCTGGAAGGTGCGGCCGATGCCCTGGACCGCCGCCTCGTGCGGGCGCATGTGGCGATAGCTCCGGCCCTTGTAGGTGATCGAGCCCTCCTGGGCCTGGTAGAAGCCGTTGATCACGTTCAGCATCGAGGACTTGCCGGCGCCGTTCGGGCCGATGATCGCGCGGATCTCGCCTTCGCGGATGTCGAAGCTGACGCCGGTCAGGGCGGCAACCCCGCCGAAGCGGAGCGTGATGCCGCTGACCTCGAGCAGCACCCGATTGAAAGCGCGCGCCCGGCCGGCGCGGGGGATCGGCTGCCTGGCCGCGGCCATGGCGCGCCTATTCGGCGGCCTGTTGGACCAGCAGCGCCTCGGGCGCCGCGTCGTGGATCGCCATCTCGGCGGTGATCCTGCCGGTCCGGCCATCCTCGAAGGTGACCTCGGTCTCGACCGCGACCTTGCGCTCGCCCGAATAGAGCGCCTCGATCACCGCCCGGTAGCGCTGGTCGATCACGCCGCGGCGCACCTTGCGGGTCCGGGTGAGCTCGCCGTCGTCGGCATCCAGCTCCTTGTACAGCAGCAAAAAGCGGCTGATCCGCTGGGCGGCCGGCAGGCTGGCGTTGACCTTCTCGACCTCCCCGGCGATCAGCTGGTAGACCTCCGGCCGCGCCGCCAGATGGGTGTAGGTCGTGAACGCGAGCCCCTGGCCCTCGGCCCACCTCGCGACCATCGCGTAGCGCACGCAAAGGATCGCGGTCACCGCCGGCCGATCGTTGCCGAGGATCACGCACTCGCCGATGTAGGGTGAGAACTTGAGCTTGTTCTCGATGTACTGGGGCGAGAAGCGGACCCCGGCCGCGGTCGTCGCGATGTCGCGCAGTCGGTCGACCACCACCAGCCGGCCCTTCTCGTCGAGATAGCCGGCATCGCCGGTCGCGAGCCAGCCCTCCCCGGTCATCCCCTTCTCGGTCTCGTCAGGCTGCTTGAAATAACCCCTGAACATGCCGACGTGGCGCACCCGGACCTCGCCGAGCCCGGTCGCATCGGGCGCGTGAATCTGGATCTCGGTGTCGTCGAAGGGCAGGCCCGAGCTGTCGAAGTCGAGCTCGCCGCCGGTCTGGATGGTGTAGGCGCCGGCGGCCTCGGTCTGGCCGTAGAGCTGGCGCAGCGGCACCCCCAGCGCGAGGAAAAATCGGAAAGTATCGGGGCCGAGCGCCGAGCCGCCGGTCGCCGCCGACTTGACCCGCGAGAGGCCGAGCCGGTCGCGCAGCGTGTCGAGCAGCGCCCGGTCCGCGAGCCAGGAGCGATGGCCGGCATCGAGCGCCTTCAGCCCGGCCCCGACCGCCCAACGGAAGACCGCCTGGTTGAGCCGGTTGGCATCGAGCAGGCGGGCGTGGACGTCGGCCGAGATCTGCTCCCAGACCCGCGGCGCGAACAGCACGTGGGTCGGCCCGATCTCGCGCAGATCGCTGATCACCGTGCTGTCGTTCTCCGGGAAGTTGACCCGGATGCGCGACAGGAGCGGCATCAGCGCGACATAGACCTGCTCGACGATCCAGGGCAGCGGCAGAATCGACACGTATTCGTCGGTCGGCTGCCGCGGCTCGGCGCGCAGATAGGCGCAGACGTGCTCGAGCAGCGGCCGGTGCTGGAGCATCGCGAGCTTGGGGTGAGCGGTGGTGCCCGAGGTCGTGCACAAGACCGCGACCTCGTCGCCCCGGCCTTGGGCGACCACCTGCTCGAACCGCCCGGCGGGCTCGGTCCTGCCCCGCTCGACCAGCTCGACCCGGCTGAGCAGCCGGGGGTCGGCGTATTTGCGCAGGCCGCGCGCATCATTGTAGACGATCCACCGCAGCTCGGGCAGCTCGGCTGCGATCTCGAGCAGCTTGTCGACCTGCTCCTCGTCCTCGGCGAAGGCGACCTTGGCCTCGGCGTAGCCGAGCAGATACTGGACCTCCTTGCCGAGCGCGTCCTCGTAGATGCCGAGCGACATGGCGCCGACGCTCTGCGCCGCGAGCTCGGCCCAGAGCCAGTGCGGCCGGTTGCGGCCGATGATCCCGACCACGTCGCCGCGCGCGACCCCGAGTGCCAGCAGCCCGAGCGCCAGCTCCTCGACCTTGTGCCTGGAATCGGCCCAGCTGTAGACGTGCCAGATGCCGTATTCCTTCTCGCGCAGCGCGACCTCGGCGCCGAACCGGGCGGCATTGTGCAGCAGCAGCTTGGCGGTGGTGTCGGCCTGCGCCAGATCGGGTAGCTGCATGGTCAAGACGCGACCCTCGCTCGGTCCGGCGCGGGCGCGGCCGCAGCACGGCAAAGCGCTCCGGCGTCCCCGATCAAGGCCGGCCCTGGACGCCATGCGGTGCGCTCGATCGTATCGGACACTCCGCCTCCCGGCATTGGCTCGGGCGCAGCCCCGCTCCCCCGCACCCCGACCGCGGCGAGCGGGCGCGCCTGCTCTCCCGACTAGCTATAGCCGGCGTCGCCTGGCAAGGCTAGTGCCAGCCCCGACCGTCCCCGACGCCGGCTCCAACCGGTTCTTGCGGTCCGCCGCGATCGCGCTCGCCGCCACGCTCCGGCGGGCGCTGGAATGTGGATTTAGGACTCGGGCCGGGTCTTCGCCATGGTGTCCGCCTCGCAGGCCCGCACCAGCGCCGCGAACTCACCGGTCGCGCGCCAGATCACTGGCGGATCGCGGCGATGATAGCCGTGGGTCAGGACGTTGCGCAGGCCGATCCAGCCGCGCCAGTCGATCTCGGGACGGGCCGCCACGATCGGTGCCGGCGGCGGTCCGCCGCCGGCTTCGCCGCCGCCGACCAGCTGCCGGCAGGCCTCGCCGATCGCGACCAGAGCATAGGAGATCGCCGCCGCGAAGGGGTTGATGCCGTCGCCGAAGCGTTGCCCGAAGGCCGCTTCGTCCAGATCCCGGATGAGATCCAGGATCAGGCGGCCATGTCTTTCGATGTCGGCGACGAGTTCGGCTTCCGGCCTCACGCGAACACCGCCACGGCTTCGGCGTCAGCGCGACGGCGCACGTCTTCCGGTAGCGAGCGGCGGGCGGCGAAGTCGACGCGGCGCTGGAGGATCTCCTCGAGCCGACCGAGCACATGACCCCAACGGACGATGTTCCAGCGCGCCTCGTCCGCCAGGTCCGCAAACAGGTCGACGTCGCTCCACGGCTGGGCCTCGCCGCGCGCGACCGAACCGTAGACGTAGAGCTGCTCGATGCCCAGCCGCGCGAGTTCGCCCTGATGCTGGCGCAGGCGCCGGATGGCGCCGGCCAGCGTCGGCGTCTCGCCATCGGCCGCGAGCGCGCGGCGGCAGAGATCGTCCAGGACCGCCTGCATGCTGCGGCCCTGTCGGCGCGCCAGCTGGCGCAGGGCTTCACGCAGCTCGGCCGAGCTGCGGAACGCGATCTGAGTATCAGTCACTCCAGGCCCTTCCATCGGCTAACTTGCGAGCAAAGTTAGCACGGGGCCGGCTCCGTCACCACTCGAGATCGCGCGACCAAGCCGGGGCAGGCGCTCCGAGAGGCTTTGAAGTGGGGCAGCTGCGGACTAGGTTCATGGGCGGAAAGGGCCGATTGGCATGCATCGCTTCGCCAACCCGCTGCGCTATCAGAGGATCGCCGACGCCGTGTTGCCCTGGGCTGGTGGCGCGGCCGTCGTGCTGATGCTGCTCGGCCTCTATCTCGCCCTGATCGAGGCGCCGCCCGACTATCAGCAGGGCGAGGCCTATCGGATCATGTACGTGCACGTGCCGGCCGCCTGGATGGCGCTGATGGTCTACGCGCTGATGGCGGTCGCGAGCGTGATCGGGATCGTCTGGCGGCATCCGCTGGCCGAGACCGCAGCCCGCGCGGCCGCCCCGATCGGCGCCGCCTTCACCGCGATCGCGCTGGTCACCGGCAGCCTCTGGGGCAAGCCGATGTGGGGCACCTTTTGGGTCTGGGACGCGCGCCTGACCTCGGTCCTGATCCTGTTCTTCCTGTATCTCGGCTACATCGCGCTCTACGAGGCGTTCGACGACCCGGGCCGGGGCGCGCGCGCGGCCGCGATCCTGTGCCTGGTCGGCTCGGTCAACCTGCCGATCATCAAGTTTTCCGTAGATTGGTGGAACACGCTCCATCAGTCGGCCAGCATCCTGCGGCCCGGCGGGCCCGCGATCGACCCGAGCATGCTGGTGCCGCTGCTGGTGATGTGGGCGGCCTTCTTGTGCTACTTCACAGCGGTGCATATTTTGCGCACGCGCGCCGAGCTGACCACGCGCAAGATCCGCAACCTGCGCCTGTCCGCCGATCCGGCTGGCTAGAGCCCGCCGCGCGGCGACGGCGACAGCTGGCGATCGAGGAGAGCCACCATGACCGCATCCGGCTCCGTCTCTGGCCGCGACAGTCTGGGCGTCCGGCGCCAGCTGCAGGTCGGTGGCACGGCTTACGACTATTTCTCGCTCGAGGCGGCCGGCGCCAGGCTCGGCGAGGTCGCCCGCCTGCCCTATTCGCTCAAGATCCTGTTCGAGAACCTGCTGCGCTTCGAGGATGGCCGCACGGTCACGCCCGAGCAGCTCCAGGCGCTGGTCGCCTGGCTCGGCCAGCGCCGCTCGGACCAGGAGATCGCCTTCCGCCCGGCGCGCGTCCTGATGCAGGACTTCACCGGCGTGCCGGCGGTGGTCGATCTGGCGGCCATGCGCCAGGCCATGCTCGAGCTCGGCGGCGACCCGCAGAAGATCAACCCGCTCACCCCGGTCGACCTGGTGATCGACCACTCGGTCCAGGTCGACGCCTTCGCCCGCGCCGGCGCCTTCGAGCGCAATGTCGAGCTCGAGTACCAGCGCAACGGCGAGCGCTACGCCTTCCTGCGCTGGGGAGCCTCCGCGTTCGACAACTTCAAGGTCGTGCCGCCCGGCACCGGCATCTGCCACCAGGTCAACCTCGAGTACCTGGCCCAGGTGGTCTGGACCTCGCCCGAGGGCAACCGCCAGCTCGCCTATCCCGACACCCTGGTCGGCACCGACAGCCACACCACCATGGTCAACGGCCTGGGCGTGCTCGGCTGGGGCGTCGGCGGCATCGAGGCGGAGGCCGCGATGCTCGGCCAGCCGATCTCGATGGTGATCCCCGAGGTCGTCGGCTTCAAGCTCACCGGCCGGCTGCCCGAAGGCGCCACCGCGACCGACCTCGTGCTGACCGTGACCCAGACCCTGCGCGCGAAAGGCGTCGTGGGAAAATTCGTCGAGTTCTGCGGCCCCGGCCTCGATCATCTGCCGCTCGCCGACCGCGCCACGATCGGCAACATGTCGCCCGAGTACGGCGCCACCTGCGGCATCTTCCCGATCGACGCCCAGACCCTCGAGTATCTCCGCCTGACCGGCCGTGCGCCCGAGCGGATCGCGCTGGTCGAGGCCTACGCCAAGGCGCAGGGGCTCTGGCGCGCGAGCGACGGCGCCGAGCCCTGGTTCACCGAGATGCTGGAGCTCGATCTGGCGACCGTCGAGCCCTCGCTCGCCGGCCCCAAGCGGCCCCAGGACCGGGTCGCGCTCACGGGTGCCAAAGCCGCCTTCGAGGCGGCCCTGCCGGCCCTGATGGGCGCCGGCGGCGACCCCGGCAAGCGCGTGCCGCTCGCCGGCATGGACGGCGATCTCGGCCATGGCGACGTGGTGATCAGCGCGATCACCAGCTGCACCAACACCTCCAACCCGGGCGTCATGATCGGCGCCGGCCTGCTCGCGCGCAACGCCCACCGCCGCGGCCTGATGCCCAAGCCCTACGTCAAGACCTCGCTCGCCCCCGGCTCCAGGGTCGTCACCGATTACCTGGAAAAAACCGGGCTGATGGAGGATCTGCGGGCGATCGGCTTCGATCTGGTCGGCTACGGCTGCACCACCTGCATCGGCAATTCCGGCCCCTTGCCGGAGCCGGTCGCGCGCGCGATCGACGAGCACCAGCTGGTGGCCGCGGCGGTGCTCTCCGGCAACCGCAACTTCGAGGGCCGGGTGCATCCGCAGGTCAAGGCGAACTACCTGGCGTCGCCGCCGCTGGTGGTCGCCTATGCGCTCGCCGGCAGCCTGCGGGTCGACCTGACCCGCGAGCCGCTCGGCACCGGCAGCGACGGCAAGCCGGTCTATCTGCGCGAGATCTGGCCGAGCCCGGCCGACGTCCAAAGCGCGATCCGGAGCGGGGTCGACGCCGGCATGTTCCAGAACGCCTACGCCGACGTCTTCAAGGGCGACGAGCACTGGGCCAAGATCGGCGGCGCCGGCGGCGAGGTCTACGACTGGCAGGATGCCAGCACCTATGTCCGCCTGCCGCCCTACTTCGAGAACATCGCCCCCGAGCCCGGGCCGGTCCACGATATCGCGGGCGCCCGGGTGCTGGCGCTGCTCGGCGACAGCATCACGACCGACCACATCTCCCCGGCCGGCAGCATCGCGCGCAAAGGCCCGGCCGCGGACTACTTCATGGAGCGCCAGATCCGGCCGTCGGATTTCAACTCCTACGGCTCGCGCCGCGGCAACCACGAGGTCATGATGCGCGGCACCTTCGCCAACATCCGCCTGCGCAACGAGGTCGCCCCCGGCACCGAGGGCGGCTGGACCCGGCTGATGCCGGACGGCGAAGTGATGTCGATCTTCGATGCCGCGATGAAATACCAGGAGCGCGGCGTGCCGCTGGTGGTGATCGGCGGCAAGGAGTACGGCTCGGGCTCATCCCGCGACTGGGCGGCCAAGGGCACGCTGCTGCTCGGCGTCAAGGCGGTGATCGCCGAGAGCTTCGAGCGCATCCACCGCTCCAACCTGGTCGGCATGGGCGTCCTGCCCCTGACCTTCAAGGACGGCATGACCCGCAAGACGCTCGCGCTGGACGGCAGCGAGCTGTTCGACATCGCCGGCCTCGAAGGCGGCATCAAGCCGCGCCAGGACGTGGCGGTCACGATCACCCGCGCCGACGGCCGCACCGAAAAAATCAGCCTGCTCTGCCGGATCGACACCCTCGACGAGGTCGACTACTACCGCCACGGCGGCATTCTCCACTACGTGCTGCGCCAGCTGCTCGCCGAGAGCACGCCCGCCGGCCGCCCGAACTGACGCCCGCGGTGCCTTCTGGAGCGAGCGATGCTGCAGGCGCCTGAGGAGATCGTCGGCCGCTTCACCGACGCCTGGAACCGGCACGACATGGCGGCGTTGGCCGCCCTGTTCGCCGAGGAGGCGGATTTCGTCAACGTCGTCGGGATGTGGTGGCGAAGCCGGGCCGAGATCGAGGCGGCGCACGCCGAGGCCCACGCCACCTTCTTCAAGGACAGTCGGCTCGAGGGCGAGTTGGCATCGCTGAAGCAGCTCACGCCCGAGGTCGCGGTCGTGCACGTACGCTGGCAGCTGACCGGGCAACTGGAGCCGGACGGCACGATCGGCGCGCCGCGCCGGGGCATACTCGTCTTCGTCCTGGCCAGGGCGGCCGGCGGCTGGCGCGCCCGGGTCGCGCAGAATACCGACATCATGCCAGGACTGCGGACGATCCCCGGCGAGCGTTGAGAGCGCGCTGCCACCGCGCCGTCCGCCTGGCGGCGCCACCCGCATGGCACCCGCATTTGCGGGACATATCGATCACGTCGTAGAGTTCGATCATGAGCGCGACCCGGCCCGAGCAACTTTACGAGACCGACTTCTACGCCTGGACCCAGGCGCAGGCTAAAGAGCTGCGCCGCTTCGCGAAGTCGCGGCCGAACCTGCCGCTCGACCTCGGCCACATTGCCGAGGAGATCGAGGACCTGGGCATGAGCGAGCGTAGCGCGGTCTTCAGCCTGGTCCGACTGATCATGCAGCACTTCCTGCTCGCGACCTTTTCGCCGGCCACCGAACAGCGCCACCACTGGCTCGACGAGGTCGACGAGTTCAGGAGCCAGATCGAGGACAAGCTGACCCCGACGATCCGACGCGATGTCGAAGCGGCGTTGGCCGCGATCTACGGCCGCGCGCGACGAAACGTGGCCCGCAAGATGCGTCGGTACGGAGAAACGGCGGCCGTCACCGCGCTGCCCGAGGCGTGCCCGTACTCCCTCGAGCAGATCCTCGGCGACTGGGAGCCGGGCGCGAACCCTGGGCCACGGTGACGGCGTGCGCTTGGGCCGCGGGTGCGGGCGTCAGACGCCCTTGCCGGCGTCGGAGCCGTGGCGGGCGCGGCGGCGTTGGATGAGGAGGACGCTGAGCAGGCAGAGTGTGATCACCGCGAAGGAGAGGCCGGTGGTCAGCGTGCCGAGCGCGTAGATCACCGGCGTCGTGGCGTTGGTCTGCATCGCCTGCAGTTCGAGCGGCAGCGTGTTGAGGGCGCCTGCGGCTTGGGAGGTGCGAGCGAGCTCGTCGTAAGACAGGGTAAAACCGAACAGCGCGACCCCGACCAGGCTCGGCAGCACGATCGGCAGCACGACGTGGTTGACCGTCTGCAGGCCCGACGCGCCGAGGTCGCGCGCCGCCTCCTCGTAGGCCGGGTTGAAGCGGTTGAAGACCGCGAACATGATCAGGAGGCCGAACGGCAGGGTCCAGCTGAGGTGCGCCCCGAGCGCGGAGCTGTACCAGGTCCGCTCGATCCCGAGCAATTCGAACCCCGCCCCGATGCCGAGGCTGACCACCACCGAGGGCATGATCAGGCTCGCGACCGCGATGTAGAACAGCAGGGTCGAGCCCTTGAAGCGGCGCCGGAAGGCGAGCCCGGCCAGGAACGAGAACACCACGGTCAGCACCAGGACGATCAGGCCGAGCTTCAAGGAGCGCTCGAACGAGCCCAGATGTCGCCGATCGACTGCGGCCGGAACAGGTCTGCAAACCAGTGCAGCGAGACGCCGCGCATCGGGAACACGAGGCCGCCTTCCGGGCCCTGGAACGAAAGCACGACGATGGTCGCGATCGGGCCGTAGAGGAACAGGACGAAGAGGCCGAAGACCGCAGCCAGCACATAGAAGCTCTTGGGCCGTGGCTCGCCCATGGCTAGAGCTCCTTGCGGATGTCGACGATCCGCATCAGCCCCACGATCATCAAGATGACGACGGCCAGCAGCACGATCGAATCGGCCGCCGCCGGCGGGAACTGGAGGTAGGAGAGCTCGGTCCAGATCGCCTTGCCGATGGAAGCGAGCTGGCCGCCGCCCAGAACGTTCACGGTCACGTAGTCGCCCATCACGATGGTCAAAACGAAAATCGAGCCGATCGCGATCCCGGGTTTCGTGAGCGGGATGATGACGTTGGTGAGCGTCTGCCAGCCGGACGCGCCGGAGTCGTAGGCCGCCTCGATCACCGCGCGATCGATCCGCATCATCGAGTTGAAGATCGGCACGATCATGAACAGCGTATAGAGATGGACGTAGCCCAGGATCACCGAGAACTCGGAATAGAGCAGCCACTCCTGCGGCTCATAGTTAAAAAACTGACGACCACCACCAGGCCGATCGGCAGGATGAAGAACAGCAGAAAGACCAACGCCAAGGGCGCGGCCTGGAGATAGGGAGCGAGACGGTTCATCAACGACGCCACAGGACTTGAACGTCGTAATTCCGGAACACCCGGTCGTGCGAGACGAGGGCGAGACGTTCGGTGCGCGCTTGGGCGATGAGCATCCGATCGAAGGGATCGCGATGATGATGCGGCAGCCTCGCGACTTCGGCGGTGTGCGCGATGGTCACGGGCAGCAGCCCGAAGCCGGCCTGGTCGAGGATGTCCTCGACCGCCATCGGCACCGCCAGACGTCCGAGCGAGGCCTTGATCGCGATTTCCCAGGCCGATGCGATGCTGACCAGGGCGAGGTCCGCATGCCGGATCCGAGCATCGGTTGCCGGCGGCAGACGAGGGTTGTCCTCAGCCCACCAGATCAGCGTATGGGTGTCGAGCAGGAGGCGGTCGGCATTCATGACGACTCGGTTTCGTCGTCGGTCTCCGGCGGCGGCAAGATCTCGCCCTCCTCGAACGCCCGGATCAACCATTCCGGCGTCTCGTCGAAGTCGTCAGCCATCCAGACCTTGCCCTTGAGAAAGCCGGATTTGCGCGGCCGACGGGTCTCGAGCGGCACCAGCCGGGCCATCGGCCGGCCGGCCTTGGCGATCACGATCTCCTCGCCGGCAGCGGCGCGCTCGACCAATTTGGAGAGCTGCGTCTTGGCCTCATACAGGTTCAAGGTCGTCGTCATGGGAGGTCAGCCGATCTGGGTCCAGACTCGCAATATCGGCGCCGGCGCCGGCTTGGTCAAGCTTGGTCAAGACCGCCGCAGGGAGAGCCGGCGGTCCGGCCCTCCCCAGCATGCTCAGGCGGCGATGAACTCGTTCCACTTGCGGACCATGTAGCGGTCCTCGTCCATCACCGTGTTCCAGACCGCGATGTGGCTCATGCGGTCCCAATACGGGCCACCTTTCGTCAATCTCTTGCCATGAACCCGGCGAAGCGGTCGAGGGCGCGCTCGAGGGTCGGCAGGGTCGCGGCGAAGCAGAGCCGAAGGTGGCCCTCGCCGCCCTCGCCGAAGGCGGCGCCGGGCGCGAGGCCGACGCCGGTCGCGCCGAGCAGCTCCTTGGCGAACGCCAGGCTGTCGGTCATGCCGTCGACCCGGAAGAAGGCGTAGAAGGCGGCGGCCGGGGTCGGCAGGCTGAGCCGCGGGATGCCGCCGAAGCCGCGCGATGACCAGCTCGCGCGCGGCGGCGTAGCGGGCGACGGTCTCGCGCACGAAGGGCTCGCCGTCCTGGACCGCGACCACGCCCGCGCGCTGGATGAAGCCCGCGGGGCCGGCGATATTGTACTCGGTCAGCATCTCGAAGGTCGGAGCGAGCTCGGCCGGCGCCGTGATCCAGCCGAGCCGCCAGCCGGTCATCGCCCAGCTCTTGGAGAAGCTGTTGACCACGATCAGCCGGTCGTCGGGCAGGGCCTGCTCGAGGAAGGAGGGGGCGACCGGACGGTCGTAGACGATCCGGGCGTAGACCTCGTCGCCGACGATCCACAAGCCCCGCGCGCGGGCGAACTCGAGCACCGCCTGCTGCTCCTCGGCCGACATCATCCAGCCGGTCGGGTTGTTGGGCGAGTTCAGGAAGATCACGCGGGTGCGCCGGTCGCAGGCGTCGAACAGCCGGTCGAGATCGAGCCGCCAGCCGGCGTTGCCCGGGCTCAGCGGCACGCTCCGGATGCGCCCGGAGAGGATCTCCGGCACCGCCGGCAGGTTGGGCCAGGCGGGCGTGGTCGTGACCACGCACGTCGTCGGGGTCGACCAGGGCCTGCATGACCAGCATCAGCGCGTTCATCGCCGAGGCCGAGACGATCACGTTCTCCGGCCCGAAGTGCCTGCCGTACAGGCGGTTCATGTAGTCGGCGAGCGCCGCGCGCAGCTCCAGGATGCCGGCGTTCGGCTGGTAGTAGGTGTCGCCGGCCTTGAGCGCCGCGCTCGCGGCCTCGCAGATGAACGCGGGCGTCGGCACGTCGGGCTCGCCGAACCAGAGCGGGATCAGATCGGCCCGGCCCATGCCCGCGTCGGCGACCTCGCGGATCTTGGACGCGGGCAGCGCCGCGATCCGCGGCCGCAGGCCTGGGTCAAGCCGGCCGGCGCCGGTCTGGGCTCGAGCATGACGTGCTTCCGTGCTGGAGCCGCGATCGCAGCCGATCCCGGCGCCGGGCGCAAGCGCCTCGGGTCGGCGCCGCTCAGCAGGCGATCGCCTGGACGTGGCCCTGCGCGGCGTAGGCGAGGATCCGCTGGTCGCGGGTGACCAGCGGCACATCCAGCTCGCGCGCGGTCGCGATCAGCAGCCGGTCGGCCGGATCGCCATGAAGTTGCCCCGGCAAGAGCGAGGCGGCGATGGCCGCACCTGGGCGTCAGGGGACGTCAGCCGGATGCCGGGCTTGGCCAGGATCGCTCGAACCATTGACCGGGGTTCGGCTTGAAGGTAGCGGCGAGCGACGAGCGCGGACCGCCAAGAGGCCGACTTCCCAGCGCCGATACCGGCGAGACCAGAACGCGGGCGTTGCCCGCGGCCTGCTTGATCGCCGAACCGCCGCACCGGCCATCGGCTCCTCCAGCATGATCCAGATGATGGCGCAGGTGTCGAGCAGGAGCATTGGAGCTAGAATGGCGCTTCGCCAGACTGGGCTTCCGGAATCTCTTCCAGCACGGGCTCCGTCAGATCCAGACCCGGCGGAATGATCACCGAGCCTTTCATCGAGCCGAACAGATCCGGCGCCTCACTCGGTCGGCGCGCAGCTCGGCGACCGGCTTGCCGCGCCGGGTCACGACCACCTTGTCGTAGCGGCGCGCCTCGAGCTGCTTGAACAGCTCCAGGCATTTGGCCTTGAACGCGGTGACGTTGATCTCGAGCACCGCTTCGGTCATGGCACGTCTCATATGGTCATGTCAATGTCCATATCGGTGGTTGCGCCGGCGGGTCAAGCGCTCCATCATGCCGCCCTCGCAACACCGCGGGGGCGCGCCATGATCGAACCGCTGGGTGGCCCGGCCTACTGGCTGCCGTTCATCATCGGCTTCGTGATCGCCTATCTGATCGGCTCGGTGCCGTTCGGGCTGATCCTGGCCAGGGCGGCGGGCGCCGGCGATGTCCGCGAGATCGGCTCGGGCAACATCGGCGCCACCAACGTGCTGCGCACCGGCCGCAAGGGCCTGGCGCTCGCGACGCTCGTGCTCGATGTCCTCAAGGGCGCGCTCCCGGTCTGGCTCGCCTCCGCTTTTTCGGCCCCGACATGGCGGTGGTCGCCGGCCTCGGCGCGGTGCTCGGCCACTGCTTCCCGGTCTGGCTCAAGTTCCAGCGGCGGCAAGGGCGTGGCGACCGCCGGCGGCGTGGTCTCGGCGCTGACTCCGCTTACCGGCCTGATCGTGCTCGCGCTGTTCGTCCTGATCGCGCTCCTGTCCCGCTACGTCTCGCTCGCCTCGATCCTCGGCGCTGTCGTCGCCGGCCCGGTCGCGTTCTGGCTCGGCCATTCCAGGCGGGCGAACTCTATCTCGCGCTGGCCCTCCTGATCGTCCTCAAGCACGGGGCGAACATTCGTCGCCTGATCGCCGGGCGCGAAGCCAAGCTCAGCCTGGGCGGCGCCAAATCAAACTCGCAGCCAGGAGGATGAATGGCCTGGGCGGCCGAGCGCCATCCCGCACGGGAGTTCGCCATCTCAGACCCGGATCGGCCGACGGGGTGGCAGCCTGACGAAGGGATCGACTGAAGGGGACACCCAAGGGCTCGAAGTGGCGGGCGTTGTGGGTCAGGACCGTAAGGCCGCGGAGCTTGGCCGTCGCGGCGATGGCAACGTCGGCGAAACCGGGCGTGTGGCCCTTGCTGCGCGCCAGGTCGGAAAGCGCGCCGGCGATCCGCGCCGCGCGCACGTCGAACGGCAGGACCCGCTCGTCATAAAGGTGCAGCAGCGTATCGAGCCAGGCGGCGAGATCGGCCGCCTTGCGCCTGGCCCCTTGCCGGCGGAGCTTGGCGATCCCGGCCTCTAGCTCGGCGATCGAGACGGCGGACATGTAGAGATCGGCCGAATGGTCGTCCATCCAGGTCACGAGCGCCGTCGAGGGTCGGGCCTTCGCAGGGGCTCCGGTCGAGACGACGTCGGTGTCGACCAGATACACCTGCTCAGAGCTCGACCTCGCCGATCGGCGCAGGGTCGCGCTCAGGCAGATCGCCCGGCGCCAGCGGCGCCGACATCAGGAGCCGGCCGAACGACGGCACGCTCGACAGACGCTTCCAGTCCTCGAACCCGATCACGACCGCCTCGGGCCTGCCATGGCGCGTGATGATCGACGGCTCGCCCCGAACCGCGTCGTCGACGACCGCGGACAAGGCTGCCTTGGCGTGGCGCAACTGGATCTCTCGCATGCGATCTCCCCGTGGATGACTACTGTAGTCATATAACGAACGCGACCGAGAGGCAAGGAGATATCGGCAGCCGTCTTCTACTTCCGGTTGACGGTGATCCGCGGTTTGGGCATCTTCGCGCCATGGCGCAAACCCTGTCACCGGCCGAGAAGCTGGACTGGCTGCAGCTGGCCCGCTCGGGCGGGGTCGGGCCGCGGACGTTCTTCAAGCTCCTGGACCGGTTCGGCAGCGCGCGCCGGGCGTTCGAGGAGCTGCCGCGGCTGGCGCGCGCGGCGGGTTCCGGGGAGCAGTGGCGGCGCTGCTCGCGGGACGCGGCCGAGGCGGAATTCGAGGCGCTCGACGAACTCGGCTGCGAGCTGATCGCGCAGGGCGAGCCCGGCTATCCGGAGCGCCTCGCCGAGATCGCCGACCCGCCGCCGCTTCTGACCCTGCGCGGCCGCATCGAGCTGCTGGCGGCAGCCGGCGTCGCGATCGTCGGCGCCCGCAACGCCAGCGCCAACGGTCGCGCGTTCGCCAAGGGCCTCGCCAGCGAGCTCGCCGCCGGCGGCCTGGTGATCACCTCCGGCCTCGCCCGCGGCATCGATACCGCGGCGCACGAGGGCGCGCTCGCGGCCGGCGGCGCCACGATCGCGGTGATCGCGTCCGGCATCGACGTGCCCTATCCCGAGGACAATGCAGAACTCATGGCGCGGATCGCCGAGACCGGCGCCGTGATCACCGAGCGGCCGCTCGGCAGCGTCCCCCAGGCGCGCCATTTTCCGAGGCGCAACCGGCTGATCTCCGGCCTCTCGCTGGGCGTCGTGGTGGTCGAGGCGGCGCCGCAGTCGGGCTCGCTGATCACCGCGCGGCTCGCCGCCGAGCAGGGCCGCGAGGTCATGGCGGTGCCAGGCTCCCCGCTCGACCCGCGCCACCGCGGCACCAACCAGTTGTTGCGCGATGGCGCCACCCTGATCGAGACCGCCGATGACGTCCGCACCGCCCTCGGCCCGTTCCAGCTCGCGCCGAAGGCGCCACCCAAGCTGCGTCCGACCGCCTCCGAGCGCCGCCCGGCGCCGACGCCGGCGCCACGGGCCGCACCGGCGGCCCTGCCGGCGGCCAACGGCGACCTCGCGAGCCAGGTCCGCGAACGGCTCGGGCCCGAGCCGCTGCTGGTTGACGAACTGATCCGGCAGTGTCATGCGTCGACCGCCGAGGTGCAGCGCGCCCTGCTCGAGCTGGAGCTCGACGGGCGGATCGAGCGTCACCCCGGCAACCGGGTCTCCCTTGCATTGGCCTGACCCGGGCACATATCAGGGGCGCCGCGTCGGGCCCGAGGGCTCAGGGCGCGCGCGCCAGCCAGGGAAGGGCCGTCTTCGCCGCATGGACGTCGTCGTCGTCGAATCCCCGACCAAAGCCAAGACCATCAACAAGTACCTGGGCTCCGGCTACCGGGTGCTGTCGAGCTACGGGCATGTGCGCGACCTGCCGGAGAAGGACGGCTCGGTCCTGCCCGACGAGGATTTCCGGATCATCTACGAGTCGCTGGCCGACCGGAAGCCGCGGCTCAGGGAGATCGCAAACGCGGTCAAGGGCGCGCAGCACCTTTATCTCGCGACCGACCCCGACCGCGAGGGCGAGGCGATCTCCTGGCACCTCGTGGCCGCGCTCAAGGAGCTCAAGGCGATCAACGGGGTCGACGTCAAGCGGGTGGTGTTCCACGAGATCACCAAGGGTGCTGTGCTCGAGGCGATGCGCCATCCGCGCGACCTCGACGTCGACCTGATCGACGCCTACCAGGCGCGCCGCGCGCTCGACTATCTGGTCGGTTTCACCCTCTCGCCGGTGCTCTGGCGCAAGCTCCAGGGTTCCCGCTCCGCCGGCCGCGTGCAGTCGGTGGCGCTGCGCCTGATCTGCGAGCGCGAGAACGAGATCGAGGCCTTTCTGGCGCGCGAGTACTGGACCATCGATGGCCAGTTCGCGACCCCTGCGGGCGCCACCTTCACGGCCGGCCTGTCCCGCCTCGATGGCAAGAAGTTACAAAAATTCGATCTTGCGAGCGAGGCCGATGCCAAGCGCGCGGTCGGCCTGATCGAGGGCCAGAGCTTCGCCGTCGAGAATGTCGAGAAAAAGCAGGTCCAGCGCCACCCGGCGCCGCCGTTCGTGACCTCGACCCTGCAGCAGGAGGCATCCCGCAAGCTCGGCTTCGGCGCCGATCGCACGATGCGCACCGCCCAGCGCCTGTTCGAGGGCATCGCCCTCGAAGGCGAGACGGTCGGCCTGATCACCTACATGCGCACCGACAGCGTCCAGATCTCGCGCGAGGCGCTGACCGCCTGCCGCCAGCAGATCGCGAAGCGCTACGGCGAGCGCTACGTTCCCGAGCAGCCGCGCGCCTATAAGACCCGGACCAAGAATGCCCAGGAGGCGCACGAGGCGATCCGGCCGACCGAGCTCAGCCGCAGCCCCGACGAGGTCGCGCGCTTCCTCGACCACGACCAGCGGCGGCTGTACGAGCTGATCTGGAAGCGCACCATGGCGAGCCAGATGGCGAGCGCTGTGCTCGACCGGGTGATCGTGGATCTGGCCTCCCCCGACGGCGCGATCGGCTTTCGCGCGACCGGCTCGACGATCGCCTTCGACGGTTTTTTCCGACTCTATCAGGAAGGCCGGGACGATCCGGCCCAGGACGACGACGAGGCCGGCGGGATCCTGCCGGCCATGGCGCCGGGCGATCCTTTGCGTCGCGGCGAGGTCCTGCCCAAGCAGCATTTCACCGAGCCGCCGCCCCGCTACACCGAGGCGAGCCTGGTGAAAAAGCTCGAGGAGCTCGGCATCGGCCGGCCCTCGACCTACGCCAGCATCATTTCCGTCCTTCAGCAGCGCGACTACGTGCGCCTGGAGCAGAAGCGCTTCCGACCCGAGGACCGCGGCCGGCTGGTGACCGCGTTCCTGGTCGCGTTCTTCGATCAATACGTGCAGCCGGGGTTCACCGCCGCTCTCGAGGGCCAGCTCGACGACGTCGCCGCCGGCGCCCGGCACTGGAAGCAGGTCCTGCGCGAGTTCTGGGACCCGTTCAACGGCCAGGTGGGCGAGGTCAAGGAGCGCCGCGTCGCCGAGGTCATCGACGCGCTCAACGAGCTCCTGGCGCCGCTGCTGTTCCCGCCGCGCGAGGGCGGCGGCGACCCACGCGTCTGCCCGCTCTGCGGCAACGGCCAGCTGAGCCTCAAGCTCGGCCGCTACGGCGCCTTCGTCGGCTGCTCGAACTATCCGGAATGCCGGTTCACCCGCAAGCTCGGCGTCAAGGCCGAGGCGGATGAGGCGGACGGCGAGCCGAAGCAGCGCCTGATCGGGGTCGATCCGGCGACCGCCGAGGAGATCCTGCTCAAGCGCGGCCCCTACGGTCCCTACGTCCAGCGCGGCCATGGCGAGACCCTGAAGCGCTCCTCGCTGCCGCCCAATCTCGAGCCGGCCGAGCTCGACCTCGAGACCGCGCTGGCGCTGCTCGCCCTGCCGCGCGAGCTCGGCCGCCACCCCGAGACCGGCCAGCCGATCGAGGCCGGCATCAACCGCTACGGCCCCTACATCAAGCACGACCGCTTCGTCCGCCTCGGGCCCGAGGACGACGTGCTGACCATCGGCATGAACCGGGCGATCGCGCTGCTCGCCGAGGCGGGCAGCAAGCAGCGGCCGGCGCCCAAGGCGCTCAAGGAGCTGGGCGCCCATCCCAAGGACGGCAAGCCGGTCACGCTCTATGAGGGCCGCTTCGGCCCCTATCTCAAGCATGGCAAGCAGAATGCCAGCCTGCGCAAGGGCGAGAGCGTCGAGGAGCTGACGCTCGAGCGGGCGACCCAGCTGCTCGCCGAGCGCGCCGCCAAGGACAAGGCCGCCGGCAAGTCGAAGACCGCCAAGGCCGCGACCAAGCCGGCGCGCAAAGCCGCGAGCAAGGGTCCGGCCAAAGCCGGCAAAGGGGCGGGCAAGGCGCGTGCCCGGGCCGGCGCGGCCAAGAAAGCGGCCGCCGAGTGAGCGGCCGGGCCGTCTCCGGTCCGGAGCCGGTCCGCCGCGCCGGGGACTAGCCATGGCGAAGAGCGCAGCCGGGCGGCCGCGAGCGGCGCCGCAGCGACGGCTGCCGGGCCGGGACGAGCTGCTGCGCTACCTCGAGCGCAACCCGGACCAGGCGAACCTGCGCGATCTGGCGCGTGCCTTCCAGCTCAAGGGGCAGGAGCGGGCCGAGCTCAAGAGCCTGCTGCGCGAGCTGGAGCCGGCGGCGGGCGGCCGCGGCGCCCGCCGGCGAGCGGCCGGGACCGGAGCGTTGCCATCGGTTGCGGTGCTCGAGGTGACCGGCATCGATCCGGACGGCGAGCTGATCGCGAGGCCGGCGGCGAGAGCGCAGGACGATCCGGATGCGGCCCCGACCGTCCTGCTGCAAGGCGACGCCCGCGGCCGGACCGCGGCGGTCGGCGATCGGGTGCTCGCGCGCCTCAGCCAGGGGGGCGGCGAGACCCAGGGCAAGATCATCCGCGTCCTGCCGCGGGCGCCATCACGCGTGATCGGCACGGTCGAGCGGGTCGGCGACCGCCTCGGCATCCGGCCGGCCGGTGCCCGCACCCGCGAGCTCGAGCTGCAGGCCGCCGATGCCGGCGGCGCGCAGCCTGGCGAGCTGGTGGTCGCGGAGCGGATCGGGGCGCGCGCGCTCGGTCCGGATCGCGCCCGCGTGCTCGAGCGGCTGGGGCAGGCGGGCGATCCGCGCAGCATCTCCTTGCTCGCGGCCCACGGCCAGGACCTCCGGATCGCCTTTCCGCCCGCTCTCGAGGGCCTGACGGCGGCCGATCTGGCGCCCTTCTCGCCCGCCGGCCGGGAGGACCTGCGCGATGTGCCCCTGGTGACGATCGATGGCGCGGACGCCCGCGACTTCGACGATGCGGTCGCGGCGGTGGCCGACGACGACCCGGCCAACCCCGGCGGCTGGCAGGTGGTGGTCGCGATCGCGGACGTCGCCCATTATGTCCGGCCCGACGACCCGGTCGATCGCGAGGCGAAGCTGCGCGCCAACTCGGTCTATTTCCCGGACCGCGTGCTGCCGATGCTGCCGGAGGTGCTGTCCAACGACCTCTGCTCGCTGCGTCCGGACGCCCCGCGCGCCTGCATGGCGGTGCGCATGGCGTTCGACCGCCAGGGCCGCAAGCTCCGCCACCGTTTTGTCCGCGGCGTCCTGCGCTCGCGCGCGAGGCTCACCTACCAACAGGTGCAGGCAGCAGCCGACGGTGCGCCCGACGCGCTCACGGCGCCTCTGCTGGCGCCGGTCATCCGGCCGCTCTACGGCGCCTTCTCTGCCCTGCTCGAGGCCCGCCGGCGGCGCGGCACGCTCGATCTCGACCTGCCCGAGACGGCGATCCGGCTCGATGCCGACGGCCGGCCGGTCGCGGTCGAGCGCCAGGCGCGGCTGGACTTCGCATCGCCTGATCGAGGAGCTCATGATCGCCGCCAACGTCGCGGCGGCCGAGACCCTGGAACAGGCCGGCTGGCCCTGCATGTACCGGGTCCACGACCGGCCGGACCGGGTCAAGCTCGAAGGCCTGGCGCAGCTCCTGCAGCAGCTCGGCCTGACCCGCGGCGGCGACCTCGCGCGGCCCCGGGACGTCGCCCGGCTGCTCGAGCGCCTGCAGGACCATGAGCTGGCGCCGCTGATCTCCAACCTTTTGCTGCGGGCGCAGAGCCAGGCGGTCTACAGCCCGCACAACATCGGCCACTACGGCCTCAATCTCGGGCGCTACGCCCATTTCACCTCGCCGATCCGGCGCTACGCGGACCTTCTGGTCCATCGCGCCCTGATCCGGGCGCTGAAGCTCGGCGAGGGCGGGCTGCCGGACGCCAGCGTCGACTGGCATGAGCTCGGCGGCTGGCTGTCGCGCTGCGAGCGGGTCGCGATGGACGCCGAGCGCAACGCCCGCTCGCGCTTCACGGCCCTGCTGCTCGCCGAGCGGGTCGGCAGCGCGTTCGATGCGACCATCGTCAGCGTGCAGCGCTTCGGGCTGTTCGTGCAGCTCGCCGAGACGCAGGCCGACGGCCTGGTGCCGATCGGCTCGCTGGGCAGGGAGTACTTCGCCCACGACCCCGGCCGCCACGCCCTGATCGGCCAGGACAGCGGCTCCACCTTCGCGCTCGGCGACCGGGTCCGGGTCGAGCTGACCGAGGTCGACCCGCTCGTGGGCCAGCTGACCTTCCGCCTGCTCGAGCACACCCCGGGACCGGCCGCCGTGGCGGCCGCCGAGGCGTGGCGCCGGCGGTCGCGCCGCCCGGCCCCCGGTCGCGGTCGCCCGCATCGACGCTAGAGCGGCGCGCACGCGGGCCTTGCTTGACAGGGTCCGGCCGGTGCCTATCTTCGAGCCGAGCCACGAACCAGCCGCGAGGGGCATGTCGCCATGGCCAAACCCAACACCGTGCTGATCAAGCTGGTCAGCAGCGCCGGCACCGGCACATTCTACACCACCAAGAAGAACCCGCGGAAGACCACCGAGAAGATGAGCCTGCGCAAATACGACCCCAAGATCCGCAAGCACGTCGAGTTCAAGGAGGCCAAGATCAAGTAGGGCGGGGTCGGACGCCGATCGGGAACCCCGGGCCGCGGCGACGCGGCCCGTGCCGTTTTGAGCCGCTTGCAGCCGAATCCGTTAACGTATATTTAAATCTATGGGCGAGAGATTGTCGCCCGAGATCGCCTGAAGGTGGGTGACCAACTGGTTCTGAAAGGGTCGCTGCCGCGATGACACTGCGCCGTACCATCGAGATTCGGACGTTGGTTCGAGGCCTGCTGATCGCCTCCGGCTTGAGCGCAACACTGGCTCTCAGCCCGGCTGCGCAGGCCGCAGCGACCGACGACATCCTGCTCCGGCCGACGCCTCTGGTCCTCAAGGACGGCCGGATCGCCAACGTCTCGGTGCATGTCGTGACCTTTGCGCCGGGGCAGTCCGTGCTCGGCACGGCCAATGCCCGGCGCCTTGGCAGCCTGAGCGCCGAGCTGGCGACCGACTGCTTTCTGACCGCCCAGGTGATCGGCCACGTCGGCTCGACCGAGGTCGGGAACGACACGCTGGGAGCGCATCGGCTGGCGCGCGCCCGGGCGGATGCGGTCCAGGCCTCGCTGATCGCGGACGGCCTGCCGGCGAAGGCGATCGCCAGCGTCTGGGATTGGCAGTTCATGGTGCGCGCGCCGCGCGCGACGCTCTGGGTGTTTCGCCTGACGCCGGGCGAGGATTGCGAGGGCAAGCCGCTCGAGTTGGCCGCGCCGGCACTGGTGGCCGGCGCCGAGCCGGGGCCGGCGACGACGCCTGCCAGCGCGCCGCGGCCGGTGGCGACGGCCGCCAGCGAGTCCCGGCCCGTGGTGCCGCCGAGCAGCGGGGCGCGCGCCGGGCAGGTGGCATCGGCGGCCTCGGGCGCCGGCGCAGACTGGGGGGCGCCGACCGCCCCCGATCGTCCACCGGCGCCGGCCACGGTCGTCCGGGCGGCCGAAGCGCCACGGGCCGCGGTCGCCGTGCCGGCCGGGCCGGCGCGGGCGCTCGCGGACGTGCCGAGCGTCACCCAGGCCCTGCCGGCGGTGAGCCCGAGCCCCGCCCAGCCGGTCGCCGACCGGTCAGCAGCCCAGCCGGTCGCCAGCCAGCCCGAGGCCAAGCCGGCCGCGGTCACCGGGATGGAGCCCGCCGCTCGTCGGGTCCCGGAGGTCGTCGCCGCGCTCCCCGAGCGCGCTGCCGAGCCGCCGGCCAAGCCCGCGGCTGCCGCTGCCGGTCAGCAGGAGCTGGTGATCACTTTCCCGACCAACAGCAGCTATTTCCCGCCCGGCACGGGCGCGCAGCTCCACGCGCTCTTCCAGCACCTGGCTGACGGCCAGCACTATCAGGTGGTCCTGCAGACGAGCGTCAGCGGCTCCCAGAAGGTGATCGGGGCCGAGACCGCCGAGGAGGCCGCTCAGTACAACCAGTGGCTGGCCGAGCGCCGGGTCGACCGGGTGCGGAGCTGGCTCGACGAGAACGCCGACGGCAAGGCTCTGGCGGTCAAGCCGGAGTACCGCGCCAACGACGATTCCCGCCAGATCCTGGTGCGGCTGGTCCCGACCGGGTAGGATCGGGCGCCGCGCCGACGGCCACGGCGCGCTCCGCCGACCCCTGGCGTCCGCGCGCGGCGACGCTATGCTGGCGACCCATGACGATGGCGACCCATGATGCCGGCTATGACGCCGGCGACCGGTGACGTTGCACGCATGCCGCCTCGTGACATCCGCCTCGCGACCCTTGCCCGATGACGGTGGCCTTGGGGATCGACCTCGGGGGCACCAAGATCGAGGTCATCGCTCTGGCCGCTTCCGGTGCGGTCCTGCTGCGCCGTCGGCGTCAGAGTCCGCGGGGCAGCTACGCGCAGACGCTGGCCGCCATCCGCGACCTGGTGCTGGAGGCGGAGGCCGAGCTCGGGGTGCGCGGTACGGTCGGTTTCGGGACGCCCGGGGCGATCTCGCCGGCGAGCGGGCTGATGAAGAACTCGAACTCGACCTGGTTGAACGGCCGGCCCCTGGACCGCGACCTCGCCGAGCTCCTCGGGCGGCCGATCGCGCTCGCCAACGACGCCGATTGCCTCGCTCTGTCCGAGGCGACCGACGGCGCCGCCGCGGGGGCCTCGAGCGTGTTCGCGGTGATCCTCGGCACCGGGGTCGGCGGCGGCCTCGCGATCCATGGCCGGGTGCTGGCCGGGCCGAACGCGATCGCCGGCGAGTGGGGGCACAACCCCTTGCCGTGGCCGGAACCGTCCGAGCTGCCCGGGCCGCCCTGCTACTGCGGGCTCGAGGGCTGCATCGAGACCTGGCTGTCCGGCCCCGGTCTCGCCCGGGACTATCGCGCGGCGGCCGGGATCGCCCGCGACGGGCCGGCGATCGTGGCCGCGGCCGCCGCCGGCGAGGCCGCCGCCGAGGCCGCGCTCGGCCGCTACGAGGACCGCCTGGCGCGCGGCCTCGCGACCGTGATCAACATCCTGGATCCCTCGACCATCGTGCTCGGCGGCGGCGTCTCCAACCTCGAGCGCCTGTACGCGCGGGTGCCGGCGATCTGGCAACGCTACGTCTTCTCCGACACCGTCCGGACCCGCCTCCTGCCGCCGATGCACGGCGATTCCTCAGGCGTCCGTGGCGCCGCCTGGCTCGGGCGCAACCGCGCCCTCGTGGCCTGATGCGACCTCCGCCCGCCGAACAGCCGGGGCCATCAGCCTCCCGGAGCTAGCACTTCGGCCGGTCGAGCAGCTCCAGCTTCTCGAGCTTGGCGTCGAGGCTGAAGTCGCCATAGTCGAGGATCAGATCGCGCAGCACGCCGTTCTCGCCCAAAAGGAAGCTCGCCTCGAACTCGGGCGTGTCGGTCGGGTGCTCGACATTGTAGTACGCCATGCTGACCGGCCAGGCGCGCTTGGCAAAGCCGTCGGTCGCGTCGCCGGCGCGCGCCTCGATCTTGCGGGGGCTGCCGATCGCCGAGGTGATCTGGGTGAGGGCGTCGAACCCCCAGCCGTCGAACACGTCGTGGCTGACCAGCGGCACGCCGGCGCTCGCGCCGGCCAGCAGCCGCCGCAGATGGTCGGTCGGGAAGACCGTGCCCGGCGGCAGCTTGACCTCCTTCGCCTCGGGCGTCGAGAAGCTGGCGAGCCCGCCGGCGCCGTCTGGCTCGAGCCGGGCGTCACCCCGATACTCCTGTTCCACCCCGTC
This sequence comes from uncultured Alphaproteobacteria bacterium, assembly GCA_963730195.1. Lineage (GTDB taxonomy): Bacteria > Pseudomonadota > Alphaproteobacteria > Geminicoccales > Geminicoccaceae > DATAOG01. The sequence continues at coordinate 70,679 of CAVSRN010000084.1, forward strand.
AGCGTTGTAGCTCCGGATCGTGTATTGCAGGCGCGAGCCGTCGATCGCCTCCCAGCTGCTGAAGCGCACGTCGTGGCTGAAGCCCGGACCGTCCTCGGTGGTCGCGACGAAGCTCAGCCGCTGGCGGGACAGCCAGCCGTCGCAGGCGAGGCGCCACTCGATCACCAGACCGCCCTCGACGTCGATCAGCGCGCTGCTGCTGTTCTTGCCATGCAGGGCCAACCGATAGGCGGCGAGATGCGGCTCGAGCCCGGTGGCGGCACGCGCCGGCACCAGCCCGATCAGCACCACGATCGCCGCCCAGCCCCAGGCTTTGGCCATTGCTGTCAAATCGAAGACTCCTTGCCCCCGTGCATGGTGGCACGATGCGCCCGGATCGGGTAGGAAAAACCGAGCTTAGAGCCCGGTCCGAGGACTCCCGATGACCGCCAGCAAGCCCGTCGTGTTCGTCACCCGCAAGCTGCCGGAGGCGGTCGAGGAGCGCCTGCGGCGCGATTACCAGCCCCGGCTCAACCCGGATGATCGCGTCTATGACCCGGACGAGCTGATCGAGGGTGCCGCCGGCGCGACCCTGATCCTGACCTGCGCGACCGATCCCTGGCCCGCGCCGCAGATCGAGCGCCTGCCGGAGGGCGTGCGCGCCATCGCCACCTTCTCGGTCGGGGTCGAGCACATCGACCTCGCGGCGGCGCGCGCGCGCGGCATCACCGTGACCAATACCCCGGACGTGGTGACCGAAGCGACCGCCGACATCGCCATGCTCTGCCTGTTGGGCGCGGCGCGCCGGGCGTTCGAGGCCGAAGCCCTGATCCGAACCGGCCGCTGGACGGGCTGGACGCCGACCCAGCTGCTCGGCCTGGGGCTCACCGGCACGGTGCTCGGGATCGTCGGCATGGGCCGGATCGGTCAGGCGGTCGCGAGGCGGGCGCGGGGCTTCGGGATGCACATCCACTACTACAACCGCAACCGGCTGCCGCCCGACCTCGAGCAGGGCGCATGGTTCCACCACACGCTGGCGTCGCTGCTGCCGGAGGCCCGCTGCCTCAGCCTGCACTGCCCGGCCAGCACCGAGACCCACCACCTGATCAATCGCGAGACCCTCGAGCTGCTGCCCCGGGGGGCGGTGCTGGTCAACACCGCGCGCGGCTCGCTGGTCGACGACGAGGCGGTGCTCGACGCGCTCGCCAGCGGCCAGCTGTTCGCCGCCGGCTTCGACGTCTATGCGGGTGAGCCGAACCTGCACCCCGGCTACCGGACGCGGCGCAACTGCTTCCTTTTGCCCCATCTCGGCAGCGCCACGGTCGAGACCCGCAACGCCATGGGCTTTCGCTGCCTCGACAATCTCGACGCGCTGATCGCCGGCCGTCCGGCACCCGACGCGCTCAACTAGGCGCCTGGGCGGCCGGCTGCTGCTGCGTGATGCAGTGGATGCCGCCGCCGCCATGGACCAGATCGCTGGCGTCGACCTGGACCACCCGGCGCCCTGGAAAGGCGGCGGCGATCGCCTTGTAGGCCGGGTTGTCCATCGGGTCGTCGAACATCGGCAGGATCAGGGCGTCGTTGGCCAGATAGAAGTTGATGTAGGAGGCGGCGATCCGGCTGCCGTCGGCGCGCAGCTGCGCGGCCGGCTGCTCGATCTCGATCACCTCGAGCGCCCGGTCCCGGGCATCGGTCTCGGCCCGCAGGCGAGCCAGATTGTCCTGCAGGACCGCGTGGTTGGCGTCCTCCGCATCGCGACAGGCAAGGGCCAGAACCACGCCCGGGCGGACGAAGCAGGCGAGGTTGTCGACATGGCCGCCGGTCCGGTCGCCGACCAGGCTGTGCTCGAGCCAGATCACCTTGGCGACCCCCAGATGGTCGGCGAGCGCGGCCTCGACCTCGGCGCGACCGAGGCCGGGGTTGCGCTTGGGATCGAGCACCGAGCTCGCGCAGACCAGGCAGGTGCCCTCGCCATCGACGTGCAGAGCGCCGCCCTCGAGCACGAGCGGAGCGGCGAACCGCGGCCACCCTCAGGCGCTCGCAGATCGCCTCCGCCAGGCGCGCGTCCTTGGCGTAGTTGGGCGCCTGCTCGCCGTAGCCGTTGAACCGCCAGTCGATGCCGGCGAGCTGGCCCTGCTGATTGGTGACGAAGGTCGGTGCGGTGTCGCGGGTCCAGGAATCGTCGTGGTCGAGCGGCAGCACCGAGATCCCCTGGCCGCAGTGCAGCGAGGCCTCGGCGGTCAGGTCGGGTCGGGCGATCATGGTCACCGGCTCGAACTGCGCGATCGCCTGCGCGACCTCGGCATAGGTCTGGCGCGCCGCGGCCATGCGCTCGCCCCAGAGCTCCTCCCGACATGGCCAGGCCATCCAGCAGCGGTCATGGCGCGCCGATTCCGGCGGCATGGTAAAGCCCTGTTCGCGCGGTGTGCTCACGCGTGGCCTCCGTCGCCGTGATCCCCGTCACCACAGTACCGGTGCCGGCCCGCCCTGCGCAACCTCGCGACGCACGGCCGGGTGCGGCCGGCTGCGACCGCTGGTCGCCCGCGGAAAATCCCGCCCGGCCCCCTTCTCGATGCCGGTTGCAGGGGCTATCGTCGGCGCACGACCGGTCGGCAATCGAGGAGAGCGAGGTGACCAGCAGGGTCGAGCAACGGCTGGCGCAGCAAGGGCTCGAGCTGCCCGACGCGCCCGCGCCCGCAGCCAACTACGCGCCGTACACGATCAGCGGCAGGCTGCTGTTCGTGGCTGGTCAGCTGCCGGTTCGGCGCGGCCAGGTGGCGGTCACCGGCCAGCTCGGTGCCGACGTCGACCTGGCGCAGGGTCAGGAGGCGGCGAAGCTCTGCGCGCTCAACCTTTTGGCGCAGGCCAGAGCCGCCTGCGGCGGCGACCTCGACCGGCTCGGGCGCTGCCTGAAGCTCGGCGGCTTCGTCGCCTGCACGCCCGGGTTCGGCGATCATCCCGAGGTCGTCAACGGCGCGTCGGATCTGATGGTGCACGCGATGGGCGAGGCCGGGCGTCATGCACGCTTTGCAGTCGGTTGCGCGAGCCTGCCGCGCCATGCTGCGGTCGAGGTCGAGGCGATCTTTGAGCTCGCCTGAGCCGCTCGGCAGGGCCGCCGCCGGCCCGCTCGAGGTCAAGCTCGTCCAGGGCATCGAGCAGCTCGACGCCGCCGGGTGGGACGCCTGCGCCGGCGCCGACCAGCCGTTCCTCAGCCACGCTTTCCTCAGCGCCCTGGAGGCGAGCGGCTCGGCCTGCGGTGACACCGGCTGGCTGCCGCTGCATGTCGTGGTCGAGGCCGGCGGCCGGCTGCTCGGCTGCGCGCCGATGTACATGAAGAGCCACTCCTACGGCGAGTACGTGTTCGACTGGGGCTGGGCGAACGCCTATGAGCGCGCGGGCGGGCGCTACTACCCGAAGCTCCAGGTCGCGGTCCCGTTCACGCCGGTGCCGGGGCCGCGCCTGCTGCTGGCGCCGGGCGCCGGGCCCGAGATCCGGACGGCGCTGGCCAAGGGCCTGGTCGGTGCCGCCGAGCAGCTCGGCGTCTCCTCGCTGCACGTCACCTTCTGCCCGCGGCCGGAGCGCGAGGCGCTGGCCGCCGAAGGCCTGCTCAGGCGCCAGGGCGTCCAGTACCACTGGCACAACCGCGGCTACCGGAGCTTCGACGACTTCCTGGCCACGCTCAAGAGCAGCAAGCGCAAGACCATCCGCAAGGAGCGCGCCCGGATCGCCGAGCAGGGCCTCGCCCTCGAGATCCTGACCGGTGAGGCGCTGACGCCCGCGATCTGGGATGTTTTCTATCCGTTCTACCGCTCGACCGTCGACAAGCGCTGGGGCGGGGCCTATCTGCGCAAGGCGTTCTTCCGCCGGCTCGGCGCGACGCTCGCCGACCGCGTGGTCCTGGTCATGGCGCGCCACGGCGGCCGCTACGTCGGCGGCGCCCTCAACCTGCTCGGCGCCGACACCCTCTACGGCCGGATCTGGGGCTGCCGGCAGCAGTTCGAGTTTCTCCATTTCGAGGCCTGCTACTACCAGGCGATCGACTTCGCGATCGCCCACGGCCTCGCCCGGGTCGAGGCCGGCGCCCAAGGGCCGCACAAGCTCCAACGCGGCTACGAGCCGGTGCCCACCTACAGCGCGCACTGGATCCGCGACCAGGGCTTCCGCGACGCGGTCGAGCACTTCCTGGCCCAGGAACGCCTCGAGATGACCTGCGAGCTCGACCAGCTGCGCGAGCTGCTGCCGTATCGCCATGAGCAGAAAGCCGCACTTCCTTGATTGCGGGGGAGGGCTTCATCCTGCATGGCTTCGATCGGACGACGGAGGAGTTGAAGGTCGAGCTGCATCTGCAGCCGGTCCCGATCGATGAGCTCCGCTCGTTGTTCGATGTCGGCGACGATCCCGAGATGTGCGACGCTTACCCCGTGGACGCCGTCAAAGCGCGCGACCTTGCGCCGCTGGTCACCGAACCCATCGACCTCGACAGGTACGACTTCTTCCTGCAACGCCACGCATAGCCGCATCGGGCGCTGCGCCATGGAAGCGCGCAGGCCGTTCAGACTTCTTCCGTTCACAGATGGCGGCTATGGTAGGTCGGGTAATGGAGAACGAGCCGTGACTGAACCGATCTACACCGTGCGGTGCGAGTGGGACCCCGAGGCAATGGTCTGGGTCGCTAGCAGTGACGACGTTCCAGGCCTTGCGACCGGCGCGGACACGCTCGATGCGCTGGTCGACAAGCTCAAGGTCGTGATTCCGGAACTGCTCGAAGCCAATGGCCTCCTGAACAGCGACGATACGGGTGACATCCCGTTCGATGTGATCGCCGAGCGGCACGAGCGCGCCCCGCGCGCTGCCTGATGGCCGAAAACTATACGCCGGCGGTCAAGAGGCTGCTGCGACAGGCCGGCTGCCGGTTCGAGCGCCAAGGTAAAGGCGATCACGAGATCTGGTACAGCCCGCTCACCAACCGCCGCTTCATGGTCGACGGCAGGATCAAGTCCCGCCACTGGGCAAATCACACCCTGAAGCAGGCCGGGCTCCCAAAAGCCTTTTGAGCCGCACTCGCATCCGGTGAATTCGGCGTTGCGCAACCCTGCGGGGCACCTCTCTCGGTAAGGTCACCCCAGGACGCGCGCCAGTGCGCGCAGCGCCGTATCGATGTCGGCGCGGGTGACGTCGAGGTGGGTGACCGCGCGCATGCGGTGCTGGCCGTAGCCGCCGATCAGGATGCCCTGCTCGCGCAGCGCGGTCGACGACGTCGGCGGCGCTCATCGGGCCTCGGACGTCGAACCAGACGATGTTGGTCTCGACGCTTGCCGGGTCGATCCCGACACCCGGGATCTCGGCCAGGCCTTCGGCGAGGTGGCGGGCGTTGGCGTGGTCCTCGGCCAGGCGCTCGACGTGGTGGTCGAGCGCGTAGAGGCAGGCCGCGGCGATCACCCCGGCCTGGCGCATGGCGCCGCCGAGCTGCTGCTTGACCCGCCAGGCCTCGTGGATGAAATCCCGGGAACCCGCGAGCACGGCGCCGACCGGCGCACCGAGGCCCTTCGAGAAATCGACCCACAAGGAATCGAACGGCGCTGCGTAGGCAGCGGCCGAGGTGCCGCTCGCGACCACCGCGTTCATCAGGCGCGCGCCGTCCATGTGGCAGGCGAGACCGTGCTCCTTCGCGACCCCGGTGACCGCCTCGATCTCGGCCAGCGGCCAGACCGCGCCGCCGCCGACGTTGGTGGTGTTCTCGACCTCGAGCAGGCGCGAGCGCGGCGCGTGCCGCCAGGCGGGCGAATTGATCGCGGCGCGCACCTGGTCGGCCGTGAACATGCCGCGCGCGCCTTCGAGGCCGCGCAGCATGACGCCGGCGAGCGCCGCCGGCCCGCCCGAACTCGGCGAAGATCGGATGCGCGGTCGCCGAGAGGATGATCTCGTCGCCCTGGCGGCAATGGACGCGGGCCGCGATCTGGTTGCACATCGTGCCCGACGGCAGATAGACCGCGGCCTCCTTGCCGAGCAGCTCGGCGACCCGCTCGCACAAAGCGTTGACCGTCGGGTCGAGCATCGCCTGCTCGTCGCCGACCTCGGCCTCGGCCATCGCGCGGCGCATGCCGGGCGTCGGCCTGGTGCGGGTGTCGCTGTAGAGATCGATCATGCCGGCACCAGCTCCTCATGGGGGACCGCCGTCTCGGCGACCAGCGGCTCCGGGCGCAGCCAGACCGCGGTATCGTGGAACACCGCCCCGCCGCCGGGCGGCGCGGCCTCGGCGCTGATCAGGGCGTTGATGCCGATGCCCTCCTCGAAGGCGGCGTTCGGCCAGATGCTCTCGACCACCAGCACGCCCGGCTGCTGGCCGTCCTTGAGCTCGGCGTGCACGACCACCGAGCCCCGCTCGTTGCCGAGCCGGACCCGGTCGCCCGCGCCGATCCCGAGCTTGGCCGCATCCTCGGGATGGACCAGCACGCTCGGCCGGCCCTCCCGCCGCTTCGAGGTCGGCATCTCGGTGAAGCTCGTGTTGAGGTAATTGCGCGCCGGCGCCGCGACCAGCCGGAACGGCCGTGCCGCATCGATCTCGTCGATGATCGCGAAATGGTCCGGCAGCTTCGGCATCCGCGCGTGGTCGCGACCCTGGCGCGACCAGTCGGGCTTGAACTGGAATTTGCCGGACGGGGTCGGGAACCCGTCCAGGTGATGCGCGGTCCGGTAGTCGGGCATCGCATCATAGCCGCCCGCGGCATCGACGGTCGCGGCATCGGGCCAGCCCGAGCGCTTCAGCAGATCGTCGATCAGCTGCCACTCGGTCATCGCAAAGCCCGGATGCGCAGGCGCGCCGAGCCGCCGCGCCAGCTCGCAGATCACGAAGTGGTTGGTCCGGCAGTCGGCATAGGGCTCAAAAATCTGGCGCGCGATCTGGAGGCGGGTGTGGCCGGAGGCCTGGTAGATGTCGTCGTGCTCCAGGAACATGGTCGCCGGCAGGACGATGTCGGCCATGCGCGCGGTCTCGGTCAGGAACTGCTCGTGCACGCAGACGAACAGATCCTCGCGACCGAAGCCCGCGTGCACCTTCTCGAGCTCCGGCGCCACGCACATCGGGTTGGTGTTCTGGATCAAGAGCGCGGTCACCGGCGGGCCGTCGCCGAGATCCTGCCGGTCGCCGACCAGGATCGGCCCGATCCGCGACTGATCGAGCAGGCGGACCTTCGGATCGATCAGGTCCCAGCCCTCGATCAGGGTCTTGTCCCAGTGGTAGAGGTCGCCCTGATTGTAGAGCGCGCCGCCGCCCTCGTATTGAAACGCGCCGGTCACGATCGCCAGGCAGGACGCCGCGTGCATGTTGGCGGCACCATTGCGCGAGCGGGTGAAGCCGAAGCCGAGCCGCAGATAGGAGCGCTTCGCCCTCCCGTAGAGCCTGGCGAAGTCCTCGATCGTCGCGACCGGCAGGCCGGTGATCCGGGCGGCCCACTCCGGCGTGCGGGTCGCCAGATGCGCCTCCGCCTCCCGCCAGTCGTCGGCGTAGTTCGCGAGATAAGTCGCGATCCGCGTAGCCGTCGCGGAACAGGATGTGCATCACCGCGCAGGCGAGCGCGCCGTCGGTGCCCGGCCGGATCGCGATGTGCATATCCGCCTGCTCGGCGGTGCCGGTGCGGTAGGGGTCGACCACCACCAGCTTAGCACCCCGCGCCTTGCGCGCGCGGGCGACGTGGGTCATCACGTTGACCTGGGTGTTCACAGGATTGGTGCCCCAGATCACGATCAGGTCGGAATGCACCATCTCCTCGCCGCTCACCCCCCAGCGCCGGCCGTAGCCCGCGCGCCAGCCGGCGTCGGCCAGCGTGACGCAGATCGTGGTGTGCCAGCCCGAATAGCGCATCGCATGGCGCAGCCGATTGATGCCGTCGCGCTGCACGAGGCCCATCGTGCCGGCGTAGAAATACGGCCAGACCGTCTCGGACCCATGGCGCTGGGCGGCGCGCGCGAGCGCCTCGGCAACCTCGTCGAGGGCATCGTCCCAGGCGATCGGCGCGAATTCTCCGGAACCCTTCGGCCCGACCCGGCGGAGCGGGCGGGCGAGGCGGTCCGGGTGATGGAAGCGCTCGTGATAGCGCGCGACCTTGGCGCAGATCACGCCCGCGGTGTAGGGATTGCGGTTCGAGCCTCGCACCTTGCCGAGCCGGCCGCCGTCCAGTCGCTCGACCTCGAGCGCGCACACGCTCGGGCAATCGTGCGGGCAGACCGAGGGCAGGAATTCGCTGGCCATGACGGCTCCTTCGACGACGGCGACCGGCACCATCATACCGGCCACGGCGCGCCTGGCTAGATCGCTGCTCGCGGCCATTCTGCTCGCCCCGACCCCGTTGTCGGCCGCGGCCCCGCCCGAGCCATGCCGCGCGGACGCGCCGGCGATCGTCGAGCTCGGCGCCACGCTCGCGGCCGCCGGCCCGGCCGACCGGGCGGCGCTCCTGCACCGGCGGGGCCAGATGCTCCAGGCGCGCGGGCAGGACGGCCCGGCGAAGGCCGACTACGACGCCGCCCTCGCGCTGGCGCCGGACCTCGCCGCGGTCTATCTGGATCGGGCCGCCCTGCTGGCCGATCAGACCCGCTTCGGGCCGGCGCTTGCGGACCTCGAGCGCGCGATCGGCATCCGGCCGGACTTTTCGGAGGCCTACGTCGGTCGCGGCGGGGTCCACTACGAGCTCGGCGCCTATCCGAGCGCCATCCAGGACTTCACCAGGGCGGTCGAGCTCGATCCCGAGACCGCGGCCGCCTGGCTGGGGCGCGCCAACGCGCTCCGCGACAGCGGCCAGGCCGGGGCCGCGCTCGCCGACTACGACGTCGCGCTCGAGCTCGCGCCCGACGATGCCGAGATCTGGTTCGAGCGCGCGGTCGCCCAGCATCGGCTGACGGCGGTTCGACGCCGAACAGGCCGACTGGACCCGGGCGATCAGCCTCGACCCGGACCTGTTCTGGCTCTACGGCACCGCCTACCGGCACCGGTTCCTGTACGAGGAGATCCGCTCCGACCACCGGACCGCGCGCCGGCACGCGCCGGACAACGCCAAGGCCTACTACAACCGCGCCGAGGCCTGGCGCTACCGGCGCCGTTACTGCGCCGCGCTCGAGGACTATCGCCGCGCGCTCGAGCTGCGCCCGGGCTATGCTGACGCCGAGCTCGGCAGCGGCATCTCGCTCCTGGCGCTCGGCGCCGCCGATGGCGCGCTCGAGGCCCTGGCCCGCGTGCTCCAGCGCGACGCCAACCGGGTCGAGGCCTGGTTCTATCGTGGTCTTGCCGATCGCGCCGCCGGCAAGCCAGATGCCGCCCGTGCCGACTTCACCCGCGCCCTGCGCCTTGCACCCACCAACCCGGTCGTCCGGATCGCCTTGGAATTGGATCCCGCCCGCTGAGATCTCAGCGATCAGCACCCGCAGCCGCGGCGCCGGCGACCGGTTGCCAGGGATCGGTCATGCCGCAGGCTTCGCCGGTCGCCGGATCGCGCAGCACCGCGGACGGGCAGGCGAACAGGTTCGGGTGGACCGTCGGTGCCAGCCGGCGGACGGTGAAGCGCGCGGCCAGCGCCTCCAGGATCGCCGGCGCCAGGCGGGCGTCGGCGGTCACCTGCGGCTCGCCCGAGACGTCGATCCGCGGCGTGTGGAACGCGGTCTCGAGGTCGAGGCCGCCATCGATCAGCATGGACGTGAGCTGCAGGACCGCGGGCATGATCTTGCGCCCGCCCGAGGCGCCGAGCGCGAACCAGGGGGCACCGTCCCGGGTCGCGATCACCGGGCACATGTTGGCGAGCGGCCGCTTGCCCGGCGCCATCGAGTTCGGCCGGCCGGGGCGCGGGTCGAACCACATGATGCCGTTGTTGAGCAGGATGCCGGTCTGCGGCGAGACGATCTTGCTGCCGAACACGGACAAGAGGGTCTGGGTCAGGCTGACCATGGTGCCGGCACGGTCGACCACCGCGAGATGGGTGGTGCAGGCGGGATCGCGGCCATCCACAACGTCCCCCATGGTCGCGAGCCGGCGCTCGTAAGCGGCGAGCAGCGCCGCGGCGAAGGTCGAATAGGCTTCGGCGCCGGGCGCGCCCGCCGGCAGCTTGCCTTCGATCTGGGCGATGGCATGGGCGAGCGTCGGTCCGGCGCTGAGGCCGGGCGGCGCCTGCAGCACCGCGCCGCCATGCGCGATCGCCAGGGGCTCGACCGGGCGCGCCCGGTAGCGGCCAAGATCGTCCGCGGACAGGACGCCGCCCGCCTGCCGCACGTCCTGGACCAGGAGCTGCGCGAGCTCGCCGGTCACGAGGTCCGAGGGCCCGACCTCGGCGATCCGCTGCAGGGTCGCCTCGAGCCGGCCGAGCGGCAGATGGCCGACGCTGCCGTCCGGGTTCGGCACGGGCGGCAGGCCATCCGGCAGATAGACCGCGCGCGCCGCCTCGAACCGCCGCAGATCCCGCGCCGCAAAGGCGATCCTGAGCCCGCTGTGCCAGTCGACCGGCAGGCCGGCCTTGGCGAGCGCGATCGCGGGCGCCGCGAGCTCCGCCCAGGACAGGCTCGCATGCCGCTCGAACGCGAGCGCGAGGCCGGCCGCCTGGCCGGGGACCGCGATCGCGAGCGGGCCGGAGACGTTGCGCTCGTCCTGCACCGCGGGCCAGCCGAACAGGTCCTGATCGCGGGCGCCGGTCGCCAGCGGATAGCGGGCGGGGTCGAGGCCGGCGGGCGCGACCATGCCGAACTCGATCACCTCCGGCGGCCGGCCGTCCGCGGGCGCGACCACCATCAGGCCGCCGCCGCCGAGGCCGCTCATCCAGGGCTCGAGCACCGCCAGCGCCAGCGAGGTCGCGAGCGCCGCATCGACGGCATTGCCGCCGGCGCCCAGGATCTCGGCGCCGACCTCGGCGGCGGCCCGATGTTGCGCCGCGACGATTCCACCGGTCGCGCGGGTCGCGGGCTTGTGCACAACCCACGGTGCCACCATTTCTCTCGTCATGCGCGATCCTCGCTTAACGGATTGCTGACCCCGCTACCGGTAGGTTCAGAGGATGGGCCAGATCATCGTCAGCGGCAACCTCAAGGGTGGTACCGGCAAAACCACGATCGCCGTCAATCTGGCCTGCGCGCTCGCCGAGCGCGGGTCGAGCGTGGCGTTGCTGGACGTCGATCCGCAGGCCAGCGCCAGCGCCTGGGGCCGGACCGGCGACCTGCCGATCCGGATCGAGACCGGGCCGCCGAGTGACGGCACGGCGGGTGGCCGGTGGCTGGCTCGGGCCAGCGAGCTGGCGAACTCGGTCGACGTCCTGGTGATCGACCTGCCGCCCGTGATCGTGCCGGCGATCGCCTCGGCGACCATGATCGCCGATCTGGTCCTGGTGCCGGTCACGCCGTCCGCGGTCGACGTCGGCCCGACCGAGCGGGTCCTGCGCATGATCCGGGTCACCCGCGAGACGCGGCCCGGGCATAAGCCCCTGGCGATGCTGGTCCCGAACAAGGTCGACTTCCGCGGCTACTACCACGAGGCGACCGAGGCCGCGGTCGAGGGCCTGCACGAACGCTGGGCGCCGCCGATCCGCCAGCTCACCGACCACGTCAACGCCTTCGCGCTCGGTCAGTGGATCGGACGCTACGCCCCGAACTCCAAGGCCGCGCAGGACATCTGGGCGCTCACCGACGCGGTCGAGGCGATGCTCGGCATCGCGCGGCGCCCGCAGCCGGGCACCGCCCGGCCAGCCATGCGGGCGGACGAGGCGCAGCTCAGCGCCTGATCTGCCGCGGCCGCAACCAGGGGCTCAGGCCGCCCTCGGCTCCGGCGCCAGGTTGGCGTGGAAGTCGCTGCCGGCCGTGGTCGCGGCGACGTGGCCCGCCCGGATCACGAAGTCCCCGAAGCGCTCGCCGCCCAGACGCTCCTTGGCGTAGCTCAGGATCAGCGGCGCGAGCGCGGCGACGATCTGGTCGTGGCCGACGTCCTTCCGGTAGAGCTTGTTCAGCCGCGAGCCGTCGAAGGCGGCGCCGAGGTAGAGGTTGTAGGTGCCGGGCGCGCGCCCGACCAGACCGATCTCGGCGAGATAGGGCCGGGCGCAGCCGTTGGGGCAGCCGGTCATGCGGATCACGATCTCGTCGTCGCGCAAGACCCGCCTGCTCGATCACGCCCTCGAGCGCCTGGACCAGATCCGGCAGATAGCGCTCGCTCTCGGCCAGCGCCAGGCCGCAGGTCGGGAGTGCCACGCAGGCCATCGAGTTGAGCCTGAGGCCGGACAGCTCGTTGGTCAGGCCGAACTGGCGCAGCAGCCGGTCGATCCGCGCCTTCTGCCGCCTCGGCACCCGCGCAATGACGAGATTCTGGTTGGCGGTCAGGCGGAAGTCGCCCTGATGCACGCCGGCGATCGTGCGCAGGCCGGTCTTCATCAGCTGTTCGGGCCGGTCCTTGACCCGGCCGTTCTCGATGAAAAGGGTATAGTGCCAGTCGCCCTCGTGGTCCGGGGCCCAGCCGTAGCGATCGCCGGTGTGCTCGAAGCGGAACGGGCGCGCCGCCTCGAGCGCGAAGCCCAGCCTTCGCTCGACCTCGGCGCGGAACCAGGCAAGCCCCCGATCCTCGATCGTATATTTGAGCCGCGCGTGCTTGCGGTTGGCGCGATCGCCGAAGTCGCGCTGCACGGTGACCACCTGCTCCGCGACCGCGACCGCCTGCTCCGGCCGGCAGAAGCCCAAGAGGTCGGCGGTGCGCGGATAGGTCTCCGGCTCGCCGTGGGTCATGCCCATGCCGCCGCCGACGGTCACGTTGTAGCCGACCACCGCGCCCGCCGCGTCGGTGATCGCGATGAAGCCCAGATCGTGGGCGAACACGTCGACGTCGTTCTCGGGCGGCACCGCGACCACGGTCTTGAACTTGCGCGGCAGGTAGGTGCGGCCGTAGATCGGCTCCTCCACGGCCTCGGTATCGATCACCTTCTCGCCGTCGAGCCAGATCTCGTGATAGGCGCCGGTCCGCGGCGTCAGGTGATCGCTGATCGCCCGCGCCAGCTCGAGCGCCGCGCCATGCGCCTTCGACTGATAGGGGTTGGGATTGCACATGACGTTGCGATTGACGTCGCCGCAGGCCGCGACCGTATCCATGAGCGCCGCGTTGATCGCCTGCATGGTCCGCTTCAGGTTGCTCTTGATCACGCCGTGGAGCTGGAAGGCCTGGCGGGTCGTGAGCCGCAGCGTGCCATTGCCGAGGTCGTCGGCGATCCGGTCCATCGCCAGCCACTGCGCGGGCGTGCAGACGCCGCCCGGCACCCGCACCCGGACCATGAAGGCGTAGGCCTGCTCCAGCTTCTTCCGGCGCCGCTCGGGCCGCAGATCGCGGTCGTCCTGCAGATAGGTGCCGTGGAACTTGGTGAGCTGGGCGTCGTCCTCATGGATCGCGCCGGTCACCGCCTGGCCAAGGCCATCCTCGATCGTGCCGCGCAGAAAGCGGCTCGCCTCCTTGATGTCCTCGTTCCTGCTGCGGGTGGTCATCGACAACACTCCTCAATAGACGTCGCGCTGGTAGCGCCGCTGCTTCCTGAGGTCGCCGAGATAGCCTTCGGCCGCCTCGGGGCTGCGGCCGCTCTGGTCGACGACGATCCGGGCGAGCATCGCGTGGACGTCTTTGGCCATCGCCTTCTCGTCGCCGCAGACGTAGAGATGGGCGCCCTCCTCGAGCCAGCCCCAGAGCTCGGCGCGGCGCTCCCACAGCCGGTCCTGGACGTAGACCTTGTCCGGCTGGTCGCGCGAGAAGGCGACATCGATCCGGCTCAGCACGCCCGCCTTCAGGAAGTCCTGCCAGTCGAGCTGGTAGAGGAAGTCGTGGGTGTAATTGCGATCGCCGAACACCAGCCAGTTACGACCCTTGGCGCCGAGCGCCTGCCGCTCCTGAAGGAAGGCGCGATAAGGTGCCACGCCGGTGCCGGGCCCGACCATGATCACCGGCCGGTCCGGGTCCTCGGGCAGGCGGAAATTCTTGTTCGGCTTGACGTAGACCTCGAGAGTGTCGCCGGCGCGCAGGCGCTCGGCGACGAAGCCCGACGCGACGCCCTTCCGCTCCCGGCCATGGCTCTGATAGCGCACCAGGCCGACCAGCAGATGAGCCTCCTCGGGCGTCGCCTTGAGCGACGAGGCGACCGAGTAGAGCCGGGGCGGCAGCTTGCGCAGCAGGCCAGCCAGCTGCTCCGGTGCCAGCGCGGACGGAAAATCCTCGAGCAGGTCGACGATCTGCCGGCCCTCGAGATAATCGCGCCAGCGATCGGCCACGAGCAGCTCCCGGAGCGCCGGCGCCGGGTTGACCTTGGCCAGCGCCTCCATGACCGGCCTCGAGAGCGCGGTGATGTCGAGCTCGCTCGCGAGCCGCTCGGAAAGCTCGCCATGGCCCTCGAGCCCGGCCGCCCGCAGCACCGCCTCGACCATCGCGGGGTCGTTCCGGCCGACGATGCCGAGCAAATCGCCGGGCTCGAAGGTCAGGCCCGAGCCGGCGAGCGAGAGCTCGAGATGGATCGTCTGCTTGGTCGAGCGGCTGCCGTTCAGATTGATCAGCTCGGTGATCTCGGCCGGGAACGGGTGCGCCTTGCCGTAGGCCGGCGCCGCCGCCGGGCTGGCAAAGTCGAGGATGACGGCGCCGCGTCGTGCCTCCGCCGTTTCCGTCTCGGGTTCGGCGATCCTCGCCAGCTCGTCGAGCGCACCCTGCGTCCAATCCGCCGCCTGGCCCTCGTAGTCGAGATCGCAGTCGATCCGCGGCGCGATGCGCAGGCCGCCGAGCTCGGCGAGGCGGGCGTCGATCCGCCGGCCGACCTCGCAGAAGTTGACGTAGCTGGAATCGCCGAGCGCCAGCACGCTGAAGCGGACGCCCTCGAGGCGCGGCGCGGCCTCGGCCATCAGCTGCGCATAGAACTCGACCGCGCGCTCCGGCGGATCGCCCTCGCCCCAGGTGCTGGCGATCACCAGGAGATGGCGCGCCTCGGCCAGCGCGGCCGGGCTGGTCTCGGCCATGTCGACCAGCTTCGCCGAGAACCCCTGCTTGGCCGCCGCCTTCCTGGCCTCGGCCGCGACGCCCTCCGAATTCCCGGATTCGGTCCCGAACAGGATCGTGAGCGGGATCTTTGCCCGCGGCTCTGAGCGGGGCGCGGCCAGCGGCAGCGCGCTCGCGGCATGGTAGCCCGCAAGAAAGCCCGCAAGCCAGTGGCGCTGCTCGAGGTTGGTCTCGGCCATGACGGCGTTCAGCGCCCGGATGTGCTCGGCCGGGAAGGGCGCGCTCGCGGGCAGGACGGGCAGGGCGGAGCCGGACATGGGCGCTCTCTTCACAAAATCGGGTTCAGAGCTCGGCGGCGAGGCGGTCGTCGGTGGCGCCGGCGACGCTCGCCGGCCGGGTCTGCTGCCAGGGCAGGAGGATGTCGCCGAGTGCCACCACGCTGCCGATCACGATCAGCGTGGCGCCCCGGCTGCCGTCGTCCGCGGCGGCCGCCCCGGCCAGGGTCGTGATCCGGCGCCCGGCGCGCGGCGTGGTCGCCTCGCTCAAGATCGCGACCGGCTCCTCGGGCTCCCGCCCGGCCGCCAGAAGCTCGGCCGCGATCTCGGCCAGGCGCTGGCGGGCCATGTAGAGGACGATGGTGTCCGCCCCCCTGGCGAGCGCCGCCCAGTCGACCGCGCGCGGCGCGCCGCCGCCGGCGTTGTGGCCGGTGACGAAGGCGACCGATCGGGCGCGCAGGCGATGGGTGGTCGGGATGCCGGCATAGGCGGGCGCCGCGATGCCCGCGGTCACCCCGGGCACGATCCGGAACCGGACGCCGGCCGCCGCGAGCGCCAGCGCCTCCTCGCCGCCGCGCCCGAACACCAACGGATCGCCGCCCTTGAGGCGCACGACCCGCAGCCCGGCGCGCGCGAGGTCGATCAGCCGCTGGTTGATCCGGAGCTGCTTCGCGCTCGGCCGCCCCGCCCGCTTGCCGACCGCCTCGAGGCGCGCCCTGGCGCCGCCGAGCGCCAAAATCTCGGGCGCGATCAGCGCGTCGTGCAGGATCACGTCGGCCTGCTCGAGCGCGTGCAGCGCATGCAAGGTCAAAAGCCCGGGATCGCCCGGCCCGGCGCCGACCAGCCAGACCGAGCCGGGCGTGAACTCGGGTGCGACCACCTTCGCCGCCATGGTCAGAGCCCCGGCCGATGGATGCCGCATTCCGCCTTGTCGAGCCCCCACCAGCGGCCGGCGCGCGCCGGCTCGCCCGGCGCCACCCGCCGGGTGCAGGGCATGCAGCCGATCGAGGCGAAGCCGTCGGCGACCAGCGGATGCGCCGGCAGGTTGCGCAACAGGCGATAGCGCTCGACATCCTCGGCCGACCAGGGGGCCAGCGGGTTGAGCTTGATCCGCCCGCTCGACGGCTCACCCTCGATGGTCGGCAGCGCGCTGCGCAAGCCCCCCTGAAAGCGCTTGCGGCCGGTGATCCAGGCGGCAAAACCTTCGAGCGCCCGCTCCAGCACCAGGGTCTTGCGGACATGGCAGCAGAGATCCGGGTCCCGGCCCCAGAGCGTGCCCTTGGGATCATGGCGCGCGAGATCGACGGCCTCCGGCCGGACCACGCGGACGTCCTCGAGCCCGAGCAGCGCGGTCAGCTCCTGGCGGTAATCCTGCGTCTCCTCGAACAGCTTGCCGGTGTCGAGAAAGATCACCGGGGTGGCCGGATCGACGGTCGCGACCATGTCGAGCAGGACCGCGCTCTCGGCCCCGAACGACGACACCAGCGCCGTCCGGCCCTTGAGCGGTCCCTCGCGCAGCGCGGCGCGCAACAGGGCCAGGCCATCGAGCTGGCCGTAGGCGCGGCGCAGATCGCCCAGATGCTCGAGCAGGCTCATCGCGCGTTTCCCCGGGATGCCGGCCGCGCCAGCCAGCCTTGCCGGTCGATCAGCGCATCGGTCAGGCGCGCGAGCTCAACGAGCGGCCGCCGCGCGCGCCGCCAGGCCATGCGCCTGGTGCCCAGCTGGTCGACCCGGCGCGCCCATTCGGGACCGAAGCTCTGCGCCAGCTGGCGCCGGATGCGCGCCGCCAGGCCCGGGCTCCTGCCGCCGGTCGAGACGGTCAGCAGCAGATCGCCGCGGCGCACGACCGAGGGATTGTGGAAGTCGCACCAGGCCTTGACGTCCTCGACGTTGACCAGCAACCCCAAGCTTCGCGCCAGCTTTGCGAGCGGGACTGCCCGACCGGGCGGCAGATCGGCGATCCAGAGAACCCGAAGCCGCGCCAGCTCCTCGATGCTCGGCAGGCGGGGGCGGAGGTGCTCGCCGGCGAGCTCCACGAGCTCGCTCGAAGCCTGGTCCGAGAACACGGCCACCCCATCCGCGCCGCCCGCGCGCAGCCACTCCAGGCGCCGGCAGGCGAGTTCGCCGCGCCCGATCAGCGCGAGCGGCATCACCTTGGGGTCGAGGACGATCGGGATCATGGCGCCGCGCGCCTCCTCGGGCTGGCAAACTCCCCAAGAGCTAGGCGAGCGCGGACCCGCGAGCAATCGCGTCGAATCAGCCGAAATGGAAAAATATTTCTCCGATTGCTTTCTCCGGCAGCATCTCTAGAACGTATGCCTCGTCAAATCCCACTATTGGAGCATGACGTTCCAATGTCGAACGAACCCCTGGATCAGACCGATCGCCGGATCCTGGCCTGCCTGCAGGAGGACGCGACCATGCCGGTCGCCGAGATCGCGCGCCGGGTCGGCCTGTCCTCGACGCCTTGCTGGCGCCGCATCCAGAAACTCGAGGAGGCCAAGGTCATCCGCGCCCGCGTGGCCCTGCTCGACGGCAAGAAGCTGAACGTCGGCGCAACCGTGTTCGTCTTCATCCGCACCAACCAGCACAGCGTCGAGTGGCTGGAACGGTTCGCCGCCGCGGTCAGCGATCTGCCCGAGGTGGTCGAGTTCTACCGCATGAGCGGCCAGGTCGACTATCTGCTGCGGGTCGTGGTCCCCGACATCGCGGCCTACGACCGCTTCTACAAGAAGCTGATCGCCCGGATCGAGCTGTCCGACGTCAGCTCCAGCTTCGCCATGGAACAGATCAAATACACGACCGCCCTGCCGCTCGACTATGCGTGAGGCTCAAGATCGACCGGACTGCTTTTTTCCCACTTTTTTCCCACTCATCGCCTGGACCTTCGGCGGCCTCTGCTGGCTCACCGCCGCCACCCGCATCACCGCCGCCTGGCAAACGCTCCGTTGACGTCTGATAGTAATATAACTATGACAAGGTATGGTTGATCGACCGGAGTCGTTGAAACCTCTCACTTGGATCGGACCGAGCCAGAAGGACTTCCGCGCCTTCCCCGACCCCGTAAAGGACGACATGGGCTATGCCCTGTATCTGGCGCAGCTCGGCAAGAAGCCCGAGAGCGCCAAGCCCCTTAGGGGCTTCGGAGGTGCGAGCGTCCTTGAGCTCGTGGAGGATCACGACCGGGACACCTACCGTGCCGTGTACACCGTCCGGTTCGCCGCAGCGGTCTATGTGCTGCATGCCTTTCAGAAGAAGTCGAAGAAGGGTCGGGAAACCCCGAAAGGCGACATGGAGATCGTCAGGCGGCGGTTGCGAACCGCGGAAGAGGATGCCCGGCGAGAGGCGAGGAAGGAGAGCCAATCATGAGCGACGACCGCACCGTCACGCGCAGCAGTGGCAACGTCTTTGGCGACGCCGGTCTGCCCGATGCCGATAGCCAATTGGTCAAGGCGCAGCTCGTCAGCCGCATCGACGCCATCATCCGTGAACGCGGCTTGAGCCAGCGCGAGGCTGCCCGCATCCTCGACATCGCCCAGCCCGACCTGTCCAACCTTCTGCGGGGCCGGTTCCGGGGCTATTCCGTCGAACGGCTCATGCGCATGCTGACCGCCCTCGATTGCGAGGTCAGCATCGTGGTCGCGGAGAAGGGCCGCGAGGCCGCGACCATCCTTGTGCGCGCCGCACCAGGGTCCGGATAGTGATACGGCCCGAGCAACCGTTCGTCTTCACCAGTATCCACGCCGGCCGGGGCGCCACAAAAATTCCTGACCCCATTTCTTCCGGCTTGGCGCGCATCAGCTGAGGCAGCGCCGCCGGCGTCCGCTGGTGCCCCCGGCCGGAGGCGCAGTGTAGCCACCAAAACCCTGGATTTCTGAGGCTTTCGGCCCGTTGTCACCCCTCAGCGTGTGACGCGTCAGCGTAGCAACAGGGGAGGCCGCGCGGCCAGGCTGGCGACCACGATGCGATGCCCCGCGCGAGGCACTTCAACTTCGCATGTGGTCTGCGCTATATCGGCTCATGTTCGAAAAGCGGCCGAGTGAACTGACGCCTGAGGGCATCGACCGGGTCAGGTCGGAGGAGGCGCAAGGCAGTCAATCCGCGCAGGCGGAGCCCTGCGAGGACCATCTCGCCCGGGTCCAGCGCATCGCCGCGACCATCGAGGCCGAGGCCGAGGCGTCGGAGCGCGGGCTGCGCCTGACCCCGACGCTGCAGGCCGCGCTGCACCGGGAAGGCCTGTTCCGTCTGCTGTTGCCGCGCCCCTTCGGCGGCTTCGAGACCGACCCGCCGACCTTCTTCCAGGTGATCGAGGACGTGGCCAAGCACGACGCCAGCACCGCCTGGTGCCTTTGCCAGGGCAACGGCTGCGCCATGTCGGCGGCTTTCCTCGACCCCGAGATCGCTCAGCAAGTCTGGGGCCGCGATCCGGAGGCCGTGCTGGCCTGGGGCCCGGGTGCCAGGTCTCAGGCCATCGTCGAGGGCGACGGCTATCGGCTGACCGGACGCTGGGCGTTCGTCAGCGGCGGCCGGCACGCCACCTGGCTGGGCGGCCATGCCAGCGTCATCGAGGCCGACGGCTCGCCCCGGCGCGACGCCGATGGCGAGCTCGTCGTCCGCACGTTGCTGCTGCCCGCCAGCGCGGCCACCTGGACCAGTGCCTGGGACGTGATCGGCCTGCGCGCCACCGGCAGCGACCGCTACGAGGTCAAGGACCTGTTCGTTCGCCACGATCACTCGTTGATCCGCGACGATCCCGCCGAGCGCCGTTACCAGGCGCCGCTCTACCTGTTTCCGGCGATGAGCCTTTATGCCAGCGGCTTCTGCGGCACCGCGCTCGGGATCGCCCGCGCGCTGCTCGATGCCTTCACCGAGCTGGCGGTGGACAAGCGGCCGCGGCTGGCCCGGCAGACGCTGCGCGACACCGGCATGGTGCAATACGAGCTCGCCCAGGCCGAGGCCCGGATCAGGGCGGCGCGGGCCTTCGTGCTGACCGAGCTGAGCGACATCTGGCACGAGGTCGTGGCCACGCAGACGCTCAGCATCGCCAATCGCATGCGCATCCGCCTGGCCACCACCTTCGCGATTCACGAGGCCAAGGCGGCGGCCGATGCCGCCTACGAGCTTGCCGGCGCCACGGCGATCTTCGTCGGCAACGACTTCGAGCGCCGCTTTCGCGACATCCACACCGTCACCCAGCAGCTGCAGGGCCGCAAGGCGCACCTGCAAAGCGTCGGCGCCTTCCTGCTGGGCCTGCCGCCGGACCTCGACATCGCCTGAGCGGCGGCGGCATCAGGCATCGGGACGTCTGCTGAGCTGTCGCGCGCGTGACGTGGCGGCCAGAGATTGAGACATCCCCGGCCGGAGTTGGCTGAGCACCTGAAAACCTAGGATTTCTGCTGGTTTCCGGCCCCTCTCAGCCGTCCAGGGGTGCCGCATGAATTTCGGATGCCGCATGTATGTCATTGCAGGTGTAGTGGTGCCCCCGGCCGGACTTCCGCCACCCCGGCACCTATTTTCGGCATCACCTGCAATTGCCGTAACTGGGTATCCCCTTCACACACGTCGACACCAGTGATAGCGTTGGAGATGGAAAGCCCGGGAGATCAGGTCGCTGAGGTTAGTCGGCGGCATCCAGCACGGGCATCTCGACTGCTACCTCCACGAAGTCACGGTCCGCTTCAATCGCCGGCGCTGCCATGCCCCATCGCCTCAACCAGCAGGCCATTGCCGTGGGGCCGGCACCGTACCATCAGATCATTGCCACCAGCGACCCAGTCCCAGCCCTAGGGGCTACGTGAGTGAAGGGGATACCCAGTTTGCCATAATATGCAACATGCCACGGCGACCCGGCAGATCAAGTCGGTTCGTCGCGTGACCGGCAGGGACGGCAGGTCCTATTGGTCGTCCCGATGGACGTGGGCCTCGTGGCGGCCCTGGACAAGGGTGGCCGTCTCGAATAGCCCCATATGGGAGTCAAACCTATGAGCTGCATCCCGACAGTCCGACCGACGCGTACCACCTATGAAAACTTCGTGGCCGAATGTCCTTGGTGCCACGAAGAAAACATAACTAGCTCTCCGCGACGCTCAGGAGGCTTGACTCGGAGCGCGTGAGCGGCCGTAGGGAACAAAGCGAGAACATTCTCCAGAGAGCGCCATGGCTGAGGGACTGCTCCAGGACCTGCCGCGGGATCTGCCGACCTTTCTCGAGCGTTTCGGCTCCGACGAGGCGTGTCGGACCTATCTGGTGCGGGCGCGTTGGCCCGAGGGTTTTCGCTGCAGCGGCTGCGGCCACGATCAGGCCTACAGCCACAGGAAGCGGCTGATCGAGGAGTGCGCGGCGTGCGGCAAGCAGCACTCGATCCTCGCCGGCACCATCTTCGAGCAGACCAAGACCGGCCTGGCGCGCTGGTTTCTCGCGATCTATCTGGTCACCTCGAGCAAGGGCGGGATCTCGGCCATGGAGTTGCAGCGACAGATGGGCTTGCCTGGCTCCCAGCGCCGACCTCGGTGGTCGGCGCGGAGCGGCAAGGGCAGCTATGGGACGGCTTGGGCGTGGCTGCACAAGATCCGCCGCGCCATGGTCGTGCCGGGCCGCCAGCCGCTCAGCGAGCGGGTCGAGGCCGACGAGACCCTGGTCGGCGGCCCGCGGCCCGGCACGCCCGGCCGCGGCGCTGCCGGCAAGACCGTGGTCGCGGGCGCGGTCGAGAGCCGGCGCGGCCAGGCGCACGGTCGCCGGCTCGGCCGGCTGCGGCTGCAGGCGGTGCGCGACGCCTCGGCCCGCAGCCTGGTCGGCTTTCTCGGCCAGAACGTCCTGCGCCCCGCCGAAGTCGTCACCGACGGCTGGTCCGGCTATCGCGGCCTCGAGGCCGAGGGCTACGCCCACGAGCCGATCAATCTCGCCCGTTCCTGGGGCGACGCCGCGCTCCGCCTGCCGGCGATCCACCTGGTCTTCGGGCTCGCCAAACGCTGGCTTCTGGGCACCCACCATGGGGCGGTCAGCGCCAAGCACCTGCAAAGCTATCTCGACGAGTACGTCTTCCGCTTCAACCGCCGGACCGCCAAGAGCATCGCCCATCGTTTCGCCCGCCTGATCGAACAGGCCGTCCTCACCCAACCGACCACCTACCGGGCCATCAGCCACCGCACCGCCTGAGTGTTGCGGATAGCCAGTATACAGGAATTCCCAATAGCAAAGCATACCAAGGGCAATTCAACTGGACTAAAGGCTGAGCGTCCTAATATTCGTGTTATAAATCGAAATAAATTTGAAAAGATTGATGCGCTCGACGATTTACTTGACCTGCTATTTGGACTGCCTCGATAACGTCGCGGAGATCGGACTGTGTCGGTTCTCGAGATCAAGGACCTCAAGGTCGAGTTCCCGACCCGGCGCGGCACGCTGGTGGCGGTCGACGGCGTCTCGTTGCAGATCGGCGAGGGCGAGGTGCTGGGGGTGGTCGGCGAGTCGGGTGCCGGCAAGTCGCTCACGGGGGCGGCGGTGATCGGGCTGCTCGAGCCGCCGGGCCGGATCGCCGGCGGCCGGGTCAGCCTCGACGGCGAGCGGATCGACCAGCTGCCCTACGAGCGCATGCGGCGCCTGCGCGGCAAGAAGATCGCGATGGTCTTCCAGGACCCGCTGACCAGCCTCAACCCGCTGTACACGATCGGTCGCCAGCTGGTCGAGACGATCCTGACGCATGAGGATCTGAGCCCGGGCGGCGCCCGCGAGCGCGCGCTCAGGCTGCTCGCCGAGGTCGGCATTCCTTCTCCCGGCCAGCGCTTCGACCAGTACCCGCATCAGTTCTCCGGCGGCATGCGCCAGCGGGTGGTGATCGCGCTGGCGCTGTGCGCCAATCCGCGGGTGGTGATTGCCGACGAGCCGACCACCGCGCTCGACGTCTCGATCCAGGCGCAGATCATCGCGCTCCTCAAGCGCCTGTGCGAGGAGCACGGGGCCGCGGTCATGCTGATCACCCACGACATGGGGGTGATCGCCGAGACCGCCGATCGGGTGGCGGTGATGTACGCCGGCCGGATCGTCGAGGTCGGCCCGGTGCGCGAGGTCATCAAGCATGCCAAGCATCCCTATACCCGCGGCCTGATGGGCTCGATCCCGGTGATCGGGCACGACCTGGACCGGCTCGTCCAGATCGAGGGCACGATGCCGCGACTGACCGAGATCCCGCCGGGCTGCCCGTTCCACCCGCGCTGCCCTGCAGCCTTCGAGCGCTGTCGACGGGCAACGGCCGGAGCTGATGCCGGTCGAGGGCGGGGCGGCCGCCTGCTGGCTGCACGCCGGAGGCTAGCACCGGTGGCGATGGCTCGGCTGGCCGATCCAGCACCGCGGCCGCTGGTGCGGGTCGAGGGGCTGACCAAGCACTTCGACGTCTCGCCGCCGCTGCTCAGCCGCCTGCTCGGCGGTGGCGGCCGCGCGATCCTCAAGGCGGTCGACGGGGTCAGCTTCGGGGTCCCGCGCGGCCGGACCTTCAGCCTGGTCGGCGAATCCGGTTGCGGCAAGTCGACGGTCGCCCGCCTCGTGGTCGGCCTCCACCAGCCGACCCGCGGCAGCATCGAGTTCGATGGCGTCGACATCACGAAGCTGCCGACGCGCCGAGCGATGGCGCCGCTGCGCCGGCGCATGCAGATGATCTTCCAGGACCCCTACGCCAGCTTGAACCCGCGCTGGCGGGTGGTCGACCTCATCGCCGAGCCGCTTCGGGTGCATCGGCTGCTCGACGGCGAGCGGGCGGTGGTGCGCCGGGTCGGCGAGCTTTTGGAGCAGGTCCGGCTCAGCACCCGCGACGGCGACAAGTTCCCGCACGAGTTCTCCGGCGGCCAGCGCCAGCGCATCTCGATCGCCCGGGCGCTCGCCAGCAACCCGGAATTCCTGGTCTGCGACGAGCCGACCTCGGCGCTCGACGTCTCGGTGCAGGCGCAGATCCTCAATCTGATGAAAGACCTGCAGCGCGAGCTCGGCCTGTCCTACCTGTTCATCAGCCACGATCTCGCGGTCGTCTATCACATCGCCCATGACCTCGGCGTCATGTACCTCGGCCGGCTGGTCGAATGGGGCCCGGCGCGCGAAGTGTTCCGCAACCCGCAGCACCCCTATACCCGCATGCTGCTGGACGCGATCCCGGACCTCGAGATGAGCGGCCGCCGGCGGATCCCGGTCGCCGGTGAGGTGCCGAGCCCGATCAGCCCGCCGGCGGGCTGCCACTTCCATCCGCGCTGCCCGTTCGCCAACGCCCGCTGCCGCAGCGAGACGCCGCAGCCGATCGCGGCCGGCGCGAGCCAGGTGCGCTGCCACGCGGTCGAAGAGGGCCGACTGGGCATCGATGCGGTCCGCCGCGAGCTCATGCGGTAGCGCTGATCCGGTCCGGCGATCAGCCGCGCCGCGGAGCTTTTCATGGACGCATCTGTGAAGCAGCTCACAGACAAGGCAAACGACGGCTAGTTACGCTCGGCGATCAGCAAGGCTCGATCTGCGCATCGGAAAGCTCGATGGCAAAGGATTTCGACGAAGCCGGGGGCGCCGCGGCAGCTGCAAAGGGCAGCGCACGGGAGATCCGCGAGCTTGTCGGTCAGAGGCCCCTTCTCGGCCATGCCGTCGAGCGGGCGATCCGCGCCGTGCTGGTCGTCGACATCGTCGAATCCGTGCGCCTGATCGAGCAGGACGAGGAGACCGCGATCGCACGCTGGCTGAGCCTGGTCAATCACGTCGAAGCGGACCTCCTCGCAGCCGGCGAGGGACGCCTCGTGAAAGGCCTCGGCGACGGCATGCTGTTGGAATTCAGCGATGTCCGGGCGGCAGTGTCGGCGGCATTCGCGATCCAGCATGCGAGCAAGCGGCAGAATTTCGGCGTTGCGCCCGATCGGCAGATGCTGCTGCGCATGGGGATCGAGATCAGCGATGTGATCATTGAATGCCGTGACGTGTATGGGCACGGTGTCAACCTCGCGACCCGGCTGGCGGGCCTGGCCGGTCCGGGCGAAATCGTCGTCTCGGCGCGGGTGCGCGAACAGCTCACGCCGGTGCTCGACGCTGACGTCGAGGACCTCGGCGAGTGTTTCCTCAAGCATGTCCAGCACCCCGTGCGGGCGTACCGGATCGGTCCCCCCGGCCCCCGGCCGGTGATCACGCCCGGCTTCTCCTTGGGAGAATTGCGGCCGACGCTCGCCGTGATCCCGTTCACGGCTCGCGAGGCTACCACCGAACAGGATGTGCTTGGTGAGGTCCTCGCCGAAGAGATGATCCGAGAGCTGTCGCGTTCGCCGGATGTCCACGTGATCTCCCGCCTGTCGACCACCGCCTTCCGCGGGCGTGTGGTCACCCTGGCCGAGATCAACGCCCATCTGAACGCGGACTACGTGCTATCGGGCATTTATCGCGTCGACGGCCCGCGGATCATCCTCGATGCCGAGCTTGCGGAGGCCCAATCGGGCCACGTCGCGTGGGCCGACCGCGTTCACGATCACCTCGCCGGAATCCTCGGCGGGGAGCAGGAACTCGTAGGTCGCGTGGTCGCGGACATTCGAAGAGCGGTGATGTCGCGGGAGCTGCAGCGGGCACGATCGCAGGCCTTGCCGACGCTCAAGGGTTACACGCTCCTGATGGCCGCCATCACCTTGATGCACCGTCTGTCGGCGCGAGATTTCGAGCACGCGCGCAACCTTCTGCAAACATTGATCGATCGCGCCCCCCGCCAGTCGATCCCGCAGGCGTGGCTTGCCAAATGGCATGTCCTGCGGGTGCAGCAAGGTTGGTCCGCAGACCCAGGGCAAGACCGCCAGCTCGCGCTGCGATGCACGCGCCAAGCTCTTGACACCGATCCTGACTGCTCGCTGGCGCTGGTGATCGACGGCCTGGTTCACACCAATCTGTTGAAACGACTCGACATCGCCCAGGAGCGCTACAACCGGGCCATTGCGGCGAACCCGAACGACTCGCTCGCGTGGCTGCTCAAGGGCACCTTGCATGCGTTCATGGACCAGGGGCAGCAGGCCGTCGAAAACACGGAACTAGCCCTGAAGCTGTCACCGCTCGACCCGCACCGTTATTACTATGATTCTCTGGCAGCATCTGCCCATCTCACCGCGGGTCATTACGACCGGGCACTCGAACTGGCGCGGCGCTCTCTTTGCGCCAATGGATCGCATACTTCAACTCTGCGGGTAATGACTGTTGCCCAATGGGAGCTTGGTCAGACGGACGAAGCTCGGAAGACAGCGCAAGAACTTCTTAGATTAGAGCCTGGACTGACGACAGATGGCTATCTCAGGCGCGCGCCAAGTGCACCCTTCAAAATCGGGAAAAAAATTGCCGAAGTGCTCCGCCAAGCTGGCATACCAGGTTGACGGGACGATCGGTTCACTCACGCTAGAAAGGTCAAGACCATGAGCATTCTCAGCGGCCATAGCGGGCACAGTGGTCATAGCGGGCCATAGCGGCCATAGCGGCCATAGCGGCCACAGTGATGATGATGAGGTGATGGATTTCGGATCGCCAATCGTCACTGATGCTTTGATCACCAATCGCGACGGGATCGTCGGCACATGGCGAGACCTGGACGAGCGTTTGAAGTACCCGGACGGCCGGCCGGGCAATCTGGCGCCGGAGACGCCTGGCAACGTGGAGCGCTGGGAGCCGTGGGTGCGGGCGAGCGTGCTGGATTTCGAGATGTTCTCGCACCTGGCCTTCAGCGCCGGGCAGGGTGCCAGCGCGGGCCAGATGTCGATCTGGCATCTCGAGGCCAAGTCAGGCGCCGGCGCGCCGACCGCCGAATATCAACGGCTCGTCACCGTGGTTCGCCCGACCCAGGCAATGTTCGAGGCGCAACTCGAATACGTCAACAGTTATGCCGATCTGCGCGAGGACCGGGCCGCCGAGATCCTGGCGCAGATCGAAGGGCCAAGCGCCTTTCTCGGCTCGATCGCCTATCTGCGCCCCGATCGGACGCCCTGGACCCTCGAGCTGCTCGACGTAGCCTTACGGCTGGCCAGGTTCGTCGAGATGCGGATCAAGCACGCGCTGGCCTGCCGGCGCCCGATCGAATACTCGCCGCAGGTGCAGCCGATGATCCTGACGCCATCCCACGGCAGTTTGCCGAGCGGCCATTCGACCGAGTCGTTCACCAGCGCCATCGTGCTCTGGTCGCTGCTTCGTGATGCCCAGATCAAGCCCTATCAGGAGGACAACTGGGGCAGCCAACTGATGCGCCAGGCAGCGCGCATCGCCATCAATCGAACCGTGGCCGGGGTGCACTTCCCGGTCGACAGCGCGACCGGGGCGGTTCTGGGACTGACGCTCGGGCACTACCTGGTGAAGCGCTGCACCAGCGCCGTCGACGCCCAGACCTATACGGCCTGGACCTTCGACGGCACCCGGTATCCAATTCCGCCTGATGACGACGGCGACTTTTACTGGGACGCGCTCTATGACCTCGGGACGCGGAGCCAGACGTCGACGGCCTACGCGACGCCGGCTGGCGAGCAGACACTCCAGCCCCAACCCACCGTACTGACCTGGCTCTGGGGCAAAGCGCTCGCCGAATGGACCTGAGCCGGCCGGCGAAGAGCGCATCCCATTAAAGAGGGCGATCGCTATGGCACCCGATTGGATTGAGACCCGATCCCGCTTCGCCGAGATTCCCGGCGTTGATCCCTACATCGACCTCGCTCTGGGGACGCAGGAAGGCGGCTTCTTCGCGTCCCAACGGCAGCAAGTGTGGACGTCGATCCTGCTCCGGTTGAACATCGGCGCCGACAGGTTTGCCCGGGGAGAGTTTTACGACGATCCGACATGGCAGAGTTCGTGGCAGTCGTTGGTGCATGTCCCGGCACTCTACCGTCGGCCGGTCGCGGGGCTGGGAACCCAGAGATCTTGCACGGCCTACGTGCGTGGGCAGGAATTCTTCCATCTTTTGGAAATGTTTCCGCCGCTACAGCAAGCGGTCGCCGAGGTCACGCTCGGGAAGCTCTTCGACTTCTATGCGCCGCCGGAGGAAGCCAAACCGCGACTTGACGGCGAGCAGACCGTCCCATCGGGAGATCCGGAACCCGGCCTGGTGGTGATCGGCATCATCGATGATGGCTTGGCGTTCGCCCACGAGCACTTTCGCTCATCTCTCTGCGAGACGCGGGTGGAGTACGTATGGTTGCAGGACGGCGACTACGACCCGAAAGAATCACCGGTCCCCTACGGTCGCGAGCTGCGCAAACGCGACATCGACGGTCTGCTGCGGCGCTACGCGCCTTCCGGGCCGGTGGACGAGGACGACCTCTATCGACGCGCCAGGGTGGTCGACTTCAGCCGCGGCGGGCGCAAGCCGGTGGCGCGGCGCCTCTCGCACGGCACCCACGTGATGGACCTTGCCTGCGGCTACGACTTCAGGACCGAGCCGCGGCGCGACCGGCCGATCGTGTGCGTGCAGCTGCCGAAGCGAACCGTGGAAGATACTTCGGGCGCGACCCTCGACGACTTCGGGCTCGACGCAATTCGGTACATCCTGGATCGAGCGGACCAGATCGCGCGCGACCGACCATGCGGCCGCCTGCCGGTGGTGATCAACCTGAGCTATGGCAACGTCGCGGGACCCCACGATGGCACCTCCGATCTCGAGCTGGCGGTCGACGATCTGATCGCCGCGCGACCGCAGACCAGGGTCGTGCTGCCGGCCGGCAACAGTCATCTTGCGCGCCTGCACGCCGAAGTCTCGTTCAAGGAGCGGGGGCAGACCGTCGATTTGCATTGGCGGGTGCTGCCGGACGACGCGACCCCGACTTTCATGGAGATCTGGCTGCCGCCGAACCCGCCGGATCAGACCCGGATCAAGCTGCGAGTCACACCGCCCGGAGCCTCCGCGAGCCCAGCGCTCGAGGAGCAGTCGGGCTCGGGACTGCGCTGGCGGCCGAACGGGGACGTCGTCTGCGAGACGCGCTACCGCTACGTGCCTTCCCCTGCAGGAGCCACCGGGCGGGGGATGTTCCTTGTCGCGTTGCAACCGAGCACGCGGCTCGAGCCGCGTCGGAATCCAATCGCACCTTCGGGCAAGTGGACCGTTGAGCTCGAGAACGTGTCTCTGACCGCCAAGGATAAGGTCGAAGCCTGGATTCAGCGGGATGACACGCCCTACGGCTTCCGGCCACTCGGCCGGCAGTCGTATTTCGATGAGGAGTGCTACCAGCGCTTCAATGCGCAGGGGCGCGAGATCGAGAAGGATGTGGACCAGCCGCCTTGCATCGTGAAGCGCGCGGGCTCGAACAATGCGATTGCCACGGGCCGGCAGACCATCGTGGTCGGCGGGATCTTGGGCAAGGAAAGGCGCCCCGCGATCTACTCGGCCGAACGAGGGCCGGGATCACCGGGCACTGACCATTTCCGTACCCAAGTCAGCGATGACTCGCTCGTTCACAGCGGGGTTCTGGCGGCCGGCACCCGAAGCGGTTCGGTGGTCGCGATGAATGGGACGAGCGTCGCGGCACCGGAAGAGGCCAAGCAGATCGCCGACCAGCTGGGTGGTCTCAGGAAGGTGCCACGGCCACCCGCTATCCCGCGACCACAGAGATACTGGGATTAGGCGGCACCATGGCTGGCGCACCCGGGATTCGCATCTCTAGCGTATCAAGATGTCGAAAGCCGGTTCACTCTGGCCCGGTGGGCGAAGGCGCTGCGGTTCGGGCCGTCCTCGGAGGTCCGAGAGTCAGGCGCTTGGCCGCGCTGCTTGCGGGGAAGGCTTCGGTGGTCGGAGCGCCGCGCTGAACCACCGCCGAATAGAAAGCAGAATTAATTCCTCAATTCAAGGAACGCCGGCAGATCGAGGGGCGTCAGGGCGCCGGCCCGTTCGGGGCGAGCACGACCTTCATCGCCGCGTCGGTCTGCGCCAGCTCGACCGCCTCCTGGGCCCGCTCGAGCGGCAGCCGATGGGTGACGATCCGAGCGAGCGGAAGCTTGTCGAGGTGCGCCGCCATGGCCTCCATCGCCGGCACGTAGGCGGTCGCGGTCTCGCCGCCGATGCCGAGCACGCAGACGTTCGGCGCGCAGATGTCGGCGTTGGGGTTGACCGGAACCGGCCCGAGGTCGACGAACGCGCCCGCCACGATCACCGTCCCACCCCAGCGCACGAACTTGAGGGCGTCGACAAAGGTCTCGGCGATGCCCGAGCAGTCGACCACCACATCGGCACCGCGCCCGCCGGTCCGCGCACGGATCGCCTCGATGCGCTCCTCGCGGCTGGTCCGGTCGACGTCGAGCGTGAGCGTCGCCCCGAACGCCTCCGCGAGCTTCAGTCGCGAGGGAAAACGGTCGAGTGCCATCAGCTCGCCGCAACCGAGCATCCGCGCCTTGATCGCGTGGCAGAGGCCGAGCGGCCCGACGCCGATCACGACCACCGAGCCCTCCGGCTCGAGCCGGTGCGGCAACGGCAGCTGGGTCGCGTTGTCGAGCCCGTGGGTGACCGCCATCACCTCGGTCAGGACCGCGACCTCGTCGGGCAGCGCGTCGGGGACGCGGAACAGCCGCGTCCCCGGCAGCAGGTACATGAGCTCGGCCCAGCCGCCGAACAGATGCGGCGGCCGCTTCGCGTTCAGGCTGTTGCCGTAGTCCTCCAGCCGCTCGCAGGCATAGTACGGAAAATCCCGGCGGCAGAACCAGCACTCGCCGCAGGCGACGTTGGCGCCGGGCACCACCCGGTCGCCGGGCCGGAGCGGGCGGCCCGCGCTGTCGCGGACCTCGCCTCCGGTCTCGACGACCACGCCGACGTTCTCGTGGCCGCAGATCAGCGGGTACTCGAGCGCCCGCTCGTGCGGGGTGCCCGCGTACTGCTTGGTCTCGCCACGGAAGGTGTGCTTGTCGGTGCCGCAGATCCCGGAGTAGACGATCTGCAGCAGGACCGCGCCCGGCTCGACCGAGGGCCGCGGAAACTCCTCGATCTCGATCCGTCCCGGGGCGGTCATCACCGCCGCCCGCACGCCGCTCACGGCGCTCTCCGCTGCCCCGACAGCGCGCGCCCGGGCGCGCCCGAAGGAGACCCGCGCCGGCCCGGGCCTCCCCTCGGTCGTCCGCGACGTCGTCACGCTCAGGCGCCGAGCGCCTCGTTGAACGCGTCGATGTACGCCTGCTCGTTCGACGACGGTCCCTTCAGCACCATCCCGAGCGGCCGCTCCGGCTCATTGTAGAAGAAGCGGTCGGCGCGCTCCTGGTGGCCCTGCTGCACCAGCAGCTTGTACGCCGCCTCATTGAACAGCGGGCGCCCGTAGGTCATGAAGTTCTTGGCGATCCACTCCGCCTGTTCCATCGTGTCGATGAACTTCTCGAAGGAGTCCGGGTGCGCGGACTCCTTCAGGAGCATCTCCGCATCCATCCAGCCGAACAGGCCCTCCTTCGGCGTCGCGATCTCGATCGTCGGGCCGCCCGCGTCCTTGACGCGCGCGTCGGTGCCGATGTTCTCGACCGTGAGCCAGGCCGACTCGTCGGTCAGCGCCCGGATCGACTCGGGGTTCTGCGACACGAGCTTGAGCACATTGGGCTTCAGCTTGATGAGGAAGTCCTTGGCGTTCGCGATCTCGTCCGTGGTCATGTCGTACGGCTGCTTGGCACCGGTGGCGATGCCGGCCATCGCCATGAGGTCGGTCGGCTGGTTCTCGAGCACGATCCTCTTCGCATACTGCTTGTCGAGCAGCGCATGCCAGGAGTTCGGCTTGGTCTTCACGTATTTGGGGTTGTAGTAAATCTGGACGCTCGACCAGCCGAACGGGTAGCCCATCTGGTTCGAGCCGGCCTTCCAGAACGGCACGTCGAGGGCCGCCGAGTAGAGCTGCTTGGCGACCGGGAACGACTTGATGTCGAACGCCTCGATCAGGCCCTCATTGTAGAACTTCGGGAGCCACAGGGCGTCCTCCGATGCGATGTCCCAGCCGCCGCCGCCGGCCTTGACCTTGATGTACGCGTCCGCGTCGTCGCTGAAGAGCTGCGGCCGCGCCCCGATGCCGGTCGCCTTCTCGACCTCCTGCAGCTGTTCCGGGAAGTAGTGGTCGGACCACGTCAGCCAGTTGAGCGTGACGGCGGCGTCGGCTGCCGCCCGCCCGGCGAGCCCGAACGCGCCTGCCGCGTACAGGCCGACCGCCCCCGCCGCGCCGCGCTGGAGAAGCGTTCTCCTGGACAACCGTCGTTCGAGCTGATCCATCGGTGCCTCCTTGCTTCGTTGCCTGGCCGCCACCCATGCCCGTCGCCGGCGACGGGCGGCTGAAGCGGCCGCGCCTTCTGTCTCCTCCCGGCAAGCTTGCAGCACCGCGGTACGCCGGAGCGATCGACACCCGGACAAAGCGGGCGCTGCTTGTGCAAGCCACCGCGCGACTGTACAAACCCGCGGACTGGATGTCCAGAACGCGGAACGATCACAGCGGGCGGAGGCGGGACGCGGTGAGCGAGGACGGACGGGTCCGGATCGGCGTGGTGGGCTGCGGGATGGTCGCCCAGGCGATGCATCTCCCCTACCTCTCCGAACTGCAGGACCGCTTCGAGCTGGCTGCCGTCGCCGATCCGAGCCGGGTCGTTCGCGAGGCGATCGCCGCGCGCTACGGCGTGCCGGGCGTGCACGCCGATTGTCGCGGTCTGCTCGACGCGGGCGGCCTCGATGCCGTGCTGATCGCCTCGCCACACGCGACCCACACCCCCGCCGTGCTCGCAGCGCTCGACGCCGGGCTGCACGTGTTCGTCGAGAAGCCGCTTTGCATCTCGCTTGCCGACGCCGACCGGATCATCGACGCGCGCGATCGCGCAGGCAAGGTCGTGCAGGTCGGCTTCATGAAGCGCCACGACCCCGCCTTCGAGCGCATGCTCGCCGAGCTGCCGGCCGACGCCGGATCGCTGCGCTACGTGCGCGTGCTCTGCCACGACCCCGAATGGGTGCCGTTCTTCGCCCAAGGCGACATCGTCAAGGGCACCGACGTCCCGGCGGCGGTGATCGAAGCGACCCGACGGGCCGAGTCGGAGCAGGTCGAGCAGGCGGTCGGCGACGGCTCGCCCGCAGCCGCGTTCGCCTTCTCCGAAGCGTATCTCGGCAGCATGGGGCATGACGTGAACGCCGTGCACGGTCTGCTGGAGCGGCTCGGCGAGCCGCTGCCGGGCCGGGTCGCGGACGCCGCCTGGTGGGCCGGCGGGCGGGCGATCACGGGCTCGGTGGCACTCGCGAGCGGCGCGCGCTGGGACAGCGCCTGGATCCAGCTGCTCGACACCCGCGACTACGTCGAGACGGTTTCTTTCTACTTTGCGGACTCGGTGCGCCAGCTCGTGTTCCCCTCGCCGTGGCTGAAGCAGACGCCGACCCGCTACCAGCGCAGCGAAGCGGACGGGCTCGACCGGGCGGTGCGCGTCTTCGCGTCCCATCGCGAGCCGTTCCGTCAGGAGCTGGTGCACTTCCACGATTGCATCAGGCACGGGGTCGCCTGCAAGACGCCGCCGGAGCAGGCGCGGGTCGACATCGAGCTCCTGACCGCGATGTTCCTCGCGGCGTCCGCGTAGCGCTTCAGCTCGTCACCGTCTGGAGCAGCAGCACCGGGGGCACGAGGCCGGGCCGGTCGATCATCTGTTCCCGGATGCCCCACGCGACCGGCGCAGTGGCGGGACCGAGGCTGCTGCGCGGCTCTCGGCGCGGTCGGCTCGAGGCGCCCGCCCGAACCGCACCGCCCGCTGCCCGAGGCGGAGCAGCTGCGGCAGCGCGAAGGCGAGTGCCAGGATCGCGAGCGAGGCGCCGAGCAGCATCGCCGCGACCGCGTTGACCTCGGGCGTGATCCCGAACTTGACCTGCGTGTAGATGTAGATCGGCAGCGTGTTCTGCCCGCCGATCAGGAAGTAGGTGATGATGAACTCGTCGAGCGACAGCGTGAACGCGAACAGCGCGCCGGCGACGATCGCCGGCAGGAGCAGCGGCAGGACGATGAAGCGCAGGCGGGCAAACGCGTTGGCGCCGAGGTCGCTCGCGGCCCGCTCGAGCTCGCGGTCGAACGCCTGCAGCCTGGCCGCGACCAGCAGGATCACGAACGGCGTCGTGTAGACGCTCTGGCCGATGACGGCGGTCTGGGGCGACAGCTGCAGGTGCAGCGTGCTGGTGAACAGGACCAGCAGGCTGACGCCGATCAAGAGGCCCGGGATCATGATCGGGAGCACGAAGGCGATCCGGATGCCGTTGCGGAACGGCAGCCGCGAGCGCACCAGCGGGAAGGCGGCGGCGGTCCCGACCAAGGTGCTGATCGCCGTCACCTCGACCGCCACGCGCAGCGTCGTCGCGAGCGCGTCGTGGATCTGGTAGTCGCCGAGTGCTGTGCGGTACCAGTCGAGCGTCCAGGCGGTAATCGGGAAGGTGGCGTAGCGGTTCGCATTGAAGCTGAACAGCACGAGCAGCACGATCGGCCCGAACAGGAAGACGTAGATCAGGGCGCCGTAGAGCCCGAGCGCGACCCGCGCCGCGCGCGCGCCCGGCGACACGAGCTCGAGGTCACGCGCCATAGGCCTCCGGCGCCGACAGCGAGCGCCGGAACACGGCCAGGAGCAGGATGATGAACGCCGCGATCAGCAGCGAGACCGCGGCGCCGCGCGTGTACTGGGCGGCCTGGAAGAAGTTGACGACCAGGTTGCCGATCATCACGCCGCCGGTGCCGCCGACGATCTGCGGCGTCAGGTACTCGCCGAGGATCGGGATGAAGACGAAGATCACCGCGGTCACGATCCCGGGCCGCACCTGCGGGACCAGGATCCGGAAGATCGCGGTCAGCGGCGGGGCGCCGAGGTCCATCGCCGCCCGCAGCTGGTCCCAGTCGAAGCGCTCGATCGACGAGTACAGCGTCAGCGCCGCAAACGGGAAGTAGAGGTAGATGAGCACGAGGATCACCGCCGGCCGGTCGTAGACGAACAGGCCGATCGGATGATCCGTGAGGCCGGCCCAGAGCAGGAAGCGGTTGAGGAGGCCCTTCTCGCCGAGAATCGTCAGCCACGAGTACACGCGCAAAAGATAACTGGTCCAGAACGGGACGACGACCAGCACGAGCAGGAGGGGCCGCAGACGGCGCGGCACGTAGCGCGACAGCCAGTAGGCGAACGGGAACGCCAGCGCGATCGTGACCGTGGTCGCGACGATCGAGACCCAGACCGTCGCCCACGTCGTCCGGATGTAGGTCGCGACGCTGAAGAAGTAGCGGTAGTTGTCCAGCGTCCAGTGGTGCACGACGTTGTAGTCGATCACCTGCCAGAAGCTGTAGCAGAGGATGATGCCCAGCGGGACGAAGAAGAAGCCGCCGAGCAGGAGCACCGCCGGCAGGAAGCCGGCGTAGGACGCGGCGGCACCCTGGAGCCGCCGGAAGCGCGTCGCCTCGAGGCGGCCGTCGGGCACCGGCGCGGTCATGCCCGCTCCTCGTCGGCCGGCTCCAGCAGGAGCCCGTCGCCCGCGTCCCAGCAGACGGCGACCTCGGCGTCCGGCCTCGGCAGGGCCGCCGCGTCCTGCCCCTGCAGCGCGACCACGAGCTCGGCCTCGAAGCCAGCGCAGGCGACGGTGACCCGCACGTGATTGCCGAGGAACGACGACTGCAGCGCCCGTCCGGGCACAGCACCAGCCGGCGGCGCCGTCGGGTCGGCAAGGCGCAGCGCCTCGGGGCGCAGCATCAGGGTCGCCGCGCCGTCCGGACGGCCCCCGGCGCAGGGCACGCGCGTCCCGTCGGGGAGCACGGCGCCGCCGCCGTCGACCGTGACGTCGAGGAAGTTGGCATGGCCGATGAAGTCGGCGACGAAGCGCGAGGCCGGCCGGCGGTAGATCTCGGGCGGGGTGCCGAGCTGCTCCAGGCGCCCCTCGTTGAGGACGGCGATGCGATCGGCCAGCGACATCGCCTCCTCCTGGTCGTGGGTGACGTAGACGAAGGTGGTCCCGACCTCGCGGTGGATCTGCGCCAGCTCGACCTGGAGGCGCTGCCGCAGCTTCAGGTCGAGCGCGCCGAGCGGCTCGTCGAGCAGCAGCACCGCCGGCCGCTTGACCAGCGCGCGCGCCACCGCGACGCGCTGCCGC
Organism: uncultured Alphaproteobacteria bacterium; assembly: GCA_963730195.1. Lineage (GTDB taxonomy): Bacteria > Pseudomonadota > Alphaproteobacteria > Geminicoccales > Geminicoccaceae > DATAOG01. The sequence continues at coordinate 106,953 of CAVSRN010000084.1, forward strand.
TGGCCGCCGGAGAGCTGCGCCGGCGAGCGCTCGCCGTAGTCCTCGAGCCCGACCAGGGCCAGCGCCTCGTCGACCCGCCGGCGCGCCTCGGCCTTGACGACCCGATCCATGCGCAGCCCGAAGCCGATGTTGTCGCGCACGCTCATGTGCGGGAACAGCGCGTAGGACTGGAAGACCGTGTTGACCGGGCCGCTTGTGCGGCGGCAGCCGGTCGATCTGCCGGCCGTGCAGCCAGATCGTGCCCTCGGTCGGGGCGACGAAGCCGCCGATCAGGTTCAAGGTCGTCGTCTTGCCGCAGCCGGACGGGCCGAGCAGGCAGAAGAACTCGCCGTCCTCGATGGCCAGATCGAGATCGCTGAGCGCGACGTTGCCGCCGTAGCGCTTGACCACGCTGCGCAGCTCGATCCCCGCCGCGGGGAGCCTCGAGCGCGCGGTGGCGGACGCCGCGTCTGTCACCGCCATCCTCGTCACCGTTGCAGTGCCTGGGAGAATGCCCGAAGCCCGTCCGCCGACGCTACCATCGTGCGGACGACCCGTCCAGCAGGTGGCACAAAGGGTCGGCATGAGCGAAGCCTCGCCGGCGCGAGGCCACCCCGCGCCGGCTCCCGGTCCCGATCAGCCGCTTCGGTATCGGCCTCCTGCGGGTCGACGAGCAGGTCGTCGAGCAAGGCCTCGAGGTCGGGCGGCGCGCGTTCCCTGCGCGGATCGAGGCGGATGGCGATCGACGTGCCGAACTCGCCGCGATCGCCTGGTGCCGTCTGATCGGAGCGCTTGCTCAAGGATCGGTACGTAGCCCCCAACTGCCCGGCGGGCTTGACCTGAGCGCGACGGGGATCGAACCTTGCTTTGGAAGGAGAGCTGCCATGGACATCCCGCTGCCGCGCGATCTCGAGGAGCTGGTCCGGCGTGAGGTCGAGGCGGGCGCGTACGAGTCGGCGAGCGAGATGGTGGTCGAGGCGCTGGGAAATGGGGTCATGGGAAATGGGGTCAGGAACTTCTTTTGAGACGACCGCACTCTCGCCTCCCTCGGGAAGCGCCATGCGGCGCGGGTGCGCTGGAGCTTGTGTAGTCAGCGATCGCGAACCCAAGCCGTCCGTGAAACGCTTGAACGCAAGACCTGCTCCTGGCGCCCCCGATCATGCCGTCGTCGCCAGGGGATCGGGACCGTAGTCGTTCGGACCAGGCGTGCCGCGTAAGAAGCCCAACTCGACCAGGGCCCAGATCGAAAGGCCGATGCTCGCAAAGGAAAAAGCGATCCCGACGCCATCAGCAACCTTTCCCACGCCCTCCAGGATGCTGGGCAAGAGGTAGAAGATGAGGAGCCACCAAGCCGATTTGTTGCGGTCGTGAAGACGCTTCACTGCCAGTGCGAAGCCGATCCAAATAAACGGAATCAAAAAAATCAACAATGGTGCCGCCATCTGCCCAAGGTTAGCAGCCACCATCAGCGCAATCACGACGATCATAGCAATGTTAATGGCGAGCGACACAAGCCAATAGGGTTTTCGATTTATACGACCGCGAAACGAGAAAAGCAAGTGCCGATCGGCATGACCAAACCTCCAATTTATGTTGGAGAAAAGGTGTCAGGAACCTTTTGGTGATCACAGCAGCGTCACGCGAGCTGCGGCTCTTTCGCGCCCGGGGCTTTGGCGCCGCGCAGCATGCCTGCGATCGAGAGGTCCTCGTCGATCTCCGGCCAGTGGACGCCGAACGGCGACAGCTCGTGGTGGGCGCGCTGCTGCGGGGTCGCGGCCAGCAGCCGGGGGTACCACCAGAGCGGCGTGGTGATGGTGCGCCCATCCTTCAGCGTGACGGTCAGTTCGGCGTCGGAGCAGACCACCCGCTGGGGCTCGATCGCATCGAGATCGTCATCGGCCGCCGAAGTGCTCATGCCATGTCTCCAGGAACGCGTCCCGATGCTGCCGAACCTGGGCCTGGAGGGTCCGCAGCTCGCGAGCGGAAACTCGGTGCGTCGCCGCCACGCTGCCGTCGCTCAGCCAGAATTTGACCTCCTGCCGGCCCTTGCGGACGTGCACGTGCGGTGGCTCGTCGCCATCGGCACTGTAGAACAGAAAGATCCAGCCGCGCCACCGCAGGACCGTGGGCACTATCCCGTCCTCGTTCAAGGCCGTCATGATAGCACGAACGGCACACGATCGCGGCCTCCGGGGGGGAGGCTTTCCGATGGAAGACCGGGGCATCGGAGAGGAAGGGGGCAGGATTCTTCTACGCGGCGGGAATGGGTGAGGCATCGCCGCCGCGTCGGTGCGTCGGCAAGCGTACGCCAAACGGCACATATCCGGCATACGTTCGGCCTGCAGGCGCCGCCTGCCCTGCCTAGCCGTGGCCGAGGGCGGCTAGGATTAGCAGGGCTACGATGTTGATGATCTTGATCATCGGGTTGATCGCCGGGCCGGCGGTGTCCTTGTAGGGATCGCCGACGGTGTCGCCGGTGACCGCGGCCATGTGGGCGGGCGAGCCCTTGCCGCCGTGGTGGCCGTCCTCGATGAACTTCTTGGCGTTGTCCCAGGCGCCGCCGCCGGAAGTCATGGAGATTGCGACGAAGATGCCGGTAATGATGGTGCCGAGCAGCATCGCGCCGAGCGCCGCGAAGGCGGAGGCCTGGCCGGCGATCGTGTTGATCACGGCGTAGACGACGATCGGCGCCAGCACCGGCAGGAGGGAGGGGATGATCATCTCCTTGATCGCGGCCTTGGTCAGCAGGTCGACCGCGGTCGAGTAGTCGGGCTTGGCGGTGCCGGCCATGATGCCTGGGATCTCGCGGAACTGGCGGCGGACCTCGAGCACGATCGCCGAGGCCGAGCGGCCGACCGCCTGCATCGCCAGCGAGGCGAACAGGAAGGGCAGCATGCCGCCGAGGAACAGGCCGACCAGCACGAACGGGTCGGAGAGCGTGAAGTGGACCTGGAGGTCCGGGAAATAGTAGTGGAGGTCCTCGACGTAGGCCGCGAACAGGACCAGGGCGGCGAGCGCCGCGGAGCCGATCGCGTAGCCCTTGGTCACCGCCTTGGTGGTGTTGCCGACGGCATCGAGGGCATCGGTGGTCTGGCGGACGTGGGGTGGCAGGTCGGCCATCTCGGCGATGCCGCCGGCGTTGTCGGTGACCGGCCCATAGGCGTCGAGCGAGACCACGAGGCCGGTCAGCGCCAGCATGGTGGTCGCCGCGACCGCGATGCCATAGAGCCCGGCCGAGAGATAGGCGAGCAGGATGCCGGCGCAGATCACCAGCACCGGCAATGCGGTCGCCTCCATCGAGACCGCGAGGCCCTGGATGATGTTGGTGCCGTGGCCGGTGGTCGAGGCGAGCGCGATCTTTTGCACCGGGCGGTGGTTGGTGCCGGTGTAGTAGTCGGTGATCCACATCAGGCAGCCGGTCACCAGCAGGCCGACCAGATTGCAGCCGTAGACGCCCCAGCCGGTGAAGCTCGCCCCGCCGCCCTCATACGCGGTGCGGCCGCCGAGGAACAGGAGCGTGATCGGCAACAGCACGATCGCCGAGAGGATCGCAGCGCCCAGAAAACCCTTGTAGAGGGCGGCCATGATGTTGCGCGAGGGCCCGAGCTTGACCAGGAAGGTGCCGGCGACCGAGCCCAGCAGGCAGACGCCCCCGACCAGCAGCGGGAACAGCATCAGCGAGGACTGGGCGGGGCCGGCGAAGAAGATCGCGCCCAGGAGCATGGTCGCGACCACGGTCACGGCGTAGGTCTCGAACAGATCGGCGGCCATGCCGGCGCAGTCGCCGACGTTGTCGCCGACATTGTCCGCGATCACGGCCGGGTTGCGCGGATCGTCCTCGGGGATGCCGGCCTCGATCTTGCCCACAAGATCAGCGCCGACGTCCGCGCCCTTGGTGAAGATGCCACCGCCGAGCCGGGCGAAGATCGAGATCAAGGACGCGCCGAAGCTGAGGCCGATCAGGGCCTCCAGCACCGAGCGGGTGTCGAGCCCGAGCAACAGGAGAAGACCGTAGTAGCCGGAGACGCCGAGCAGCCCCAGCGCCACCACCAGGAGGCCGGTGACCGCGCCGGCCCGGAACGCGACGTCGAGGCCGCGCGCCAGGCCGCGCTTGGCCGCCTCGGCGGTGCGCACGTTGGCCTGGACCGAGACGTTCATGCCGATGTAGCCGGTCGAGCCCGACAGGAGCGCGCCGATCAGATAGCCGAAGCCGACGTGAAACCCGAGAAAAATCCAGAGCAGCAGGAAGATCACGACGCCGACCCCGGCGATCGTCATGTACTGCCGGTTCAGGTAGGCCATCGCGCCTTCCTGGATCGCGCCCGCGATCTCGCGCATGCGCGCGCTGCCCGAAGGCTCGGCCAGGACCAGCTTGCGGGTCATGACGCCATAGGCGAGGCCGACCGCAGCACAGGCCAGGATCAGCAGATAGAGAACCCAATCGACACCCGACATCGCTTTTCTCGCCCTTCTCCGGCTGCTCTGCGCCCCAGGCCGATCCCCGTCCGGAGGCCGCGGCGCGAACCTAGAAGAACCGCGCCCGGGTGACAAGCACGCGCGTCACGTGAGCCGCCGCCGGCGCCCGTGCCCGCCGGCCGCGCGCCCGGCCAGGCCACCCGACCGCACGATTGACTTTCTTCCCGATTCGACTTCGATCCTCAGGCACATGCGTCACATCTGGCGCATGTTATTCTTTGAACGCCGCATAAGTGACGCATGATTTATTTATATGTCTCCAAGTCCAGCTTAAGTAACGATGAGATTGATAAGTGATTGATCGGACTTTATCTGAATGCGACGAAGGTGCCCCGCGGATTTGCTGGCTTTTTGCGATGTCCAGGGGTCGCCTGGAGGCCAATCTCCAGCCGATCTCCAGCGTCCGCGCCCGAAATTGATGCTACACTTTTGGCGCATCATGCGTCACTTCCGGCGCATCGGGCCCGCAGCCGGTCGCCTGCTGGCAATACCCTTGCGACAATATCTTCCATACGTACTCTGCTTCCGGTTATAGAGTCCCGGTTCTGCACCTGGACTTAGCCGAAAATGAGGATCCGCAGGCTCATCATCGAACAGAAGACGCAGGAATCCGATAGCGGCTGGCGCTCGGAAGACCTGCAGCCGCGGTACTCGCCCGTGTTCACCAGAACGCGTCCGATCAGAGCCGGCTGGCGATGGCGCTCGGCGCGTGCGGTCGCCGGCGAGCGCCAGTTCGTGCTCGTGGCCTCTGCCATCCGGGTCGCAACAATTGGCAGGCGATGCTGATTTTGTGCACGGAGAGTGGTGGCTCCCTGGTCGGCCGCTACGAATACCACGGGAACCATCCCGGCCTGCACGCCCACGCCGATTGCCGGCGCGGCGGCATCGAGATCGGGCCGGGCAGCGTTGACAATCTCCTGCGTGTACCATCCTCTGGAATGACGCATCGGCGCCGCTTTGCCTGGACGGAGAACGGCTTTTGGGAGGCGGCGCGAAGGTTCTTCCGGGTGCAGGAGCGCAAAGGGCCCTTGCTGTGATGACGCCGGAACAGCTGAAGAACGCGCTGTGCGCGGCGTTCTGCTCGGCGTTCGAGGTCCACGCCGTAGCGGCAGGCTATGCGGTGAGCTCGATTTTCACCGACCGGTCCGGCGACCGGATCGGCTTCTATGTGGTCGAGAGCGAGGACGGCTATCGGGTCGAGGACGATGGCGAATATCTCTCGCGGCTGATTGCCTCGGGCGTCGAACTCGACAAGGGTCAGCGCAGCCAGCTGCTCGATGCCGTGCTCGCCGAGGGGCGCGCCTACTGGGATCGCGACTCCCTGGAGATCCGGACCGGGGCCTTCCCCGAAGGGGAGATTGCGGATCGCGCCGCGAGCTTTCTGTCGGCGCTGATCCGCGCCCGAGACATCGAACTGCTCACGCGTGAGTTCGTGAGATCGACGTTCCGGGAGGATGCCATGCAGGCTCTCACGGATCGTTTCGGTGAGGTCGCCGAGATCGAAGAGAACGTGCCGGTACACAAGGAATTCGAGGACTTTGCCAGCGACGTCGTGCTCCGACCCAAGGGAATCGGGCGCACGGCCGCTCTCTATCTGGTCACCAACAACGAGAAGCTCAGCGAAGCTTTGTTGCTCCAGCAGGAGGCGCGGCTCAGACAGAAAACTGATTTTGCCGTAATTGCGCTGATCGAGGATCTGCACCCGATCAGCCCGCGTAAGTTTCAGCGCGCTCAGAACCGCGATGTCACCATGCCGATCTTCCGCGGTGACGAGGCGGCGGCCCTGGATGCGATTGCGCGCAAGCTGGACATGGAGCACCACTTGGCGTGAGGCGCTCGGCCCTCGCAGGCCGCCCGATCAGCCAGTTGCTCTTGGCGGCAGCATCGCAACGGGTTTCTGGAGAGATGGCATGAGCACTTCGGCAGACGATGACGATCTCGACGCGATCGAGCCGCAGCAGGTCCTCTGCTCCGACACCGAGCTCACGGTCACGCTCAAGGACGGGCGCAGGATCACGACGCCGCTCTGGTGGTATCCTCGGCTGCTGCATGCGCCCCCCAAGCAGCGGGCCGACTACGGGTTGTCGCCTTGGCGTTCACTGGCTGGACATCGACGAGGACCTCTCGGTCGCGGGCATGCTGCGCGGCGCCAAAGCTCCGGGGGCGAAGGAGCTGAGCTCGCGTGACACGACCGCCGTGAGGAGGCAAGAGGTGGCCGACCGAAGCGATGGCTACCGGACTGGATTTGCCTGCTCCCCATGCTGGGTGACCGACGAGTTCGGCGAAAGGTTCCTGTAGGCGAAAGGTGACACCTTTTGTCCTGCGAAAAGGTTCCTGACACCTTTTTTCTTTCCTTGACACCTTTTTTCTTTCAAGATCCTCCGCGCCCGCGCCGCCCTCCAGCAACAGCCTGTTGTATAGCCATTTGAGAGACACTACACTAGGACCGTGGCTACGGACACCACTCATGCTCGGGGCGGGGCGGGATACGGACGACGGGGCTAATCTCGGCGCACTCCCGTTCCATATCGATGAGTTGCGCCCGTAGCCAGTCTGCGCGTTCTTCGCGCGTCATCCAGTCCGGAGCGTGAGGCCACCATTCCGGCGGCGGGGGTGCGCCAGGGGCGTCCGGGTCGTACATGCCGTGCTCCAGGGCATAGAGCGCGTGTGCGGCAGTTCCAGGGGGCCACGGCTCGCCCTTCAGCAGCCCCTCCGGCCGCGCATTCGCCGCCAACTGCAGTTCGGTCGGGGTTGTGTTCGGCTCCGGGGTCGTTGGTGGTCGCGCGGCCAGGATGACCATTCCGAGGAAGATGGCCCCGGCGGCGGCTAGTAGCGGTCCAGTCACCTGCAAGGTTGCCTCCTCTATATATTAACATGGCGGGCTTGAGATTTCATCCCCCTCGGCCGCGCTAGCGGCAGCCCCTCTCTCGCCGTCAACCATGCTCAGTCTCCGTTACCGGCGGCTCCATTCTCCACGGAATGGCGCGGCGATCGCTGCCAGCGCCTTGCTCCGTCGAGCCAGGAATTCCGAGGTTTCGAAGTGCAGTCCCATGCCTGGTTCCCGTGTCGAGCCGCCTCGTCGCGCCGTCAAGCACGCCCGCCTGCGATCCTAAGCAGCCCATGCCCCGCCGCAAAGGGCGGTCATGGGGGACCATGGGGAGACCATGCCCTCGCCACGCGCGCGTGCGCCGCATCGGCCGCCGATCCGAGGTCGACAACGCTTGGGGTCTGAGCGATCCTGAGCTCGGGTTCGGATTCCATGAGGCGGTGGGGGGGACGATGACGTCGATGGTCGCGGGGCGCATGGCCGAGGCGGCGGCCACGTTGATCGAACTCGTGGGATCAGGCGCAGCGCCGGGTCGCCTGCCGGCCGTTTCCGGACGAGGACGAGCGCCGCCTGTTCTTCTACACGCCGACCGATCACGGCGGCCTGCCGCTCGCCGCCATGGGCGCGATCCAGCGGCGCAACGTCCATCGGCTGGTAGCAACCGGCCTGTCCACGCCCGGCTACGTGACCGTCGCCGTGATCATGGGGCTCGACGACATCCTGGATCAGCTCGAGGGCTGGTCGGTCGACTTCGGCCGCGAGCGCGGTCGTGACCCGCAGCTCTACTACGTCACGATCTTCGGCGAGCCGGGCAGCGACGCTCCCTGGGGCTGGCGGTTCGGCGGGCACCACGTGTCGCTGCACTACACGATCATCGGCGGCGAGGTGGCGGCATCGACGCCGAACTTCCTCGGCGCCGATCCGGCCGTCAGCCCGCTGCTGGGGCCGCATCTCCACCGCCCGCTGGCCGCCGCGGAGGATCTCGGCCGCGAGCTGTTCAGGGCGCTCGACGAGCAGCAGCGCCCGCGGGCCCTGATATCGCCGGTGGCGCCCACGGACCTGGTCGGCAGCAACCGCCCGCGGCTCGAGGTCGGCCATCGGCCGCTGCCGGTCACCGACGTCTTCCGCCAGCGCTTCGAAGGTCGGCTTGCCGAGCTGGTGGCCAAGATGCAGTCGGACATGGAAGCTTCGCTGGGCCTCGAGCAGGCGCACCTCGACGCGTTGAGCTTCACCGCCGAGCCGAAGGGGATCCCGGTCAGGGCGCTCGATGCCGGGCAGACGTCGATCCTGCGCGAGCTGCTCGGCTGCTATGTCGCGCGTCTGCCCGACCAGCTCGCCGACCAGCAGGCGCGTCTGGTCGACCAGGAGTTCGACCGGCTGGGCTTCGTCTGGGCGGGCAGCGCCGAGCGCGGGCAGCCGCATTACTATCGGATCCAGGGCGAGCGGCTGCTCATCGAATACGACAACACCCAGCGCGGCGCGAACCACATCCACACCGTGTGGCGGGACCTCGCCAACGACTTCGGCGGCGACGCCCTCGCCCGCCACTATGCCCAGTCACGCCACTAGTCCGATGCTTGACTTTACGGCTCGAGGAAGGCGCGCGGGGTCAGAATCCGGAGCCCATCGAATGGGTCGAGCGCCAGGAGATCCGCATCACCGGTTACGATGCAGCTGGCCTCACCATTGATCGCCGTCTCGAGGAACTTGTCGTCGTCCGGGTCGCGACAGACACGGATCCGCCCGGTGACCGTCACCCATTCGGCCACGCTCGTCAGGTCCGACAGAAAGCGTTGCCGCAGCGTCTGGTCGACATAGCGGTCGAACTTCGGCCGCCGCAGCCGCGACGCCAGCTCGGCGAATGTCTCATTCGAAAGAAGGATCACACCGCCCGCTGCACGGATCGCGTCGAGAACCTGCGCGGTCCGGCCGCTCGGCTGCAGGAGTGCGCTGATCAGGACGTTGGTGTCGAGGACGCAGCGCTCAGCTTTCATTGGCGAGCAGCTCTTCGAGCAGCTCGTCGGTGAGGCCCCTCTCGGCCGCGGCTTGGCGCGCGGTCTCCATGGTCTCGAACAGGCGCTGCCAGGCGGCCCCGCGGAGCCGCTCGTAGTCCTCGACCGACATCACCACGGCGGTCGGCCGGCCCTTCCTGGTAACGGTCACCGGCGCGCGCCCGGCAGCGTCGAGGAGCTGGCCGAAGCGGGTCTTGGCGTCGATGGAGGAGATCGTCCGCATGGCGCCATGATAACGGTTTCGCCCCCGCTCGTCTCGGTCCTCGATCGCGCGATCCGAAGCTTGACCTCAGGGCCGTTGGACGCCGTTGGCGTTGAGGTAGACGGCGTAGAGCGAGGTCGTGGCGGTGATGAACAGGCGGTTGCGCTTGGGGCCGCCGAAGGTGACGTTGGCGACGCCTTCCGGATCGGGATGCGGCCGAGCAGGTCGCCGGCGGGGTCGTAGCAGTTGACGCCGGCGCCGGCGCTGGTCCAGAGGTTGCCCTCGGTGTCGAGCCGGAAACCGTCGAACAGGCCGTGCTCGCAGACCGCGAACACCCGGCCGTTGCGCAGATGGCGGCCGCCCTCGACGTCGAACGACCGGATGTGGCGGGGGCCGTCCGGGTCGTGGGTCATGCCGGTATCGGAGACGTAGAGCGTCTGCTCGTCGGGCGAGAAGGCGATGCCGTTCGGGCGCGCGAAGTCGTCGGCCACGACCTCGAGCGCGCCGGTTGCCGGGTCGAGGCGATAGACGTGGCAGGCGCCGATCTCGCTGTTCGACTTGTGGCCCTCGTAGTCGGCATCGATGCCGTAGGCCGGATCGGTGAACCAGACCGTGCCGTCGGATTTGACCACGACATCGTTCGGCGAGTTCAGGCGTTTTCCCCGA